>NZ_JBHWKQ010000001.1:0-555826 GCF_042730865.1 Streptomyces sp. NPDC059897 | reverse complement strand
GTCCGCACGGGGGCGGGCCGCCGAGCCGGACACTTTCCCTGAACGTTCGTTAGGCACAAAACGAGACCGGTGCGGGCTCGGCGCCGAGGACACACGGCGCTACGATAACGGCTCCCGTCGCCGGCTTTACGAATGTTCAGTCGCGGGGCGGACTGAGCGGCCCAGCAGATCGGAGCATCGTGTCCACTCGCCCCGCAGGTCACCGGGCCATCATCGAGGCCGCCCGCGAAGAGTTCTCCGAGCAGGGCTACGGGGCCACCTCGATCCGCGACATCGCGGGGCGCGCGGGCGTCAGCCTGTCCGCGCTGTACTACTACTACAAGGGCAAGCAGGACCTGCTCGTCGCCATCCTCGAAGAGGGCCTCGACGCCTACTTCGGCGCCTGCGGCACCGCCCTCGAGGAAGCCGGCGACGACCCCGCCGAGCAGCTCGAAGCCCTGGTCACCGCGACGGTCCAGTTCCGTATCGAGCACCCGGTCAAGAGCAGCATCGTGCTGACCGAGGGCCGCAGCCTGGAACCCGAACACCTCGCCCGCTACCGCAAGAACGAGGAACGCGGCACCCAGCAGTTCCGCGAGGTCATCGAACGGGGCGTCGCCGAGGGCGTGTTCCTCACCCCTCACCCGGACGACGCCCGCCGCGCCGTGATCGCCATGTGCAACGCCATCGCGCAGTGGTACCGCACGGACGGCGAGGTGACTCCCGACGAACTCGTCGAGCGGTATGTGTCGTTGGCGCTGACGGTGGTGGAGTACCGGCCGCGTTCGGTGCGGAGGGCGGCTCGTGCGTAGCCCTGGACTCCACCAGGCCCGTATGGCAAGGGAGTTGGCTTGCGCATGCCCTCTCGCCCACCCGCCCCGGCACGGCTACGGTGACCCGGTGGATCACGAACCGTTCTCATCCAGGCACGTAAAACAGGCACGAGACGCTGAGCAACGGCAGCGGCATCGGCACGCCTCCTCGTTCGGGGTGGCGGCGGTCTCGTATGCCGAGCATCGGCCCGACTACGCGCAGGACGCCGTGAGTTGGGCGCTCGATGTCGCGCCCGGGGCGCGTGTGCTCGATCTCGGGGCCGGGACCGGGAAGCTGACGGGCACGCTCCACGCGCTGGGCTCCGATGTCGTCGCCGTGGAGCCGGATGCGGCCATGCTCGCCGAGCTGCGCCGCTCGCTGCCGGGTGTCCGGGCTCTGGCGGGGAGCGCGGAGAGGATTCCGTTGCCGGACGCCTCGGTCGATGTCGTGCTGGCCGGGAACGCCATGCACTGGTTCGACATGGCGGTCGCGGGGCCGGAGATCGCCCGCGTCCTCGCGCCCGGCGGCGTACTGGCCGGGCTGTGGAACCTCATGGACGACGAGGTGGAGTGGGTCGCCGGGCTCGCACAGGTCGCAGGACCCGCGGCCGTCGGTCCCCGTGACACTCCCGCCGCCTGGCGTGCCGCGACCGCGGGCATGCACCTTCCGAAGCGTGGGGCGGCTCCGCGGTTCGGGGCGCCGGAGCAGGCCGAGTTCGGGCACGGGCAGCGCCGTACCGCGGACTCGCTCGTGCGGACGCTCGCGACGCGGGCGGGGGTGCTGGTCATGCCCGAAGGGGAGCGGGAGGCCCTGTTGGGGCGGATCCGTGGCTTCCTCGCGAGTGTGCCGGAGACCGCCCACGGCGAGTTCACCCTGCCGATGCGGACCGGGGTGCTGCGTGTGCGGCGGCTGTGAGCGCCCGCGTCACGGTGTGGGGACGGGGCCGCCCAGGCGGTAGCCGTCGTCCGCCGAGAACGCGGCGGCCACCGCGAAGCGGTCCGCGCGGACCAGGGTCTGGCGCCACTCCACCTGGCGGCGGTCGGCGTCGTGGCCGAGCCGGTCGATCGCGAACAGCGCCGTGGACTCGGGGCAGTCGAGCAGCTTGCGTTCCGCGCGGGTGGGCACGACGGCCCGGATCCGCTCCCAGCCGCCGCTGATGTGCGTACGGCAGTGGCGTTCCAGCTCGTCGTAGAGCGAGGTGTGCGTGAAGTCGACGGACAGCAGCGGGCGGGCGAGGTCCGCGGGGAGCCAGACCCGGTCGACGGCGAGCGGCTCCCCGTCGGCGAGGCGCAGGCGTTCGAGGTGGACGAGGGGAGTGGACTCCTCCAGGCCGAGGCGCGCGGCGATGACACCGTCGGCCCGTTCGTCGAGGCGGCGGACGACGCTGCGCTGGACCGCTCCCACCTCCTCGACGGAGCGGAACAGGCTGTACGCCTCGCCGACCTTCTGTTCCAGCGGCCGACTGGCGGCGAACCGTGACACCCGGCCCCGCTGCGCCGTGACCAGGCCCTCCGCGCGCAGCGTGCGCAGTGCCTCGCGGACGGTGTGCCGGCTCACCTGGTACTCGGCGACGAGGTCGTGCTCGCCGGGGAAGACGTCCCGGAACTCGCCGTCCTCGAGGCGCCGCAGCAGGTCGGCGCGGAGCTGGGACCACAGCGGCCTGCCCTTGGACCGGGTGAGCGGACGGGGGCCGGACTGTGAGCTGCTGGTGGGCACGGGATGCATGCTCGTCGATTTACGGAGGCGGTGCAAACGGCGGGACCCGCTCACGCGAACGCGTCCACCAGCATGAACGCCGCCGTCGCGAGCAGCAGGACCGCGAACGTGCGTTGCAGTGCCGGTCCTGACAGCCTGGCCGCGAGCCGCCTCGCGTCCCACGCCCCGAGGATCGCGGCGCCGACGAAGGGGCCGAGCACCGCCGGGTCGATGGAGATGCCCTCGGTGGTCAGGCGCGTGGTGAGGGACACCAGAGAGTTGAGGAGGGTGACGACGAGGCTGGTGCCGACGGCCACCCGCATCGGCAGCCGCAGCACGGACACCAGGGTGGGTACGGCGAGGAACCCGCCGCCCACCCCGAGCAGCCCGGTCACCGCACCGAGCCCGGCCCCGGCGCCTGCGGTGCGCAGCGGGCCGCCGCGGTCGGCTTCGATGACTGTCTTCGTCTCTCGTGTCCCCTGTGTCTCTTGCGTCTCTTCTGTCTCTTGGACTTGTACGACGGCGGGGGCGGGCCCCGCCGTCGCCCGTGCGGGCAGGCGGGTCCGGGCCGTGTCGCCACGGGCGCGGGTGCCGCGCAGCATCACCGTGGCGGCCACCCCGGCCAGTACGGCGAACGCGCCGGTCAGCAGGTTCTGCGGGAGGCGGTGCGCGAGCATCGACGCCCCGATCGTGGGCACCGCGCCGACCGCGGCGAACAGGACGCCCGTGCGCCAGCGGACGGTTCCTGTGCCGGCGTGGCGGGCGAGGGCAGTGGCCGAGGTGACGGTGACGATGACCAGGCTGGTGGTGCCCGCGTCGGCCGGGTCGACGCCCAGGAGGTAGACGAGGGCCGGGACCGCGAGGACGCCACCGCCGCCGCCGAGTCCGCCGAGGGCGAGGCCGACGACGGCGCCGCAGAGCACGGCGAGGATCAGAGTGCTCACGCGCGGACGCCGCCCCCGTCGGCCGGGCGCTCGACCGGTCCGTGCCATGCGGAGAAGCCGCCGCGCAGGTCGTCGGCGTCGAAGCCGCGGGCCCGGAGCACGGAGGCGGCCACGGAGGACCGGTTGCCGCTGGCGCAGACGACGATGAGTGGCTGGTCGGTCGTCAAGTCGCTTAGGCGGGCGGTCAGTTCGGGCAGTGGGATGAGGCGGGCGCCGGGGAGTGTGCCGGTGTCGTGGATCTCGCCGGGGCCGCGTACGTCGAGCACCGTGAAGGGGCGGGGGGTCTCCGTCAGGCGGTCGGCGAGGGGCGCTGCCTCGACGCGCGGCATCGAGACCGTGTGTTCGGTGGGCAGTGTGTCGGCGGACAGGGCGCCGATGACCCGGTCGTAGCCGATGCGGGCGAGGCGGTTGCGGGCCTCGCGCGCGGTGGCGGGGTCCCCGCACAGGACGAGGTCGGTGCCGGACGGGAGGACCTCGCCGCAGAGTTCGGCGAACCGGCCGCCGAGCGGGACGTTGATCGAGGCGGGCAGATGGGTGGCGGCGAAGTCGTCCGGGGCGCGGGTGTCGAGGACGGTCGCGCCGCCCGCGACGGACTGTCGTACGGCGTCGGGGGTGAGTGTGGGCACGGGTGCGTCCTCGTCGAGCACCGGACGTGTCTCGCGGTTGCGTGCGGAGGTGAACGAGAAGTAGGCGGGCGCGGCGGACTGGCCCGATGTCACGGCCTCGACGAAGGTGTCCTCGGACATGTCGGCCAGGGCGTAGTTGGTGCTGCGCTGGGTGCCCATGGTGCAGCTCAGCGCGGTCGAGAGGTTCTTGCCGCAGGCCGAGCCCGCCCCGTGCGCAGGGAAGACGCGGGTCGCGTCGGGGAGTGTGAGCAGGCGCTCGCGGGTGGAGCGGTACAGGGCGCGGGCCATCTCCTCGGCGGACCTGCCGCGCGCGCTGAGCAGGTCGGGGCGGCCGACGTCGCCGATGAACAGGGTGTCGCCGGTGAGGACGCCGTAGGGAACGGGGTCGGCGGGGTGCTCGCGGACGACGACGCACACCGACTCCAGGGTGTGGCCGGGGGTGTGCAGGATCTGCAGGTCGACCTCGCCGAGGCGGATGTGCTGTCCGTCGGCGAGGGGGTCGGTGTCGAAGGCGACGTCGGCGGCGGCGCCGTAGGAGATGCGGGCGCCGGTGCGTGCGGCCAGTTCCAGGTGGCCGGAGAGGAAGTCGGCGTGGACGTGGGTCTCGATGACACGCTCGATGGTGAGGCCGTGGTGTGCGGCGGTGGCGAGGTAGTCGTTGACGTCGCGCTGGGGGTCGACGACGACGGCGCGGCCGGTGGTGCGGTCGCCGATGAGGTACGAGGCGTGCGAGAGGCAGTCGAGGTAGAACTGCTCGAATATCAGCGGGCCGGTGCCGTCGTGGGTGACGGGCTCCTGGGGCATGACGGACTCCTGGGTCGTGAAGCTGCCGGCGGCGGGAGGTGTGGGGGTCACGCGAGTCCGCGGAGCATGAGGTTCCAGTACAGGAACGGCAGTCCGTGCCGCTTGAGGTACCACATGTCGGTGCGCTCGCGGACGGTGTCGATCAGCGGGATCGACGGGGTGGGCCGGCCGCTGTAGTCGAACTCGGCGAGCAGCATCTTGTTGCGGGCCGTGGTCAGTGGGCACGAGGAGTAGCCGTTGTAGACGGCGAGCGGTTCCTTGCCGTGTGCCGTCGCGAGCAGGTTCTCGACGACGACGGGCGCCTGCTGGCGCACGGCCGCGCCGGTCTTCGAGTTCGGTGAGGAGCCGGCGTCGCCGAGGGCCCAGATGTTGGGGTAGCGGACGTGCCGCATCGTGTGCTTGTCGATCTCGACGTAGCCGGCCGGGTTGGCGGCGTCCGCGAGCGGACTGCGCTTGATCCAGTCCGGGGCGCTCTGCGGGGGTACGAGATGGGCCATGTCGTACGGGATGGTGGTCTTGTCGCCGGTGCCGAGATCGCTGACGACGACCTCGCGGGACTCGGGGCGGACCTCGGCGACCTCGCTGCCGTAGTGGACGTGGATGCCGTACCGGCGGGCCACGCCCTCCAGGACCCGGGCGAACTCCGGGACACCGAAGATGGTGTCCGTCGGGAGCACCAGGTGGATGTCCATCCGGCCGAGGACGCCCTGTCGGCGCCAGTGGTCGGCGGCGAGGTAGGCGATCTTCTGCGGGGCGCCGCCGCATTTGATGGGTCCGGGCGGCATGCTGAACACGGCGCTGCCGGAGCGGGTGTCGCGGATGAAACGCCAGGTCACGGGCGCGGTGTGCGGCAGGTAGTTGCTGGAGAGGCCGTTGTGGCCGAGTCCGTCCTCGAGGCCGGGCACGCCGCCCCAGTCCAGCTGGATGCCGGCGCACACCACGAGGTGGTCGTAGTGCACGACACCGCCGTCGTCCAGGGTCACCTCCTGGCTCTCCGGGTCGACGGCGACCGCGGCGCGCCGGATCCACCGCACCCCCTTCGGCATCACGGAGCCCTGCGGCCGCACGCTCTCCTTGAGTGGCGCCCGTCCGCCGCCGACCAGCGTCCACAGCGGCTGGTAGTAGTGCCGCTCGCTCGGGTCGAGGACCGCGACGTCCCGCTCACCGGCGCGCCGGAGCCGCGCCGCGACCGAAATCCCGGCCGAGCCGCCACCCACGATCACCGTCCGGTGGTGCTGCTTGGTCACCAAGAGAATCCCTCCCGATAATGTACGTACATCTACGCTAGGTCGATTTCCTCGCGACGTACAAGTGGCTGTGGGGATTCTGGCGCAAGCTGTACGTACATTTGAGCCCGCTGTGCTTCTGCCGCGCTGCCGCTGCCCTGCTGTCGACGCCCGCGATCGATACGGTGACCCCATGGCGGAGACCCCCAGAATCAAGTCCTGGCAGGACATGCGGGAGTGGCAGATCGGGCTGCTGGAGCGCGGCACCGGGGAGACGCTCACGGCCTGGACCGGACGCATCCGGGAGCTGGCGCCGGACGGCGAACAGGAGCTGCGCGAGTGGCTGGGCGCGCGGGGCGTGACCGGGTACGCGCAGATGCTCCTGGTGCACGAGACCTTCGGCTACCCCGACTTCCTGCGGCAGAGCGCGGACGACCTGATCGACGCGCAGTACGCCGACCGGCCGGAGCTGCGGCCGGTACTCGACGCGGTTCTCCTGCGCGCCGCCGAGCTGCAACAGGTGACGATCCAGGCACGCAAGACGTTCGTGGCCCTCGTCGGACCGCGCCGCACCTTCGCCCGCATCCGCCCCACCACCCGCACCCGCGTCGACGTGGGGCTGCGGCTGCCGGGGGAGCAGCCGGCGGGCCGCCTGCTCACGGCGAAGGGGATGGGTGACGAGATGGGCCTGCGGGTCCCGCTGGGCGAAGTCGGCGAGGTGGACGAGGAGTTCGCGCGGGTGTTGGGGAGGGCGTACGACGTGAATACGTGAGCGGTGGCGGGGTGCGGCGGGAATAGTCCTTGCCGTCGGGCTGCTGCTGGGCTAAGCAGGCCAGCAGTAAGCAGCCGACAGAAACGGGGACGGAACCCATGCGTGTCAAAGCTCTTGATCACTTGGTGCTGAACGTGGCCGACGTCGACAAGTCGCTCGAGTTCTACACCGGACGCCTGGGGCTCGCGCCCGAGCGGGTGGAGGAGTGGCGGGCCGGGAAGGTGCCGTTCCCGTCCGTGCGGATCGACGGCAGCACCGTCATCGACCTGTTCGCCGCCGCTCGGGTCGAGTCCAACGTCGATCACTTCTGCCTCGTCGTCGACCCGCTCGACTGGCAGCAGGTCATCGACTCGGGGGAGTTCGAGGTTCTGGAGGGGCCCGTGCCGCGGTGGGGTGCGCGGGGGCAGGCGCAGTCCGTGTACGTCAAGGATCCGGACGGGAACACGGTCGAACTGCGGTGGTATCCGCAGGACGCCGAGAACTGAGTGGCGGGGCCAACTACCGTGCGGGTTGGTCCGTTGACTGGCTAGAACGGCCGTGCGACGGTGAGAGCGCGTTACCCCTTTTACCTGCCGAAGGCCCCGCGTGAGCACGGGCCGATTCAAGAACGGGAAGCGGATACTGTGACGCTCGGACACCCGCACACCTCTCGCTCCACCGACGCTTCCGCCGACGGCGACCGGGGCCTGACCGCCGCTCATATCGCGGGGTATGAGAAGGAGTTCGCCGCTCGTCCGGCGAACCGGTTGATGCAGAACGCCGTGACGCAGACGACGGTCGACGACATCGCACTGGACCGGCGGATCGTCACGGCGATCGACCACACCGTCTCGCACCACCTGGACGACTGGAAGGTCACCAACCAGAAGCGCAGCGGCCGTTGTTGGATGTTCGCCGGGCTCAATCTGCTGCGCGTGGGCGCCGCGCGCAAACTCGGTGTGAAGGACTTCGAGTTCTCCCAGAACTACGTGCTGTGGTGGGACAAGTTCGAGCGCGCGAACCACTTCCTGGAGAGTGTCATCGACACCTCGGACCGGGATGTCGACGACCGCACCGTGGCGCATCTGCTCGGCGATCCGATCAGCGACGGCGGGCAGTGGAACATGTTCGTGGCGCTGGTCGCCAAGCACGGCCTCGTACCCAAGTCGGCGATGCCGGAGACCGAGAGCTCGTCGGCGACCGGGCCGATGAACCGGGCCCTGATGAGCCTGCTCCGCCAAGGAGCCCGTGACGTGCGCCGCGCGGCGGCCGACGGCGTCGAGGCGCAGCGCGCCCGCAAGGCGGAGGTGCTCGGCGCCGTCCACCGCGTACTCAGCATCCACCTCGGCACGCCGCCCCGGACGTTCCTGTGGCAGTGGCGGGACAGCGACCAGGAGTTCCACCGCGAGGGCTGGCTGACACCGACCGAGTTCGCCGACGCGTACGTGCAGATACCCCTCGACGAGTACGTGTGTCTCGTGCACGATCCGCGCGAGTCCAGCCCCGTCGGCCGTACGTTCACCGTCGAGCACCTCGGCAATGTCGTCGAGGCCCCGCCCGTGGTGTACCTCAACGCGGACGTCGACCTGCTCAAGCGGCTCACCATGGAGGCCGTGGTGGGCGGCGAACCGGTCTGGTTCGGGTGCGACGTCGCCCAGCAGATGCGCCCCGACCTCGGGATCTGGGACGCCGAACTCTTCGACTACGAGGCCGTCTACGACGCGCCGTTCGACCTCGACAAGGCGGACCGGCTCCTCCACCACGAGACGCAGATGACCCACGCGATGCTCTTCACCGGCGTCGACGTGGTCGACGGCGTGCCGCGCCGCTGGCGGGTCGAGAACAGCTGGGGCGACGAGAAGGCCGACAAGGGCTTCTGGACCATGAACGACTCGTGGTTCGGCGAGCATGTCTTCGAGGTCGCGGTCCGCCGCTCCGCGCTCCCACCGGAGCTGTCCGCGGCCCTCGACGAGCCGCCGATCGTGCTGCCCGCCTGGGACCCGATGGGCGCGCTCGCCGACTGACCGGACAGTCAGGGGAGCACCGGTGAGGCCGGGTCCATCGGCACGGCCTCAAGGTCCGGGTGTGCGAGCAGCTGCTCCGCCGTCGCGGCGGAGCAGGCGATCCACGTCGCCGTGAGATCGGTGTCCCCGTGCACGAACCAGGAGCGGTCGGCCGGCCACCACAGGTCGGGGACGAGGGCGTCCTCCACGTCGGCCGGCTCGCCGAGTTCGCCGACGAGATCCAGCGACAGGGCCGTCACCGCGGTGAGCGGGCCATGGAACACGGCGTATCCGCGGTGCGGCAGTTCGAGGCGGGGCGCGCCCGTGACATCGACCGCACTCCGGTCGTCCTCCAGGTAACCGCATCCCTCCCACACCCCGAAGAAGCAGTCCCGGGGTGTGGCCGTGCCGACCGCCAGGATCTCCGCCAGCGGTGCCGCGAGCGGGCCCGGCAGCGTGCCCTCGCCGGGCCCGTCCCCGTCGCAGTCGGCCGGGTGCAGCACCCGCACGTACCGCTCGTACCCGGCGGGCAGCAGTGAGCCGACCATGCCGGCCGCGAAGTCCGGCAGGGCCGCGCGCACCCATGTCGTCGGGGTGAGGTCATGGCAGAGCGCGAGCCCTGCGGGAAGCGCAGACGTCATTCGCGCAGTATGTCCGACGGGTGCGCGGCCAGCGGTGTCACCTCCAGGGACATGTACGGGAACAGTGGCAGGCCCCACAGGATGTCGTGGAGCTCGTCGTTGTCGCGGACGTCAAAGACGCTGAGGTTGGAGTACTGGCCCACGCAGCGCCAGATGTGCCGCCAGACACCCTTGTGCTGGAGCTCCTGGGAGTACGCCTTCTCGCGGGCGATGGTGTCCGCGCGTACCTGGGGGTCGAGATCGGTGGGGATGTGGACGTCCATCTTGACGGCGAACAGCATGGCCGGGCTCCTCGAATCGGTTTCAGTGTCAGGCGGGGTCGAGGGTGAAGTCGTAGGTGACCTCGTGTCCCGTGCCGTTCGTGGCGGTGGTCGGGGCGAGGACCAGCTCCGGCTTCACGGCCTGCGCGATGTCGTCCTCGATGTGGCTGCCGCCCTTGAAGTACAGCTGGGTGGTGATGAGTTGGTGGCCGGCCGCCGACACCTTGAGGTGCAGATGGGCGGGGCGCCACGCGTGCCAGCCCGCGGCGGCGATCAGGTTGCCGCAGGAGCCGTCGGTGGGGATCTGGTACGGCGCCGGCTCGATGGTGTGTATGGCGAAGCGGCCCTCGGCGTCGGCGACGACGGTGCCGCGCAGATTCCACTCGGGGAGCTCGGGGGCGTACTGGGAGTAGTAGCCGTCGTCGTCGGCGTGCCACATCTCGACGCGCGCGCCGGGCAGCGGAGTTCCGTCGACGGAGGTGACCTGCCCCTGGAAGACGAGGGGTGTGCCCTGCTCGTCGGGGCGCATGGGGAGCGTGGCCTCGGCGGGCAGTTCGGGCGCGTCCGGCACGTAGTAGGGGCCCTCGATCGTGCCCTTGGAGCCCTCGCGGGACTCGTTCGCGACCTCCTCGACGACGTGCTCGATCCACACGTCGAGGAACAGCGGCCACTCGCCGTCCTCACCGACCTGGATCAGCCACGCCTTCAGCGCGTCGTACTCGGCGTACGTGACCTTGTGGCGGCGGACGATGTCATGGACGGCGGCGATGAGTTCGGAGGCGAGGGTGTCGACGCGCTCGGTGCTGCTGGCGGCGCCGGAGCGGGATTTCTGGGCGAACGCGGCGGTGGCGGCGTTGCCCGACGCGGAGGCCGTGGCCTGCTCGGTGGACGTGGTCATGATGCGGCTCCTTGAGGATGCGGGATGCGGAAGGGGATTCAGATGTCCTGGCGGTAGCGGTTCAGCTTCTCGGTGTCGAGTTCGATGCCGAGGCCCGCGCCCTCGCGGACGCGCAGTGTGCCCTCGCTGATGCGCAGCGGTTCGGCGAGCAGGTCGTCCGTCATGTCGAGGAAGTTGGAGAGTTCGCCCGCCCGGCGCGAGGTCGCCTCGTACGCGGCACCGAAGGCGACCGAGCACAACGAGCCGAGCTGGCCGTCGATCTGATTGCCCATCACCACCTCCACGCCGAGCCCCTCGCTCTCGAAGAGCACGCGCTGGGAGTGGCTGAAGCCGGTGCGGGCCGTCTTGATGCTGATGGCGGTGGCCGAGCCGCCGAGCAGTTCGCGCGTCACCTCGCCGGTGCGGGTGACGCTCTCGTCGGCGACGAAGGGGACCGGGCAGCTCTCGACGAGCCGGCGGCGGCCGAGCACGTCGTCGGCCGGGCACAGCTCCTCGGCCAGTGTCAGGTCCAGGTCGTCCATGGCGCGCAGGGCACGCGCCGCCTCCGAGGGCGTCCAGCCGCGGTTGCCGTCGACGTACAGCTCGACCTCGTCGCCGAACGCCTCGCGCAGCGCCCGGCACACCTCGACGTCGAGGCGGTAGGGGCGGCGGCCGACCTTCACCTTGAACGTCGTGATGCCGTACGTGTCCCGCATCCGCCGCGCCTCGTCCACCATCTGCTGCGGCGGGGCGAAGCCCAGCATGTGCGAGACCCGCATGAAGTCGCCGTGGCCGCCGAGGAGTTCGGACACGGGCAGGTCCGCCGCCTGGCCGACGATGTCCCACAGCGCCATGTCGATCGCGGCCTTCGCGGTCGGATTGCCGACGGTGCGGTTCAGACGGGCGTGCACGGCCTCGCGGCGGACGGGGGAGAGGCCGAGCAGCTGCGGCTCGAAGAGCTGCCCGATCACGGCGACGATGGACGCCTGCGTCTCGCCGTACGTGAACGGCCGCGGCGGCGCCTCCGCCGTCCCGGTCAGGCCGTCGTCGGTGTGCACGCGGACGAGGACGTGCTCGGCGGTGTGCACCTCGCCGCTGGCGAACTTCAGGGGCTTTCGGTACGGGATGGCGAAGGGGATCGCTTCTATCGCGGTGATCTTCATCGTGCTCCTGGAGTGACGGGCTCGGGGGCGGCCGGGGCCCGCTCCCGCTCGGAGGTACGGGCCGGCGCCGTCTCCGGGAGGGCGAACAGGCAGGCCAGCGTGAGGAGAAGGAGCGCGGCCAGGTAGTAGCCGACGTTGAGGGCGTCGCCCGTCCCCGAGATGATCCGGTTCGCGACCATCGGGGAGATGCCGCCGCCGAGCACGGCGCCGACGTGGAAGCCGACCCCGAGCCCCGACTGGCGCTGCTCGCGCGGGTAGAGCTCGGCGAAGTACGTGTACATGGGGCCGAACAGCAGGCCGGTCGCGGAGAAGCCGATGATGACGGCCGTGTTGACGGCGGCGACCGTGCCCACGCTGGTGACGTGGAACATCGTCAGGGCCGAGGCCAGGGAGAGCAGCGCGCCCACGATCATCACGGGCTTGCGGCCGATCCGGTCCGACAGCCAGGCGGAGCCCACGTTCAGCAGGGCGTGGCACAGCAGCCCGATCAGGCTGCCGTTCACGATGGGCTGCCGGGGCAGGCCCAGGCCCTCGGGCGCGGCGGCGGTGGCGTAGGAGAGCATGAAGGTGGCGAGCGCGAACGTGCTGGCGTTGAGGCCGATGTTCACACCGGCGGTGAGCGCCACTCGCCGCCAGTTGGTGCGAAGGACCTCCAATACGGGGGAGTGGGAGGGCAGTTGACCGCCTTCCTTGTCCGCCATCTCCTGGAAGACCGGGCTCTCGGCGACGCCCTTGCGGATCCACAGGCCGACGAGGACGACGAGGCCGCCCACGAGGAACGGGATCCGCCACCCCCAGCCGACCACGTCGTCCTCCGGGAGCAGCAGCACCAGGGCGAACGCCAGGTTGGCGAGGATCGAGCCGACCGGCGAGCCGATCGCGACGAACGAGCCGTACAGGCCGCGCCGCCGGTCCGGCGCGTGCTCGATCGCGAACACCGCGGCACCGGCGTTCTCCCCGCCGCGCGCCGCGCCGTGCACCAGGCGCAGCAGCACCAGGAGGACCGGTGCCGCGATGCCGATGGCGGCGTACGGCGGCAGCACACCCATGGCGAAGGTGGCCGCGCCCATCGCGACGAACGCCGCGAGCAGGGCCACCTTGCGGCCGCGCCGGTCGCCCAGCGAACCGAACAGGGCGGCGCCCAGCGGCGCCATGAGGAAGCCGATCGCGAACGTCGCCAGGCTCATGAACGTGCCGAACCAGGCGTCGCCCGTCTTGAAGAACAGCTCGCCGAACACCAGGGCGGCGGCGGTGCCGTAGATCGCGAAGTCGTAGAACTCCAGCGAGGTGCCGACGCCGGCGGCGAGGCCGACTCTGAGCACGCTCGGCTTGCGGGACGTGGTTCCGGTCGAGGTCATGCGTCTCCTTCGGTACGGCTCGGTCAGTACAGCTCGATGACGAGCCGCTCCGTCCCGGCCCGTGACACGCACAGCGCCATCTGTGTGCCGGCCGCCCTGTCCGCGGCGGACAGGCAGTTGTCGCGGTGGTCCGGGGTGCCTTCGAGGACGCCGGAGACGCAGGAGCCGCAGATGCCCTCCTCGCAGGACTTGAAGACGTCGATGCCGCCCTCTTCCAGGACGGAGAGGATCGACCGGTCGGCGGGGACCTCGAAGACCTCGCCGGTGTCCAGCTCGACGGTGAACGCCCGGTCGGCGCTCGTGTCCACCTCGGCGGCCTCGAAGTGCTCGATGTGCACATGTGCCGCGCCGACCACCGGCTCGAAGACGTCGGTGACCTGCCGCATAAAGCCGTCGGGTCCGCATGTGTACACATGGGACGCGCCCGTGAGTCCCGCGGCCGTCGCGGCGAGCAGTGCGGGCCGCTCGGGCCTGGCCGTACCGAAGTGCAGCCGCACCCGGTCGGGGAACTCGACGCGCCGCTCCAACAGGTCGACGAACGCGGCCTGTTCGCGGCTCGTCGCGAAGTAGTGCAGCTCGAAGTCGGCGCCCGTGCGGTGCAGTTCGTAGGCCATGCTCAGCAGCGGCGTGATGCCGATGCCGCCCGCCACCAGGACGTGCCGGTCGGCGTCCTCGGCGAGGCGCAGCAGGTTGCGCGGGCCGTCGATCTCCAGGCGGTCGCCCTCGGCCACCCCGTGCAGGGCCAGCGAGCCGCCGCGCGAGGAGGGTTCCCGCTTCACCGCGATGAGCAGCGAGGACGGGTCGGACGGCGGGCCGCACAGCGAGTACTGGCGCAGCACGCCGGTGGGGCCCTTCACGTCGATGTGCGCGCCCGCCGGGTACGCGGGAAACGCCGCGCCGTCCGCCCGCACGAGCCGCAGCGCGCGGATGTCGGGGGTCTCCTCGGTCACCTCACGGACCCGGACCTCGACGCTCACAGCAGGAACCCGGCCGCCGGTACGGCGTCCTCGCTGTCCACGAGGCGTACGACCTTCAGGGCGATGCGGTCCCCTTCGGTGGAGAGCCGGACCCGGTGCGTGACCTCGCCGGCCCACAGGTCGTGCCGGCCCCGCTTGTACGCGACGAGCACCTGCGCCGAACGCAGCGTCACCTCGGCGTCGTTGACCTCCTCGGGCACGAAACGGGACACCGTCCGCACGGTGCGCGCGGCGTCGACCGCGGCGATGGCGTAGCCCTCGGTCATCCGGGTCACGCGCATCCGCCGCATACGGGCGTCGTCGTACACCATGTTCAGGGAGCCGGCGAAGTCCTCGGTGTCCGGGTCGATCGGGATCACGTAGTGCGCGTCGTCGGTGTAGAGCTGCTGCCACTGCTCGTAGAGGCCGCGGTCGAGGAGGTCGGCCTCGTGCCAGACGAGGGAGATCGCGCGCAGCACGCGGGGGTCCGACAGGCCGAGCAGGCCCTCGGCGGGAGTCGCCAGGGTGTCAGTCATCGCGCATCATCTCCTTCCACTGCGCGTACGCGGCGCGCATGCCGGTCTCGTCGGTGACATGTGCGGTCGGCCAGCCCTCGGGGCTGGGTGTCTCGCGGGACAGGCCGCGGTTGACCAGGATCGGCATGTCGGGCGCGGCCTGGGCGCCGCGCTGGACGCGGTCCCAGCCCTCGGCGTCGTCGGGGGTGCCGAAGCCGAAGGGGCCCTGGAAGTGCTCGTGGATGCGCAGCCGTTCGCGGTTGACCGGGTCGACGACCTCGGGCGGCCCGTCGGGGCCGAGGGCCACGTGCTCGATGAGGGTCTCGTTCGCCGACAGCGGGCGCAGCACCCGCAGGAACGAGTTGGACATCGACACGTTCGGGAACAGGTTGAGGTTGAACCCGGTGCCGTGCACGGCCCGCACCAGCTTGCGGACGGCCGTGTCGTCCAGTCCCGCGGACCTCAACTCGTCCACCAGGCCGTCGAATCGGGGCTGGAGCGGCTCCGTGCCGTCGTCGGCGTCGAGGTCCGCGTGCCCGGGCACCATCTGCATGACACTGTGGCCGTGGCCCAGGTCGTGGGTGACCGCCGAGGGGTCGGTCATGAACGACATCATGTCCGCCGTCTCGGCGTCCACGGACGCCATCCACGAGCGGTGCACGATCGGGAAGTGGTAGCCGTCGGTGGTGTTCTCCAGCTGGATCTTCCAGTTGCCGCGGAAGCGGAACTGGTGGGTGCCCAGCACCTTCACCGGATAGCCGCCGCCCTGCTTCATGAACCGGTCGATCCACAGCTTCACATCACCGAGGAAGTCCTCCAGCGGCTCGATGTCCTCCGCGAACGTCGCGAAGATCATGCCGGCGTACGACTCGGTGCGCAGCTTGCGCAGCCCCAACTCGCCCTTCTCGACGACGCCTTCGTAGCCGTCGGGGTACGGGATGCCGCGCAGCTTGCCGTCCAGGCCGTAGGACCAGGCGTGGTACGGACAGGTGAAGCCGTTGGCCTGGCCCGTCCGCTGCTCGCACAGGCTCGCGCCGCGGTGCCGGCAGCGGTTGAGCAGGGTGTTGACGTTGCCCTTGCGGTCCTTCGTCACGATGACCGGCTGCCGGCCCACGTACGTCGACTTGAAGCTGCCCGCCTTCGGCAGCTCACTGTCGTGGGCGACCCACACCCAGGTCCGTTCGAAGATCGCGGTCATCTCCCGCTCGAAGAGCCGGGGATCGGTGTACATGCGCCCCGCCACGCGGTCCTCGCCCACCAGATCGTGCGGGGCGAGGTCGTGGACGGTGTCCGCACTGAACTCAAGCGTCATCGTGCCTCCGTCGTTCGATGCCCAAGACGCTAGAACCGTGGCGGGGGCGGGCCAATTGGGAATGGCCTCGCCCGGAATAGGGGAAATCCTGAGGCGCCCCGAAGGAACTCTCGATATCGCGGGCCGCCCGCCGCGTCCTACCGTGACAGCCATGACACCCGTGACTCGCAGGGCAGCGGTGGGCCGACTCACCCCGAACCAACTCTCGTTCCGTGACGCGATGGCGAACCTCTCCGCAGGCGTCAACATCGTCACCACGGACGGACCGCGCGGCCGCGCCGGCATCACGGTGAGCGCGGCCTGCTCCGTCACCGACGACCCGCCCACCATGCTCGTCTGCATCAACCAGTCCAGCCGCAGCCACGACCTGTTCACCGAGAACGGCCGCGTCTGCGTCAACGTCCTCGGACCCGACCACGCCGACGTCGCCAAGGCCTTCGCGGGCGGTGTGCCCGCCGAGGAACGCTTCGCGGCCTGCGGCGACGTATGGGACCACACACTGGCCGGCGTCCCGGTGCTCAAGGGCTCCGCCGCCTCGGTCGTCGGCCGGGTCACCGGCACCGCCGTACGCGGCTCGCACACCGTGATGTTCATCGAGGCGGAGCGGGTGCTCGTCGGCGAGGACGGATCGGGGGCGCTCGTCTACTTCCGCCGCCAGTTCCACTCGATCCCCACGTCGCTGACCGCGTGACCGGCGCGATGCGGGGCGCGCCGACGGACGGCCGGCGCATGACGCTGACCTGCTACAACGACACGTTCGACTACGGATGGCGGCACGTCGACCTGTTCACCCACGACGCCGAGGGGCGCGAACTCGGCTGGGTGCACTGGACCGTCGACGCCGACGGCCCCGACGCGGCCGACGCCGTCACCGCCCGCGTCGAACCGACGCTGCGGCGCACCTCCCCGTGGCGCCATGCGGTCAGCGCGGCGGGGATGGACTACTGGGAGGCCGACGCGCAATGGGAGGACAACGCATGAGCCTGTGGCAGCCCTGGTCCCTGCGGGAGCTGGTCGACGACCTCGCGGCGGGACGCGCCAGCGCGGCGGCGGCGCGCGCCCGCGCCGAGGCCCGCATCGCGCAGACGGAGTCCGAGGTACGGGCGTGGGTCGCGCCGGTTCGCGAGCCCGCGCCAACCACGGGTCCGCTCAAGGGAGTTCCCTTCGGCGTCAAGGACATCATCGATGTGACCGGGCACCCCACCCGCTGCGGTTCGCGGCTGCGCGCCGACAGCCCGCCGGCCACGGCCGACGCGGCGATCGTGCGGGCCTGGCGGGACACCGGCGTCGATGTCATTGGCAAGACCGTCACCACCGAGTTCGCCTTCTTCGCGCCCGGACCCACCCACAATCCCGCCGCCCCCGGACACACCCCGGGCGGCTCGTCCAGCGGCTCGGCGGCGGCCGTCGCCGCCGGACACGTGCCGCTCGCGATCGGCTCCCAGACGGCGGCCTCCGTCACCCGGCCCGCCGCGTTCTGCGGTGTCGCGGCCCTGGTCATGACCCACGGGCGCTTCCCCGTCGACGGAGTGGTCGGCCTCAGCCCCAGCCTGGACAGCCACGGTTTCTACGCCGCCGGGGTCCGCGACCTCGCCGTCGCCTGGCATGCCCTCACCGGCGAGACACCAGGGCGGGCGGCGCCGCCGCGCGTCCTGCTGTGGGGCGCCGAGTTCGCCGACGTGAGCGACGCGATGCGGGAGGCGGTGGAGACGACACGGGCACGGCTGACCGCCGCCGGGGCCGTGGTGGAGCCCTTCCCGGAGGAGAAGCTCATCGCGGAGGTCACCGCCGCGCACCCCGTCGTGATGGCGTACGAAGCGGCCCGCGAACGCGCGGCGGAGCTCGACCTGTCCGCCCGGCTGAGCGAGCCCCTGCGGAACTTGCTGCACACCGGCGCCGCGACCTCCGGGACCGACTATGCGGCGGCCCGCGGCACCGTCGAGCAGGCCCGTGCCCGCGTCGCCGCACTGTTCGCCACGTACGACGTCGTCGTAGGCCCGGCCGCCCTCGGTGCCGCACCGGAGGGCATCGACGCCACCGGCGACCCCGTGCTCAGCCGCGCCTGGCAGGCCCTCGGCCTCCCCGCGGTGACCGTGCCGGGGCTGCGCGACGCGCACGGACTGCCGCTCGGCATCCAGGCCGTCGGCCCGGCCCGCGCCGAATCCGCGCTCCTCGCGCACGGCGCCTGGATCGAGTCCGCGCTCACCACGCCCGACACCACGGAAGGCGCCCACCGATGACCGACACGCACACCAACACGCACACCGATCCACACGCCGCCACGCACACCGATCCGCACACCCTCGCCGCCCTCGTCGGCCGCATCGAGACCCTTGAGGCCGAGGCCGACATCCGGCGCCTCCAGGCCCGCTACATGTTCCTGTGCGACACCCCGTGCCCCGAGTTCGGCGTGCGCGACGACACGCACCGCATCGACCTCATCATGGAGCTGTACGCCGAGGACGCCGTGTGGGAGGGCGTCGGCGAGTACTACGACGGCCAGTTCGGCCGCGCCGAGGGGCACGCCGCGGTCCGGGCCCACTTCGAGGCGTTCTGGGGCGAACGCCACGACCCCGAACTCGTCCTCAACGCCCACTACTTGACGTCCGAACAGATCCACGTCGACGGCGCCACCGCCACCGGCCAGTGGATCCACATGCAGCCCTGGCTCTACTCCGACGGCACCGCGCTGCTGCGCTCCAGCCGCCTCAACAACGCCTTCCGGCGCGAGGACGACGGCACGTGGCGGATCGCCCGGACCCGGACCGAGAACGTGCTCGTCGCGCCACTGCCCGGGAACTTCGCCGAGAGCCATCCGTCGGCCTCCGTGCTGATGCGGCCGTGATCGTGTTCTTCCGCAGGACGCGGCTCGATGAAAGGATCTGGCACACCGTGCTCGCCGTGTTCGCAGGGGGAATGGTCCTCGGCCGCCCGCGGCCGGAGGCCCGTACACACGACGAAAGCGAGGAATCATGACAGGTGAGCCGGCGGCCGACCTCGTCTACGTGCTCGACGACGACGAGCAGCTGTGCCTCTCCCTGGCCTGGCTGCTGGAGTCCGTGCACATCAGGACCGAGTGGTTCACCGACGCCGACGCCTTCCTCGACGCCTTCGACCCGGACCGCCCGGCCTGCCTCGTCCTCGACGTACGCATGCCGGGCATCGGCGGATTCCACGTACAGGAACTCCTCAACGACCGGGGCGCGGCCTTGCCCATCGTCTTCGTGTCCGCGCACGGCGACATCCCCATGTCGGTACGCGCCCTGCAGGCCGGGGCCGTCGATTTCCTGGAGAAGCCCTACGACCCCCAGCGGCTGCTCGACATCCTGCAGAACGCCCTCCGCGTGGCCGGGGAACGCTACGCGCGCCGCGCCGAGCAGCGCTCCCTGCGCGAGCGGATCACCCACCTGAGCCCGCGCGAGCGCGAGATCCTGCGCCAGGTCGTCGAGGGTGTGCCCAGCAAGGTGATCGCCCGGCAGCTCGGCATCAGCCTGAAGACGGTCGACGCCCACCGGGCACGCATCCGCGAGAAGACGGACGCCGACACCCTCGGCGCGCTCATCGGCGACATGATGCGCTGCGGACTGCGCCCCGAGGAGGTGTGAGATCCGATGCCCGCCACCGCCGACCTCGCCTGCCCCGACCTGGCCCGCCTCTTCGAGGCCATCGACGGCTGCGTCCTGGTGCACGACGCCCGCACCAAGGACATCCTGTGGGCCAACCCCGCGGCGCGCACCGCGCTCGGCTTCACCCTCGACGAGCTCAAGCCGCTCAAGGCCCCCGACATGAGCTCCAACGCGGCGCAGTACGCGCGGCACATCGGCGTCGCCTGGCTGCAGCGCGCCGCCGACCAGGGCCGCAGCCGCATCGAGTGGTGCTACCGGTCGAAGACGGGCACCGACATCCTCAGCGAGGCACTCGCCGTGCGCGTGGAACTGTCGGTGGGGCCCGTCGTCATGGTGCAGTTCCGCGACATCGCCGAGGAGAAGGCCACCCGCCGCGATCTGACCCGCACCGAGGCCAGGCTGCAGGCGTTCCTGCGCAACCTCGACGAGGGCATCGTGGTGCTCGACGACGCCGGCCGGATCGTCTTCGCCGGTGAATCGGCGGGCATCCTGCTCGACCGGGACCCCGACGACATGCTCGGCACGGACTTCACCGAGTTCCTCGCGGCGGACTCCACCGCCGTCCTGCGCGACGTCCTGAAGGACACCTCACGGGGAGGCCGACCCACCGACACCCGCTACCGCCTTTCGGTGTCCGACGAGGCGGGCGGCGGCCCCGACCGCTGGTTCGCGGCGCGCTGCCAGTACATCGACATCGAGAACGACCTGCGGGGCCTGCTGCTCCTCTTCCACGACATCACCGACACCGTGCACACCGAGGAGGAGCACCGGCGCGACGCCCAGTACCTCAACCACCTCGCCCGCTACAACGCCATGGGTGACATGGCGATGGCCATCGCCCACGAGGTCAGCCAGCCCATCGCCGCAGCCCACAACTTCGTCGCGGGCGCCCTCGGCCGCATCGACGACACCCCGGAACACGCCCCGCTGCGCTGGGGCCTCGACCACGCCGCCCGCCAACTGGAGCGGGCCACCACGATCCTGTCGAGCCTGCGCGCCTACGTGGTGCGCCTGGAGGACGCGAAACGGGCCGTCGACCTGAACGACATCGTCGCCGACTGCGCGTACTTCGTCCACGTACGGGCCAGGGCTCACCAGGTCGCCGTGCGCTGGGAACGCACGGCCGCGGACCTCCCCGTCAGCTGCGAGAAGGTGCTCATCGGGCAGGTCGTCATGAACCTCGCCTTCAACGCCCTTGAAGAGATGGCCCGCTGGCCCGACGAACCGGGCGAGGTCACCGTCTCCACCCGCCGGGACGGCGACCGCGCGGTGGTCGAGGTGCGCGACACCGGCGGCGGCCTCCCGGCCTCGTCGGACGGGCGGATCTTCGACGGGGTGTTCACCTCGAAGGGCAACGGGCACGGCATCGGCCTCGCCCTGAGCCATCGCATCGTCACCCGCCACGGCGGCGACATCGAGGCGTGCCCGAACTCCCCGCGCGGCACCGTCTTCCGTTTCCGGCTGCCGCTGCGGGCCACGACCCCGTAAACGATCAGGGAAATCCCCTACGCGGCGCCGCCCATTCCCAATTGTTGGCGCACCGCCGCCCGCATAGCGTTATGGGTGCATCGAGTTCGAGCGATCAACTCGCAGCCCAGGCAGGGGAATTACTCATGACACAGACACTGGATCCGCCCTCGACCGCCACCGGCGCGGCCTTCGAGCACGTGCTTGACCTGGTGGCCGAGCGCAGGGCGGAATTCGAGAACGCGCGGCACGTACCGCGCGACATGATCGCCGAATTCAAGAAGGCGGGCCTCTACCGGGCAAGCGCCCCGCGGCGTTTCGGCGGCGAACCGCTGCCGCCCGCCGAATTCCTGCGACTGATCGAGCGGATATCCCGGGTCGACGGCTCGGCCGGCTGGGTCGCCAGTTTCGGCTCCTCCCTGATCTACCTCGCGGCGCTGCCCCTGGAGACCCAGGAGCGGCTCTACGCCGACGGGCCCGACGTCGCCTTCGCCGGCGGCCTCTTCCCCGTGCAGAGCGCCGAACCGGTCGACGGCGGCTACCGGGTCTCGGGCCGCTGGAAGTTCGCGAGCGGCTGCAAGGGTGCCGACGTCCTCGGCGTCGGCATCAAGGCCGGCGAGGACCGGACGGGCCGGCCGCGCACCGCGGTGCTGCGCCCCGAGGACGTCGAGATCGTCGAGAACTGGAACGTCATCGGGATGCGCGGCACCGGCAGCCACGACCTCGCCGTCGACGGCGTCGTCGTGCCCGAGGAGTGGACCTTCGTGCGCGGCGGCGAGCCCACCGTCGACGAGCCGCTCTACCGCTACCCGGCCGTCCCGTACGCGGCGCAGGTCCTCGCCGTCGTCGGCCTCGGCGTGGCACGGGCCGCGCTCGACCAGGTCATCACGGAGGGCGGGCGCGCCAGTTACACCGGGGGACCGGTCGCCGCGGACCGCGCCGCGTACCGGATCGCGGTGGGCCGCGCCGAGGCCCGCCTCCGCTCGGCCCGCGCCTTCTTCTACGAGATCACCGAAGAGGTGTGGGAGACCGTGCTGAGCGGCGACCCGGCCACCTCCCACCAGGCCAGCCTGCTGCGCCTCGCCTCCACGACCCTCGCGCACGACTCCTTCGACGTCGCCCGCACCGCCTACCAGCTCGCCGGCATCCGGGCCATCGCCGACGGCAGCCCGATGCAGCGCTACCTGCGCGACGCCTCCGTGGTGCCGCAGCACGCCTTCCTCCAGGAGGGCCTGTACGACGGGGCGGGCGCGGTGCTCATGGGCGTCGACCCGTTCCCCGGCTATATCTGACCCAGTCCGGCCTGCTCCCAACTTCTGTTCACGAAAGGTGACATCACCATGTCCACTTCCCCCCAGGCACCCCTGCGCGTGCTGTTCTGCATCGGTGTCAACCAGAACTTCTTCGACCTGCCGACCGGGCAGGGCAAGGCGGTCTGGGACGGCTTCACCAGCATGCTGCGCCAGCTGCACGAACTGCCGGGCGTCCAGGTCATCGGCACCATCGACGACGACCAGCACATGGTCGGACCCTCCGGCTCCTGGCCCTGGACCAGCTATGTCCTCGCCGACGTCGTCGACCAGCCGACCGTCGCCGCGGCCTGCAACCTCTTCCGTACCGTGCAGGTCGGTGAGCACGGCCTGTGGCGGTACATGAAGATCGAGGCCCGCGTCGGCCGCCCCCTCCCGGACGTGACGAAGTGAGCCCGCAGGGCACGGGGGAGCGCTGGGAGGACGACGCGCACCGCGTGGTCCTGGTCACCGGGGCGGCCGGCGGCCTCGGCGGTTGCATCGCCGCGCGCTTCTACGACCACGGGTACCGGGTCGCCCTCACCGACCTGGACGAGGAGGCCGCGGCCAAGGCGGCGGCCGAACTCGACCCCACCGGCGAGAACGCCGTCGGCCTCGCCCTCGACGTCCGCGACAAGGACGCCTTCGCCCGCGCCCGCGACCGGCTCGTCGAACGCTGGGGCGCGGTGCACGTCCTCGTGAACAACGCCGGGCACTCCAAGGTCGAGTCACTGATGGACATCACCCCGGAGAGCTTCGCCGCCGTGCTGGAGACCAACCTGCACGGCACCTTCTTCGGCTGCCAGGTCTTCGGCTCGTACTTCGCCGAGCGCGGCTACGGACGCATCGTCAACCTCGGCTCGCTCGCGGGCCAGAACGGCGGCACGGCGACCGGCGCGCACTACGCGGCGTCCAAGGGCGGCGTCGCCACCCTCACCAAGGTCTTCGCCCGCGACCTCGGCCCGCGCGGCGTCACCGTCAACGCCGTCTCGCCGGGCCCGCAGGACCTCCCCGTGGTGCGCCGCACCGTGGCCCCGGAGAAGCTCGCGCAGGTGGAGGCGGCGATCCCGGTGGGCCGCCTCGGCCGCCCGCAGTTCATCGCCGACATGGTCGTCCTGCTCTCCGCGGAGCACGCCGACACGGTGACCGGGGCGTGCTGGGACGCGAACGGGGGGCTGTTCATGCGGTGATCACGGCCGGGAGCGGTCGACCGGTGCCCACAAACGAACTCGTCCTGAGCTACAGGTGTGCGGTGAGGAGATTGGCGTCGAGTGGGCCCAGGTCGGCGGTGCGGTCGGCGCGGGCGTAGCCGGTCAGTATGCGTTTGGCGGCGATCATGGACTCGTGCGAGCGGCGGCCGAGCAGGCGCGTCCAGGCGTTGACCGTGCGGTCGAGGTCCTCTTCGGGCACGGATTCGTGCAGGAGGTCGATCCGGTGCGCCATGGTGGCATCGAACTCTCGGCAGGTGAGCATCAGTTCGCGGATGCGCGAGACCCCGACCTCGGTGATGAGGCGGCCGGTGGCGCCGCCCCAGGCCGGCGGGAGCCCGAGGACTCCTTCGGGCATGCGGTAGCGGCTGGTGTCGGCGCCGACCCGAAGGTCGCAGTAGGAGACGAGCGCGAGGCCGGCGCCCGTGACCCGGCCGTTGAGGCGCGCGATGGTGATGGCATCGGTGGTCTCCAGGGCCTGGCACAACCGGTAGCCCTTGTCGACGATGCGGCGCAGGGCCGCACCGGACGGGTCGGCCTTGCGTGCCTCGGCGAACTCGGTGCGGTCGGCGCCCAGGCAGAAGTCCGCGGACAGCGAGGACAGGACCAGGACCTTCACGTCGGTGCGCTCGGTGAGGCTGTCGAGCAGTTTCAGGAGATCGTCGATGGCGGCGACGTCGAGCACGGCGTCCGGGCGGCCGGCGTGGAGCCGGGCGTTCAGGACGGGGCCGTCCTGGTCGACGCGGAGGGTCTTGTAACCGTCGGAGGGCTGGGGGTGGTCGGTCATGTGAGGGCGAGGTCCAGATTCAGGAGGCGGCGGAAGGCGACGCGGGGCGCCCAGGTGGGCGGGCGTACGAGGGTGAGGCGGGGGATGCGCCGCGTGAGGTGGGTGATGAGGGTCTGTGCTTCGAGGCGGGCCATGGGGGCGCCCAGGCAGTAGTGGGCGCCGCTGCTGAAGGCGAGATGGCCGGCGGTGCGCCGCGGGTCGTAGGCGGCGGGGTTCCGGTGCCGGTGCGGGTCGTGGTGGGCCGCACCGATCAGGAGGTGGGTCATCTCGCCCTCGCGGATGTCCTGGCCGGCCAGGACGGTGTCGTGGGCGGCGACGCGGCTGATCACGTGGGTGGGCGGGTCGTAGCGCAGGCTCTCCTCCACAGCGCCCGGGGCCAGCTCGGGGTCGGCGGTGAGCGCGTCCCAGTGCACGGGGTGTTCGACGAGGCGCAGGACCGCTTGCGAGAGCAGGGTCGCGGTGGTCTCCAGCGCGGCCAGCAGGACGAAGCGGGCCAGGTGGTACACCTGGTGGTCGGCCTGGTCACGGTCGGTTTCGAGGGTGTCCCAGGTGCGGATCCACTGCGAGACCGGGTCGTCGCCCGGGCGGGCGCGACGAGCCCGCACGAGGTCGGTGAAGTACGCCCGCAGTTCCACGGTCGCGGCGTCCGAGCGGGCGAGCTGGCTGGCCGTGGGCAAGAGCTCCTGCGTGAACACCTGCTCGTGGGTGAGCTCGCGCAGCCGGGGCCAGTCGGCGCACGGCAGGCCGAGCCAGTGGCCGACCGTGGCGATGGGCAGTTCCTCGCCGACCAGGGTGGCGAAGTTGGCTTCTCCATAGCGGAGTTGCTCGTGGAATGCGTCCAGGAGACGGTCCGTGGCCGATGTGATCACGGGGGCGAGGCGGCTGATGGCGGTGCGGTCGAAGCCGCCGGCCGCCCGGCGTATTCGGTTGTGCTCAGGTCCGTTGAGAGTGGGCAGGGTGTGGCTCATCTCCTGCGCGGAGGGCGCCGTCCAGCGGGTGCCCTGGCCTTGCTTCTCACGCCAGGACCGGTCGGGTTCGAGCCAGTCGCGGTCGCGCAGGACCTGGTCGCACTCGGCGTAGCCGGTGATGAGGTGGCCACCCCAGGGGGCGGGGCTGACCGGTCCTGGGGCGGCGAGTTCGGCGTAGAAGGGGAACGGGTCCGCCTGCCCCTGCGGGGTGCGCAGGCGCGAGAAGACTTTGGCGGCGGCGCGGCGAAGATCCTGCGGCAGCAAGGCGATTCCCACTGTGCTCCTTCCCGAGCATCAGTCGTCATCGATACCCGCAAGATCATTTGAGTATCCAATAGCACCGCAGCAAAGTGGAATGGCCTCTGTCACTCTCCCTTGGTCCATGCCACGAAGCGGCTGAAGAGTCCTCCCTTGCGGGGTTTGTGCTGCGGGCCGGGCTCAGGAGCGCTGCCGAGGGAAGGGGCGACGGTGGGCTGAGCGGCGGGCTGCTGGAGGTCGGGCGTGGGCTGGGAGACCACGGGGGCCGCGGACTCGTACGGTGCCGGGGCCATGGGGGCGGATCGCGGGGAGAAGCGGACGGGCAGCTCGCTCAGTGCGCGGCTCCACGGCGAGGGAACCCAGCCGAGCGCCGTGAAGGCGTCGTCCAGTTCCATGTCGGGCAGCCGGTTGACCAGGCACTCGACCGCTGTGACCGCGATCATGAAGGCCGGGTCCTTGGCGGGGCACGCGTGGGGGCCCGCGCCGAAGGCCAGATGGGCCTTCGAGTTGAGCTGGGCACGGTGTTCGGTCAGCCGCGGGTCCGTATTGGCCGCGGCGAAGGAGATGAGCACCGGGTCGCCGGCCCGTACGGTCCGCCCGCCGAGGTCGATGTCCGTGGCGGGGTAGTGGCCGGCGTAGTTGGCGATCGGTGCGTAGTTCCACAGGGCCTGGGAGACGGCGTCCTCGACAGGGAGTCCGGTGGGCCAGTCCTCGCCGAGGTAGAGGGCGCTGCTGGTGCCGATGGCCGCGGCGAGTGGCGCGGTGCCGCCGGAGAGCAGTGTGACGAGCTGCTGGAGCACGGCCTCGTCGGCTTCGGACTGATCGTGCGTGAGGAGCGCGTGCTGGTGGATCAGTTCGGTGGTGAGGTCCTCGCCCGGCCGGCGGTGCTTGAGCGCGATCAGTTCCGCGAGCGCCTGGCCGAGAATCTCGTCGGCGCCGGCAGTACCTTCGAAGATGCCGCTGATCCCGGTGATGACCCGGTCACCGATCTCGGGCGGGCAGCCGAAGAGGTGGGAGAAGACCAGGAGGGGCAGCGGGCCGGCGTACTCGGCCATGAGCTCCGCGCGGCCGTGGCGGTCCGAGCTGAACCCGCTGATCAGATAGTCGGCGGACTTCTGGGTCTGGCGGATCAGGGCCCGCTCGTCCACGGTGTCGAGGGCGGCGGTGACGGCCTGGCGGAGCTTGGCGTGGTCGGCACCGTCGGCGAACAGCGCGTTGCGCCGCCAGGCCATCATCGGCAGGGCCGGGCTGTCGGCCGGCACGCGCCCTTCGGCCAGCGCGTTCCAGCGGCGCGAGTCGCGCGGGAAGGCGGCCGGGTTCTGCAGGATGTGCAGGGCGGCGTCGTAGCCCGTGACGAGTTCGACCTCGACGCCGGGGGCGATGTCGACGGGGGCGCTGGGGCCTTGCGCGCGCAGGTGCGCGTAGTAGGCCTCGGGGTCCGCCGCGAAGTCGGGCCCGTAGAGCTGGACGTTGCCACCGTGTGCGTGCGCGGGGCAGCCGGGCGGTATCGAGCGGGGGTCGGTCGGCTGGGACATGCAGGGGCTCCTAGGCGGCGAGCTGGGTCATGAGGTGCTGCACGAGGGTGATCAGGGCCTCGGCGGAGGAACGCTCGTCGCGGACGTCGCACCGCACGATCGGTGTCCGGGCCTCGAGGTTCAGCGCCTCGTGGACTTCGTCGAGCGCGTACTCGGCCTGGCCCTCGAAGGAGTTCACACCGATCGTGTACGTCAGCCCGAAGGATTCCACGAGGTCCAGGACGGCGAAGCTCTCGTCGAGGCGCTCGGGGTCGACGAGGACGAGCGCGCCCAGCGCGCCGCGCGAGAGGTCTTCCCACATCTCCGTGAACCGCTCCTGGCCGGGTGTGCCGAACAGGTAGAGGACCAGGCTGTCCGAGAGGGTGAGGCGGCCGAAGTCCATGGCCACGGTGGTGGTCGTCTTGTTGGGTGTGTTCGTGAGGTCGTCGAGTCCCACGCTGGCCATGGTGATCTGCTCTTCGGTCCGCAGCGGTTTGATCTCCGAGAGGCTGCCGATGCAGGTGGTCTTGCCCACGCCGAAGTGACCGACGATGAGGATCTTCACCGCCTGGGTGACGGATGGCTCCAGATACACGCTCACGCTCCGAATTTCTTCTGCAGGCCGGTGAGGACGGCGCTGACGACGTCCATGTCCACCTGTTCGGCGGCGGGGACCGGCTTGCGCACGACGAGCAGGCCGACCTCCGCGAGTTGCGCCAGGAGGATGCGCACGACACCGACCGGGAGTTGGGTGTGCCCGGCGACCTCGGCCACCGACAGAAAGCCGTCGGTGACCAGGTCCATGACCGTGCGCGCTTCCGGTGTCAGGGCGCGCAGGGCGGCCTCGGAGCCCTGGGCCGAGGTCACCATCGCGGTGTGCTCGTACTCGTGCTCGGGGGGCAGGGTCCGGCCGCCCGTGATCACAAAGAGCGGCACGAGGTCGGAGGTGACCACGAGGCCCGGGTCGCTGGGCTCAGGCATGGCCGGGCGCCCTGCCGGCCATGGCAGACCTCGCGATCCTGGTCTCCACTTCGTGCAGTCGGCCCGTCAGGGCCTCGATGCTGCAGTCATGGTCGGCCGAGGCCGCCAGGAGTGCGCCGTCCCCGGCCGCGATGAGGGAGATCCAGCCGTGCTGGAACTCGATGGCCGTCTGCTGCCACACCACGTTCGCGACCGGGCCGGCGAACTGCGCGGCGGCCCGGCTGTTGGCGTGGATGCCGGTCATGGCCGCACAGATCCGGTCGGAGAGATCGCGGGGCAGGCCCGAGGTGGCGCCGCGGGGCAGGCCGTCACCGCCGAGCAGGACCGCGTGCCGGGCACCGTCGACATCGGCGAGTGCCTGGTCGAGTTCGGGCAGCACCTGGGCCAGCACCTCACCGGGCGCCGGCTCACGGTTGCCGTGCCGGCCCCTCTGGCCGGCCGCGTCCACGCGTGGCGCTGAGGTCATGTTGTGCCCCAGCCGGGCCACCAGACGGTGCATCCGGTAACTGATCTGCTGCATGTCCACGTCGGGCTCCGCGGCCGCCGCGAGATAGGCGCCCTGTCCGGCACCGATCAGGAAGATCCAGCCGTGCGAGAACTCGATGACGGTCTGTGTCCAGGCCGCATCCGGAGCGGCCCCGACGAACGGAGCCGTGGCACGGCTCAGGGCCTGGATACCGGACATGGCCGTGGAGATGGTGCGCAGATCTTCTTCGGCCAGGCCCTCGGTGGAGGCGCGGGGCAGGCCGTCGGCGGACAGCAGGACGGCATGGCGCGCCCCGACCACGTTCTTCACGATGTCGTCGAGCATCCACGACAGGTCGGCGCTCACCGCTCATCAGACCCTTCGCCCAGGGGGGCCTCGTCCGCACGGGCTTCCAGGGTGCCGCGCTGGAACGCGCCCAGGCCGCGGCTGGATGCCCGCGGCACGGGCTGTGGGGTGCTCTCCGGGCGGGGCGTGCCCGCCGGGGCCGCGGGTGCGCTCGGCGACTGGCGATTGGCGCGCTTGGGCAGGCCGTTCGGGGTGCGCTGAGGTGCCACCTCGGAACGGCTCGGTCCCTGACTTACGGGCGTGGGCGCGGCCGGTGCGGGCGCGGGCGCGGCCGGCGCGGCCTTCGGGGTCGCCTCTTCCATGGTCCACAACTCCTCGGGCAGCAGGACGACAGCCCGCACACCGCCGTAGCGGGACACACCGGTGACGTCCACCTTGAAGCCGTACTGGCGGGCGATCAGGCCGATCACCGGGAAGCCGAACTTCGGCTGCGTGCCCAGCTGCTGGAGTTGCGGCGGCTCGTCGCCGGACAGCAGGGCGGTGGCCCGCTGGCGGTCCTCGTCGCTCATGCTGACGCCGGCGTCGTCGATGACGATGCACAGGTTGCCCTGCACGCGCTGGAAGGTGACCTCGATCGGCGCGTCGTGCTGCGAGAAGCTCGCGGCGTTGTCCAGCAGTTCGGCGACGGCCAGTGCGACCGGCGCGACCGCGGTGGCCTTGAGGGCCAGACCGGGCTGCTGCATGATCGAGACGCGCTGGAAGTTGCGGATCTGGCCCTGGGCGTTGCGCGCCACGTCGTACACACTGGCCGGCCGGTTGCGGCGGCCCAGCGGCGCGCCGCACATCACCGCGATGCCCTGGGCCTTGCGTGCCATCTGGGCATTGGCGTGGTGCACGTCCAGGAGGTCGTTGAGGACTTCGTTGCCCCCGTACTTGCGCTGCATGCTGTCCAGCAGCGCGGTCTGCTCGGCCGCCAGGCTCTGCAGGAAGCTGGCGGCTCCCTTGAGGACCGATTTCGTGCTGTCCTCCGCGGCGGCCCTCGCCTCGGCGATGACACCGTCCCGCTCCGCGCGGGACCTCTGCAGTTCTGACTGGTGGGCCGCGATCTGCGCGTTGGCCTGGTCCAGCCATTGTTTCTGCTCGGCGTCAGCCTGGCGTCTCTTGTCGGTCAGCGCTCGGTTGCGGGCAATGAGTGCAACGACCGCGGCGACGGATATCAGCGCAATCGCACCCAGGCACCACACAAGTGCGTGTGTCATGGACGCCTCTCTTGGCACGGGCAGGTAGATCGGCGACCCGTACCCCCGCTCTCATCCCGCAGGTACGCGTCAAGGCGGCACGCCGGATGAGTTGATCAAGATCGCCGCGGGGATGCTATCAGGATCGTTTCGCCTCAACCGCCCTGCCCAGCGCCCCTGTTGGCAGATTCCGCTTACACCGCCCAGTCGCCGAATGGTCCCGGCCATCCAACAGGTGGGTTTCAGCCAGGCGTGCCCGTGCGTTCCCGGCACATCCGGGGCTCAGTCCCCCTCTCCTTCCACCAGCGCCAGCAACGGCCCCCGTTCCTTCTCCGCCACATACCCCGCGTAGTAGTCGTACAGCGTCTGCCGTGAGATGCGGGCCGCCGCCAGGCCGTCGCGGGTGCGGATGGCCTCCAGGACCTCCTGGTGGTGGCGGAGCGAGGTGCGCATCAGGGCCTCGCGGTTGTCCGCGTGGGCGACCTTGTCGGCGATCAGGGTGAGGACGGCGCCGCGGACGACCTGGTTGGAGACCTCGATCAGCGCGTTGCGGCTGGCCCGTGCCACCACCTCGTGGAAGGCGACGTCGGCCTTGCTGAACTCCTCGTAGCCCGCGCCGATGGCGTGGGTCATCGCCGTCACCGTCTCCTCCATCGCGGACAGTTCCTCGTCCGTGCGCAGGCGGGCCGCGAGCTGGCTGGCCGAGCCGTCGAGGATCATGCGGAACGAGATCAGCTCGGCCATCGAGATGGTGTCGAAGCGGGCCAGGCGGGTCATCTCCTTGGCCAGGCCCGCCGTCGTGAACGGCAGGATCTCCGGGCCGTGCGGGTCGCCGTGGCGGGAGCGGATGAGGCCGTCGCTCTCCAGGACGCGCAGCGCCTCGCGCACCGTGGGGCGGCTCGCACCGAACTGGTTCACCAACTCGCGTTCGCTGGGCAGGCGTTGGCCCGGTTTGAGGTCGCCGGAGGCGATGGCCTGCTCGATCTGCTCGACGATGCGCTGGTAGAGGCGTACCGGCGCGACCTGTTGAAAGCGTGTCCTGTCGGTCGTCATGGTGTCTCCCTCTTCTGGCTCGGGAGTGCGGCGTCCGGCCATTGGGGGACCGCCTCGGCGGGGCGGTTGCGCTCGTACCAGGCCGCAGCCTGGAGCACGCCCAGGTCGTCGAAGCGGCGTCCCGAGAGCTGTACGCCGATGGGGCGGCCGTCCGCCGTGAAGGCGCAGTTGACCGTCGCGGCGGGCTGGCCCGACATGTTGTACGGGGCGGTGAAGCCGATGTGTGACATGGTTTTGCCCGGTTCCATGAATGGCATCGGCTGCTCCGCCGCGAACGCCGACACGGGCGCCACCGGTGACAGCACGATGTCGTACGGGAGTGTCGCCGCCACCGTCTGGGCCTGGATCCGCATGATCTGCTGGTAGCAGTGGAGCACCCGCGTGCCGGGCACATCGGCGCCCTCGCGACACCAGCCCATGATGTACGGGTGGACGCGCAGCGCCGCCTCGGGGGACAGCTTGCGCAGGTCGTTCCAGGAGCGCACCCGCCAGAACAGGTCGAGGTCGTCCAGGAGGTCCTGCGTCATGAACGGCTCCACCGGTTCGACCGTCGCACCCGCCGACGCGAAGACGTCCGCCGCCCGGCGCACCGCCTCCACCACCTCCGGATCGCGCGGGCCCCCGCAGCCCGCGTCGAGGTGCAGGCCGACCCGCAGCCCGCGCACGTCGTCCCGAGTCTGTGTCCAGTCGATGTCCTGCGGCGGCAGGCTCGTCCAGTCGCGCGCGTCGGACCTGCTCAGGACCCGCATCAGCAGGGCGAGGTCCGCGACCGTGCGCGCCATGGGGCCCGCCACACGACCCAAGTACGGTGTGTCCAGGGGGATGCGGCCGTCGCTCGGCTTGAGCGTGGCAAGGCCCAGCCACGTGCCCGGAAGCCGGATCGAGCCGCCGATGTCCGAGCCGACGTGCAGCGGCCCGTACCCGCCCGCGGCCGCCGCGCCCGCCCCCGAGCTCGAACCACCCGTCGTCCAGGCGGAGTTCCAGGGGCTGCGCGTGATGCCGTGCCGGCTGGAGACGCCGGAGGAGAGCATGCCCCAGTCCGGCATGACGGTCGAGCCGAGGACCGACCCGCCGGACTCCAGGACCCGTTCGGTGATCGGCGCGTCCCGCTCGGGGACGACGGGCTCCACCCCCGCGTTGCCCGAAGGCATCGGGACTCCTCTGCGGGCGATGTTCTCCTTGAGGGTCACCGGCACACCGTCGATCGGCCCCAGCGGCTCCCCGGCCGCCCAGCGGGCCTCGCTCGCCTCGGCCGCCTTGCGGGACTCGGCGGGATCCCGCACCCAGAACGCGTTGAGGACGTCCTCGCGCGCCTCGATCACCGACTGCACGGCGTCGTGCACCTCGACCGGTGACACCGTGCGATCGGCGAAACGGGCGGTCATCTCGACGGCGGACATGGTGGCCAGGTTCTGTTCGGTGAACATCCGCACCCTCTCCTTCGTGCCGGTGGACAGGCACCACCCTCTTGACAGGTACCGCCTCAGTCGTCACGGTACCTGTCAAGTGAGCTTACTGGTCAGGCCAGTTACGGCGGAAGGTGTCGTGCATGCGCAAGGACCGACGGGGCAGACCTCCCGCCCGGACGGCCGCCTCCCTGCTGGCCTGCTGTCTTCTCCTCCTGGTCACGGCCTGCTCGGCGGGTTCCACCGCCGCGGGCTCCCGCCCCGAGGGCCCCGGCGACTCCCTCGCGATCGGTGTCACCGCCGAGCCCGCCAACCTCGACTTCACGAAGACAGACGGCGCCGCCATCCCGCAGGCGCTGCTCTACAACGTCTACGAGAACCTGGTGAAGCTCGACCAGCACGGGAGGATCCGCCCCGCGCTCGCGCGGACATGGGAGCTGTCGAAGGACCGCAGGACGTACACCTTCCACCTCACCAAGGACGCCAAGTTCAGCAACGGCGCACCGTTCACCGCCGAGGACGCCAAGTTCTCCATCGAGCGCGTCGTCCCCAAGTGGACCGTGGCACTCAAGGCCCAGATGAGCGTCGTGGACGACGTACGGGCCGTCTCCCGCGACGAGTTGAAGGTGACCCTGAAGCGGCCCAGCAACGACTGGCTGTACCGGATGACCACCCGCACCGGCGCCATGTTCAGCCGCACCGGCGTCGACAAGCTGGCCACCGACCCCGTCGGCACCGGACCGTACGAACTCAAGCGGTGGAACCGCGGCGACTCCATCACCCTCGCCCGCCGCCCCGGCTACTGGGGCCGCGCGCCGCACTTCGACACGGTCACCCTGAAGTACTTCAAGGACCCGACGGCGATGAACAACGCGCTGCTCACGGGCACCATCGACGCCATCGGCGCGATGCAGTCGCCGGACTCCCTCTACCGCTTCGAGAACAACCCCAAGTACCGCGTCATCGAGGGCTCCACCAACGGTGAGGTGATGCTCTCGATGAACAACGGGTCGGGGCCCATGCGCAGCAAGAAGGCCCGGCAGGCCGCCCGGTACGCCATCGACCACCAGGCCCTCGTCGACACCTGCTGGGGCGGGCGCGGCAAGCTCATCGGCAGCATGGTGCCGCCCACCGACCCCTGGTACCAGGACCTCACCGACCTGTACCCGTACGACCGGGACAAGGCCCGCAGGCTCCTCAAGGGGTCGGGCGAAGCCGGGCGCACGCTCAGGCTGCGGATTCCGACGCTGCCGTACGCCGCCGCCTGCGGCACCGTCGTCAAGAGCCAGCTCGAACAGGCCGGATTCAAGGTCGAGTTGAGCCAGCTGGAGTTCCCCGCGGCCTGGCTTTCGACGGTGTTCAAGAACGCCGACTACGACATGACGATCATGTCCCATGTCGAACCCCGCGACATGCCCGCCGTGTTCGGCGACAAGAACTACTACACCCGCTACGACAACCCCGAATTCCGCGAACACCTCGCGAAGGCGGACACCGGCAGCCGGCAGGAGCAGACCGCCCACATGCGCGCCGCCGCCAGGACGCTGTCGAAGGACGCCGCCGCCGACTGGCTGTTCCTGCTGCCGAACCTGATGGTGGCCGACGCGGACATCACCGGGCTTCCGGTCAACAGCGTCACCGAATCCCTGGACCTCACCGGCCTGAGCCGGTCCGGCCAAACCGACCGGTCCTGAAAGGCGGCCCGAACCGATGATCGTCCGTCTGGTGCAGCGGATCGCGATCCTGCTGGCGAGCCTGTTCGTCAGCTCCGTCGTGGTGTTCGCGTTCATGGCGGTGCTGCCGGGAGACCCCGCGCGCGTCGCCCTCGGGACCGGCGCTTCCGACTCCGCGGTGGCCCAACTGCGCGCACAGTTCGGCCTCGACCGTCCCCTCGTCGACCAGTACCTGGGCTGGCTGCACGACCTGGTCACCTTCGACCTCGGCAACTCCTACATCTCGCAGACACCGATCGGCCCGCAGCTCGCCGACCGCCTCCTGGTCACCCTGTGGCTCGTCGGCACCGGCATGGTGATCGCGATCCTCGTGGCGGTGCCGCTGGGCACGCTGATGGCGGTACGGCACCGCAAGCCGTCCGGGCTCGTCCTGTCGGCACTGTCCCAAGTCGGCGTCGCCGTACCGGCGTTCCTCGCGGGCATCCTCATGATCACCGTGTTCGCGGTGGGACTCGGCTGGCTCCCGGCGAACGGCTGGACACCACCGGCCGACGATCCCGTGCTCTTCCTCAAACAGCTGCTGATGCCCGCGCTCTCCCTCGGCCTCGTGCAGGCCGCCGTCCTCACCCGCTACGTCCGCAGCTCCGTGCTCGACGTGCTCCGCGAGGACTACCTGCGCACCGCCCGCGCCAAGGGCCTGCGCCCGATGAAGGCACTGGCGCGGCACGGCCTGCGCAACGCCTCCGTGCCCGTCGTCACCGTCCTCGCACTGCAGCTGGCGACACTCCTCGTCGGCGCCGTCGTCATCGAGCGGGTCTTCGTCATCCCGGGCCTCGGCAGCCTGCTGCTCGACAGTGTCGCCGGCCGGGACCTCATCGTCGTACAGGACGTCGTCATGATCGTCGCGGCGGCGGTGCTGCTCGTGAACTTCCTCGTCGACCTGGCCTATCTCGTGATCGATCCTCGACTCAGGGTGCGTGGGTGATGGCTGCTACGAACGCCGTGGACACCGGCACGCCGGTACGTCGCCGCCGCAGGCCGCTGCCCGGCTCCCTCCTCGTCGGCGGCACCGTCGTCGCGCTCGTCGTCGCCGTGGCACTGCTGTCCTTCCTCTGGACCCCGCACGACCCGACCCTTGTGGACCCCGCCGTACGGATGCAGGAACCGTCCGCCGAGTACTGGTTCGGCACCGACAAGTTCGGCCGCGACGTCTTCAGCCAGATCATGATCGGCTCGCGCACGACGCTCTACGTCGGCCTGGTCGCGGTCGGCGTCGCCGCGCTCGTCGGGGTCCCGCTGGGCATCCTCGCCGGGACGGGATCGCGCTGGTTCGGCGAACTCCTCATGCGCGGCAACGACCTGATCCTCGCGTTCCCCGCCCTGCTGCTCGCCATCATGTTCGCCGCCGTCTACGGGGCGGGCACGGGCGTCGCCATGGTCGCCATCGGCATCGCCTCCATCCCCGGCTTCGCCCGCCTGATCCGCGGCGGCACCCTCCAGGTCATGAGCACGGAGTACGTCATGGCCGCCCGCGCCGCCGGACGCAGGCCGCTCGCCATCGCGCTGCGGCACGTCCTGCCCAACGTCAGCAGCCTGATCATCGTGCAGGCCTCGGTCGGCTTCGCCATCGCCGTGCTCGCCGAGGCCGCGCTGTCCTTCCTCGGCTTCGGCACCCCGCCGCCCACCCCGTCCTGGGGCCGGATGCTCCAGGAGAGCCAGGAGCTGCTCGGCACGGCGCCCCGGCTCGCCGTCTTCCCCGGCCTCGCGATCGCGGTGGCCGTCCTCGGATTCAACCTGCTCGGCGACGGGCTGCGCGACCGCTTCGACCCCAAGGTGGAGGACCGCCGATGACCGCCGTTGCCGCGACCGACGACGTACTGAGAGTCCGCGGGCTGGACGTGACCACCGGCGACGGCCGGCCGCTCGTCCAGGACGTCGACTTCACCGTCCGCCCCGGCGAACGCGTCGGCCTCATCGGCGAATCCGGCTCCGGCAAGTCCCTCACCTCGCTGGGCCTCATGGGCCTGCTCCCCGAAGGGCTGCGCGCCTCGGGCTCGGTGCGGCTCGCCGGGGTCGGGCACGACCTGGTCGGGGCGGACGAGGCACGGATGTCCCGCGTCCGGGGCAAGGACCTGGCCATGGTGTTCCAGGAGCCCATGACCGCCCTGAACCCGACGATGCGGGTCGGCCGCCAGATCGCCGAGGTGCTGCTCATCCACCGCACCCGGCCCGACCGCGCCTCCGCGCGGGCCGCCGCCGTGGAACTCCTCGACCAGGTGGGCCTGCCCGATCCGGCGGACGCGGCGCGCGCCTACCCGCACCAGTTCTCCGGCGGCCAGCGCCAGCGCGTCGTCCTCGCCATCGCCCTGGCCAACGACCCCGCGCTGCTGGTCTGCGACGAACCCACCACGGCCCTCGATGTCACCGTGCAGGCCCGCGTCCTCGACCTCATCGTGCGCGGGGTCAAGGACCGCGGCTCCGCCCTGCTGTTCATCACGCACGATTTGGCCGTCGTCGCCACCGCCTGCGACCGCGTCATGGTGATGTACGGCGGCCGGATCGTCGAATCCGGCCCAGTACGAGAGGTGTTCACGAACCCGAGACACCGCTACACCCAGGGCCTGATCGCCGCGTCCGACCTGACGGCCGTCGACGAGCGCGGCCGGCTCGCCACCATCGGCGGCTCGGTGCCTCCCGCCGGCGCGTTCCCCGACGGATGTGTGTTCCGCAACCGGTGCGCCAAGGCCACTGACCTGTGCGCGACCCGCCCCGCGTGGACGACGACGGGCCCCGACTCCGGCTACGCGTGCTTCCACCCCGTGCCGCGAGGCCACGGCGGCGTACGGGACGCGGGCACCCCCGACCCCCAGGAGGCCCGCCGTGGCTGACCAGCAGAGCAGCGGCGACGCCCTCCGCGTCACCGACGTCACCCGCGACTACCACCGGCCGCGTGCCTCGCTGCGCACGCCCGCGCGGCCCGTGCACGCGCTGCGCGGCGTCAGCTTCTCCGTGCCGCACGGCGGACGCTTCGGCATCGTGGGGGAGTCGGGCTGCGGCAAGTCGACGCTGCTGCGCATCCTGGCCGGCCTCGACAAGCCGACGAGCGGCACCGTCGAGGTCGAAGGACGGGACATCACGCGGCTCGGCGAATGGCGGCTCCGTTTCGTCCGCGAACGCCTCCAGCTCGTCTTCCAGGACCCCATGAGCTCGCTCGACCCACGCATGAAGGTGGGCGACATCGTGGCCGAACCCCTCGTCGCGCAGGGCATCGGCAACCGCAAGGAACGGGTGGCCGAACTCCTCGAATCGGTGGGGCTCGGCGCGGAGGCCGCGCGGCGCTACCCGCACCAGTTCTCCGGCGGCCAGCGCCAGCGGATCTCCATCGCCCGCGCCCTGGCCCCGCGCCCGAACATCATCGTGGCCGACGAACCGGTCAGCGCCCTGGACGTGTCCGTGCGCGCCCAGGTCCTCAACCTCATCGCCGACCTCGTCGACGAGCTGAGCCTCACCCTCGTCTTCGTCTCCCACGACCTGTCCGTCGTGCGGCACGTGTGCGACCACGTCGCCGTCATGCGGGCGGGCGAGATCGTCGAGAGCGGGCCGACGGAGGAGCTCTACGAGAACCCGCGGCACCCGTACACCCGCAGGCTGATCGCCGCCGTGCCGACGCTGGAGAAGGCGCTGGCCGGAGTGACGGCGGCCGACCTCAACCAGGAGCACCACGCGTGAACGCACACCCCGAACCGGCCGTAGCAGCAACCCTGTTGACGTCGGAGTTCCCCGCAGGACTGCCCGTCGGCGACAGCTGGCTGCCGACGCCCACGACCGACGACGTGCGCTTCCCGTACGACGGGTCGGTCATCGGCCGCGCGCCCGTCGGCGACACGGCGCTGGCCCGCCGCGCCCTCGACGAGGCGGTCGCCGTCCGCACCCAGGTCGGCGCCCTGCCCTCGCACGTCCGCGGCTCGGCCCTGCACGGGACGCACGACGCGCTCGCCGCCCGCCGCGCCGACTTCGAACGCCTCCTCGTCCTGGAGACGGGAAAGCCGCTGGTCGACTGCCGGGTGGAAGTGGACCGCACCCTGCTGACGCTGCGCACGTCCGCCGAGGAGGTGGCCCGGCTGCACGGCGAGACCGTGCCGCTCGACCTGCTGCCCTCCGGCGAGGGACTGCTCGGCTTCTGGACCCGCAAGCCGATCGGCGTCGTCGTCGGCATCGCCGGGTTCAACTACCCGCTGCTCCTCGCCGCGCACAAGCTCGCGCCGTCGGTCGCGGCCGGCTGCCCGGTCATCGCCAAGCCCGCCCCGCAGACACCCCTGGCCACGCTCTGGCTCGTCCACCTGCTGCGCGAGGCGCTGTACGAGGCGGGGGCGCCGCGCGCGGCGGTGCAACTGGTCACCGGAGGACCCGAGGTGGGCGAGGTGCTCACCACGGACCGGCGGATCGGCGCCGTCTCCTTCACCGGCTCCGCCGCCGTCGGCCACCGCATCGCCAAGGACGCGGCCCCGACCAAGACCCTCCTCGAACTCGGCTCCAACGCCGCCCTGTTGGTGGCCGCCGACGCCGACCTCGACGCCGCGGCGGACGCCGTCGTGCGCGGCGGCTACTACGCGTCCGGGCAGGCCTGTATCAGCGTGCAGCGGGTCATCGTGGAGGAGGCGGTGCGCGAGGAGTTCGTGGCGCTCCTGAAGCGGCGCATCCCGCAGATCGCGACGGGCGACCCGAGGGACGCCGAGACACGTGTGTCCGCCCTGATCGACGAGCGCTCGACGAGCCGCGTCCGTACGTGGGTCGAGGAAGCGGTGAAGTCCGGCGCGGTGCTCGCCGCGGGCGGTGACATCACCGCCGGCGTCATCGGGCCCGCGCTGCTCCTGGACCCGGACCCGGCGCTGCCCGTATGGAGCGAGGAGATCTTCGGCCCGGTGGTGTGCCTGCGCTCGGTCCCGGACGTGGACGCGGCCTTCGACCTCGCCAACGACTCGCGCTACGGGCTGCACGCCAGCGTGTTCACCGCCTCGCTGGACATGGCGTTCGCGGCGGTGGAGCGCCTGGAGGCGGGCGGCGTCGTCGTCAACGAGGTGCCCGGCTTCCGCTCCGACACCATGCCGTACGGCGGCGTGAAGGACTCCGGGACGGGCCGCGAGGGGCCGAGGTTCGCGATCGACGAACTGACGGTGACCCGCATGGCAGTGATCCGCCCGACGACGCAGAAGAAGGACAGGTGACACGGTGACGACCCAGGAACCGACGCGGCCCACCGACTACGCGGACCTGTTCCGCCTCGACGGACGCAAGGCGGTCGTGGTGGGCGGGGGTGGCGGCATCGGCCGCGAGAGTGCGCTCGCGCTGGCCGCGCACGGCGCGCAGGTGGTGTGCGCGGACCGCGACCCGAAGGCCGCCGAGGAGACGGCGTCACTGGCACCCGGCCTGTCGGCGTACACGCTGGACGTCCTGGACAGCGACGCGGTGACACGCGCGGCCGACGACCTCGGCCCGGTCGACGTCCTCGTCTTCACCGCCGCGACGAACGTCCGCAAGCGCCTCCTCGACTACACGTCACAGGAGTTCGACCGGGTCGTCGCCCTCAACCTGCGGGCCTCCTTCGACCTGGTGCGGGCGTTCGGCCGCGGCATGGCGGAGCGCGGCCGGGGCAGCATCATCGGCTTCAGCTCGATCCGCGCCGTGACGGTCGAGCCGGGCCAAGGTGTGTACGCGGCGACCAAGGCGGGCCTCGTCCAGCTCGCGCGCACGGCGGCGGCCGAACTGGGCCCGCAGGGCGTACGGGTGAACACCATCGCGCCGGGCGTCGTGGCGACCCCGCTGACCGAGCAGATCCGCGCGGTCCCGGAGTGGTCGGCCGCGTACGCCGACAAGAGTGCGCTCGGCCGCTGGTCCCGCCCCGACGAACTGGCGGGCGCCGTCGTCTACTTGGCCTCCGACGCCTCGTCGTTCGTGACGGGCAGTCAACTCTTCGTGGACGGCGGCTGGACGGCGGTCGACGGCAGGTACACACCACCGAGCTGATCGGGGGAGCGGAGTAGTTAGAGAGGCCGTCGCGCCACGAAGACGAACTCCCGTCCCGGCCGGTCGGGCGCCTCGCGGACGTCGTCCACCACGTAGCCGTGCGCGAGCAGGTCCCGCTCGACCTCCTCCCGCTCCCGGAAGCGCAACGTCGACTGCGAGGTCAGGACCTGCCCGTCCGAGGCGAACCGGTACGTCTGGTCGAAGGTCACCAACGGCCCGTCCACCTCGTTCAGTTGCCCCCACTTCTCGACCCGGCCGACGCCGGGCAGGTCGGCCACCTGGTGGGTCAGATCGCGGGTCCACTCCTCCCACGCGCGGCGGGCCGGGTCGCGGGTCTCGAAGACGAGGTGCCCGCCGGGGTGCAGCGCTTCGTGGGCGCCCCGCAAGGTGCCCTGCCATGTCGACGGATCGACGATGGCCTGAGCGACGTTCGCCGTCATCGTCGCGAGGTCGACCCTGAGCGGGGGGAGGGTCGTGGCGTCCCCGTGAATCCACCGCACCCGGTCGCCGCCGGGCTTGCCACGGGCCACGTCGAGGGAGGCCGCGGCGGGGTCGACCCCGACGACCTCGATGCCGCGCTCCGCCATGAGGAGCGCGAAAACCCCGGTGCCGCACCCGATGTCCAGCACGCGGCGCGCCCCGAACTCCTCCGCGATACCGAGGTAGGCGTCGAGATCGCTGCGGTCGGGGTCGAGCGGGTCGTAGATCGCGGCGAGCCGGGGGTGGTCGAAGCATGCGTCAGTCATGCGGTCGACGGTAGGCGGCACCCGACTTGTTGTCGCCTCAATATGTGTTCAGTACACGCGAGTTGATCGACATCCGTCCGTTTACGGCTGTGTCGGCAGGGCACGGTCCCGGAGCGGTGATCATCAACGGAGACACCGACCACATGACCGAGCGAGATCCGAAACGGGGAGCAGCACCATGCCCACAATCCACTTGAAGACGCTCAAGTGCATCGAGCAGGAGGACTGGACCTTTCACGACGACGTGGTCCTCAAGGTGAACGGGGAGATGGCCCTGTTCGCCTCGATGGACGACGGAGAGAAGTACAAGGTCGACTGGTCCACCTCGTTCACCTCCAAGGCCGTCGTCACGCTCTACGAGGCCGACTACGGCGGCGACGACAACGACTTCCTGGGCGCGCACGCCGTACGGAGCGGCAGTGGCACGCTGCACTTCACCCGTGACGGTGCCAACTACGCGCTCTCGTACGCGGTGAGCTGACGGCTCACCAGGGCGCTCATAAGGGTGCTCATAGAGACGAGGACAGTCGGTCCAGTGCGGACCGGCTGTCCTCGTCCGCCGCGCGGAAGATCAGCAGGCGCTGGTCCGGGTCCTGGAGGGGTGCGAGGACCTCGAACTGCAGCGTGATCGGACCCACCTCGGGATGGCACATCTGCTTGTCACCCCGGCCGCCCGGCCGGATCTCCCGCTCGCCCCACAGTCGAGCGAACTCCTCGTTGCCGGAGAGGAGTTCGGCGATGAGGCCACTCAGCGCCCGGTCCTCCGGATGCGTGGCCCACGCGGAGCGCAGGTGTGCGACGCCCTCCCGCAGGACGCGCTCCCGGTCGACGTAGAACTCGCGGATGCGCGGATGCATCAGGCACAGCCACATCGCGTTGCGGCGCTCCGGCGGCAGTGTGTCGAAGTCCAGGAGCAGGCGGGCCACCTCGGGGTTCCAGGCGAGGATGTCGAACCGGTGGTTCATCAGCATCGCAGGCAGCGGCGACAGGTCGGTGACCAGCCGGGCGAGTGACGGCGCCGCGGCGCCGGAAGGCTCGCCCGCCGTGCGGGGCCGCTGCTGGGCCAGGTCGAAGAGGTAGGCCCGCTCCACGGGGGACAGGCGAAGGGCGCCGGCCAGCGCCTCCACCACGTCAGCGGAGGGCCGCAGCCCCCGGGCCTGTTCGAGGCGCACGACGTAGTCGACGCTGACCCCGGCCAGCTCCGCGACCTCCTCGCGGCGCAGCCCCGGGGTCCGCCGGGTGTGCCGCCGGGGCGGCAGTCCGAGCGAGCCCGGATCCAGCCGCTCGCGCCGGGCGCGCAGGAAAGCGGCCAGCTCCCGCGCGGTGTCGACGGTGTCCACGGTGTGCGTCGTCATGGTCGTTGCAACAACGAGGGTGGGACCGGCCTTCCCAGGATCGGCTTTCCCTTATGCGCGGCCCGTGAGGGACGGAGTCTGGTTCCCGTCAGCAGCCACGAGCACGGCACGAGCTCGGCTGCACACCACGACGCGAACCCAGGAGAACGACACCATGCCCCTCACCCTCGACACCTACCGGCTGCTCGGCCGCTCCGGCCTGCGGGTCTCCCCACTGGCGCTCGGCACCGCGACCTTCGGCACCGAATGGGGCTGGGGCGCGGAGCGGGACGACGCACGCAAGCTGTTCGACCTGTACGTCGAGCGCGGCGGGAACTTCGTCGACACCGCCGACACGTACACCAACGGCAGCTCCGAGCGGCTGCTGGGCGCCTTCGCCCGCGACCGGCGCGACAGCCTGGTCCTGGCGACGAAGTACACGACCTTGCGCGACCCCGGCGACCCGAACTCCGGCGGCAGCCACCGCAAGAACCTGTTCGCCTCGGTGGAGGAGAGCCTGCGCCGCCTCGGCACGGACCGCATCGACGTGCTCTACCTCCACGTCTGGGACGACACGACGCCCGTCGAGGAGACCCTGCGTGCCCTGGACGACCTGGTCAGGCAGGGCAAGATCCTCTACGTGGCGATCTGCAACGCCCCGGCCTGGCAGGTGGCCCGCATGCAGACCATCGCCGACCTGCGCGCCTGGTCACCGCTGGTCGCGCTGCAGATCGAGTACAACCTCATCGAGCGCGGCGGCGAGCGCGACCTCATCCCCATGGCACGCGAGCTCGGCCTCGGCGTGATCCCCTTCTCGCCCCTCGGCGGCGGGGTGCTCACCGGCAAGTACAGCCGCGAGGACCTGAGGCCAGGGCGGGCCGACGGCACCCGCAGGAACTTCAACCTCGCGCTCGGCACCCTCACCGAACGCAATCTCGCCATCGCCGACGCGGTACGGGAGGTGGCCGAAGAGCTGGGCCGCACACCCGCCCAGATCGCCCTCGCGTGGACGCTGCGGAACCCTGGTGTGACGGCCCCGATCATCGGCGCCCGCACCCCCGCGCAACTGGAGGACAACCTGGGCGCCCTGGACGTCGACCTCGGCGCCGCACACCTCGCCCGCCTCGACGATGCGAGCGCCGTCGAACTCGGCTATCCGCACGACATGCTCGCGAGCGGGCACATCCGCACGGTGACGAGGGGAGACCTCAAGTTCGACCGGCAGGACTGACACGGTCGGCCGCGGACCGCACCGCCGCGTCCGCGACGACCGCGTCCTGCCAGGCCATGCCCGAGCCCTTGAACAGCACCGGCCGGTCCGTGGCGTACAGCGAGTCGTCGCGGACGGCCCGGGCCATGGGCAGCAGCCGGTCCGGCGACAGGACACCCTCCGCCACGGGGATCACGATGTCACCGCACTCCCGCAGCGCCGTGTCGACGTCCTCCACGAGCACCTGCGCGCGGGCCGTCAGGGCCGAGTCCACCTCGCGGGCACCGGCGTCGTGCGAACCGACGGCCAGCACGACGGCGGTGTCACCGAGGAGGGCCGAGTCGAAGAGCGGGGCGGGGGAGGGCGTCGCGCACACCACGAGGTCGGCGCGCCGCACGCATTCCCCGGCGTCCGCCGTCGCCACCACCCGGTCGCCCCCGACCAGCGCCGGATCCACCCGCGACGGATCACGCACGACGTACGTCACATCCGCCAGCTCGGCGCCGACATCGCGCAACGTCCGTACGTGACCGGCCCCTTGAGGCCCCGCGCCGAACACCGCCACGCGCCATCGCCGCCCCGGCCGGGTCAGCAGCGGCAGCACCGCCGCCACCGACACGGCCGGCGTACGCAGTGTGGTGAGCGCCGCCCCGTCGACGACCGCGGCGGGTGCGTACGACGGGGGGCGGAAGACGAGGTGCACGCCCTGGATGCGGGGCAGGCCGCGGTCGGCGTTGGCGGGCACTGCCGTGATCGCCTTCACTCCGACGCCGAACTCGGACGCGGCGGGCATGGCGAGCAACTGGCCTTGTGCGTCGGGGAGTTCGAGGATCGAGCGGGGTGGTCCCGCGGCGGCCGGGTCGAGGCCGCCGATGAGCGCCTCGCGGATCGCGGTGACCGCGTCGCGGGGCGGCAGCAGTTTCGTCAGCTCGTCGGCGCCGATGTAGTCGATCTTCGATGGCCGATCGTTCTGTGCCTGGTGCACCTGTGCTCCTCTTCGCATGGGCGAGGGCGGATGATCACCGTATCCCCGAGTGTTCAGTCGGCCGAGACCTCCGTGGTGTCGCCCGTCCCCGCCCCCGTCCCCGGCCCCGGCTCCGGCTTCGTGTGGAGGATCTCGCGCACCTGGTCGGCGGCGCGCAGGATGCTCTCGCTCATGAACTCGCTGTAGCGGGCGATGTTCTCCAGGCGCGAGGCGGCGGGGGATTGGCGGCCGAGCACCCCGACGCCCTGCCGTGCGACCTCGGCGAGCCGCGCGGTGCCGCGGGCGCTCGCGACCGTCGACTGGTACCAGACGTCGTCGTCGACGAGATAGCGCTCGCGGCGCCCGGCGTCCCGCGCGCGTCGGATGAGGCCCTGTTCCTCGAGGAACGCCACGGACTTGGAGACGGACGCCGGGCTGACCTCCAGGCGTCGCACCAGGTCCGCGGCGGTGAGGCTCCCCGCGTCGCTGGTGAACAGGCATGTCAGCACGCGCGCCGTCATCTTGGGCAAACCCTGCTGCATGAGGAGGGTCGTGAACGTCTCCTCGTATTCGCGCACCGCCTCGTCGTCCCGCCCGGAAGTGCCCTCGGGCCCCCGCGGGGCGGCCTGCTTGCGGCGGTGGGCGCGGCGTTCGGTGGCGCGGTGGGCGAGGTCGGGACGGTAGGAGGTGGGCCCGCCGTTGCGCATCACCTCGCGCGTGATGGTCGAGGTGGGGCGGTCGAGGCGGCGGCCGATCTCCGCGTACGCGAGCCCGTCGGCGAGCCCGAGCGAGATCTGCTGCCGTTCCTGCTGAGTGAGTCGGCCTCCCGGCATGGTGGGCACCTCTCCGTCCGCTGTGTGCGCCTGACCGTCCGGCGCCAGCGTAGCGTTCACCGTCATCCCAATGCAACGGAAGCATGCATTCTGTTGCATTAGATCTCTACCTGTTGCAACGAAATAGGTCCACTGGCCTGCTGTTAAGCCCTAGTTGCGCAACAAGTGCCTTGATGGATCAAGAAACGCAACGTAGCTTTTCACTCATCGGAAACACCGGAACGACGACAGCTCAAGGAGCGCATCATGCAGAAGTTCGACACCCCCGCCGCCATCTCCGCCGTCCTGCGCCTGCCCGCCGGACGCATCCAGGTCATCGCAGCCGACCGCACCGACACCACCGTCGAGGTCCGCCCGGCCGACTCCTCGAAGGGCAGCGACGTGAAGGCCGCCGAGCAGACCACCGTCGAGTTCACCGACGGCACCCTGCGGGTCGCGGCCCCGGCCGAGAAGAACAAGCTCCTCGGCGCGTCCGGCGCCATCGAGGTGACCGTCCAACTGCCCGCAGGGTCGGGCGTCGAGGCCGTCGCGGCGGCCGTCGAGTTCCGCGGCGTCGGACGGCTCGGCGAACTCGCCTGCGAGGGCGCGCACGGCACCGTGAAGATCGACGAGGCCGCGAGCGTGCGGCTGTCCTCCTACGCCGGTGATGTCACGGTCGGCCGCCTGACCGGGTCCGCCGACATCAAGGTGCAGAAGGGCGACATCCGTATCGCCGAGGCCACATCGGGCGTGCTCGAACTCGACACGCAGATGGGCGATGTGACGGTCGACGCCGCTCCCGGTGTCTCCGCCACCCTCGACGCCGGCACCGGCTACGGCCGGATCCACAACTCGCTGGCGAACTCCGAGGGCCCGAAGGCCGGACTCACCATCCACGCGACCACCGGCCACGGGGACATCACCGCCCGCGCCCTGTGACACACCACCGCACGACCGCCCACCCCGGCGCGGGGCCCGGCCATCTCGACCACTGAGCACGGGCCCCGCGCGCACCATCTGCCCGACCGTCCCGCCGAACCAGGAGAAGCCATGACGAACAGCACCGCACCCTCGGCCGCCGCGTGGACCGGAATGGTTCCGGTCGACGACACCGCCCTCGCCGTCACCGACTCCGGCGGCCCCGGCATCCCGGTCGTCTACCTCAACGGCCAGTTCGCCACCCAGGGTTACTGGCGCCGCGTCCTGGCGGACCTCGGCCCGCAGTGGCGGCACATCACCTACGACGAGCGGGCCCGCGGCAGAAAGTCGGGGCGCTCGGCGGACTACTCCTTCGAGGCCGCCGTCCGTGACGTCGACGCGGTCCTCGCCGCCCGCGGCGTCGACCGGGCGCTCATCGTGGGCTGGTCCTACGGCGCGTACGTCGGCTCGCACTGGGCGAGCCGCAACCCGAAGCGCACCATCGGCGCGGTCCTGGTCGACGGCGCGCAGCCCTACGACTGGCTGGACGAGGCGATGGAGGCGCGGATCCGGAAGATGTTCCGGCGCGTCAACTGGCTCGCCCCGCTGGTCCGCCCGACGGGCCTGCTCCCGCGGATGTCGGCGGCGCAGATGGCCGAGAGCAACATCGAACTCGGCAGGCTCGGCAGCAAGGGCGAACTCGGCCCCGTGCTCGACGCCATCACCGTCCCGACCCGCTACGTGCTGGCCTCCGGCGCGTCCCTCGGCAGCCGCGGCGACGAGCAGGAACGCATCCGCGCCGGCCTCGCCGAAGTGACCGCCCGCAACCCGCACATCGAGATCCACGCCAAGGTCGCCAGCAACCACGGGGCGATCCTGAAGAAGGACTACCGCGCCATCGCCGAGGCCGTCCGCGAGGTCGCGGCCCTGGACGAGAAGCGCCGGTGACCTCCGGCCGGTCAGGGGGAGAGCCCGTTCGTACCCCGGTAGCGGACCGGGCTCCCCGAGTGCGCGTCGAGCAGGACACGGTCGCCCAAGGGCTTCCGCAGCCGGACCTCGACGCGCTCCAGCTTCCCCTGCGTGGTGCAGACGCTGTCCTCGGCCTGGCCTGTGACGGACGCGGACAGTACGACGCTTCCGTGGCTCTCCAGAGCGTCCACCGCGGGACCGTCGTCGCAGAGGCCGTGCAGGGCGACGACGGTCACCGTGCGCCCGTCGTCGGAGACCTCGAGCAGGCGGTTGAGCGGATGGCCCGGCAGGTCGCGGGCCGGCTTGATCGGGGACCGTGGTGTCTCGGACGGGACGGCGGCGGCCTGCTTGAGCGGGGTGGCGTAGCCGTCGAGGGTGAAGACCCAGGCGGGAACGGATGCCGGTCCGCGACTGGTCGGCATTCGCATCGTCCCCAACTCGATTTCTGTCACGGTGAGTTGGGGCTGTCTGTCGCGGCGGGCGCCCGCCAGGGTGTCGTACGCCTCCTTCGCCTCCACCAGCGGGCGGGTGGCGGACTCGCCCGCCGTCCAGGCCACGTTGCCGTCCTTGGGCCCGGCGCCGGGCAGTGTGCCGCTCAGCTTGAAGTTCCGCCGCTCGTAAGCCTGTTGGTCGGCGCCGTCGTGCAGGCCGCCGCGCGGCAGCTGGATCGCCTCCCCGGTGGGGTGGTATCCGGCCCGCCACGCGGCCGCCGCCGACGAACCGTCCCAGGCGTCGGCCACCAGCCGGGCCCGCTCGGCGAGCGCGTCCCCGTCGTCTCCCGCCACCTTCTCGTCGCCGCAACCGGCCGTGGCGGCGAGCCCGACGGCGGCCAGGGCCACACCCCCGGACAGCCTGGCGGAGCGAACTGCCCCGATACGCATGTGACCTCCTGGACGACGACGCCGGTCCTGCGGCCGACTCCTGCGCCCCTGTGACGTGGCGGAGCAGGAACGGGTTCACCGATCGAGCCGACCGATCAGACCGATCGCTCAGTAGACGTGGCTTTCGTCCGCCAACCGGACGCCCGCCGGACAGAACGCGCCCCGCGCCGCATGGTGCCGCACGCCATGCCGACGGTGCGAAGACTGGTGCCCGCACACGTGGGGTGACGAAGGGGCCGGACCCTACCTTGCGGCACACAGCCGCCGATCCGGAGGAACAGGATGCCCCCGCCCCACGGACACCCCAGATCCAGCCTCAGCCCCAGCAGTCCCACGCGCGCCCGTCCGCGCCGCCTCGCCATCGCCGCGCTCTCCCTGACCGCCGCCTTCACCCTCGCCGCCACCCCGACGGCCGCAGGCTCGCCCCGGCCGCCCGCCACCGCACACTGCGCGGACCGGGCCCACCTCCGCGTACCCGGCGCGGAACACCAACAGGCCGACTGCCTGGCCGAGTTGACGACCGCGGGCACCGTCGCCTCCGGACACACCGACCCGGCCGACTACAACGGCCTCACCCCGAAGGACCTGCCCACGCCCACCGGCGTCCCCGGCATTCAGGTCGACGGCTACTTCCCCGACACCTCGACCACGAACACCAACCACGGCTGGAACCACGACGCCCAGTTCGTGATCCGGCTGCCCGACCGCTGGAACGGCGGCCTGGTGGTGTCCGGTACCCCGGCCAACCGTGAGCAGTACGCCAACGACCGCGCCATCGCCGACTGGGTCCTCGAGCGCGGTTACGCCTACGCCGCCACCGACAAGGGCAACACCGGCCTGAGCTTCCACCGCGACGGTCGCGAGCCGGGCGCCGCCATCGCCGAGTGGAACGACCGCGTCACCCAACTCACCCGTGCGGCCAAGGCAGTTGTCGCCCAGCGCTACCACCGCCCACCGGCCCGCACCCTCGCCACCGGCCTCTCCAACGGCGGCTACCTCGTGCGCTGGCAGCTGGAGAACCACCCCGAGCTGTTCGACGGCGGAGTCGACTGGGAGGGCACCCTCTGGCGCACCCGCGGCCCCAACCTCCTCACCCACCTGCCACCCGCCCTGCGCGCCTACCCGACGTACGCCGCCGGAGGCGAGGGCGCCGAAGTCGCGCAACAAGCCATGCACAAGGCCGGCTATCCGGCGGGCTCCGAGTTCCTGTGGCCCTACCACCACAAGGTCTACTGGGACCTGACCCAGCGCCTCTACCGCGAGGAACTCGACCCGGACTACGACGGCCCCACCGAGGCCGGCGCCCCCCACTGCGCCCCGGGAAGCCCGGCCTGCGACGCCGACTACGACTACGCGGACCGTCCCGCCGACGTCCACCGCGCCGTCGACCGCATCGCGCTGACCGGACGTATCGGCAAACCCCTGATCACCCTCCAGGGCACCCTCGACGTCCTGCTCCCCATCAGCAAGCACTCCGACGTCTACGCGGACATGGTGCGCGCGTCCGGCCGGGGCGCCCTGCTGCGCTACTACCGCATCGAGGACGGCACCCACGTCGACTCCCTGGCCGACACCTTCCCCGACGAGCTCCGGCCGCTGGTCCCGTGCCACCGCGCCGCGTTCCGCTCCCTGGAGGACTGGCTGAACGGCGAGCGCCGCCCGCCGGCGAGCCGCACGATCGCGCGCCCGCCGGGGGCGACCCCCGCCACTCTCCGCACCACCTGCCCGCTCCGCTGACCCGCGGCCCGGCCGGGCGGCGCACCGGCTACGACCAGGGCAGAACCAGCGCTCCCCAGGCGACGATCGGGCCGATGGCCACGATGCTGCCGGTGTAGGAGATGACCTGGCGGTAGAAGCGGCGGGAGTCGACGCCGCGGGCATTGCGCAGGACCAGGGCGCCGTTCGTGGAGAAGGGGGACGTGTCCACGATCGTCGTCGAGACGGCCAGTGCGGCGATCAGCCCCGCGGCGTTGAGGTGGCTCGCCAGGAGCAGCGGTACGGCGACGGGGATGATCGCGGTGATGATCGCCGTGGAGGAGGCGAAGGCCGAGGTGATGGCCACGGTGAAGCACAGCAGCAGGGCGACGAGGAGCGGGGCGCCGAGGCCCGCCACGTGTTCCGAGAGGTTCTCGATGATGCCGGCCTTCTCCAGCATGGCGATGTACGTCATCATCCCCGCGACCAGCAGCAGCGTCGACCAGCTGATCCCGTCGACGGCCTTCTCCTGCCGCTTCATGTCCACCAGGGCGAGCAGCGCGCCCGCCGCGAGGGCCAGCAGCCCGATCTCCAGGTGGAAGCCGAGCGCGCCGACGACCAGGGCGACCAGGGCGCCGAGGGTCAGCCACTGGCGCCAGTCCGGCATGCCGGAGACGGCCTGGTCCTCGTCCTCGGAAGCCGTTTCGGCGTCCACGGCCAGCGGGCCGGGGCGCTTGGCGAGGACCGCGTACGTCACCGCGGACAGCACAAGGTTGATCACGAAGCTGGCGGTGAACAGGGTCACGGGGGAGACCTGCAGCGACGTCTTGTCGACGACCCCCAGCACCAGCGCCCCGGAGACGGCGAGCGGAGAGAACGCGCCCGCGTGCCCGCCGCTGATCACCATCATGCCGACGACCAGCGGGTTCAGCTTGTAGCGGTGGGCGAAGTTCATGCCGATCGGGACGAGCAGCGCGACCGCGGCCGGGGTGAACGTGCCGAAGGCCGTGAGCAGCGCCGCGACCAGGAACAGCACCCACGGGATGAGCGCCACCTTGCCGCGCACCATCCGCACGCCCGCGGTGACGAGCCAGTCGATGGTGCCGTTGCGGCGGGCCACGGAGAACAGATACGTGACCCCGACGATCGTCACGAAGAGATCCGCCGGGAACCCTTCGAAGAGCTCCTCCTGCGTGAGGCCGAGGGAGGCGGTGCCGACCACGAAGGTCGCGACGAAGGCGAGGATGCCCAGGTTGATCGGCAGCACGGTGCCGACCACGAACATCACCAGCAGGGCGCCTATGGATATCACTTCAGCAGACATCATTGTCCTTGGTGCGGGTGGGGACGGGGCAGTGCGGGGGGTGGGGTGGGTGTGTGCGCCCCGGTCAGGCGGCCTGCGGCTCGCCGCTTCCGGGTACGTAGATCCGGGCGTCCGCCAGCAGTCGTGCCGCCCTTCGCACGGTGACCCGGCCCGGCAGGCCGTCCCGTACGTCGGAGCAGCGCACCGCCACCACGCCGGCCGGTGTGCCGAGCCGCAGCCAGCCGTCGTCGCGGGCGGCGGCGACACCGTGCACCACGGAGTCCTTCACCAGCCCCGCGGCGGCGAGGGCGACGGCGGAGGTGAGGCCGATCGCCGGATGCGGGGAGTTCATGCTGAGCATGCGGACCGAGACGTCGTAGTCCTCGGCCGCGACGTGTTCGCCGAGCGTCGTGGTGTATGGCACCGGGGTCCCGACCAGGCCCACCTTCGGCACCGCGTCACCGGGCGTCCGCCCCGGCTCGACCAGGCCCATCAGCGGCGCCGCCGCGTGCCTGACCGCGCGCAACCATGGCACATCGGCCCGCACCTGGTCCAGGGTTTCGGAGCCGCTGCGGCCCGCCCCGGCGGCGTCGACGAGGACCACCGGGGCCCCGGCGTCCACCATGCTCACGAGGACCGGCTCGGCGCCGTGGACCGGCAGCTTCTGCGCGGCCTGCCCGGTCGGGAGCAGCGCGCCCGTGGTGCCGCCCGCCGGGTCGCGGAACGTGAGGTCGACGGCGACACCACCGGCCCGCGTACCCGGGACGGTCTGCTCTCCGAAGTGCCGCACCACGCCCCCCGTGGTGTCGACGACGCCCTCCAGGACCGCGCCGGTGTTGCTGTTGCGCATGACGACGCGGGTCCGGTCGCCCGTGATCGGCACCATCCCCTTCGACACCGCGTACAGGGCGACACCCGTGGCGCAGTTACCGCAGTTGCTCGTCCACTCCACGGTGGCGTCGCCGATGCCGACCTGGGCGAAGAGGTAGTCGATGTCGACGCCCGGCTCGGGCGAGACGCTGACGACCGCCGCCTTGGAGGTGGTGGGGGTGGCGCCGCCGACCCCGTCCAGCTCCACGGGGTCCGCGGAGCCGTACGCGGCGACCAGCAGTCGCGTCAACTCCTCGCGGTCCGCGGGGACATGGACCTGGTGGAACAACCAGCACTTGCTGGTGCCACCACGCACGAGGGTCGCAGGGATGTGCACGTCTGAGGCTCTTCCTTGATCAATGGGGAACGCCGACGGAAGGGGCCGTTCCGGCGAATGCCAAGACCATCGCAGAGCCGTGACTTGGGGACAATGGCAGTTCACTTCACTCGGGTTTAGCTGCGCTAAAGTGAACACATGCTGAACGTGCGTCGCCTGCTGCTCCTCACCGAGGCCGCCGAGCGCGGCTCGCTCACCGCGGCCGCCGAGGCGCTGGGCATGACCACCTCCGCGGCCTCCCAGCAGATGTCGCTCCTGGAGCAGGAGGCGGGGCAGCCCCTCGTGGAGCGGCTGCCGCGCGGTATCCGGCCCACCCCGGCGGGTGCCGCGCTGGCCGAGCGGGGCCGCGCGGTGCGCCGTGAGCTGCGCGCGGCCGAGGCCGACCTGAACTCGTTCGCCGCCCTCGACCAGGGCACGCTGCAACTGGGCTCGTTCCCCACGGCGAGCGCCTCGCTGCTGCCGCTGGCGCTCACCAAGTTCCGGCGCAGCCACGCCGGTATCCGCATCGAGGTACGGGCGGGCGTGCTCGCCGAACTCCGCGAGATGCTGCACACGGGCGAGGTCGAGCAGGCGCTGCTGTGGGACTACGAGTGGAACCGGATCGACGACCCGGCCCTCGCGCTCACCCATCTCCTCGACGACCCCACGGTCCTCGTCGTCCCCGCCGACTCCCCGCTGCGAGCCCACTCGCCCGTACACCTCGGCGGCCTCGCCGACCAGGAGTGGATCATCCGGGCGGACAACCATCCCGTCGCCGACGTGCTGCGCCGCAGCTGCCGCCAGGCGGGCTTCGAACCGCGGATCGCCTACGCCTCGCACGACTACCAGGAGGCGCAGGCCATGGTCGCCGCCGGACTCGGCATCGCGCTCGCGCCCCGGCTCGCCCTCACCAGCCGGCGCAGCGACGTCCGGCTGCTGCCCTTCGCCTCCGACGTCGCCGCGCCGACCCGCCGCATCCTCCTCGCCCGCTCCACGTCCCGGCCCGCGACGCCGCCCGCCCAGGCGATGGCGAGTGTCCTGCGCTCGGTGGCGCGGCGGTTCGCGGCGCCGGGACTCGACCGGGCGCAGCTCGGAGCGGTGCGCCGCGGCTGAGGGCGGTCAGATCGTGAGCGGCGCGGACTGCGTGGAGTCCGGTGGGATCGTGAGCGGCGCGGACTGCGTGGAGTCCGACGAGGGACCGGTCTCGATCTCGTACGTGCCCGTTTCCACGGCCAGGTCGAGGGAGCGGGTCACCGAGGCCAGGACCGCGTCGTCGAGGGGGAAGACGACCGTGGCCTTCTCGCCCGGCGCCAGGTCCACGTGCCGGAAGCCCCGCAGTTCACGCACGCGCGGCCAGGACGTCGCGCCGCCGACCCGGCGCACGTACAGCTGGACGGTCTCGCGGACCGGACGGCTCCCGGTGTTGGTGACATCAACCTCGCACACCCTCCCGGAGACACGTGGTGTGCCGAACTCCGTGGTGGTGTACGACAGTCCGTGCCCGAAGGGGTACAGAGGCGTCCCCGGTTCGTCCACGTAGCCGCGGAAGCCGTGGTCCTTGGAGTTGTAGAAGACGGGAAGCTGACCCGAGGAACGGGGCACCGAGACGGGCAGCCGTCCGCTCGGCTCGCAGGCGCCCAGGAGTAATTCCGCGACGGCCCGGCCGCCCCACGGCCCCGGATACCAGGCGCTGACCAACGCCCCTGCCCCGTCGGCGAGTTCGGGCACAGCGTGCGGGCGGCCCTGGATCAGGACCGCCACGCACGGGGTGCCAGTCGCCGCCACCGCCTCGGCGAGCGCCCGCTGCCCGGCGCCGAGCCGGACGTCGGCCAGGTCGACGCCCTCGCCGCAGGTCATCTCCGTCGGGTTGCCGGTGGCGATGATGGCGGCGCCGTTGTCGTCGAAGCGTGTGTCGTGTTCGCGTGCGCTGGAACCGCCGAGCACGAGCACCGCGATATCGGACGCGGCGGCCAGCTCCACGGCCTCCGCGATCCCCGCACGGTCGTCGCCCACCAGATCGCAGCCGCGCGCGTACGTCACGTCGGCGCCGGCCTCCCGCAGCCCGGCGAGCACCGAGACACCACTCTCCGGCCGCTGCGGCGAGGTGTAGTCGCCGATCTGCTGCGGGACGGAGTCCGCGTTCGGGCCGATGACGGCGATGCGCTGCTTGTCGGGCCCGAGGGGCAGCAGCGCCCCGTCGTTGTGCAGGAGCGTGATCGAGGCGCGGGCGATGCGCTCGCTCAACTCCCGTGCAGCAGCGCCCTTTTCGTGTGACTCGGTGACGTAAGGACGCTCGAAGAGCCCGAGCCGGAACTTCAGTGTCAGGACGCGGGCCACTGCCGTGTCCAACACCGCGATCGGTACGAGACCGTGCTCCACCGCCGTCCCCAGCTCCGGGAACACCCCGTCCCACAGGCTCAGATCCGTGCCCGCCGACAGCGCGAGCGCCGCCGCGGAGGGCCGGTCGCCGGTCAGCCGCACCAGCCGGTCGAGCGCGCAACCGTCCGCCATCACCAGGCCTTCGAAGCCCCAGCGCTCACGGAGCAGCCCGGTGAGCAGGTCGTGCGACGCCGCGCACGGCAGGCCGTCGAACTCGTTGTACGCGGCCATCACGCCCGCCGCCCCCGCCCGCACACCCGCGAGGGCCGCCGGGAGGTGGATCTCGTGCAGCTCCCGGGCGCCGATCTCGGTGGCGGCACTGTTCCGCCCGCCCACCGAACTCCCTTGCCCCGCGAAGTGCTTGAGCACGACGGCCGCCCGGTCCGCGCCGTACGAGTCGCCGGTGCCCTGCATCCCCTCCACCAGCGCCTCGGTGAGCCGCGCCGCCAGGTAGGGGTCCTCGCCGAAGCACTCCTCCGCGCGGCCCCAGCGCGGGTCCCGCACCAGGTCGAGCGCGGAGACGAGCGCGATGTGCCCGCCGCGGGCCCGGAGTTCGGCCGCCGCGGCCGCCGCCGCCTCCCGGTACAGCTCCGGGTCCCAGGTGGCGCCGACCGCCAGGTTCACGGGCAGCACGGTCCCGTCGAGCGCCTGGTGGCCGTGCGGCACCTCCTCCACCATCAGCACGGGGATGCCGAGCCGCGTGTTCTCGACGACATGCCGCTGCACCGCGTCCGAGACCCGCGCCCCGTCCGCCGCCGTGATGCCGTCGGCGAAGGTGACACCGGACCACGGGTCGGCCCGCTGGAGGCCGTACAGCGCGCCCATCCCGTCGAACCGTGCCACCTCCTCACGGAACGCGTCCGTCAGCCCGTGTCCCTCCGCCGTGCGCTCGTACGCGTCCCAGCCGTACATCCGCTGGTTGACCTGGCCGACCTTCTCCGTGAGTGTCATACGGCCGAGCAGGTCACGCACCCGGTCGGCGAGCGGCGCCCCCGCGTCCTTGTACAGCTCCATGGTGTGTCAGGCCTCCGTGTCGAGTTCCAGGACCCGCACCCCGTACGGTGCGAGCGTCACCTCGTCGAGCGGCTTGCCCAGGTGGTCCGAAGGGCGCACCGTCAGCTCCTCCTCCGCCTGGCTGACCAGCCACAGGAACCGCCGCCCGTCCTCGTGGACGAGGGTGTCCGCGCTGACCAGCGGCGTGTCCACGGTCACCGGGCGGGCCGCGCCCGCGACCTCGGCCAGCGCCGCGTACAGCCGGTGCGTCTGCTCCGGGTTCACGTGCGCCGTCCGCGCGGCCATGTGCTCCAGCGGATACGTGGCGAGGACCGCGCGGCCCGCGCCGATCTCGTGGACGAGCAGCGCCGGGCGGCCGTGCGCGTCCGTCGCGACGACCCGCGCGCCGTCCGGGACGACCGGCAGCCACGCGCGGCTGTCCTCGTTGCCCGCGACGGCGAAGCGCAGCGTCTCACCGGCCCGCACGCCACCGAAGTCCTCGGTGAACGTCATGGCCAGCTCGTCGTCCTCGATGGGCTCCGCCACCCCGTACGAAAGCTGTATCTCGACCCCGAACAGGCCGTCCAGGTCGTGGAACCACGGCCCGCGCGTACCGGGGTGCTCGCCCGAGCAGAACGACAGGTACACCGTCGCTCCCGCGCGCGCCCGCTCCTCCAGACCGCGCCGCGTCCGCGTCGTCAACTGCCGTGTGGACGGCAGCAGATACAGCTGTACGTCGCCGTCCTCCGGCAGCCCGTCCACCTCGCGCGCGAAGCCCACCGGGAGGTCCGCGCCGCGCGCGGCGACGTACCCCTGGTGCAGAGAGCTGAAGATCAGCGGCCGGTCGGCGGGGCGGCTGTACGGGTAGCCCTTCTCCAGGAACGCCGGGACCACGAGCGCCGCTCCGGCGTCCGTGCGGCGGCAGCGCGGGAAGTCGACCGTCTTCAACACGTCGGCGAACGCGGCGAGTTCACGCAGCGGCTCCTTCGGGCGGCCCGCACTGTCCGTGATCCCGAAGTGCATCTCGAACGGGTGGTGGTCGTACGGCGACTGCTCCCACAGGTCGTCGTAGTCCGTGTTGTTCCACGCCATCCAGCCGGTCGCGCCGCCGAGCAGCGAGTTGTGCAGCGTCTGCCGGTAGTAGACGCCCGCGTTGCGCGCGGAGACGGTGTCCGTGGACAGGCCGAACTCCTCCAGGATCACCGGCTTCCCGGTCACCGCGGCCAGCTCGCACTCGAAAGCGGCCCGGTAGTGCTGGCGCGGCCGGTCCGTGTCCGAGCGGTAGACGTGCGGGCCCACGAAGTCCACGTACGGGTCGGTGTCACGCAGCGAGAAGCCGTTGTCCTTGCCGGTGACCTCGATGCCCCACGCGCCGTCGCCGAGCGACACCGGCTGCGTGGCACCGGCCGCCACCACGGCCTGGCACATGAACTGCGCCCATGCCGTCACCACGTCCGAGGCCGGCGGGTCGACCTGGTAGATCCGGCCGTACCCCGGCATCTCGTTGGTGATCAGCCAGCCGGTCACCGCCGGGTGGTCCTTGAACCGGCGCGTCATCTCGCTCGCGAACCACGCCTGCCGGCCGACCATCCACACGTCCTCGTACAGATCGCGGTCGCCGCGCCAGGCCGGGTCCCAGTTCTCGCCGGACATGTGGCCGACGATGAAGGTGGGCACGGACCCCATGCCGAGTTCCTCGTGCGCGTCGAGGAAGTCCCGGAAGCGGTCGCAGAGTTCCTCGTCGACGCGGTGCGGCTCCGGGTGGAAGTCGGGCCAGTAGAAGAAGGACCGCGTCATGTTCAGACCGTGGTCGCGGAGGACCCGCAACTCCTCGCGCACGACCGCGGGGTCGTAGTTCCGCCACATGAGCGGACCACCGGTACGGGACCAGTAGTTGGCACCGAGCCAGGGCAGGACGGCGGGGTGGTGGGACAGCTGGGCGCTGTGGCGACGCATGGTGCTCCAGAAGAAGGTACAGAAAGGGCGTATGAGTAAGGGGAGTTGGGCCTACCGGGCCCAAGGGAGTTGGGCCTACGGGGCCGCGGGGCCCGTCGACTCCCGTACGACGAGCCGCGGGCTCTCCGCCAGCTCCGGCGCGGGCACGTGCTCCTCGCCGACCTCCGCGAGCAGCACCCGCGCGGCCGCCGCCCCGACCACGGTCACCCGCTGGTCGACGGTGGTGAGCCGGGGGTGCAGCCAGCGGCCGAGCGGCAGGTCGTCGTAGCCGATGACGGACAGCTCGCCGGGGACCGAGAGGCCAGCGCGCTGGGCGGCGCCGATGCCGCACATCGCCATCGAGTCGTTGGCGTAGACGATCGCGGTGGGCCGTGGGGAGAGGGCGAGGAGTCGCTCCGTGGCGGCGATGGCCGCCTCCGCACCGAAGTCCGTGGGGATCACGGCGGCCGGGGAGAGCCCGGCCCGGGCGAGCACATCGGTGAGCACGCCCTGCCGGAACCCGGAGTGGACCAGCTCGGGCGGCCCGGACACATAGCCGATCCGCCGGTGGCCGAGAGCGAGCAGATGCTCCACGGCCTCCGTGACACCGGTCTCCTGGCGGCTGAGCATCACCCCGTCGGGACCGCCGAGCAGCACGAACGGCAGCCCCAGGCGCCGGAGTTGGGCGGGCCGCGGGTCGTCGATGCGGCTCTCCGTGAGCACCGCGCCGTCCACCCGGCCCTCGGCGGCCAGCCGCTCGTACAGCCGGCCCTCCTCGTCGACGTCCGCGACGAGGTGCAGGAGCAGACCGTAGCCGCGCGGCGCGAGCTCGCTCTCCAGACCGTTGATCAGCTCGCTGAAGTGCGGGTCCGTGCCCAGGACATCGCTGGGGCGGCGCACCACGAGGGCGATGGTGTGGCTGCGGGAGCGGCGCAGGGCGCTCGCCGCCGCGTTCGGCGACCAGCCGAGGCCCGCGGCCGCGTCCTGGATGCGGCGGCGGGTCTGCTCGGAGATCCGTCCCGTGCCGTTGAACACCTTCGACACGGCGGCCGGTGACACCCCGGCCTCGGCCGCCACGTCCTTGATGGTGGGGCGCCTGCTCTTGTTCGGCATGCTCACATCTTCACCGCCCCGCTGACGAGCGCCGTCTGCATGCGCTTCTGGAGCACCGTGTACACGACCCACACCGGCACGAGGGTGAGCACGGTGCCCGCCGTCAGCACACCGTAGTCCGTGCCGGTCACCGACTTCAGCGTGGGCAGGGCGACTTGGATCGTGCGCAGGTCCGGATCGGGGCCGATGAGGACGAGGGAGTACAGGTACTCGTTCCAGAAGCTCAGGAAGTTCAGGAGCAGCACCGTCGCGATGCCCGGCAGACACATCGGCGTATAGATGTGGCGCAGCACCGCGAAGGTCGAGGCGCCGTCCATCCGCGCCGCCTCCTCCATCTCCTTCGGGATGGTCCGCATGAACTGCACCAGGATCACCACCGACAGCGGCAGCGCGGTCGCCGGGAGCAACAGCACCATGAACGTACGGGTGTGGAACAGGCCGGTCGCCGCCGCGAGCAGGAAGGTGGGGAACAGGGCGGCGAACGTCGGGATGAGGAACCCGAGCGAGAACACCTTCTCGATCACCGACGCCGCCCGGCTCTCGGACCGGGCGAGCGCGAACGCAGCCGGGACGGCGAGCCCCAGCGTCAGGACGAGTGAAAGGACGGTCACCAGGGCCGAGTTGAACACGGCCGTGCCGAGCCCCGCGGTCCGGAAGGCCGTCGCGAAATTGTCGAAACCGAACGAGGTCGGCGGCGCCAGCGGGCTGCCGAAGATCGCGTCGTTGGACTTGAACGCGGAGACGACGAAGTAGTACAGCGGCACCGCGAGCAGCACCGCGTACCCCCACACCAGGATGTGCGCGGGCCACCACGACCGCCCGAACCTCGCATGACTCTTGCTCATGGGAAAACAGCTCCGATCGGCTCAGGGCGCAGGGCTCAGTGGCTGGCGCGGAAGACGCGGCGGACGGTCAGCAGGCCCACGAGCCCGGCGAGGAACAGCACCACGCCCACGGCCTGGCTGTAGCCGAGGTCCGCCTCGATGAACGCCTTCTGGTAGACGAGGAAGGACAGCGTCGTCGACGAGGTGCCGGGGCCGCCCTGGGTGAGCAGCAGCACGTACTGCGCGGAGCCGAACAGCGTCCACAGCAGCTGAAGCATCGTCACCACACCCACGTAGTCCCGCACGACCGGGAAGTGGATGCCCCACATGGTCCGCCAGTGCCCCGCCCCGTCCAACTGCGCGGCCTCGCCGAGGTCCTCGGGGACGCTGGACAGACGGGCGGCGAACAGTACGGCGGTGAAGCCGATGCCCGCCCAGATGTCCATCGCGATCAGGCAGTACAGGGCCGTCGACGGGCTGGCCAGCCACGCGTCGGTGAGCGAGCCGAGGCCGAGCCCCGACAGGGCGCCGTTGAGCAGCCCGTCGGGGGAGAGGGCCGCGTAGAAGACCATCGCCTTCGCCGGCGTCGAGATCAGGCCCGGCACGAACAGCAGATACCGGATGACGCGGTGGCCCGGCGGCTGCTGCGCCACGTAGTAGCCGATCATGTACGCGCACACGATCATCACCGGCAGCGCGATCGCCAGCTGGACCACCGTGTTGCGCACGGCCGCCCAGAAGGCCGGATCGGCGAAGACCGTACGGAAGTTGTCGAGGCCCGCGAAGGACACCGGCTGGAGCATGCCCGGCCAGTGCAGCGCCGCGATCACGAAGATCGAGACCATCGGGCCGACCATGAACAGCAGGTACCAGACGAGCGCGGGCACGGCGAGGATCGTGCCGCCCTGGCGTTTGCGGCTCGGACGGGTCGTGTCGGGGGAGGGGGCGCGGCCCGCGCCGACGGCGGGCCGGGGCGTTGTGATCGTCATCGGGGTCGACTTCCGTTCTCGACGTTCGACGTTCGACGTTCGGAGGGCTCAGGCGGAGCGGTACGCGGATTCCAGCGCCGTGCGGATGGCACGCGCGGAGGTACCGGGGGTGAAGGCCGTCGACGTCGCCTGGATCAGCGGCTGCGCGGCGGCGGCCGGAATGTACTGGTCCGGGAGCACCACCTGGCCGACGGAGTCACCGAGTCGCTGCGCCTTCGCCACCAGCGGGAAGTCCGTGCTGAGCGCGTCGGTGACCACCGACATGTCGCGCCCGCCCTCGGTGACGAACCGGTCCACGACGTCCGGCCGGTACATGAACCGGATGAACCGCTCCACCGTTTTGATCTTCTTGACGCCGTTCGGGCTGATCCAGAAGCCGGAGACGGTGTACGTGCGCAGGATGGTCGGCTTCTTCTGGACCGCCCCGCCGGGGAGCGGGAAACCACCCACCGAGGTGGTCTTGACAACGTTGTCGGGAACGCTGGCGAGAGCGGAGGACATCGCCGACTGCATCGCCGCGTGCCCGGTGTTGAACTGCGTCGTCATCGAGTCGGACATCAGCCCCTGCGCCTTGTCGGCGAACACCCCGGCGTCCCGCAGATCCACGAAGTACGCGATGCCCTCCTGGGCGCCGCGCGAGCCGCTGAAGTCACCCTCGCGGTACAGGTGCCGGGCCTCGGCCGGAGACAGGAACGTCTGGATGATCTGGGCGAGCAGCTTCTGCCCCGTCCAGTCGTTGCCGCCCACGGTGAACGGGGTGATGCCCTTGCCGCGCAACTTCTTCGCGGCGGCGACGAGTTCGTCGGATGTCGTCGGAGGTGTGTCGACTCCGGCCCGTTCAAGGAGCGCGTGGTTGAAGGCGATCGGCCAGTTCGTCCCGATGTAGGGGAACGCGCGCAGCCGGCCCTCGGTGTCGGTCCACTCGGTCACGGCCTTCGGGATGACGCGCTCGCGCAGCCCCCAGTCGTCGAGATAGCCGCCGACCGGAACGGTGGCGCCGACCTCGGTCCACGACAGTGTCTTGTCGTAGAGGTTGACCATCACGACATCGGCCTCGGCGCGCGCGAGCCGCGAGGTCTCGTAGACCTGCCCCAGGTCGTCGCCGTTGATCAGGTTCTTCACGGTGATGTCCGGGTTTTCCTTGCGGAACCGGTTCACCACCGCGCGGAACGTGGGGGAGCCGGGCGCGTTCCCGCCCATCTGGCTGTGGATGACCAAGGTGTCGGGGTCCGAGCCGTAGGCGGAGAACGCGCCGCACGCGCTGAGCGCAGGCACCGCCGCAAGGCCCGCACCCAGAGCCATGAAGCCGCGTCGATTCATCGGGGAGCGCAAGGCGGGAGGCCTCCTGTCGCGTTGGTATATCGATATACCTTCGGGGTGCGAGCAACGTAAGCAGGAAGCGGAGTGGGGTCAACCCCTTGGAGCGGATGAGGTGTTACGGGGCGAGGCTCAGCGGGGGGCCCGCACGCCGAGCCACTGCTCGGCGCCCCAGGCCTCGAACCGCTCGACCTCGGTGAACCCCAGCTTCGCGGCGAGCCGCATCGAACCGGTGTTGGCGGTCTGGGTGGTGAGCACCACCGGTTCGCCGGGGAGGGTGTCGGCGACCCAGTCGAGCGCCGCCGCGCACGCTTCGGCCGCGTACCCGAAGCCCCAGGCCCGCGGCAGGAACAGATAGCCGAGGTCGGCCCTGCCCGCGGCGGCCGGGCGTTGGCGTGCGGGCGCCCTCCGAAGCAGGATCTGCCCGATCATCGCCCCGTCGAGCTCGACGACGAAGCTCCCGGGCCACCGCTCGGGCACTGCGGGCAACTCGCGTTCGAGTGCGTCGCGCTGCCGGGGTCCGCCGAGGTAGGTGTGCACTTCCGGCGAGGCGAGCAAGTCGACGAACGCCGCGCGGTCCCGGGCCTCGGACCCGCGGAGTGCGAGCCGCTCGGTCCGGATCGGCTCCGGCGGCCAGGCGGCGAGCTCCAGCGCTTCCATCGGCGCACGGTAACAGGCGGCGGGCCCAACTACCCCTGTGCCGTGGGACGTACGACGATGTCGCCCACGTCGACGTTGTCCGGCTGCTCGACGGCGAAGGCGATGGCGCGCGCGATCGACTCCGGCGGGATGCCGATGTCGCCCATGGACGAGGCGATCCGCTCCTTCACCTCCGGCGCCATGTGGTCCGCGAACTCCGTACGCGTGACACCCGGCGAGACGACCGTGACCCGCAGGCTGTCACCGGCCTCCTGGCGCAGGCCCTCGGAGAGGGTGCGCACCGCGTTCTTGGTGGCGGCGTACACGGCCTGCGTCGGGACGATCCGCAGCCCGGCGGTGGAGACGACGTTGACGAAGTGGCCCGAGCCCTGCTCACGGAAGACCGGCAGCGCGGCCGCGATGCCGTAGAGCACGCCCTTGAAGTTGACGTCGATCATGTTCTCCCAGTCCTCGACGCACAGGTCGTCCAGTGGGGAGATCGGTCCGATCCCGGCGTTGCTGACGAGCGCGTCGAGCCTGCCGAAGCGGTCGCGGGCCAACTCGACGAGTGAGGCCACGTCCTGGCGCACCGTCACATCGGTGCGGATCCAAGCGACTTGGCCGCCCGACTTCTCGATGCGGCCCGCGAGATCTGCCAGGCGCTCGGTGCGGCGCGCGCCGAGGACGACCTTGGCGCCGCGTTCCGCGAGCAGCCGGGCGGTGGCCTCGCCGATGCCGCTGCCGGCGCCCGTGATCGCCACGACCTTGCCTTCGATTCCCGACATGGTGGTCCTTCCGAGGCGGGTGGGTGTGGGCAGGCCGGGGCGTGCCCTCCCCAGAGTAGAAGTGGGGAGGTCCCCACTTAGGCTGACGGCGTGACCGTAAGTGGGGTAGCCTCCATTTAGCAAGTGGGTACGAAAGGGGCCGGTGGTGGACCGAGGTGATCAGCGGCCGCTGAGGGCGGATGCGCGACGGAACAGGGAGAAGATCCTGGCCGCGGCGGTGCGGGTGTTCACCGAGGACGGCCTCGATGCCCGTCTCGAGCACATCGCCAAGGCCGCGGGGGTCGGCAGCGCGACCCTGTACCGCAACTTCCCGACCCGCGAGGTCCTGATCGAAGCGGCCTACCGCAACGAGGTGGCCCAGCTCTGCGAGGCCGTGCCCGAGCTGCTCGCGGCGCACCCGCCGTTCGAGGCGCTGCGCGCGTGGACCCGCCGTTTCATGGACTACGCGAGCGCCAAGCACGGCATGGCCGACGCGCTGCGCGCCATGGCCGCCGAGGGTGGCAACCCGTACGGGCACAGCCGCGACATGATCGAGGCCTCCATCGCCGAACTGATGGAGGCCTGTACGCGCGCCGGGGTGATCCGCTCCGACATCCCGACGAGCGACATCTTCGCCGCCCTCGCCGGGGTCGCCCTCACCTCGGCGAAGCCCGAGCAGCGGGCCCAGGCCGAGCGGCTCCTCGACCTCACCCTGGACGGGCTGCGGCACACTCCCTGAACCCTCAGGCGCGCAGCCCCGGGTGGGCGCGCGGCCTGCTGGGCGGTGTCAACTCCGCCGATTCCACGAAGAGTTCGGGGCGGTCCGCCTGGATCGTGCCGATGTCGTCGAACACACCCTGGAGGTGACCGCGCAGCGCCTCCTCCGCGCGGGCCGCGTCGCGCTCCTCCAGGGCGTCGACCACCGCCCGGTGCTCGTCGATGAGGTGCTCGATACGGCGCGGCAGCGGCAGGCTGAGCCGGCGGGCGCGGTCGAGGTGGGCCTTGGCCGTGGTGACCGTGCGCCACAGGGTGCGGTGGCCGCTGGCCTCCATCAGGCGGCGGTGGAACGCCTCGTCCTGCTCGAAGAACAGGTCGTCGTCCGCCGCCTCGAACGCGGCGCGCTGCGCGTCGAGGATCGCGCGCAGCGCCTCGATGTCCTCGCCGTCGGCCCGCTTCACCGCCTCGCGCAGCGCGGCCAGTTCGAGCGCCTCGCGCATGAACTGGGCCTCCAGGACCGCGTCGACGCTGATCCGTGAGACGAACGTACCGAGCTTCGGGAAGATGTCGACCAGCGACTCCTCGCCGAGCAGGATCAGCGCCTCGCGCACCGGCGTGCGGCTGACGTCGAGCTCCGCGGCGAGCTCGTTCTCCGACAGCGGGGCGCCCGGCGGCAGTTCGAGGGACGTGATGCGGGCGCGGATCGTCGCGTGCACACGTACCCGGTTGGACTCCCGGGGGGTCACGGTCGGGGTCTCCGCCGTGCGCCGTGCCGTCTTCTTGTTTCGTCGCTGCTCGTCCCGCATGCCGCCACCTTCTCACCTCAGCTGCGGAAATTCTTCCATACAAGTTCTTACATACAAGCCTTGTATGTAAGCGATGGCGCGGGTAGAAAGTGACAGGCCCGCTCCCGACCGGAGGTCAACGATGACCAGCCACCCCGTCACCGGCCCCCAGGTGACGACGCCGTCCGGCACCACCCCGCCACCCCGTCCCCGCGGCCGTGGCAAGAACGTCCGCTGGGGCATCGTCGTGCTCTGCTTCGGCGGTCTCGCGGTCAACTACCTCGACCGCTCCACGCTCAGCGTCGCGCTGCCCGCCATGTCCAAGGACCTGCACATCGGCCCGGAGACCCAGGGCTTCGTCCTCAGCGCGTTCTTCCTGACGTACGCGATCTGCCAGCTGCCCGCCGGCGCGCTCCTCGACAAGTACGGCGTGAAGCGGGTCTTCGCGCTCGGCGCGATCTGGTGGTCCCTGGCCACCATCGGTATGGGCCTGGTGCGCGGCGTCGGCTCGCTCGTCGGGGCGCGGATGCTGCTCGGCGCGGGCGAGGCCGGCGGGTATCCGGCGGCTGCCAAGGCCGTCTCGCGCTGGTTCCCGAGGCGCGAACGCACCCTCGCCAACAGCGTGTGGGACAACGGCGCTCGGGTCGGCACCGCCATCGCCCTGCCGCTCGTCACGGCGCTGGTCTCCGCCTTCCACTGGCGGATCGCCTTCGTCGTGTGCGGACTGCTCGGCTTCCTGTGGATCTTCGCCTGGTGGCGGCTCTACCACGAGCCCGCCGACCACCCGAGGCTCAGCGACGAGGAGCGCGAGTACATCGAGGCGGGCGGCGCCCGCGTCGAGGAGACACCCGCCGACCAGGGCGACGCGCCCAAGGTGCGCTGGCGCGACCTGTTCCGGTACCGGACGGTCTGGGGCATGATGCTCGGCTTCTTCTGCCTCAACTACGTCATTTACTTCTTCATCACGTGGTTCCCCAGCTACCTCGTCGACGAGCGCGGCTTCGACCTCCTCTCCCTTGGCTTCTTCGGTACCGTCCCGGGACTCGTCGCCATCGTGGGCTCGCTGCTCGGCGGTTACACGGCCGACCGGCTGTTGCGCAAGGGCTGGTCCATCACCAAGGTCCGCAAGACGTGCCTGATCTCCGGCACCCTGTGCTCGTCGGTCATCGCGCTCGCCGTCGTCGTGCCGACCGCGTCCGGCGCGCTCGCGCTGCTCTCCCTGAGCTACGCCTCGCTGACCTTCTCCACCGCGTCCGTCGCCTCGCTTCCGGCCGATGTCGCGCCCAGCGCGGGGCATGTCGCCTCCCTCGCCGGCATCCAGAACTTCGCCTCGAACGTCGCCGGTGTCCTCGGCCCGATCGTCACCGGCTTCCTGCTGGCGGCCTCCGGTGGCTCGTATCTGGTGCCGCTGCTCGTCTCCGGGGCCCTGTCCGTCGTCGGCGCCCTGACCTACGCGTTCGTCATCAAGCGCGTCGAACCGCTGCCGGTCCGCGCCTGACACCTTCGGCAACACCTTCCGTACGAGAGAAAGGGGCGCCCCGTGGCCACCACCACGCACCGCGCCGCCGTGCTGCACGGGCCCAAGGACCTGCGAGCGGAGGACCGTCCGGTGCCCGAGCCGGGCGCCGGCGAGGTCCTCGTCGCCGTCCGCGCCGTCGGCCTGTGCGGCTCCGATCTGCACTACTACGAGCACGGCGAGAACGGGCCCAACGTGCTGCGGCAGCCGACCGTCCTCGGCCACGAACCCGCTGGGCTGATCGTCGGCCACGGCGCGGGCGCGGGCGACCTGCCCCACGGCACGCCCGTCGCCATCGAGCCGGCCCATCCCTGCGGGCGCTGCGCCCTGTGCCGGGCCGGGCGCTACAACCTGTGCCCGAAGGGCACCTGCTTCGGCTCGCCGCCCACCGACGGCGCGCTCACCGAACACATCGCCGTACCAAGGGACTTCGTGCACCCGCTGCCCGCGGGCATGGACGTGAAGCTGGGCGCGCTCGTCGAGCCCCTCGCGGTCGCCGTGCACGCCGTGCGCCGCGCGGCCGTCGCGCCCGGCGAGCGGGTCCTGGTCACCGGCGCGGGCCCCATCGGTGTGCTCGTCGCCCAGGTCGCCGCCGCCTCCGGGGCGCTCGTGACCGTGTCCGACGTCGCCCCGGCGCGCCGGGAGTTCGCGGCCCGGCTCGGCGCCGAAACCGTCGACGCGACGGCACTCACCCCCGACCCCGACCGGGCGCACGCGCTCGCCGACCCGGAAGGCTACGACACCGTCCTCGACTGCTCCGGCGTCGGACCCGCCCTGGTCTCCGGGATCCGCGCCCTGCGCCCCGGCGGCACCGCCGTCGTCGTCGGCAACCCGAACCGCCCGCTGACCGAACTCCCGCTGGCCTGGATGCAGCGCCAGGAGATGTCCCTGCTCACCTCCTTCCGGTACGCCGCCGGGGACTTCGCGGCCGCCGTGCGGCTCGCGGGCTCCGGACGCGTGCGCCTCGACGGGCTGGTCACCGCCGAGTTCCCGCTGGAGCGGGCGGACGAGGCGCTGCACACCGCGCTCACCGGCCGTACGCAGATGAAGGTGCTCGTCACGCCCGGCGAGGTGGTCGCGTGAGCACACGGCACGGCGCGCAACACCGCGCGCTGCCGCGCATGGCACGCGCCGCGCTGCCGGTCGCGGGCCTCAGACTGCCGCCGCCGACACCCGAGTCCGGCATCGTCCACCTCGGCCTCGGCAACTTCCACCGTGCCCACCAGGCCGTGTACACCGCCGACGCGCTGCGGCACACCGATGGCCCGTGGGGGATCACCGGTGTCTCCACCACGCCCGGAGCCCGGCCCCGACCGGTGATCGAGGGCATGGCCGCGCAGGACGGCCTCTACACCGTGCTCACGCTGCACCGCGACGGCGCCGTCGCCGCGAGTGTGCCCGGTGTGCACCACGCGGGCCTGGTCGCCGACGGTCAGGGCGCGGACGTGGTCGCCGCCATCGGCGCGGCCACCACCCGCATCGTCTCCCTCACGGTCACGGAGAAGGGCTACACCTTCGGCGCCGACGGCCGGCTGGACCTGGACGACCCGCTGATCCGCGCCGACCTCGCGGGCGGCACCCCGCGCACCGCGCTCGGCCTGATCGCGCGCGGTCTGCAACAGCGGCTCCGGGCGGGTGCCCCGCCCGTGACCGTCCTCGGCTGCGACAACCTCATGGAGAACGGGCACCGACTCCGTTCCCTGCTGGGGGAGTTCGTCGCCGAGCTGCCGTCCGGTGAGCGCGAGGACCTCCAGGCGTACGCCGACGCCTCGGTCTCGACACCGAACAGCATGGTCGACCGGATCGCCCCCGCGACCACCGACGAGCACCGGGCCCTGGCCGCCCGCGCGTTCGGCGTCCGCGACACCGTGCCGGTGCCCGCCGAACCGTACAAACTGTGGGTGATGCAGGACGACTTCCGCGCCGGGCGGCCCGCGTGGGAGCAGGCGGGCGCGGTGTTCGCCAAGGACGTGGCGCCGTACGAGCTGATGAAGCTGCGCCTGCTCAACGGCGCCCATTCGCTCCTGGCCTACCTCGGACTGCTGCGCGGCCACGCTTCCATCGACCGGGCCGTGGGCGACGAACTCCTCGGCGGGGCAGTCGAGTTCGCGATGCGCGAGGAGATCCTGCCGACCGTCCCCGAACCCGACGGCATGTCAGGGAACACCTACATCGGTGAACTCCTCGACCGCTTCGCCAACCCGGCACTCGGCCACCGCACGGCCCAGGTCGGCTCCGACGGCTCCCTGAAGATCCCCGTGCGCTGGGCCGGAACGATCACCGAGGCGCTGGCCGCCGGACGCGTGCCACGCCTCCTCGCGCTCGGCTTCGCCGCGTACGTACGGGTGATCACGGCCGACGACGCGTACGACGAGCGGAGCCTCGGCACCGTCCACGACGGCGCCCGCGCCCGCCTCGCCGAACTGGCCTCCCGCGCGAGCGGCCCCGAGGGCAAGGCCCGCCTGCTGCTCGCCGAAGGCGGTTTGCTGCCCCAAGGGGCCGCCCAGCACGAGGAGTTCGCGGACACGGTCGCCGAGTTCGCCCGGATCCTCGACGCGCACGGAGCCGAGGCCGCGCTACGGGCAGCCGCCGCCCGCGACTGACACACCACCCACCGACGCCCCCACGAGAGAACGGCACCGCATGCCCGCCACCATCACCTCCGCCGAGGTCTTCGTCACCTGCCCCGGCCGCAACTACGTCACCCTGAAGATCACCACGTCCGACGGTGTCACCGGCATCGGCGACGCCACCCTCAACGGCCGCGAGCTGTCCGTCGCCTCCTACCTGCGCGACCACGTCTGCCCGACGCTCATCGGCCAGGACCCGGCCCGCATCGAGCACCTGTGGCAGTACCTCTACAAGGGCGCCTACTGGCGGCGCGGCCCGGTCACCATGACCGCCATCGCCGCCGTCGACGTCGCCCTGTGGGACATCAAGGGCAAGGTCGCGAACCTGCCCGTCTACCAGCTGCTCGGCGGCGCCGCCCGCGACGGCGTCACCGTCTACGGGCACGCCAGCGGCAACACCATCCCCGAACTCGTCGACGACGTACGGCGATTCCGCGACAAGGGCTTCCGCGCGGTCCGCGCCCAGGCGGCGGTCCCCGGCCTGGAGCGCGTCTACGGCATGCGCAAGGGCGACGGCGACACCTACGAGCCCGCCGACGGCAGCCTGCCGACCGAGGAGGTCTGGGACACCGGCGCCTACCTGGACTTCGTGCCCGAGTACATGGCCGCCGTCCGCGAGGAATTCGGCTACGGCTTCCACCTGCTGCACGACGTGCACCACCGGCTCAGCCCGATCGAGGCCGGCCGGCTCGGCAAGTCCCTCGAACCGTACCGCCTGTTCTGGATCGAGGACCCGACGCCGGCCGAGGACCAGGAGGCGTTCCGGCTCATCCGGCAGCACACCACGACGCCGCTCGCGGTCGGCGAGATCTTCAACTCGATCTGGGACTGCCAGCACCTGATCACCAACCGGCTGATCGACTACATCCGCGCCTCCGTCTCCCACGCGGGCGGCATCACGCACCTGCGCAGGATCTTCTCGCTCGCGGAACTGTACGGGGTGCGCTCCGGTTCGCACGGCGCGGGCGACCTTTCCCCGGCCTCGTTCGCGGCCGCGCTCCACCTCGACCTGTCGGTCCCGAACTTCGGCATGCAGGAGTACATGGCCCACCTCCCCGGATACGAGGAGGTGTTCCACACGTCCTGGACCTTCGAGGACGGCCTCATGCACCCCGGCGACCGCCCCGGCATCGGCGTCGAGTTCGACGAGAAGGCCGCCGAGCGGTTCCCCTACGAGCGCAAGTACCTGCCGGTGAACCGCCTGAAGGACGGGGGCGTGCACGACTGGTGAGGTCAGTCGGCGCAGTCCTTGGGCGCCGTGCCCGCGTCGGTCAACGGCAGCCCCAGCAGGGCGCGTTCGGTGAGCCAGCGGGTCGGGCGGTGGCGGGGATCGCCGGTGCTCGCGTGCAGGGACCGTTGCAGGTCCAGCATGCGGGCGGCGCCCACGCGGTCGCCCCAGGCCAGCGGGCCGACGGGGTAGCCGAGGCCGAGCGTCACCGCCAGGTCGATGTCCGCCGGTGCGGCGAGGGAGCGCTCGGCGATGGACGCGGCGACCGACACCACCGAGGCGAGCAGGCGCTGGGCCACCGAACCGGCGGTGTCCCGGACGCTTGTCACCGTGTGCTCGCCGCGCGCCAGCACCGCGCGTGCGTCGCGGGCGGCGGCCGGGTCGGCCGCCGGGGTCACCGACAGCACACGCCTACCGGTCGGCACGGACAGCGGGTCCACGCCGAAGGTGCGTGCGGCCGGGAGTTCCTGGGCGGCGACCGCGTCGGCCACGGTGGTGCCCCAGACCGGGACCAGGACGACGGCGTCGGCGGACGGCTTCTCGCCGGTCTCCACGGTGGTGCCGGACGCCGTCAGGGCCTCGCGCAGCGCCGTGTCGTCGCCCGCCACGAACACCGGCCGGTCCGCGTTCCCCGTCATCGGCGCCTCCGTGGCGGTGTCGGGGGCGTCGGGACCGTACGCGTACCAGCCCTGCTTGGTCTTGCGGCCGAGCAGGCCCGCCGTCACCCGGTTCGGCGTGAGGTACGACGGGCGCAGCCGGGGTTCATGGCGGAAGCCCTGCCAGATCGAGTCGATGACCGCCGCCGTGACATCGAGCCCGGTGAGGTCCATCAGCTCGAACGGGCCCATCCGCAGGCCCAGTACGTCGCGCGCGACACGGTCGATGTCCGCAGGGCGCGCCACCGACTCCTCAAGGAGCGCGAGAGCCTCGGTCACGAGACCGCGCCCGGCGTGGTTGACCAGGAATCCTGGTGTGTCGGCCACGGTCACCGCGCGGTGCCCGCAGCCCTCGACGAGCGCGGTGAGCGCGGGGGCGATCTCGGGGCGCGTCGCGGCACCCGGCACCACCTCCACGATCCGCATCAGCGGCACGGGGTTGAAGAAGTGCAGGCCCGCGAGGCGCGTCGGGTCGTCGAGCGTCGCCGCGATCCGCGTCACCGACAAGGAGGACGTGTTGGTGGCGAAGACGGTGGTGGCCGGGAGCGCCCGCTCCAGCTTCCCGAAGACCTCCGCCTTGGTGTCCAGGTCCTCCCGCACGGCCTCGATCACAAGATCCACGTCGGGGCCAGGCGCCCAGGGATCGTCCAGCGGGACGAGGCGTGCCACGGCCGCCTCGCCGTCTTCGGTGCTCATACGGCCCTTGGCGACAGCGCGGTCCAGCATCGACCGCACGAAATCGACCGCCTCCCGCACCGCCTCCGCCCGGACGTCACCCAGCTCGACGGTGTGTCCGGCGCTCGCCGCCCACTGGGCGATGCCGCGGCCCATGGCTCCGGCGCCGACGATCCTGATACGCATTGCGGTGGGGACCTTTCGTAGATACGGGAGGTGTGCAGTGCTGAAGCAGGGGTGTACGGGATGTGTCAGCGGAGGTAGACGCGCCCGGGGTCGACGTCCTCGCGCAGCAGCCGCAGCTCCGCCGCGCTCGGCGGCTCCACCGTCCCGACCTGGTCGGCGACTTGGAGGTCCCAGCCTGTGGCCTCCTTGACCTGCTCGACCGTGACACCGGGGTGCACCGCGGTGAGCCGCAGTTCCTCGCCGATGCCCTCGCGGGCCAGGATGCCGAGTTCGGTGATGACACGGGTGACACCGACGCCGAGCGGCCTGATGCCCTCCGCGAGCGCACGGTCGGGGCCGGGGGTGGTGCAGAAGTCGAGGGTCTCGGTGAAGGAGCGCGGGTTGTGGCGGCGCATCACGACGAAGACCTCACGGGAGTTGGCCATCACCTCGATGCCGCCGCCGGATCCGGGCAGCCGCACCGTCGGGCTCTCCCAGTCGCCGATGACAGAGGTGTTGAGGTTGCCCCAGCGGTCGATCTGCGCGGCGCCGAGGAAGCCGACGTCGATGTGTCCGCCCTGCAGCACGCAGCCGAACAGGGCCGGCATCGAAAGGACCGCCTCGGCGCCCGAGATGAGCACGGCGTCCGCGATGGTCTCCGGCAGGTGCGAGGGGTGCGCGCCGCACACCCCGGACTCGTAGACGACCTCGATCTGCGGGGCGACCGTGAGGTGTGCCAGTTCGGTGGCGAGGGTGGGCAGGCCGATGCCGGCGAACACCGTGCGGCGGGCGGCCAGTTCGCGGGAGGCGACGACGGAGAGCAGCTCCGAAGAGGTGACCGTGTCAGCGGTCTCGGGCGTGGCAGTCATGGTGTTCTGATCCTTCTCGTGTGTCGCGCTCACAGTCGCCGTCCGTAGTTCACCGGTTCGCTGAGCAGCTCGCCGACCGCGAGGCCCGCCCAGAACTCCTCGCCCTGCTTGGCGACGTACTCGGCGTGGTCGGCCGTCCCGTACACCCACTCCGTCAGCCAGTCCTGGAGGCGCTGCGGGTCCTTGCTGATGTGCGACCAGGCACGGTAGAAGGCGTTGTCGCGGTCGTAATAGCCCTGCGCGAACGACGGGTGCGCGCCGCGCGGGCACACCACGACGGCGTCCACGGCATGGGCGGGGACGAGCGTGCGGTTGGGGTCCGAGCGCACCACGTCGTCCTCGACGAGTTCCTCGACCACGACGATCGCCTTGTCGGCCGCGTACACCGCCTCGGCCTGGATGCCGGTGAGGCCCCAGATCTGGGTGTTGCCGCGGCGGTCGGCGCGCTGCGCGTGGATGATCGTGACGTCCGGGTTCACGGGCGGGACGACGTAGATCTGCTCGGGTTCGCCGTCCCGCCCCGGGTAGGGCGAAGTGACCTTCCGCAGCGCGTTGTTGATGCCGGGGAGGTCGCTGCCGCCGTAGGAGCGCAGGGGGAAGAACGGCAGGCGCTGGGAGCCGGCCAGGTAGCGGCAGATCATCCCGTAGTGGCTGTACTCCTCGAAGGCCAGCGGCGCCGGGTCGGCGCGCTCGATCCTGCGGCGCAGCTCACCGAGCGAACCCGCGGAGGAGTTGCCGACGAAGGAGGAGACGAGGCGCGAGACGCAGCCCGCTGCGAGCATCTGGTCCACGACGATGTCCGCCGTCATCCGGACGACCGTGAGGTCCCTGCGCCCCTGCCGGATGATCTCGTGTCCGGCGGCGGTGGGGACGAGGTGCGTGAAGCCCTCGATGCTGACGGTGGCGCCGTCGTGCACGAAGGTGGCGACGGCCTCCTTCATCGACATGACCTTGGGTGACACGGTGCTCCTCCGTGAGTGCGTAGTGGTCGCCCTACCGTGTCAGCGCCTATTGATTGCCGTCCAATACCAAATTAAGGTCGGATCAAGACTCCAGGTTAATGAATCTTCTGATCGATGAATCTCCTGATTGATGAATGGGGGCGGGCTCGTGGAGCTGCGTCATCTCACCGCGTTCACCGCCGTCGCGGAGGAGCTGCACTTCGGCCGGGCCGCCAAGCGGCTGCAGATGGCGCAGCCGCCGCTGAGCCAGCAGATCCGGCAGCTGGAGAAGGAGCTCGGCGTCCAGCTCTTCGAGCGCAACACCCGCTCCGTGCGCCTCACGAGTGCGGGGGAGTCCTTCCTCGAACCCGTACGGACCGTGCTCGACGACCTCGACACGGCGGTGCGGGCCGCGAAGGCGGCCGGGCGCGGGGAGTTCGGCCGGGTCACCATCGGGTTCGCCGGTGCCTCCAGCCACGAGACGCTGCCCCGGCTCACCCGCGCGGTGCGGGCCGCGCACCCGGACATCGAGCTGGTCATGAAGGGCCAGACGTACGCCAATGTGGCCCTGGACCGGGTCGCGGACGGCTCGCTCGACCTGGGCTTCGTACGGCTGCCGGTGACTCAGCCGGGTGTCGCCCACCGGGTCATCGACGAGGAGGAGCTGCTGTGCGCGCTGCCGTCCGACCATCACCTCGCCGCGCTCGACGAGATCCCCATCGGCATCCTCACCGACGAGCCCTTCGTCTCCTTCCCCGCGAACGCCGGGTCCACGGTCCGCGACGCCATGGTCGAGACCTGCGAGGCGGCCGGGTTCAACCCGCGCGTGGTGCAGGAGGCCCCCGACTCGTACACGATCCTCGCGCTCGTCGCGGCGGGTGTCGGTGTCACGCTCACGGTGTCCTCGGTGCGGCACATCCAGCAGACCGGACTGGTCTACCGGCCCCTCGCGGGACCGCGCATCCGGCGCCAGGCGGCCCTCGCCTGGCGGGCCGACAACCCCTCCGCCGCCCTGCGTGCGGTGCTCGCGGTGTGCGAGGAGGCGCTGCCGACTCCCGGGGACGCCGATTGAAACGGCCGGGCAGCGATTGAGACGCCGTCCGTCTTGATGGATCGAAAACTTGGTATTGGACCGACTCAGCGGTCGGGTGCGATGGTCGGCTCACCTCCCTGAGCCGCCCGAAAGGTGTTCCGCCGTGCCCGAACAGGCCGATGTCGTCATCTGCGAACCGCTGCGCACCCCCATCGGACGCTTCGGCGGGGCCTTCGCCGGGCAGACACCGGCGGCGCTCGCCGCGCGCGTCGTCTCCGAGCTCGTCGCCCGCACCGGCATCGACCCGGACCGGGTCGACGAGGTGATCCTCGGGCAGGCCTCCCCCTCGTCCGACGCCCCGGCCATCGGCCGCGTCGCCGCCCTGGACGCCGGCCTACCCGACACGGTCACCGGCGCCCAGATCGACCGGCGCTGCGGCTCCGGACTCCAGGCCGTCCTCGACGCCGCCATGCAGGTCAGGGCCGGGTTCAGCGAGGTCGTCATCGCCGGTGGTGTCGACGTGATGAGCGCCGCCCCGTACTACACGCACGAGGGCCGCTGGGGCATCAAGGGCCCGGGCCTCCAGCTCCACGACTCGCTCGCGCGCGGCCGGGTCACGGCGGGCGGGGTGAACCACCCCGTGCCCGGCGGCATGATCGAGACGGCCGAGAACCTGCGCCGCGAGTACGGCGTCAGCCGCGCCGACCAGGACGCCCTCGCCCTGCGCTCGCAACAGCGCGCCGCCCGCGCCGCCCAGGAGGGCCGCTTCGACGCGGAGACCGTGCCCGTCACCGTACGGGGCCGCAAGGGTGACACCGTCGTGAGCGCCGACGAGCACCCGCGCCCGGACACCACCGCGGAGCAACTCGCCAAGCTGCGGCCCATCATGGCCAAGGCCGACCCCGAGGCCACCGTCACCGCGGGCAACGCCAGCGGCCAGAACGACGCGGCCGCCGCCTGCCTCGTCACCAGCGCCGCCACCGCCGAACGCCTCGGCCTCACGCCGCTGGTCCGCCTCGTCTCCTTCGCCCGCGCCGGAGTGCCCGCGAAGACGATGGGCATCGGCCCCGTCCCTGCGACCCGCGCCGCCCTGGAGCGCGCCGGACTCGCCCTCGCCGACCTCGACCTGATCGAGCTGAACGAGGCGTTCGCCGCCCAAGTCCTCGCCTGCACCCGCGAGTTGGGCCTCGGCGAGAAGGACCACGAGCAGCGCATCAACATCAACGGCTCCGGTGTCTCCCTCGGTCACCCCGTCGGCGCCACCGGCGCCCGGATCCTCGCCACGCTCGCCCGCGAGATGCATCGCAGCGAGGCGCGCTACGGCCTGGAGACCATGTGCATCGGCGGCGGCCAGGGCCTCGCCGCGGTCTTCGAGCGCATCGCCGCGTAACACCCCCTCACCGCACCCCAACTCCCCACGCTTCGCCCGCAGTTCCCCCCGCCCCCATCCGCTTGATCAACGACGTTCACGGAGCGACCCATGAGTGCGTCCACCGCCACCTCACGTGCGGAGACCAGAACCGCCAACAGGGCAGGATTCGGTGCCTTCGTCGGCTCCACCATCGAGTGGTTCGACTTCTACATCTACGGCACCGCGGCGGCGCTCGCCTTCGACAAGGTGTTCTTCCCCGAACTGGACGGCGCCATCGGAACGTTGGTCGCCTTCGCCACCTTCTGGGTCGGCTTCCTCGCCCGCCCCATCGGCGGCATCGTCTTCGGCCACTTCGGCGACCGCCTCGGCCGCAAGAAGACCCTTGTCATCACGCTCCTGATGATGGGCATCTCCACCACCGCGATCGGCCTGCTGCCGAGCTACGCCTCGATCGGTGTCGCCGCGCCGATCCTGTTGGTCTGCATCCGCATGATCCAGGGCATCGGCCTCGGCGGCGAGTGGGGCGGCTCCGTCCTCATCGCCTCCGAGAGCGCACCCAAGGGCAAGTCGGTGCTGTACGGGGCGTTCGCCCAACAGGGCTCGCCCGTCGGCAACACCCTCGCCACGCTGAGCTTCCTCGCGATCAGCCAGCTGCCCGACGACGCCTTCGTGTCCTGGGGCTGGCGGATCCCGTTCCTCGCCTCCGCCGTCCTCGTCCTCGTCGGCCTCCTGGTCCGCCTCAAGGTCGCCGAGTCCCCGGCCATGGCCAAGCTCATCGAGAAGAAGGAAGTGGCCAAGCTGCCGATCACCGAGGTGCTGCGCAGCCACCCCGGCCTGATCGCCCTCGGCATCGGCGCCTGCACCATCGGCCTGTCCGCGACGTACTTCAAGTCGACGTTCGCCCTGTCCTGGGCCACCACGTCGCTCGACTTCGACCGCAGCTCGTTCCTGACGATCATCCTGGTCGCCAACATCACGCAGGTCCTCGTCCAGCCCTTCGGCGCCGTGCTCGCCACCAGGATGAAGAGCTGGTCCCGCGCGGTCACCGTCATGCTGGTGCCCGAACTGGTCCTGCTGCCGGTGATGTTCCTCCTCATCGGCACCAACAACTACGGCCTCGCGATGCTCGGCGTCGCCGTCGCCACCATCCCGCACTGCCTGTACTACGCGGCCCTGGCCGGCATGCTCGCCAGCCGCTTCCCCGCCCACCTGCGCTACACCGGCATCTCCCTGTGCTACCAGCTGTGCGGCACGATCCTCGGCGGCACGACCCCGATCGTCGGCCAGTTCCTCCTCAACCGGACCGGGTCCATCGCCGCGGTCATCGCCTACGCCCTGTTCCAGGTCGCGCTGACGCTGGGCTGCATGCTCCTCCTGCTCAAGCGCCCCAACCACGACGAACTGGCATTTGAAGCCCCGCTTGAGGACGAGAGCCGGCCGGGCCCGGCGCAGAGCCCCGCGACCGCAACCACGAACGGAGCCTGAGCATGCCTCTGACCGTCCATGGCATCCCGGAGATCCTCGGCCTCGCCGGGCGCGACCTCGGGCACTCCGACTGGAAGGAGATCACCCAGGAGCTCATCGACGCGTACGCGTACGTCTCCGGGGACCACCAGTGGATCCACACCGACGTCGAACGCGCCGCCTCCGGCCCGTACGGACGCACCATCGCGCACGGCTACATGGTGCTCAGCTGGGGCATCCCGATGTTCGGCGAGCTGCTCAAGGTCGAGGGCGTGGGCCGGGCCCTCAACTACGGTGTCAACCGGGTGCGTTACCCGGCGCCCGTGCCCGTCGGCAGCCGCGTACGGCTGCACGCCTCCGTCGCCGACGTGACGGAGGTGGCACGGGGCGGGGTGCAGATGACGCGGTCCTTCACCTTCGAACTGGAGGGCTCCGAGAAGCCGGCATGCGTGGCGGAGTCGCTCACGCACTTCTACCCGTAAGCCGGTCGGTGTCTCAGGGCCGGTCCAGTGGGGCCGGCCGCTTCACGGACGAGAGCACCGTGAGCGCCCCGGACTCCGGGGACGCGAGGGACATCCGCTCCAGGACGTCGAGGACGTGGAAGGCGAACTCGCCGGACGCGCGGTGTGGGCCGCCGTCCAGGTGCCGGGCCAGGTCGAGGACGCCGAGGCCGCGGAACGGTCCGCTGGCGGGCGCCTTCGCCGCGGTCACCGCGGGGAGTTCGCTCCACTCGGTGTCACCGCGGCGCTTGACGCGCACCGGCCGGTCGAAGGTGTTGGGGTCCGGCAGCGAGAGTGTGCCGCCGGTGCCGTAGATCTCCAGGTGCGGCAGCTCGGTGTCCCACACGTCGAAGGAGTACATCACCGTCGCCAGCACCCCCGAGTCGAAGCGGAGGATGGAGGTGGCGTGCGTGGGCACCTCGACCGGCACCGACTCGACGGTCCGCTCGGGAGCCGTCACCGCCAGCTCCTTCTCGGCCATCGTGTTCGCGCCCATGACATCGCGCACCGGGCCCAACAGGTTGACCAGGGCGGCCACATGGTACGGACCCCAGTCGAGGACGGGACCGCCGCCCGCCTGGAAGAAGAAGCCGGGGCTCGGGTGCCACGCCTGCACCCGGCTGGAGCGGACGAAGCTGGTCGCGGCGAACGGTGTGCCGATCAGGCCGTCGTCGATCGCGGCGCGCGCCGTCTGCCCGGCCGTGCCGAGGAACGTGTCGGGCGCGCCGCCCAACGTGCGGCCCGTCTCGGTCGCGGTGACGAGGTTGGCGCGCGCGAGCTCGGTGGTCGCGGCCAGCGGCTTCTCGGTGTAGACGTGCTTCCCGGCGCGCAGGGCGGCCTCGTTGAGGGGCGCGTGCACGGCGGGCGGGGTGATGTTGACGACGATCTCCACGCCGTCGTCGGCCAGCAGTTCCTCGGTGGTGCCCGCGGCGGGGATGCCGAACTCGGCGGCGGCCGTGCGGGCCCGCTCCAGGTCCACGTCGGCGACACGGGTGACGGTCAGCTCGGGGATGGTGGCGATGCCGGCGGCGTAGGCCCGGAAGATCGAACCGGTGCCGAGTATGCCGACGTTGACGCTGCGGCTCATGGGGTGTGACGTCCCTTCGGGCGGGGTGGATTCGGGGGACGAGGCCTCCGCCGCGAAGTGCACGATCTTGCGTCAATCAAACACCGGGGGTGAGCGATGTCAAGGGTGTGCGCAGCAACTCATGAGGCCGGGGCGCTCCGCGTGTCACGGCCAAGGCGCCGCTCCATGAGGTCCACCACCCCGTCCGGTGACAGCACATGTTCCACCGCGAGGACCGTGCCACCGACCCGTCCGGCCCGGTCGGCGAGGGTGCTCGGTTCGAGGACGAGTCTGCGGGTGGCCAGCGGGAGTGCCTGGCGGTAGACGACCGAGCGGACCCCGGCGAGCAGTTCGTCGCCTGCCCCCGCGAGGGCGCCGCCGAGGACCACGCGGGCCGGGTTGTAGACGTGCAGCAGGAGGGCCACCACCTCGCCGATCCGCTCGGCGCCCGCACGCACGACGCGCAGTGCCTCGGGGTCGCCGTGCGCCACGAGCCGGGCCAGGTCGCGGGTGCCGCTCAGCTCGGAACCCGGGGCCTGCCCGGCCGCGTTGAGGTGGCGGACCATCACCGCCGCCGAGGCGACCGCCTCCACGCAGCCGCTCTTCCCGCACCGGCACACCACCTTCGAGGCGCCACCGGAGGTGACCGGCAGGTGGCCGATGTCGCCCGCAGCGCCGTCCGCCCCGCGGTGCAGTTCGCCGTCCGCCGAGACCAGGCCGCCGCCGATGCCGGTCGACACCTTCACGAACAGCAGCGGGAGCTGGTCCTCGGGCAGGCTGCGGGCCTCTCCCAGCGCCATCAGGTTCACGTCGTTGTCGACGAGCACCGCGCAACCGAGGCGCTCCGCCAGCACGTCCCCCACGGGGTATCCGTCCCAGCCCGGCATGATCGGCGGCCGGACCGGCGCCCCGGCGGCGTGATCGACGGGCCCCGGCAGGCCCACCACCACCGCGCACAGCGGAACGCTTCCGTCGGCCGCGGCGGCCAGCAGCTCGCGCAGGGCCGCCTCCACCTCGCCGAGCACCGCCTCGGGGCCACGCGCCACATCGACGGCTATGTGCCCTGTGGCCAGCGGATTCTGCGAGAGGTCCGCGACGGCGAGGCGGGCGTCGCGGGCCCCGATGTCCGCCGCGGCCACGAGCCCCGCCCGCGGGTTGAGCGTCAGGAGCTGCGGCGGGCGGCCCCGTCCCGCGCGGGCGGTGCCGCCGCCCTCGGCCACCACCCCGGCCTCGATCAGCGCGTCCAGGTGCCGGGTGACGGTCGAGCGGGCGAGACCCGCGCGTTCCACCAGGTCGGCGCGGTGCACGGCGGTCCCGGACGCGATGAGGCGGGCCAGGGTGGAGTACAGCAGCCCGCCGCCGTCCCGGAACCGCAGGGTGGGCACGGAGAGGCGGGCGCGGGGAAGCGTCGAGGTGGACATGGCTGCACACCGTACGCGCTCCCCGCCATTTATGACTCTCAAGATGCAGTAACTTTCGCTTGTCAGGGCCAAATTGCATGTCCTACGTTCATGAGCGGGACGAGTTGCCTCCGCCGACGCCGTGCACGGCGCCATGTGTGTCACGTACGACATGTGCCACATGTGTCATGTCTGTCATGTCTGTCATGTGTGTCGACGTCGAAAGGAGGGCGGCCTCGATGGCCCCGCCCGCACCCCCCACACCTCGCTCCGCGATCGTCGGCGCAGGCATGATCGCCGAGGTGCACCGCCGCTCGATCCGCACCGCCGGAGGCCGGCTGACCGGTGTGCTCGCCTCCACCCCGGAGCGTTCAGCGCAGGTCGCCGCCGACTGGTCGGTGCCCGGCCAACCCGTCGCCGCCTACGGCGACTTCGGCGACCTCCTCGCGGACGCGGACGCCGACGTCGTGCACATCTGCACCCCCAACCGCACCCACGCCGCGTACGCCGAACGCGCCCTCGCGGCGGGCAAGCACGTGGTGTGCGAGAAGCCCCTGGCGACCTCGGTGGCCGACGCCGAACGCCTGGTCCAGGCGGCCGAGCGGGCCGGAACGGTCGCCGCCGTGCCGTTCGTGTACCGCTACCACCCCCTCGTACGGGAACTGCGCAGCCGCGCCCGAGCCGGTGAGTTCGGCAACTGGCAGCTGCTGCACGGCAGTTACCTCCAGGACTGGATGCTCGACCCCGACGCGGCCGGCTGGCGCGTCGACCCGGGGGCCGGGGGAGAGTCCCGCGCCTTCGCGGACATCGGTTCGCACTGGTGCGACCTCGTCGAATGGGTCACCGGCGAACGCTTCACGGAACTGACCGCGCACCGCACGGTCACCGTCCCCGACCGTCCCGGCACGGGCGCCAAGTCCTTCTCCGGGGCGGCCGGTTCGGGGGAGCGGTCCGCCGTCACCACCGAGGACGCCGCCGCGCTGCTCCTGCGCACCGAGAACGGGGCGCTGGCCTCGACCGTGGTGTCCCAGGTCTCGGCAGGCCGCAAGAACCGCCTCTGGTTCGAACTCGACGGCTCCGCCGGCAGCGCCGTCTTCGACCAGGAGAACCCCGACACCCTCTGGCTCGGCGGCGAGGACTCCTCCCGGATCCTGCACCGCGGCGCGGGACACACCTCTCCCGAGCAGCAACGCCTCAACGTCGTCCCGCCCGGCCACCCGCAGGGCTACGTCGACTGCTTCGCCGCGTTCGTCACCGACGTGTACGCGGCCGTCACCACCGGCGAGGCACCCGAAGGGCTCCCGCTCTTCGCCGACGGGCTGCGCTCCGCCCGCCTCGTCGACGCCTTCCTGACATCGTCCGCCAACGGCACCTGGACAAAGGTGAACTGACCCATGAGTGAACCCCTGAGCGAACCGAACACGAGCCGGATCAAGCTCGGCATGCTCACCGCCTGCCTGCCCTCCTGGGACCTCGACAAGATCGCCGAATACGCGGCGGGCCGCGGCTATCAGGCCCTCGAAGTCGCCGTCTGGCCCGGCACCGGAGGCCGCGACTTCGAGGCCGCCCACCTGCCCGTGGCCACCTTCACGGGCAAGGACGAGGAACGCACCCGCGCCCTCCTCGACCGGCACGGCCTGGAGATCTCCGCGCTCGCCTACTACGAGAACCACCTCCACCCCGACCCCGCCCAGCGCGCCGCCTACGGCACCCACCTCAAGCACGCCATCGACACCGCGCAGCGCCTCGGCATCCCGTACGTGGGCACGTTCATCGGCCGCGACTGGACGAAGCCGGTCGCGGAGAACCTTGCCGAAGCCGAGCGGATCTTCCCGGAGCTGGTGAACTACGCGGGTGAGCGTGGCGTGAAGCTCATCATCGAGAACTGCGTGATGGAGGGCTGGCACCCCGACGGCTACCCCGGCAACCTCGCCTACTCCCCGGAACTTTGGGAGTGGATGTTCGACCTGGGCCTGTACCTCAACTGGGATCCCTCGCACCTCACCTGGATCGGCATCGACCCGGTCGAGACCATCGCGCCGTACGCGGACCGGATCGTGCACGCCCAGGCCAAGGACGTCGAGCTGCGCCCGCACGACCGGCAGCGCTACGGCCACTTCGGGCCCGCCCGCGACCGGTCGAAGAACGCCTGGGACATGGGCTGGTGGCGCTACCGCGTCCCCGGGCGCGGGCAGGTCGACTGGGGCACGGTCCTCGACCGGCTCTACGAGCACGGCTTCACCGGCACGCTCTCCGTCGAGCACGAGGACCCTGTCTGGGGCGGCACCCCGGAAAAGGTCGTCCAGGGCCTCGACATCGCCCACAGCACGCTCCGCCCGCTCATCGTCGACTGACCGGAGGACCGACACACCATGGCCACCACCCCTCAGCCCACCGGCACCCTCGCCGTGCAACTGTTCAGCCTCCGGGAGGACTTGGAGAAGGACCGCGCCGGCACCCTCGCCCGCCTCGCCGGCCTCGGCTACCGGCATGTCGAGCCCTTTGGCTTCGGCGACTGGCGCGCTTCCGCGGAGGACCGCCTGGCGAAGGCGCGTGCGCTCCGTGCGGACCTGGACGCGGCGGGCCTCTCCGTCTGCTCGCTGCACGCCTCGATCGCCGCCGACGGCCTCGCCACCCTCGCCGATGAGTGCCGCATCCTCGGCACCGACACCGTCTTCATCCCGATCCCCGGGCTCGTCGAGGGCTTCGACGGCGGGGACCACTTCGGCCGCGACGTGTTCGGGGACCTGGACACCCTGACCCGGTTCGCCGCCCGCGTCGACGAGGCCGCCACCGAACTCGCCGGGCACGGCATCCGGCTCGGGTACCACAACCACGAGCTGGAGTGGACGACGCTGCCCGACGGCCGCAGCGGCTACGACGTGTTCTGGCGGCTGACCGGCGCGCAGGTGCTCGCCGAACTCGACGTCTACTGGGCGACCGTCGCGGGACAGGACCCGGCGGCGGTGCTGCGCGCCCTCGGCGGCCGTGTGGTGGCCGCGCACCTCAAGGACGGCAAGGCGGTCCGCCAGGAGCCCCAGACCCCGATCGGCACCGGCGACGTCGACGTCCCCGCCGCGATCGCGGCGGGCGGCCCCACCCTGGCCTGGCACATCGCCGAGATCGACACCACGGAGCTGGACCGCTTCGACCTCCTGTCCCGCAACAGGGACGCGCTTCTGGACCTGGGCCGCACGACGGCCTGACGGCTCCCCACCGCGTGCCCTGCGCGCGCTCCGCCGGACGGGACACCGACCCCACACGCCAGTCCGCGGTGTCCCGGCCCCGGCGCCCCCCCCATTGGCCCAGGCTCGCAAGGAGGCGAACCATGGGATCCACCCCGCACGGCCCCGAGACCGCAAGATCCGCCCCGGCGGACGACAGCACGCCCGTCGCCGCACCCGCAATCCCGCCGCCTACCCGCAAGGCCTCGCCCCGGCTGCTCGTCTTCCTGGCCATCGCCCAGGCCGGCCTCTATCTCGCACTGCTCACGCCCGTCTACGTCAGCCTCACCCTGAAGCTGCAGACGCTCACCGTCGACGGCGACGCCATCACCGCCCTGGCGACCGTCTCCTCGGTCGGCGCGGTCGGCGCCTTCCTCGCCAACCCGATCTTCGGCCGGATCAGCGACCTCACCACGGGCCGATTCGGGCGGCGCCGCCCCTGGCTGGTGGCGGGCGCCGCCGGACTCACCTGCTGCCTGCTGGTGATCGCCCTGGCCCCCAACGTGGCCACCGTCGCCGTGGCCTGGTTCTGCGCCCAGGTGTGCGCCAACGCCGCCCTCGCCGCCTACCTGGCCTCGGTCGCCGACCAGGTGCCGAGCCGCCAGCGCGGCAAGGTCTCAGGACTCATCGGCCTGATGCAGAACGCCGGCGTGCTGGGCGCCGCGTACGCGGGTCAACTCCTCGGCAGGGACATGCTGTTGCTGTTCATGGTGCCGGGCCTCGTGGGCCTCGCCGCCATGATCCTGTACGCCGTGATGCTCCCGGACGTCCCGCTGCGCGAGCGCCCGCCGACCGACGGCGGCTGGCGCACGGCGGTCAAGACGTTCTGGGTGAACCCGCGCCAACACCCCGACTTCGGCTGGGCGTTCGCCTCCCGCTTCATGGTGATCCTGGCGTCGTACATGTTCACCACGTTCCGGCTCCTGTACCTGGAGCACCAACTCGACCTGTCCGCGAGCGAGGCCACCGGCGCGATGGCCACCGGCATCCTCGTCTACACGGTCGCCCTGATGGTGGCCTCGCAGACCGCGGGCTGGCTGTCCGACAAGACGGGCCGCCGCAAGGTGTTCGTGGGTGGTGCCACCCTGCTCTTCGGCATCGGCACGTACATGCTGGTGCACGTGGACTCCGTGGGCGCCTTCTACTGGGCGGAACTGGTGCTCGGCCTCGGCTACGGCATGTACATCGGCGTCGACATCGCCCTGGTGATGGACGTGCTGCCCGACCCGGACAACGCGGCGAAGGACCTCGGTGTCTTCAACGTCGCCAATGCCGGCCCCCAGGCCCTCGCCCCGGGCCTCGCCGGATTCCTCGTCACCACGGTCGGCGGCGACAGCTACGCCACGATGCTGCATGTGGCGGCGGCGATCTGCGTGGTGGGCGCGCTGGTGGTGATACCCATCAAGAAGGTCCGCTGACGGACGGCGCAGGGGCGTGGCACGCATCGCGCGTCACGCCCCCCGCTTCGCGCCCCGGGAATCTAGGAGCGGGGCGTCACCTTGTCCTCGGCCGTCCCGCCCTGGGCGTCGCCCTGGTCGCCGGACACGGCCTCGCCGAGCACCGCCAGCAGTCGCTGCTGGCTCACCACGCCGGTCAGTACCTCGTCCTCGACGACGGCGACGGGCTCGATGGTCCGCCGGGCGAACGGCGCGAACAGGTCGGCGAGCGGGGTGTCGGGGCCGACGCGGGCGGGTGCGTTCGCGAGGAGTTCGGTGTCGGTGAGGTCCGGGCGCCCCGTCCTCTCGCGCAGCGCGTCGGGGGACTCGATGACGGCGCCGGCGGTCAGGACCCGCGAACGGTCCACGTCCTGGATGAAGTTGGCGACGTAGTCGTCCGCCGGACGGATCAGGATGTCCTCAGGGGTGCCGTTCTGCACGATGCGGCCGTCGCGCATGACGGCTATTCGGTCGCCCAGACGCATCGCCTCGTTGAGGTCGTGCGTGATGAAGACGATGGTCTTCCTGAGCTTCTTCTGCAGCACCAGCAGCTGGTCCTGCATGTCGCGCCGGATCAGCGGGTCGAGGGCGCTGAACGACTCGTCCATCAGCAGCAGTTCGGCGTCCGTGGCCAGCGCACGGGCCAGGCCGACCCGCTGCTGCATGCCACCGGACAGTTCGTCGGGGAAGGACTTCTCCCAGCCCCCGAGGCCGGTCAGTTCGAGTGCCTCCGTCGCCCGCCGCTCGCGCTCCTCGCGCGGCACACCCTGCACCGCGAGGCCGTAGGCCGCGTTCTCGAGCACGCTGCGGTGCGGGAACAAGGCGAAGTGCTGGAACACCATGCTGATCTTGTGGGAGCGCACCGCCCGAAGCTCCTTCGCGGGCAGCGCCGTCAGGTCCTGGCCGTCGAACTTCACATGACCCGAGGTCGGCTCCGACAGGCCGTTGAGCATCCGCAGCAGCGTCGACTTCCCCGAGCCGGACAGGCCCATGACGACGAAGATCTTGCCGGACTCCACCGAGAACGAGGCGTCGATCACGCCCGCGACGGTCCCTTCGGACCGCAGCTCCTCGCGGTCGGCCCCGGTGCGCAGCCGCTCGACCGCTTCTTCCTGTCGCCTGCCGAACACCTTGTAAAGGTTCTCGGCCTCAAGTCTCACCGACACATGGACCTCGATCTCTTCGACCCGGGAAAGATTGCCGTACCAAGCAACGTCCGTCGGCCGTGGCACCTGCCCCCGGGCTCGGCGGGGCAAACACCTTCGGCGGCCCTCAGGTCCCCGTGGGGGCGTAGAAGTCCGGGCGCTTCGGGATGCCCGTGGCGACGACCCGGCCCGAGGCGCGGGACTCGACGGCGGCGCCGGTGATGACGGTGGCGGCGTAGCCGTCCCAGGCGGACGGGCCCGTGGGCGCGCGGCCCGCCGTCAGGTTCGCCACCCATTCGCGGAACTCGGTGTCGAAGGCGTCGGCGAACCGGCCCGTCCAGTCCGGCAGGATCGCCGTACTGTGCGCGCCCGCCGTCCGCACGCCGACCGCCGCCGGGTCGGGCAGCCGCACGAGCCCCTCCTCGCCGACCGCCTCGCACTGGATGTCGTAGCCGTAGCGGCAGTTGACGAAGACCTCCAGGTCGATGCGGACGCCCTTCGCCGTCTCGAACAGCATGAACTGCGGGTCGACGAGGTGCGGGAGCTTGTGCGTTGTCGAGCGCGGGACGATGACCTGCGCGGAGACGATCTCGTCGTCCAGGAGCCAGCGCAGTACGTCGATCTCGTGCACCGCCGTGTCGTGTGCGGCCATGTCGGAGGTGTACGACTCCACGGACGACGCGTTGCGGTGCGCGCAGTGCACCATCAGCGGGGTGCCGATCCGGCCCGCGTCGATGACCTCCTTCAGTTGCCGGTAGCCCTGGTCGAAGCGGCGCATGAAGCCCACCTGGACCAGCCGGCCGCCGTGCGCCCGCTCCGCCTCGACGATCTTCAGACAGTCCTCGGGGGTGGTGGCGAGCGGCTTCTCGCAGAACACGGGCTTGCCCGCGGCGACGGCCGCCAGGACGTGCTCGGCGTGGGTCGGCCCCCACGAGGTGACGAGCACCGCGTCGACGTCTTCGGCGGCGATCAGCGAGGCACCGTCCGCGTGCACCCGCGCGCCCGGGTACCGGGCCGCCTCGGCGGCGCGTTCCGCGTCGATGTCGGTCACCGCCGTGACCCGGGCGCCGACGATGACATCGGTGAGCCGGCGGATGTGCTCCCGGCCGATCCAGCCGGCCCCGATGACACCTATGCGCACGGTCTTCTCCTCAGACGTCACCGTTCACCTCGCGGAGCTTCTCCTCGACCTCTGCCGCGGTGGGCATGGCGTCCGAGCAGGCCAGCCGGCCCGCCACCAGTGCGCCCGCCGCGTTGGCGAACGACACCGTCCGCGCCACGTCCCACCCCGAAAGGAGGCCGTGGCACAGCGCCCCGCCGAACGCGTCACCCGCGCCGAGCCCGTTGACCACGTCCACGGGCGCCGGGGGCAGCTCGGCGACCGCGCCGTCGCGGCTCACGGCGAGCACACCCTTGGGGCCCTGCTTCACGACGGCCAGCTCAACTCCCGCCGCCAGCATGGCGTTTGCCGCCGCGTGCGGCTCCCGCTCGCCGGTCGCGATCTCGCACTCGTCGAGATTGCCGACGGCGACCGTGGTGTGGGCGAGCGCCTCGCGGTAGCAGGCGCGCGCCTCCTCGTGGTCCGCCGAGTCGGTGTCCTTCCAGAACATCGGCCGCCAGTCCAGGTCGAAGACCGTCGTCCCCCGCTTGGCCCGGTGCCGCAGCGCAGCGAGCGTCGCCGACCGCGAGGGCTCCTCGCACAGCCCGGTCCCCGTCACCCAGAAAATCCGCGCCGAGGCCACCGCGTCCAGGTCGAGTTCGTCGGTGCGGATGTCCAGGTCCGGCGCCTTCGGCAGGCGGTAGAAGTACAGCGGGAAGTCGTCCGGCGGGAAGATCTCGCAGAACGTCACCGGCGTCGGCGCGATGTCGGACGTGCCGACGAACGAGGCGTCGACCCCATAGCCCGCCAGCGCGGTGCGCACGTACTCGCCGAAGGGATCGGCCCCGGTCTTCGTGATCACCGACGTACGCCGCCCGTAGCGGGCAGCGGCGACCGCGACGTTCGTCGGGCTGCCGCCGAGGTACTTCCCGAACGTCGACACCTCCGCAAGCCCCACACCCGTCTGGAGCGGATACACGTCCACTCCGACGCGGCCCATGGTCAACACATCGAACGGCATCTCGGCTGGCGTCCCTTCGCTCCGGGCTCATGGCGCGCTCTCGGGCCCTTCTGACGGATCCTGCTGGAGTCGCGGGGCCTGGCACCCGGGCCCAGCCTGACCCGTCAGAAGGACACTGGCCCGAGTACGATCGTCCTTGTTCAAATGTCCTGTCAATGGGTGGTCGGCCGCTCGGGCCGGCTCCACACGCCCCAGAAAGGCCGACCGGTGACCGCGAACGTTCCCGCCGACCCGACCGCGCTGCACCCGATGCCCGGGCAGCCGCGGGTCGTGCTCCTCAAACCCCTGGTCACGTCCCCGCTCATCGAGGTCGGCGAGTTCTCCTACTACGACGACCCGGACGACCCGACCGCCTTCGAGACCCGCAACGTGCTGTACCACTACGGGCCGGAGAAGCTGGTCATCGGGAAGTTCTGCGCGCTGGGGGAGGGGGTGCGCTTCGTCATGAACGGCGCCAACCACCGGATGGACGGCCCCTCCACGTTCCCGTTCCCGATCATGGGCGGCTCCTGGAGCGAGCACTTCGACCTCATCACCGGGCTGCCGGGGCGCGGTGACACCGTGGTCGGCAACGACGTGTGGTTCGGGTACGGCGCGATGGTGATGCCCGGCGTGCGCATCGGGCACGGGGCGGTGATCGCCTCGGGCGCCGTGGTCGTCGACGATGTGCCCGACTACGGCATCGTCGGGGGCAACCCGGCCCGCGTCATCCGTCGCAGGTACAGCGACGCCGACATCGAGCGGCTGCTTCAAGTGGCGTGGTGGGACTGGCCGTTGGAGCACATCACCGCGCACGTACGGGCCATCATGTCGGGCAGCGTCGACGACCTGGAGCGGGCCGCCCCGACGGAGTGAGGCGGCCCGCCGGGCGCAGGGTCTCAGTGCAGGCAGAGGCAGAAGGGGTGCCCGGCCGGGTCCGCGTAGACCCGCCAATTGGTGTCCGGGTGGAGCTGGTCCGTGCGTTCCAGGAGCGTCGCGCCGAGGGCGAGCACGCGCTTCTCGTCGGCCTCGAGGTCGTCCACGTCGAAGTCGAGGTGAACCTGTTGCGGGCGCTCCTGGCCCGGCCACTGCGGCGGCTGGTAGCCGTCCACCCGCTGGAAGGCCAGGCGTGTCCCCTCGAACCCCACCACGTCGACCCAGTCGGGGTCCTCGGGGTCGGTGACCACCCGGCCGCCGAGCAGCTCCGCGTAGAACTCGGCGAGCTGTACGGGGTCGGCGCAGTCCAGTGCGACCGCCTGCAGTTTCTTGATCACTTACGGCACTCCTCGCTCGTCCGCCGCTTCTGCGACATCCTGCACGGGAAGTGTCGTACCCGCCACCGCGGCGGACACACCCGCCGCGGTGGCGCCCCGTTCAGCTGCGGCCGATCAAGTCCGGTGCGGGCTCGGGCAGTTGCTCGTCAGCGGCGTCGGAGGAGGCGATGTCCGCGGCGTTGTCCGGGTCCTCGCCGCCCGCCCTGCGCCACAGCGGCTTCAAGCGGTACGTGAAGAGGTACACGACGACCGCGACAGCCGCTGCGACGAGCATGCTGAGGTCGCCGGCGCCCGGGTGGGCCGCGGCGAAGGCGCCCGTGTAGATGTCGGACACCCAGAACGGCACGGACGCCGCGACGCCGGCCGCCCACGCCACCAGGCCCCAGTCGATGACCCTGGAGCGGTCGTACAGCTCGGCGATCCTGCGGGGGTCGCTGCGCCCGCCCAGGTAGAAGTCGATCAGGAGCACGGCGGCGAACGGGGCGATGAAGTACGCGGTCAGGTTGAGGAAGACCTTGAACTTGTCCTCCGTGCCGGAGGCGCCCCACAGGCTGATGCCATAGGCGAGGACGCAGATCGCGGCCACCGCCTGGGTGCGGGTGACGGGGACCTTGAGGGTCTGGACGGAGATCGCGCCGCCGTAGACGTTGAGGAAGTTCTGGGCCAGCGCCGACAGGCCCACGGCGACGAGTGCGGGGACGGCGAACGGGCCCATCAGCTCGTGCAGGGCGGCGATGGTGTCCGAGCTGGAGGCGGAGGCGCCGACCACGACGCCGAGGATGCCGAGCCAGGCGATGGTGAGGAAGTTGCCGAGGGCGGTGTACCAGGTGGTGTGCCGGACGACCTTCGCGGTGTCGGGCAGGTAGCGCGAGTAGTCGGAGGCGAAGGGCATCCATGCCACGAGGAACGCCAGGAACCAGCCGCCCAGCGTGATCGAGCCGCCCGCCGCGCCGACATACCCGTCCGCGTGCGGATTCGCCTCGAAGAGGCTGCCGCCGCGGACCACCGCCACGACCGTGATCAGTACGAACAGCGGGGTGAGGACGTACGTCAGCGCCCGCTGCAGGAAATTGATCATGTTGTAGCCGAAGATGGCCACGACGAGTTCGACCACGGTGAGCAGCAGGGCGCACAGCCAGTACGGCAGGTGGCTCAGCTCGGCGAAGGCCTTGCCGCCGAGGATGACCGTGACGGCGGCCCAGCCCACGCCGGAGAACACGTTGATGTAGGCGACGGGCAGGAAGTTGCCGAAGAAGCCCAGCGGCCCCCTGGCCTGGATCTGCTGCGGCACACCGAGGCGGACGCCCATACGGGACATGACGGCCATCAGCAGGGCGCCGACACCGGCGCCGACGACGATCGCGGCCGCGGCGGTGGTGAAGCTGAGCCCGAAGTACGCGGCGCTGAAGCCGAGCAGGATGACCGGGAAGTTCAGACCCGCGGCGAACCACACGAAGAACTGTGAACTCGGTTTTCCGTGCCGCTCGCTGTCGGGGATGTGGTCGACGCCGAACGGCTCGACCTTCGTGACGGCGCTGCCGTAGACGGGCGGGCCCTGGGAATCATGGGTCATGGCGTGCTCCGGGGAACGAGGATGCGGGGGCGGACGCGAGTCACCACGGAAGGGGCGCCGTCTGCGAGATGTCGAAGAAGCCGCCACCGCTGTAGACGAGCGGGGCGAGGTCGGAATGACCCGCAGACACTACACGTCCGGTGAAGACGGTGTGACTTCCGGCCTCAAGCCGCTCGCCGATCTCGACCTCGAGACGGGCGGCGGAGCCCTCGAGCAGCGGGGCGCCGTGCTCGCCCGGTGCCCAGTCGAGGTCCGCGAACTTGTCGGCGCCCTTGCTCGCGAACACCTTCGCCACGTCGAGCTGGTCGGCCGCGAGGATGTTGATGCCGATGTGGGTGGCACGGTGCAGCGCGGGGTGTGTCGACGAGCTGCGCTGGACGCACACCAGGACCATCGGCGGGTCGAGCGAGATGCTGGAGAACGCGTTGACCGCGAGGCCCTTGGGGGTCCCGTCGTCGTCCGTGGTCACCACGGTGACACCGGTGATGAACTTGCGGTGCACCCCCTTGACCAGGTCGGCGTCGACGGCGGCCTCGTGCGCCGTCGTGATGATGCCGAGCGCCTCCAGGAGCTGCCGGGAGTCGAAGGTCACGGACTCCTCGGTGACGGTGTCACCGTCGAAGCGGGCGAACGTGGCACCCGACACCTCGACGGGCCTGCCGGTGGGCGGCACACCCATGAACGTGTCGGTGTGCCGGCCCGTGCTGCGCCAGCGGACGGCGAGCCGGTCCCCGTCGACGACCAGGTCCTCGATCTCGGTCCGCAGATCGGGGAACGCCGCGCGCACCGCGCTGATGCTCTCCTTGAACCCCTCGCGGTCCTGAGCGGTGCCTGCCGGTCCGCGGCGGCGCACGTAGCCGGGGCTCAACACGGCGTCCAGGGCGTCGACTTCACCTCGGTTCCAGGCCGCGTCCCAGGCGGCGCGGAGGCGGGCGGGGCGGTCGGTGGTGTGTTCCAGGGTGAGTGACATGACGGCTCCATCGATCGGATCGGCCTGCTCTTGCATGGCAGATCTGTTGTATGGCAGTGGACCGTAGGAATCGGGCATCCGTCATGTCAATGGTTCGGACGGAATTCGCTGCCCACCGGGTCGTGTTGCGGGAAACTGCTAGGTCAGAGATGACTATTTGCCGTCGACCCTTGACGGCTCTCTGAAAGCGCTCTTAGCCTCACTGCCATGGCACAGCAATCATCAGCAGGCCAACCGCTGTGGGCCTCGCCCACACGAGGCAGACTGCGCAAGGTCGTCACCGTGGTGGACGAGGTCCTCCTGGAGCTCGGCCGGCCGGTCGCGACCCCCGTACGCCGCGTCGCCGCGGCCGCCGTGATCGAGAACCCCTGGGCCGGGCGCGGATTCGTCGCCGACCTTCAGCCCGAGGTGGAGGAGATCGCGCCCGGCATCGGCCGCCTCCTCACCGACCGGCTGATCGAGACACTCGGCGGCGTGGAACATGTCGAGGCCTTCGGCAAGGCGGCCGTCGTCGGGCTCGACGGCGAGATCGAGCACGGCGGGGCATTGATTCACACCCCGTACTTCGGCAATGTGCTGCGCGAGCTGACCGAGGGCACCTCGATCATCGTGTTCAGCGACGACCGGCTCGCGGCCGGCGAGCCGCTGACCGTCCCGGTGTGGCACAAGACCGCCGCCGCCACCCGCTCCCACTACCAGACCGTCCAGATCCGGGTGCCGGACGCACCGCGCCCCGACGAGCTCGTCGTCGTGGCCGCCGCCGCATCGGGGCCCCGCCCCAACGCCCGGATCGGAGACCGCCGCCAGGACCCCGTGGTCCGCCTCGCCGACTTGGAGACCGCCCGATGAACCTCCGCAAGATCGTGACGTACGTCGAAGACATCCACGCCGAGGGCGGCCGCCCCGTCGACTCGGTGGCCCGCACCGCCGTCGTGCTCGCCGTGATCGAGAACCCGTGGGCGGGCCAGGGCTTCGTCGACGACCTGCTGCCCGGCATCGACGAGGTGGCACCCCAGCTCGGCGAGCTGCTCGCGCCGCGCGTCGTCGAAGCGCTCGGCGCGCCCGTCGAGGCGTACGGCAAGGCCGCGATCGTCGGCCTCGACGGCGAGGTGGAGCACGGCAGCGCCCTCATCCACACGCTGAAGTTCGGCGACCACTTCCGCAAGGCCGCGAACGCCACCACGCTCCTCCCGGCCGTGGAGAAGCGGGCCGCCGCCGGGGGTGTCTTCGACATCCCGCTGAAGCACATCACCGACGCCACCGTCCGCTCGCACCACCAGAGCATCGAGGTACGGGTCCCGGACGGCCCGCGCGCCGACGAGATCGTCATCGGCCTCGCCGCTGCCGCGCAGGGCCGCCCGCAGGCCCGCCTCGCCCCGCTCTCCACCGAGCAGTAGGCACCGCCATGGACAAGCCGATGGACGAGCCGATGGGCAAGCCGCCCCTCGTACTCCTGCACGGCGTCGGCCTCGACCGCACCATGTGGGAGCCCGTCACCGCCCTGCTGGCCGACCGCTTCACCGTCGTCGCCATCGACCTGCCAGGACACGGCGCCCGGCCGCCGGTGCGCGGCGACGTGACCCTCGCGGAACTCGCGGACGGTGTCGCCGGGCACATCCCCGCCGGCTCGCATGTGGTGGGTTTCTCGCTCGGCGCCCTCGTGGCCCAGCAACTCGCGCTGCACCAGCCGGAGTTGACCCGCACGCTCACCTCGGTCAGCTCGGTGTGCCGCCGCACACCCGACGAGCGGGCGGCCGTCCGGGCCCGGCTGCGGGCCGCCGAGAGCGACTTCGCGGCGAGCACCGAGGCATCCATCGAGCGCTGGTACGCGGGCACCACCGTGCCGGACGAGGTCGTCGACCGGACGCGGGCCACCCTGCGCGCCAACGACGTCGACTCCTTCCTCGGCTGCTACCAGGTGTTCGCGGGCGCCGACGCCGAGCTCGGCCCGCGCCTCGGTGACATCACGGTGCCGTCCCTGGCGGTGACCGGGGAGAACGACCCCGGATCCACCCCTGAGATGGCACACCGGCTCGCCGCCGCGTTGCCCGACTGCCGGGCCGTGATCGTGCCCGGCGCGCGGCACATGCTGCCCGTCGAGCGCCCGGAGGCGTTCGCCGAGGCCCTCACGACATTCATCACGCAGAGCGCACAGCTCAACGACGAGAGCGCACCTGGAGACACCGCACATGTCTGAGCCCACCACGCTCACGACCACGCTCAAGACCTGGAAGCACTTCATCGGCGGCAGATGGGTCGAGCCCGCCGCGGGCGAGTACTTCGACAGCACCGACCCGGCCACCGGCCGCACCCTCTACCGCGCCGCCCGCGGCACCGCCGCCGACATCGACAAGGCCGTCGCCGCCGCGCGCGCCGCCTTCGAGGACCCGGCCTGGCGCGACCTCAGCCAGACCAAGAGGGGCCACCTCCTGCGCCGCCTCGGCGAGCTGATCGCCGAGAACGCCGAGGAACTCGCCCTCATGGAGTCGCGGGACAACGGCAAACTGCTGCGCGAGATGCGCGGACAGCTCGCCTCGCTGCCCGAGTACTTCCACTACTACGCGGGCCTCGCCGACAAGATCCACGGCGAGACCATCCCGACCTCCGACCGTGCCGTCCTCAACTACACGGCCCGCGAGCCCCTCGGTGTCGTCGGCGCGATCACCCCGTGGAACTCGCCGCTGACCCTGACGACCAGCAAGCTGGCTCCCGCCCTGTGCGCGGGCAACACGGTCGTCGTCAAGCCCTCCGAGTACACCTCGGCGAGCGGTCTGCGCCTCGCGGAGCTCGCCCTGGAGGCCGGCTTCCCGCCCGGCGTCGTCAACGTCGTCACCGGGTACGGCGCCGAGGCCGGCGGGCCCCTCGTCGACCACGAAGACCTCGCGAAGATCTCCTTCACCGGCTCCACGGCGACCGGATCGAAGATCGCCGCGTCGGCCGCGGGCCGCTTCATCGGCTCCACCCTCGAGCTCGGCGGCAAGTCCCCGCAGATCGTCTTCGAGGACGCCGACGTGGCGAACGCCGCGATGGGTGTCATCGCCGGTGTCTTCGCCGCGGCCGGACAGACCTGCATCGCCGGCAGCCGCGTCTTCGCCCACCGCTCCGTCTACGACGAACTGCTCGACCGGGTCTGCGAGCGCGCCAAGTCCATCCGCATCGGCGACCCCCTCGACGAGGCCACCGAGCTCGGCCCGCTCGCCTTCGAGGCGCAGCGCGACAAGGTCGCCGCCTACGTCGACCTCGGCCGCGAGGAGGGCGCCCGGGTGCTGACCGGCGGAGCCGCCACCGACGGCGGCACGGGCGGCTGCTTCTACGAGCCGACCGTCCTGGTCGACGTCGACAACGGCATGCGCGTCGTCCGCGAGGAGATCTTCGGCCCGGTCGTGGCGATCATGCCGTTCGACACCGAGGACGAGGTCGTCGGCCTCGCCAATGACACCCAGTACGGCCTGGCGGCCGGGATCTGGACCACCAACCTGTCCCGCGCGCACCGGGTGGCGGGCCGCCTCGACGCGGGCACGGTCTGGGTCAACACCTACCGGGCCATGTCCCCGATGTCCCCGCGCCAGGGCTTCAAGGCCAGCGGCGTCGGCGTCGAGCACGGCACCGAGACCATCAAGGAGTACACCCGCCTCAAGAGCGTATGGATCAACACGAGCGAGGAGCCCGTGGCCGATCCGTTCACGATGCGGAGCTGATCGGCCGTGCCCCAGATCACCGTCACGCTCGCCGAGGGCCGCACCCCCGAGCAGATCAGGACCCTGCAGCACGAGGTCCACGAGGCCGTACTGCGCTCGATCGACACCCGGCCCGAGTACATCCGGGTCGTGGTCCACGAGGTGCCCGCCACCCACTGGTCCACAGGAGACACCACCATCGCCGAGATGCGAGCGGCCACCCGCACCACCGCAGAGAAGGAGCTGTCATGAGGTTTTCGCTGTTCGTGCACATGGAGCGCTGGGACGAGAGCACCACCCACCGCGAACTCTTCGAGAACCTCACCGAGCTGACGCAGATGGCCGAGGCCGGCGGGTTCAGCACGGTGTGGGTCGGCGAGCACCACGCCATGGAGTACACGATCTCGCCCAGCCCGATGCCGATCCTGGCGCACCTGGCGGCGAAGACCGACACCATCCGGCTCGGCGCGGGCACCATCATCGCCCCGTTCTGGCACCCGGTCCGGGCCGCGGGGGAGACCGCGCTCCTCGACGTCATCAGCAACGGCCGCGCCGAGGTGGGCCTCGCCCGCGGCGCGTACCAGATCGAGTTCGACCGCCTCGCCGACGGACTGAAGGCCAGCGACGGCGGCAAGCACCTGCGCGAACTCGTCCCCGCCGTACGGGCGTTGTGGCAGGGCGACTACGCGCACGACGGCGAGATCTGGCAGTTCCCGACGTCGACCAGCGTGCCCAAGCCGGTGCAGCAGCCCACCCCGCCGATGTGGATCGCCGCCCGCGACCCCGCCTCGCACGACTTCGCCGTCGCCAACGGCTGCAACGTCATGGTGACCCCACTGATGAAGGGCGACGAGGAGGTGGCCGCGCTCAAGGAGAAGTTCGACACCGCCGTGGCCAACCACCCCGAGGTGGAGCGCCGCCCCGACATCATGGTGCTGCGCCACACCCACGTGCACGCCCCCGAGGACCCGGAGGGCTGGCGCCCCGCGGCCGAGGGCATCAACAAGTTCTACCGGACCTTCGACGCCTGGTTCGGCAACAAGAAGGCCCCGGAGAACGGCTTCCTGGAGCCGAGCCCCGAGGAGAAGTTCGCCGAGCGCCCCGAGTTCGCGCCCGAGGCCCTGCGCAGGACCGCGATGATCGGCACGCCCGCCGAGGTGATCGAGCGGCTGCGCGGGTACGAGGAGCTGGGCGTCGACGAGTACAGCTTCTGGATCGACAACACGCTCTCGCACGAGGAGAAGCGCGAGTCGCTGAAGCTGTTCATCAAGGAGGTCGTCCCGGCCTTCGAGTAGGGCCGACACCCCACGGCATTGCCCGCCCCAATTGCCCGTCCTCTTGCATGGCAATTCCGGGTTTCCCTGTCAATTGACGCCACACGTCCCGGAAGACTAGGTTCTCGTGCCATGCAAGAGCCCAATAGCCTCGCACGCAGGCCGCTGCAGCAGACCAGCATGCAGGCGAAGGTCGCCGAAGAGCTGCGTCGGATGATCATCAGTGGGGAGCTGCCGCCGCGCTCCAGTCTCTCCGAGATGACGCTGTCGCAGACCTTCGGCGTCAGCCGCACCCCGATCCGTGAAGCTCTCAAGCAGCTCCAGATCGAGGGCCTGGTGGAGGTGCGCCCGCGGGTCGGCACGTTCGTCGCCGTGCCCTCGCGCCGCGAGATCACCGAGCTCTTCCAGATGAAGGAGCTCCTGGAAGGCGCGGCGGCCCGCCTCCTCGCCTTCCGCGGCAACGTCCCCGAGGTGGAACGCCTCGCCGCCAACATGAGCGCCGCCGACGAGGCGGTGCGGGCCGGTGACTCGGAGCAGTACGAGAAGCTGGTGCACGACTTCCACGAGCTGATCATGGTCGGGGCCGACAACTCCAAGCTGGAGGCCCACTACCGCACCCTGATGAACCAGCTCGCCTACGCCCGCCTCGTCCGCACCTCCCTCTCCCAGCCGGGCCGGCTGAGCGAGTCCGACCACGAGCACCACCGCGTCCTCGACCTCATCCGCGCCAAGGACGGCGACGGCGCGGAGCGTGTCATGCGCGAACATGTGCGGCGCAGCCACCAGGCGCTGATGGCCGGGATGGACGACGAGCGGTTCAAGGACTGAGTAGTTCAAGGGCTGAGCGGCGCCGCCGGAATTCGGGTGCGGCTACGTGCCCCCGTGGTGTCTCATCGTCGCCATGGCCATCGAGTTGAGCACACCTGGCGTCGACGACCTGGACGAGGCCGTCGACGCGCTGCGCACGTGGCAGCACGACACGGCGCCGATGCAGCTGCACCCCGGCGACCTGGGCTGGTACCGGCGCAGGGGCGCGGAGCGGGCCGCCGCTTCGGTGCGGACATGGCGGCGTGACGGGCGGGTGCTCGCCGTCGGACTGCTCGACGGCCCCACCCTGCTGCGACTGACCCTCGCACCCGAAGCCCACCAAGACGCGGAACTGGCCCAGCAGTTGCTGAACGACGTGGGCGACCCGGGGCGCGGGGTCCTGCCCGAGGGGGCCGTCGACATCGAGGCTCCCAGCGGCGTCCTGTTGGACGACCTCCTGGACCGGGCCGGCTGGCTCACCGGTGAGGCATGGACGCCGCTGACCCGCGATCTCACCGAGCCGGTCGCACCCCCGGCCGTACGGATCGAGGTGACGGGGGAGGACCGGGCGGAGGCGTACGCGGCCGTGCACCGGGCGGCGTTCGACGGGTCGACGTTCACCGCGGAGCAGTGGCACGCGATGGCCGCCGGTTCGCCGCACGCGCAGCCGCGATGTCTGCTCGCGTACGACGACGAGGGCGCGGCCGTGGCAGCGGTGACGGTGTGGTCGGCGGGCCCTGGACGGCCCGGACTGCTCGAACCGATGGGCGTGCACCGGGACCACCGCGGCCGTGGCCACGGGGCGGCGATCTGCGTCGCCGCGGCGGCAGCGCTCCGCGAACTCGGCGCGTCGAGCGCCCGCGTGGGCACACCGAGCGCCAACACCGCGGCCGTGGCCACCTACAGGGCGGCGGGCTTCCGGCCGATGCCCGAGGTCACGGACCGCTGCCGCAAGCCAAACGACAGGCCCTAGTCACCTACCGTGCCGTCGGCCATCTCCCGTAGGACGTCGATGTGTCCGTTGTGGCGCGAGGTCTCCTCGATGAGGTGCATCAGGATCCAGCCGAGGGTGACATGGGTGCCGTCCCTGACCGGGCGCTTCGCCGTGGCCAACAGGTCGGTCCCGGCGACGAGTTCGCGGTAGCGGGCGCTCTGCTCCTCGTACTCGGCGACGAGTTGGGGGAGCGGGGTCTGCGCGCCGAGCCGCATCTCGCGGTCCGGGTCCTCGTCCGTCCACGGGCCCGCGTCCTCCTCGCCGAGGAAGATCACCTGGAACCAGTGGTACTCGACCCACCGGAGGTGGTTGATCAGGCCGCCCAGCGTCATGAGCGGCGAGCCGGGCAGCGGCGCCGCGCCCCCGTGCTCGGGCGCGAGGTCCGCGCACTTGGCGACGGCCGTGGCACGCGCGTAGTCGAGGAAGGTCGTGAGCATCGTGCGCTCGTCCCAGGACGGCGGCATGTCGGTGCGGGTCATGGCGCGATCCTGGCACGCGCCGACAGGGCGCGACAGCGGATTTCGCCGCGGGCGCGGGGAAGGGGTGTGCCGCTCGACCGGTGCGGGGGACCGGCTACGCCGCCCCGGCCCCGCCCAGGCGCTCCCGCAGCGTGCCCGCGAACTCCTCCGCGCGGCCCAGCTGTTTGCGCAGGTCCGCGACGCGGTCGGCCGCCGCCTGCTCGAAGTGGCGTACACGGTCCAGGAGTTGCTCGCGCTCCTCGCCCTCGGGTGGCGGGGTCGCGTCGAGGCGGTCCGTGGCGTCGAGGAGGTCCCGCATCTGGTCGAGGGTGAAGCCGAGCGGCTTCATGCGGCGGATCACCATCAGGCGGGACACGTCGTTCTCGGTGTAGAGCCGGAAGCCGCCCTGGGAGCGGGCGGACGGGATGACGAGGCCGGTCTCCTCGTAGTGCCGGATGGTGCGCAACGACAGCTCGGTCCGCGTGGCGACCTCGCCGATCTGCATGTGCTCGCTGCTCACGCGGCGCCTTTCTCCGTGTCTGCGTGGTGTCACCGAGGCCACAGTCGGCGACACCCATCTCTACCCTAACGTTAGGGTAGAGTTGCTGGTCGTCAGGGTCGGCCGTGCGCCACCCGTCCTTCCGTACGCACAGGCCGCGCGACGCCGGTGTGCCCGACCACGACAGGTTACTTTCTCTTGCCCCCCTCCTCCGCCCCTTCCCTGTCGTCCCCGGCCGCCCGGCTGCGGCGACCGCGCCGCCCCGACTGGTGGTCCGACCCGAAGGTGTGGCGCACCGAGATCCTTGCCGGGCTCGTGGTGGGGCTCGCGCTGATCCCCGAGGCGATCTCGTTCTCGGTCATCGCCGGTGTCGATCCACAGATCGGTCTCTTCGCCGCGTTCACCATGGCCGTGACGATCTCCGTCGTCGGCGGTCGGCGCGCCATGATCTCGGCCGCCACGGGCGCGGTCGCGCTGGTGATCGCGCCGCTCAACCGGGAGCACGGGTTCGGGTACCTGGTCGCCGCCGTCATCCTGGCCGGTGTGTTCCAGATCGTCCTCGGCGCGCTCGGGGTGGCGAAGCTGATGCGGTTCGTGCCGCGCAGCGTGATGGTCGGCTTCGTCAACGCCCTCGCGATCATGATCTTCATGGCGCAGGTGCCCGAGATGACGGACGTGCCGTGGGCCGTCTATCCGCTGATCGTCGCCGGGGTCGCGCTGATGGTGTTCTTCCCGAAGGTCACCAAGGCCGTCCCGGCCCCGCTCGTCTCCATCGTCATCCTGACGGTCATCACGGTCGCCGCCGGAATCGCCGTGCCGACCGTGGGGGACAAGGGCGAGCTGCCGTCCTCGCTGCCGGTGCCCGGGCTCCCGGACGTGCCGTTCACCCTCGAGACCCTGAAGATCGTCGCCCCGTACGCGCTCGCCATGGCGCTCGTCGGTCTGATGGAATCCCTGATGACGGCCAAGCTGGTCGACGAGATCACCGACAGCCGCTCGTCCAAGACCCGCGAGTCGATCGGCCAGGGCATCGCCAACATCGTCACCGGCTTCTTCGGCGGCATGGGCGGCTGCGCCATGATCGGCCAGACGATGATCAACGTAAAGGTGTCGGGGGCCAGGACCCGCCTGTCCACGTTCCTCGCGGGCGTGTTCCTGATGGTGCTGTGCGTGGTGTTCGGGCCCGTCGTCTCCGAGATCCCGATGGGCGCGCTCGTCGCCGTCATGGTGATGGTGTGCTTCGCGACGTTCGACTGGCACTCCATCGCGCCGAAGACACTGAAGCGGATGCCGGCCGGCGAGATCGTCGTCATGGTGCTGACCGTCGTGGTCGTGGTCGCCACCAGCAACCTCGCGATCGGCGTCGTCGTCGGCTCGATCACCGCGATGGTCATCTTCGCCCGCCGCGTCGCCCACGTCGCGAACGTCACCTCGGTCACCGACCCCGACGACGGCCAGGTCGTCTACTCCGTCACCGGTGAGCTCTTCTTCGCCTCGTCCAACGACCTGGTGACTCAGTTCGACTACGCAGGCGACCCCGACAAGGTCGTCATCGACCTCTCCGCGACCCATGTCTGGGACGCCTCCTCGGTCGCCGCGCTCGACGCCATCGAGACGAAGTACGCGGAGCGCGGCAAGAGCGTCGAGATCGTCGGCTTCAACGCGGACAGCGCGGCCCTGCACGGCAAGCTCAGCGGCGAACTCACCGGCAGCGCCTGATCCGGAGCCGGTCCTACTTGGGCTCCGTCGCGATCTGGATGAGGTTGCCGCAGGTGTCGTCGAGGACGGCGGTCGTGACCGGGCCCATCTCCAGCGGCTCCTGGGTGAAGTGCACGCCGAGCGCGGTCAGCCGCTCGTACTCGGCTTGCACGTCGTCGACGGCGAACTGGGCGAGCGGGATGCCGTCGGCGATCAGCGCGTCCCGGTAGGGCTTGACGGCCGGGTGGCCCGAGGGCTCCAGGAGCAGCTCGGCGGCGTCGGGCTCCTCGGAAGACACGACGGTGAGCCAGCGGGCCTCGCCCAGGTCCACGTCGTGCTTCTTCTTGAACCCGAGGATCTCGGTGTAGAAGTGCGCCGCCTTGGCCTGGTCGTCGACGAAGACGCTGGTCATGTGGATCTTCATGGGGTGCTCTCTTCCGGGTCCTGTGCTGGGGCTGCTGGCGTGAGCCACCGCTCCGCTATCCGGCGCAGCGGGGCGGTGTTCAGGTCATGAAACTTGTAGCGGCCCTCCCGCCTGGTCTCGACGAGTCCGGCGGCCTCAAGCGCCGCGAGGTGCTGGGAGACGGCCTGCCGGGACAGGTTCAGCTGATGCTTCATGGTCAGCCGGGAGCAGATCTCGAACAGTGTCTGCCCCGACTTCTGCGTCAGCTCGTCGAGGATCGTGCGGCGGGTGGGGTCGGCCAAGGCTTTGAAAAGGTCATCGGCCACGACCCCAGCATAGGCAAGTGTTCGCTTGCCTATCAACCGGAAGGCGGTCGTACGGGCTACTGGGCGCGCCCAGCCACCTTCTCCTCGAACGCGGCGAGCGCCGCCGCCCCGACCGCCTTGTCCTGGTCCCCGTTGCCCCCGCTGACACCGACGGCGCCGATGACCTGGCCCTCGTACACGATGGGGAAGCCGCCGACGAACGCGGCGAAGCGGCCGGGGTGCATGTGCTGGATGCCGAAGGCCTCGTTGCCGGGGAGGGCCGGGCCCTTCGGTGTCTCGTTGAAGAGGTGGGTGGCGCGCTGGTGGCCCGCCGCGGTGAACGCCTTCGCGATGGCGATCTCCACGCCGGTGAGGCGGGCGCCGGTCATACGGTGCAGGGCGATGGGGTGGGCGCCGTCGTCGGCGATGCAGATCGTCTGCTTCACGCCGACCCGCGCGGCCTCGGCCTCCGCGGCCTCCAGCATGATCACGGCGTCTTCGAGGGTGAGGCGGTGGATGGTGTGCATGCGGTCCCTCCCAGGGGTGTGCCGGTAGGTGCGGGTACGTAGGTGTCAGCGGCCGGTGAGGGCGTCGCAGTAGACCGTCTTGGTGTCCGTCACGAAGTCGAGCGCGCCGCGCCCGCCCTCCGGGAACGCGCCGGAGCTGGAGGCGCCCCAGCCGCCGAACGGGGGCGCGACGCCGTTGCCGGTGGTGCGCTGGTTGACCTTGACGATGCCGTGCCGCGCGGCGCGCACGAAGCGGCCCGTCGTGCCCAGGTCGCGGGTGTGCACGGCGGTGACGAGCCGGTGGGCGTCGCCGTTGAGGGCGGCCAGCGCCTCGTCGGGACCGTCCACCGGGACGACCGAGAGCAGCGGCCCGAAGACCTCCGCCGTGATCGCGGGGTGGTCGGCGGGAACGTCGGCGAGCAGCGTCGGAAGCAGCCAGTGGCCCGACGGGTCCGCGCCGGGCACCAGGCCGCCCTGCGCGACCGCCCGCGCGCCCGCCGCGAGCGCCGAGTCCAGGAGCCCGGCGACCCGGTCGCGCTGCGCCGCCGTCGCGGCCGGACCCATCGCCGCGGCCGGGTCGTCGCCGGGCCCGACCGTGAGCTTGGCCGTGCGCTCAGCCAGGAGGTCGGTGAACTCGGCGGCCACGGAACGGTCCACCAGGACCCGGTCCGTCGCCGTGCACACCTGCCCCGTGAGGCCGAAGGCACCGGCCGCGACCTCCGTCGCCGCATGCTCCAGATCGGCGTCGGCGCACACCAGCGCCGCGTTGTGCCCGCCGAGTTCGAACTGCGTACGGACGCCGGGGCGCATCGTGCGGTGCAGCAGCGCGCCCGTCCGGTCCGAGCCCGTGAAGCTGACGGCGCGGACCTCCGGCGCGGCGACCAGTGCCGCCATCGCCTCCGGATCGTCGCCCTGCACCACCCGCAGCGCCTCCTCGGGCACCCCGCCGCGATGGCAGGCCGCGGCGAGCCGGGCGCCGACACCAGGTGTCACCGGCGACGGCTTGAAGACCACCGTGTTGCCCGCCGCGAGCGCCGGAGCGAGCTTGCGGGCCGCGAGCGACAGCGGGAAGTTCCACGGTGTGACGGCGACGACGACACCGAGCGGAACGCGCTGCGTCCAGGCGGAGACGCCGGCGGACTCCGCCGGGTACGTGGTGCCCTCGACCATGAACGCCAACTGTGCCGCGAGCCTGAACTGCTCGACCGTCTTGGCCACTTCGCCGCGCGCCGCGCCGAGCGTCTTGCCCTCTTCCGCGCAGATCAGGGCCGCGATCCCCGCGGCGTCCTCGGCGAGCGCGGCCGCCGCGCCGTGCAGCGCCTCCGCGCGCCGCCCGGCCGTCGCGTCGGCCCAGCAGGGGAAGGCGGCAGCGGCCGTGCGTACCGCCTCGGCCGCTTCGGACGCGCTCGCCGCGGGTACCTCGGTGACCTGCCGGTGCGGTGCCGCCGGGTCGAAGGACGTCACCACCGCCGGTGGCCCGCTCCGGGAGATGGTCTGGTGCGCAAGTGGCTTCTGAGTCAAGATGACCTCCACGTTCTCGTCGGCCCCGACCGCGTCAACCGCGTCTTTGATGTGTTCCCGTGCCCCCAGCATTCGTCGCGAAGGTGCCGGGCGGCTTCGTACATTCCGCACCTTCGCCGCAGGAGGATGTAGGCAGATGGCACACGACGTAGCGCACAAAAGGGAGTTGACGGTCGAAAGGCTGCTCGCCGAGCCCGCCGTCGGAGGGCGGCTCCTCGGCGGGAAGGCGGGGCTCCGGCAGCCGGTGACCTGGTGTCTGCCGCTGGCCGAACTGCCGCCGGGGCCTGGCCCCGAACGGCCCGCGGCGGGCGCGGACCTGGCCGGGATCGTGGTCTTCGCGCCGGTGGCCGAACTGACCTGCGCGCCCGACTGCCGACGGCTGCTCGCCGGGCTCGCCGCACGCGGCGTCGCCGCTGTGCTCGCCCGCCCGCAGCCGCACGCCGAACCGGACTTCGGGCCGCTGATGCGCGCGGCGGACGCCGCCGACCTCCCGCTGGTGCGGCTCGCGCCAGAGGCCACGTACCACCACATCGGGCGGCTCGTGGCGACGAAGACGATCGCGGACAGCGCCCATGTCCTCGAGTACGGCGTGCGCGTGCACCGCACACTCGGTGAGGTGTTTGCGTCCGGTTCGGGACTGCCCGCGCTCGCCCGGTCCATGGCCACCCTCGCGGGCGCCTCCGTACTCATCATGGACGAGGTGGGCGGGCTGCTGTCCCGTGCCGAGCGGGAGCGGACCGCCACGGACGCGGAGTGGCAGGAACTCGCGGCCGCCGTGCACACCGAGCAAGGGCCGTGCGCGGCGGCGGCCCCGGGACACGGCCACGCCACCGCCACCGACCTCGGCGTGACCTGGGGCGACGAGCGGGTGCACGTGGTGACCGCCCAGGTGCGGGTCGCGGGCGAGCCGTACGGGACGGTGGCCGTCGTCGAACCCGAGGCGGCGCCCGCCGCGCACGACCTCGCCCAGCACCGGGTGATCGTCGAACAGGGCGCTCCGCTCGTCGCCTCCGAGATCCTGCGGCAGCGCTCGGTCGTCGAGGCGGAGGAACGCGCGCGCGACGACTTCCTCGACACCCTCGTGCACGGCCGCTTCACCGATGGGCACGAACTCGGGGCCAGGTCACGGCACTACCGCTTCGACACGGACGCGGAGCACGCGGTGTTCGTCGCCTCGGTGCCGTACGCGGGTCCGGTCAGGGCACAGTCGCTGCCGCGCGCGGTGGCCGCGCTGCGGGGCGGCCCCGGCTTCACGATGGCGGCGCTGATGGGTCAACTGCTCGTGGTGGTCGCCGAGTTCGGTGCCGACGCAGGCAAGGGGGCGCAGGCGCGGTTCGGGCGGCAGCTCCAGCGGCTCGTCTCCGAGCACATGTCGAGCGGCGTGCAGGTGGCGTACGGGCGGGCGGCGCTCGGGGCGGCCGGTGTCGCGGCGAGCTACCGGGAGGCGCGGATCGCCCTGGAGCTGTCGGGGCGGGTGCGGGTGGCGGAGGTGTGCGGCTACGACGAGCTGCAGGTGTTCGCGGCGGTCGAGGCGGCGGCGAACTCGGCGCAGGGCCGGGAGTTCGCCCACGAGGTGCTCGAACCGCTGCGCCGCGCGGACGGGCAGACCGGGAACCTGGAGGAGGTGGTGCTCGCCTACATAGCCGAGTCCGGCAACCTCAACGCGGCGGCCCGCCGCCTCCAACTGCACCGCAACACCATGCTGTACAAGCTGGAGCGTGCCTCAAGGGCCCTCGGCATGGACGTACGGGTCGCGGAGACGCAGTTCACGGTGTGGCTCGCCCATCGGATTGAGACACTGAACGACTCGCTGCGGGTGCTGCAGGCGGAGCTGGCCCCGCCGGCGTAGCCACCGCCCCGCGCGCACTGGTGTCCCGCCCGAGCGAAGCCACCACGACCCCGACTGCCGCGAGCCCCGCACACACCGTGAAGACCCGCACCAGGCCTGCCGGTTGGGTGCCGAGCAGCGCCACGGACGCCGCTCCCAGCGACGTCGCGCCGAAGCGGATCAGGCTGAACAGGCCGAGGCCGGCGCCCGTCCGCCCGGCCTGCGAACGCGAGGCACCCGTGGCCGCCGGGGTCTGCACGAACGCGATGCCCGCCCCGGTCAGTACGAGCGCACCCACCACCGGCCACACCCCCACGCCCACCCCGGTCCCGACCGCGAGCAGCACCGCCCCGCCGAGCAGCGCCACGAGTCCCCACCGCATGACACCCCGGCCCCCGAACCGCTCCGTGCAGCGCCCGGCCACCGGAGCCAGCGAGGCCATCGCCAAGGGCAGCGCCAGGACGGCAAGCCCCGTACGGGACTGCGACAAGCCCTGCGTGCCGACCAGGTACGCAGGGGTGGCCAGGAGCACCGCGCCCAGGACGAACATCTGCGCCGCCGCCGCGAACGACGAGCGCACATAGCGGAGTTCGGCCAGGTGTCGCGGGTGCAGGAAAGGCTCGGGCCGGCGGCGTTCGACCAGCAGGAACGCCCCGAGCGCGAGCGCTCCGGCAGTCGCCGCACCCCACACCACGGGTGCGCCCGCACCCTGCGAGGGCAGCGCAGAGGCCGCGACGAGCAGCAGCCCGGCCCCGCACGTCAGCGTCAGCGCCCCGGCCCCGTCCAGGCGTGGCCGGGCCCGGGAGCGGTCGTCGCGGGGGAGCAGCAGCCATCCGCCGACCACGACGAGCACGGACAGCGGCACGATCTGCCAGAACACCGCACGCCAGCCGAGGAGTTCGGCGAGCAGGCCGCCGGTGGTCGGGCCGAGCGCCTGCCCCGCCCCGTTCGCGGCCGCCCACAACGACAGTGCCCTGCCGCGCCGTTCCTCGCCGAGCACCTGCACGACGAGGACCATCACCACCGGCAGCACGGGCGCCGCCGAGAGGCCCTGGAGCATGCGGAACGCCACGAGCAGCGGCAGGTTCGGGGCGAGCGCCGCGCCCGCCGCGCCGAGGACCATCGAGGCCATCGACGCGCACAGCACCCGACGGTGCCCGAACCGGTCGCCCAGCCACCCGGACAGCGGCATCAGCGCGGCGAGTGTCACCGGAAACGCGGTCGCCACCAGCACACCCCGGCCGAGCGGCGCGTGCAGATCGGCCAGGATCGCCGTCATGGGGACGTTCACCACGGTGTTCGCCATCGTCGTGGTCAACGTCGCGGTGAGCAGGGGAAGCAGACCGAGGCGGGTGGCGATCATGCCCGGAGTGTGCCCGCGCACCCCCGCCGCGAGCCACGTGCAAGGTGCCCCCGATTCCGGTGCGCGGCAGGGCACTTCGCACATGCGCGGCAGGCGGGTCACCGGCCCGAAATCCCTCGGAAACGGGAGGTGTCACGGACCCGCACACTGCACAAATAATGTCGCCGACAATGTGCATCGTCCCCCTGTGGCCTGGCTGCCGGGGTCGTCAGCATGCCCGTCAACCACCCGACAACCAACGGACTTCGGCCCCGCAGCGCCGGGCGCCGGGTAGGGAGTGCGGACGTGGAACTCACTGCTGCGCACTGGACGTATCTCGCGGGGGTAGTAGTCATCATCGGCGTGATGATCGCGCGCCGGAACATCGTCGTCCCGGCCGTCCTCGCCACCTTCCTGACGGCCTGGGCCTACAGCGGCGACCTCGTCAAGGGACTCGCCTCGATCTTCACCGCGAGCCTGACGGCCGCCGGTGAACTCTTCTCCATCTTCCTCATCATCGCCATCATCACCGCGCTGCTCGGCGGCCTGCGCGCGATGGGCGCCGAGCAGCGCATGGTGCGGCCGTTCCGCGGGCTCATGCGGGGCGGCCGGGCCGCGTTCCTGACCATCGCCGCCGCCACGTACTTCATCAGTCTCTTCTTCTGGCCGACGCCCGCCGTGCCCCTCATCGGCGCGATCCTGCTGCCCGCCGCGATCCGTGCCGGGCTGCCCGCGATGACGGCAGGCGCGGTGATGGCCATCGCGGGGCAGGGCATGGCGCTCTCCAGTGACTACGTCATCCAGGTCGCGCCCGGTCTGTCGGCCAAGGCCGCCGGGGTGGGCACCGGCGCGGTCGCCGACCGGGCGATGGTGCTCTCGCTGATCACCGGCGCGGTGGCGCTGACGTACCTGTACCTGCGCGGGCGACGCTCCTTCGGGGTGGCCAGCGCCGAGCACGAACTGCGCTGGCTCGCCCAGAAGAACGGGCTCGACGAGGGCGCAGAGGTGCAGCTCGGCGGCTCGCCCGGGGCACGCGGCATCGGCAAGGGGGCCGCAGCCGCGGCCGCGACCCGCGCCGCCACCGACGGGGACACCGCCACGCAGGTACTCGAACCCGCGCCGGAGGTGTCCGCCGCGCCGCCGAAGCCCGAACCGGTGCGCCGCTCAAGGCTGTTCGCGGTGCTGGTCCCGGTCACCTTCGCCGCCATCGTCGGCTACATGCTCCTCGGCAAGTTCACGAACGTGGTCGGCGAGGTGCAGGGTGACGAGGCCGCCGGGCTCGTCGGCGGTGTCGCGATGCTGCTGCTGTTCGCGGCGGTCTTCAGCATCGACGGCAGCCACGGACTGACCACCGCCGCATCGCACGTCGTGGACGGCCTGGTGTTCGCGTTCAAGGCCATGGGCGTCGTCGTGCCCATCGCGGGCTTCTTCTTCCTGGGGAACGCCGAGTTCATCTCGCAGATCACGGGCGTGCACGAGGCCAAGCCGCCCGCGCTCCTCTTCGACCTGGTGGCCTCGGTCGACCAGCACATCCCCGACAACGGCTTCATGCTGTCGTTCGCCATCCTGGTCATCGGCATGATCACGGGCCTGGAGGGCTCAGGCTTCGCGGGACTGCCGCTCACCGGCTCGCTCGCGGGCGCGCTCGGCCCGGCCGCGCACACCGACCCGGCCACCCTTGCCGCCGTCGGCCAGATGGGCTCGGTGTGGACCGGCGGCGGCACCCTCATCGCCTGGTCCTCGCTGCTCGCCGTCGCCGGCGTGGCACGGGTGCCCGTGCAGGAACTCGTACGCCACTGCTTCCTGCCCGTGGTGGCGGGACTCGCGGCGGCGACGGCGCTCGCCACGGTGCTGTTCTGACGTACTAGGAGCCGTCCGGCACTGTGCACAGAGATCGCCGCGGGGCCTGTGCACAAACACCATCCACCCTTCAACTCGCCCCGCCTACTTTGGAGTCACCCGGAAAGCGGAAAGGACGCCGCAACATGACCGAGCTTCTCTCCAGGGACGAATTCCGCAGCGCTCTCGAAGACGCCATCAAGGGCCGCGAGGCCAAGAACGCCTCCTTCAGCAGGGCATGGGCGGACGGCGAACTCAAGCGGGAGCATTTCGCGCGCTGGGCCGAGAACCACTATCACTACGTCGGCCCCTTCGCCGACTATCTCGGCTACATCTACGGAAACACCCCGGACGAATTCACCGGCGCCAAGGACTTCACCCTCCAGAACATGTACGAGGAGGAGATCGCGGACATCCGCCACACCGACCTCCTCATCCGCTTCGCCGAGGCCTGCGGCACCACCCGCGAGCGCGTCGAGGACCCGTCGAACATGAACGCGGTCACCCGCGGGCTCCAGTCCTGGTGCTACGCCGTGGCGATGCGCGAGCACTTCGTCGTCGCCACCGCCGCGCTCGTCGTCGGCCTCGAATCGCAGGTGCCGAGCATCTACAAGAAGCAGATCATTCCGCTGCGCGGGTCCTACGGATTCACCGAGGACGAGATCGAGTTCTTCGAACTCCACATCACCTCCGATGTCGTGCACGGCGAACGCGGCTACCAGATCGTGCTCGACCACGCCGACACCCCGCAATTGCAGCAGCGCTGCCTGCAATTCGTGCGCTGGGGCGCCGAGATGCGCTTCGCGTACACCAAGGCGCTGTACGACACGTACGTCAGCCCGGACCTGGAGCGGACCGCCGCGGCGTAGCGCGAGGCCGAAAGGGGGCGGCCGGAGCCGCCCCCTTTCGTACCCCGCGGACCCGGACGAACAGAAAAGCAAACAACAGGGAGGGAGCCCATGTCCGACTGGGTGGACGTCGCCGAATTCGCCGATCTCAGCAGGCGCCGCAAGAAACTCGTGACCGTCGGCGACACCCGTATCGCCCTCTTCCACGACGCCGGCGAGGTCTACGCGTTCGCCGATGCCTGCGTGCACAAGGGCAAAGCCCTTTCCCGCGGCACCGTGCTCAACGGCCGCCTCATCTGCCCCGGCCACCAGTGGGCCTTCGACCTGCGCACCGGACAAGCGGACGACCGGGACGAGTGCCAGCCCGGCTATCCGGTACGGGTGGTGGACGGCCGGGTCCAGGTCGACGCGGAGTCCCTCACCGCCGCCGCGGCCCTGCCCGTACAGGAGTGAGCCCCATGCCCGAGCAGTCCGAGACACCCCGCAGCGTGGCCGTCGTCGGCGCCGGCCAGAGCGCCGCCGTCGCCGCCCGCACCCTGCGTCGCCGCGGCTTCACCGGAACCATCACGCTGATCGGCGACGAACCGTACGCCCCCTACCAGCGCCCGCCGCTCAGCAAGGAACTCCTCGACGGCTCGCAGACACCCGAGGACGCCGAGCTGCTCTCCGAGGCCTGGTGTCAGGACAACGACATCGCGCTCCGGCTCGGCGCCGAGGCCCGCCGCATCGACACCACGGCCCGCGCCGTGGAGCTCGCCGACGGCACTCGCGTCCCCGCCGACCGCGTGCTCCTCGCCACCGGGGCCCGCGCCCGCAGGCTGCCGGGCATACCGGAGGACGACGACGAGCGGATCGTGCACCTGCGGGGCATGACGGACGCGCTGCGCCTGCGCGAGCTCCTGCGGCCCGGCGGGCGTGTCGTGATCGTCGGCGCCGGGTTCGTCGGTTCCGAGGTCGCCTCCACGGCGCTCGCCCGGGGTGTCACCCCGGTCGTCCTGGAGCAGGCGCAGGTGCCGCTGGCGGGCGTGCTCGGACCCCGGCTCGGCTCGTTCTGCGCGGACGTGCAGCGCACCAGCGGGGTCGAGCTGCACACCGGCGAGACCGTGAGCACGGTCCGTACGACACCGGACGCCGTCGTGGTCACCACCACGAGCGGTCTCGAGGTGGCGGGCGACGCCGTCGTCGTCGCGGTCGGCGCGCTCCCCAACACGGAGGTGGCCCGCGCCTCGGGCCTGTCCGTCTCCAACGGCGTCCTCGTCGACGAGCACTGCCGCACCAGCGTGCCCGGCGTGTACGCGGCCGGTGACGTCGCCAACCACAAGCACCCGCTGTACGGCCGGTGGGTGCGCGTCGAGCACTTCGACAACGCCAACAAACAGGCGATGGCCGCGGCGAAGAACATCCTGGGCCACAGCGTCGTGCACGACGACCCGCACTGGTTCTGGTCCGACCAGTTCGGCCTCAATCTCCAGCACTGCGGAGACCCGCACGGCTGGGACCGGCTGGTGGTCCGCGGCTCGCTCGACGAGCGCGACTTCATCGCCTTCTACCTGGCCGACGGCGTCCTTCGGGCGGCCTTCGCCGCCGAGCGCGGGGGCGACGTGTACGCGGCGAAGGAACTCGTCGCACGCGGCGCCCGCCCCGACCCCGACCTCCTCGCCGACGAGGACACGGACCTGACGGACCTGATGGAACTCATGGAACGCACGGAGCTCGCGGAGCCGGTCGGCGACGCGGCCGGGACAAGGGGGAACTGACGGTGGAGACGGAACTCGAATACGTGAAGGTGGCCCGCTCGGGACAGGTCCCCGAGGGTGTCGTGCGCCGCTTCTTCGTCGGCGACCTCGAACTCGCGGTGTCCCGCTTCGAGGGCGATGTCTACGTGAGCGCCAACTACTGCACCCACCTCGCCTGCCACCTGTCCGCCGGCAAGGTCACCGAGGACGGCCTGCTCTGCTCCTGCCACGGCAGCGTCTTCGACTTCACCACCGGTGAGCCGCTGTCACCGCCCGCGGTGAAGCCGATCAAGGTCTATCCGGCGCGGGAGGAGAACGGCGAGATCCTCGTGGGAGGCCTGTGACCGAAGCGGAATCGGGCCGCCACGCTCGGTGAGCGGACGGCCCGTCAGGCCCCGTCGTCCACATGATGGACGACCCAACTGGCCGCCACGCGCTGAAACTTGGTGCGCGACACCACGCCCTATGTCGCAAATGTTCACATTTGGGCATTTAATGTGACGGGAGACGTCACCCCACGCGTCGCTCCCAGCACATCAGAACGGGCGTCCCACGGATGAAAATCAGCTTTCTGCTCTTCAACGCCTACGGTATCGGCGGCACCATCCGCTCCACGATGAACCTCGCGGGCGCACTCGCGGCGGCGGGCCACGAAGTGGAGATCGCATCGGTCGTGCGATCCAGGGAACACCCCGCGTTGAAGCCCGCACCCGGAGTGAGGATCCTTCCGCTCGTCGAGGCGCGTCGCGGCTCCACCGGTTTCGACCCGGAACACGATCCGGCGGCCTCCCCCTCGCGCCTCTACCTCCGCGCCGACGGCCCGTACGCCCACTGCAGCACCCTCACTGACCGACGGGTCGTCGAGTGGCTGCGAGGAACCGACGCCGACGTGATCGTCGGGACCCGGCCGGGCATCAACATCATGCTTGCCGAGCACGGCCCCCGCCGGGCCCTGCGCATCGGGCAGGAGCACCTGACGCACAGCATGCACAAGCCGGCCATACAGGCGGCGCAGGACGAGGCCATCTCCGCCCTCGACGCCTTCACCACCGTCTCCTACGCCGACGCCGAGTCCTACCGCGACGCCCTGCCCGGCGTCGACACCGAGATCCGCTGCATCCCCAACGGCATCCCCGTGCCGGACGTCGCCCCGTCGACCGGGCGCAACAAGGTGGTCGTGGCCGCGGGCCGCCTCATCCATGTGAAGAACTACTCCCTGCTCATCGAAGCCTTCGGCCACGTCGTGGCCAAGCGCCCCGACTGGTCGCTGCGGCTGTACGGCCGGGGCCGCCTCGCGGGACGGCTGCGCGCGCAGGTCATGGCGGCGGGCCTGAGCAATCACGTACGGCTCATGGGCGCCGTCGCCCCCATCGAGCCCGAGTGGGCGAAGGGCTCCATCGCGGCGGTCTCCTCGAACGCCGAGTCCTTCGGCATGACCCTCGTCGAGGCCATGCACGCGGGCCTGCCCGTGGTCGCCACCGACTGCCCGTACGGCCCCGGCGAGATCATCGACGACGGCCGTGACGGATACCTGGTGCAGCCCGGCGACCCGAAGGAGTTCGCCGCCGCGCTGCTCGACCTGATCGAGGACGACGAGCGGCGCCACGCGATGGCCGAGGCGGCACGTGCGAAGGCACTCACCTTCACTCCGCGGACGGCGGCCGAACGGTTCCTTGCCCTCGTGTCGGAGCTGGGCGGCCCCGGAGCCCTCGACGTGCCGGTGACACCGGCGCCCGTGCGTCGCCCTGTACGCAGCGTGGTGCGCGCACGCGCCGGTGCCGTCGTCCGCCCTGCCGTGCTCGCCTCCCTGCGCACCCCCGTCCTCGCCCCCGCCGTGCGCACCCTGATGCCTCGCCGCGTCAAGCGTCTCACCCGTGTCCCCGGCTTCCACCCCAGCGCCCGTACACGGGTCACCGCCGACGGCGACATCGTGGTGGACATCGCCGGTGTGCACGCCTCCCGCGCCGCGCTCGTCCTGAAGCAGGGCGACGAGGAGCTGCGACTGCCACTGCGCCCGGAGCCGGAATTCCTGCGCGCCCGCATCGGCCGGGACCAGGCGCTCGGCGAAGGGGAGTGGGGCGTGTACGTCGAGCGCACGGACGACGGCGTACGTCGCCGGGCCGACTCCGTGACCGTGGAGAGCGCCGAACTGGTGCCACGGGCACCGGAGTTGACGGGCGGCCGGGTGGTCTCCCGCATCCCCTTCGCCGCGGACCGGGGACAACTCGCCGTACGGGCCTGGTCCCGCCCCGCACACCTCGAGATCGGCACCGTGGACACGGCGGGGCCCGCCCTCATCGTGGAGGGCCGCACCTTCGGGCGGCAGCTGGGCGACGACACCGTGGTGGTGGCATCGCGGCGCGGCGAGCACACCGCCACCTTCGAGTCGGAGGAGGTCGTGGTCTCCGGCGACCACGTGTGGTTCTCGGTGCCGCACGCCGATTTCGCCGAGCGGTGCGCCGCCACCGGCGAGGACCGCGAGCTCTGGGACCTGCACCTGCTCGACGGCGGCGCCCGGATCCCGGTCGGCCGCATCGGCGGGGACGTCGCCCGGCGCAAGGGGACCGACATCATGCCCCCGGCCCTGCACGAGGGAGCCGGGGGAAAGCAGGTGCGGATCGGCCCCTACTTCACCGGTGGCAACAACCTGGCGGTGACGGTCCGCGAGGTGATTCCGGCGAGGGCCGATCAGCCCCACGTGGCGGTGAACGCGCAGGGCTCGCGCAGGGACGTGAGTGTGGGCGGCTGACGGGGGCTGTGCGAGTACGGCCCCCGTGCGTCGACATCAACGGGGCACGCCGGCCCGCGGCAGCGGTGCGTCCTTACCGGAGCCGTCGGGTGCGGTACCCGTCGGCTCCGGCAGCGTCCGGAACAGCAGCCAGCTCAGCAGCGGCATCAGGATGAGCGGGGTCAGGGCCGTGCGCAGCGACGTCTGGTCGGCGACCGCGCCGATGAGGGGGCTCGCCAGGCCGCCGATGCTCACCGTGAGACCGAGCGTGATGCCGCTCGCCGTGCCGACCCGCGAGGGGAGGTAGTCCTGCCCGAGGGTGACTTGCAGCGAGAACGGCACGTACAGGCCGGCCGAGGTGAGCGCGAGGAAGGCGTAGAGCACCGGGCCCGGCACCCACACCACGCCCGCCACCGACGCGGCCGTCAGCAGGTACGACCAGCGCGACACGGTGACCCGGTCCCAGCGGCCCGCGAGGGCGCCGCCCAAGACGCTGCCGACCGCGCCGCCCACGTAGAGCACGAACAACGCCGCCGTGCCCGCCGCCTCGCTGCCGCCCATGCGCTGCGTCGCGTACAGGGAGACGAAGGTGCTCAGGCCGGTGAAGACGATGGAGCGGCACACCACCGCGAGCGACAGGCGGACGAACGCCGGAACGTCGTCCCTGGCGGGGGCCTGCGTGGTGGCGGACGAGGTGTTCTCGCGGTGGCCCAGCGCGCGCAGCACCGGCAGGCAGATCGCGGCGCCGGCCGCCGCGGGCAGCACCAGCAGGGGAGTGAACCGCAGCCCGCCCGCGGCGACCGCGGCGGCGACCAGGAGCGGGGCCAGCGCGAAACCGACGTTGCCGCCGAGCGAGAACCAGGCCATCGCGCTGTGGCTGCCGCGGCTCGCGAGCCGGGCCACCCGCGCCGACTCCGGGTGGTAGGCGGCCACCCCGATCCCGGACACCGCGACGACGGCGAGCGTGACCGCGTACGAATCGCTCACGCCGCTCAGCGCGATGCCCACGCCCGCCAGCAGGGTGCTCACCGGCAGCAGCCACGGCATCGCCCGACGGTCCGTGAGCAGGCCGAAGACCGGCTGGGCCACCGACGAAAGGAGCGAGGCCGCGAGGACGATGCCGGACACGGCGGCGTAGCTGTAGGCGCGTTCGGCGACGAAGTACGGCACGAGCGAGGCGACGGCGCCCTGGTAGACGTCCACGCAGGCGTGCCCGACAGAAAGCAGAGGAATGGAGGTGTTCTTTCGCACCGGGCCATCGTCGCGAGCGGGCCAGCTGTCCCGCTTCCGATAACCTGCCAGACAATGCCGAAGAACCGCCACGCCGTCCGGCACACCCCCGTGGCTCCCACGTACACGAGACACATGCCGCACGGCGCCGAGATCGACGCGCACCGGCACGACGACCACCAGATCGTCTACGCGGGCCGGGGCGTCGTCGCCGTCACCACCGACGCCGGGTCGTGGGTCGCGCCCGGCACGCGTGCCCTGTGGGTCCCCGCCGACACCGTGCACGCCCATCAGGCCCACGGCAACGTGGAGTTGCACTTCGTGGGCCTGCCCGCGACCGAGAACCCGCTCGGCCTCGACACCCCGGCCGTGCTCGCCGTCGGCCCGCTGCTGCGCGAGCTGATCGTCGAGTACACGCGCACGCCCGAGGCCGAAGGCCCCCAACAGGCGCGGCTGCGTGCGGTGTTGCTCGACCAGCTCAAGCTGTCACCGCAGCAGCCGCTGCACCTGCCGACACCGACCGATCCCCTGCTCCGCTCGGTGTGCGACCTCCTGCACGCGGACCCGGCCGACCGCCGCACGCTGACCGAACTCGGCCGGGAGGTCGGAGCGTCCGACCGCACCCTGTCCCGGCTCTTCCGCGCCGACCTCGGCATGACGTTCCCGCAGTGGCGCACCCAACTGCGCCTGCACCACGCGCTGATCCTGCTCGCGGACCGCACACCGGTGACGACGGTGGCGAACCTGTGCGGCTGGTCGTCGACTAGTGCGTTCATCGATGTGTTCCGGCGCGCGTTCGGACACACGCCGGGTTCGCACGCGCCGCGTGCGCATGGGGGCCCGTCAGGGCCGTAGCGCGTCCGAGATCGACTTGACGCCTCCGTGGGCGGTGAGCCCTCCGTCGACCGGGATCTCGGCGCCGGTGATGAACGAGGCCGCGTCCGAAAGCAGGAACATCACGAGCGGGGCGATCTCCTCGACACCACCGGTGCGGCCGAGTGGTGTCTCGCGGAGGTTCGCCTCGCGGAACGTGGGCGCCGCGGACGCCGTCATCTCCGTCTCGATGTAGCCGGGGTGGACGGTGTTGACCCGGATGCCGAGCGGGCCGAGTTCCAGGGCGGCGGCCTGCGAGAGCCCGCGAAGGCCCCATTTGCTGGCCGTGTACGCCACCGGATAGTGCGCCGTCAGCGCGGCCGACGAGCCCACGTTGACGATCGCGGACCCCGGTGGCATCAACGGACTCAGGTGCTGCATGCCCAGGAGCGGCCCGGTGACATTCACCGTGTGCACGCGCTCGAAGTCCTCGGGCCGTACGTCCCCGAGCCGGGCACGCCAGGTGATGCCCGCGTTGTTGACCAGCCCGTGCACCTCCCCGTAGGTGTCACGGAGTTCGGCCGCGAGGGTCGCCCAGGCCTTCGGGTCGGTGACATCGAGGGCGCGGCAGCCCGGGCCCTCCTGGATGTCGGTCGCGACGACCCGGGCGCCCGCGGAGGCGAGCGCCGCCACCTCGGCGGCGCCCTGCCCCTGTGCCGCGCCGGTGACCACAACCACCTTGCCGGCGAGGCCGGATGGCGACGTGGACCCGGTCACGGGCGCTCCCGCGAGCGGCGGCGCCCGGTCGGCAGCGGGAGCGGCGCGGCGCCGGCGACCACGGTGTTCGTGACGGTGCCGATGCCCTCCACGGTCAGCGAGACGGTGTCGCCGGGCTTCAGCGGCGGCGGTGTCTGCTCACCCCGTACGCCCCAGAGTTCGGCGAGGCAGCCGCCGTTGCCGCAGGTGCCGGAGCCGAGGAGGTCACCGGGGACCACGCGGGTGCCGCGCGAGGCGTATGCCACCATCTCCTCGAAGGTCCAGCTCATGTTGGACAGCAGGTCCTTGCCGACGACCTCCCCGTTGACCTCGGCGGTGAGGGAAAGCCGCAGCAGGCCCTCCTCGTCGCGGTACGGGTCGAGTTCGTCGGCGGTCACCAGGTACGGGCCGAGCGTGGTCGCGGTGTCCTTGCCCTTGCAGGGGCCGAGGCCGACCTTCATCTCGGCGGACTGGAGGTCGCGGGCGGACCAGTCGTTGAACACCGTGTAGCCGATGATGTGGTCGCGGGCCTGCTCGGGGGTGAGGTCGCGGCCCTCGCGGCCGATGACGGCGCCCACCTCCAGCTCGAAGTCGAGCACCGCCGAGCCGGGCGGCATCGGGATGTCGTCGCCCGGCCCGTACACGGCATGCGGGTTGGAGAAGTAGAACGTCGGCGCCGCGTACCACTGCTCGGGCACCCCCGACACCCCGTCGACGGAGCGGCGCACCCCCTCGACGTGCTCCTCAAACGTGACGAAGTCCCGTAGGGAGGGCGGCTGGAGAGGTGCGTGGAGCCGGACGTCGGAGACGTGCGGGCCGGGTGGTGTGTCGAGGGCCGCCTGCCCGAGGGCCAGCAGGTCGGGCAGTCCGGAACCCGCCGTGATGACCTCCGTCAGAGACCGGGTGCCGGGAAGCGGGTGCAGGGTGCCGTCGTCCGCGACGGCGGCGACATGTGTCTCGTGTTCGTACGTGTAGGTGGCGAAGCGCATGGGGACTCCTGGGGGCGGTGCGGGCGGCTCAGACCGGCGGGGCGACGAACACACCGCGGTCGGGGTCGTTGAACGACTCCTTGGCGATCAGCTCGTTCATCGCGTTGGCCGTGCCCCACTGGTCGGTGACCTCGGGCTGCGAGAAGTCGTAGACGTGCGGGTGCCAGGTGTCCTCGTCGAGCTCCTCCAGCTCCGTCGTGTACTCGACGGTGTTGCCGTGCGGGTCCAGGAAGTACGTGAACGTGTTGTCACCGGCCATGTGCCGGCCGGGGCCCCAGATCTTCTTGAAGCCCGCCCGCATGACACGTCCCGAGCCGCGCATGTACTCGTCCAGGCCGCGCATCTCGAACGACACATGGTGCAGCGCGGTGTGCGGGCCCTGCGCGATCGCCATCGAGTGGTGCTGGTTGGAGATCCGCATGAAGTGCATGACCTCGCCCATGTGCGGCGACGACAGGGTGTCGGACAGGGCGAAGCCGAGGTGGCGCTCGTACCACTCCCGGGTCCTGTTCAGGTCGGGCGAGTTGAGGACGACGTGGGAGAGCTTGACCGGGATGGCCTCCTTCTCCTCGATCTTGCGGTGCTGTCGCACCTCGACGTCCGTGGAGACCTCGATGGTGCGCCCGTCGACGTCGAAGAAGCGGAAGCCGTAGCCGCCGCCGGGAGTGTCGACCTTGCCGGGCTGGGAGATCAACTGAACGCCACCAGCAAGGAGTTGCTCGGCGAGCGTGTCGACGTCGGCCGGGTTCGCCGCCCCGTACGAGACGAGGTCGAGGCGCTTCTCCTCCGCCTTGCGGAGCCGGACGACATACTGCTCCGGGGAGCCCTCGGCGGCCAGGAAAGAGATGCCGGAGTCCTCGGCGACCTTGGTGAGGCCCCAGACGCCGGAGTAGAAGTCGAGCTGCTTGTCGTAGTCGGGTACGGCCAGGTCGACATGGCGGAGGTGGGTGAGCAGGCGGGTCATGGCTGATCAGTCCTTCCGGAGGAGGGCGGCGGCGGTGCCGCCCCGGATGGCGTCGAAGTCGACGGTGGGCAGCCCGGCGGCGCGCAGGGCGCCGAGCGGGTCCTCGCTGCCCATGTCGAAGGGGTAGTCGGAGCCGAGCAGCACCCGGTCGGGCCCGGCCGCGCGCACCAACTCCCGCAGTACGTACGGGTCGTGGACGAGTGAGTCGAAGTACAGGCGCCGCAGGTAGCTGCTCGGGCGCTGGTCGCAGCCCGCCGAGGCGTCCGCGCGCGCCGCCCACGCGTGGTCGGCGCGGCCGATGTGCGTGGGCAGGTAGCCGCCGCCGTGCGCCGCGACGATCCGCAGGCCGGGGTGGCGGTCGAGGACGCCGGAGAAGATGAGGTGGGAGAGGGCGACCGCGTTCTCGGTCGGCTGGCCCACGCTGTTGGACAGGTACCACTGGTCGAGCCGCTCGTCGAGCGTGCAGCCGAACGGGTGCAGGAACAGCAGCGCCCCCGTCTCGGCGGCCCGCGCCCACAGCGGCTCGTACGCGGGGTCGGAGAGTTCGCGTCCCGGGGCGTGGCTGGACAGCTCGACGCCCAGGAGCCCGGAGGCCAGGGCGTGGTCGAGTGCTTCGACCGCGAGATCGGGGTGCTGGAGTGGCACAAGTCCGAGGCCGCGCAGTCGGGTTGGGGACTTCGCGCAGTGCGCGGCCACCGACTCGTGCGCAAGGCGGTACACCTTCTCGGCGGTCTCCGCCCCGGCCCAGTAGTGGTAGTGCGAAGGCGACGGGCTGACCAGCTGGATGTCCACGCCCTGCTCGTCCATGACGGAGAGGCGGGCGGTGACATCGGTGAGCCGGGCGAACCGCTCGCGGATCATGGCACCGCTCACGGCGAGCGCGTCCGGGCCGTTGCGGCGGGCTTCCAGCTCCCGCGCCTGCTCCAACCCCGGCTCACCGGAGACGAGTTGCTCGATTTCCGGAAGCAGGATGTGGGCGTGCACATCGATGGTGGGGTGTGGTGTCGTCGGTGTCGTCACGGCAGCTCCCGCAGCATGGTCATGGTGCGGCCCATCAGGCCGGGCACGTCGGCGTCGCGGACCCCGTCGAGCTGCCACTGGCCGAGCTGGACGGACGCCTCCACCACGGGCCGCACGCGAGTGATGCGTCGCTCGTAGTACGCCTGGAAGAGCGCGTCGTCCCAGGTGTCGGAGGCGGTCAGCATCTGGGTGAGCACCCAGGCGTCCTCCATGGACAGGGCCGCGCCCTGGGCGAGGGTCGGCGGGCAGCAGTGGGCGGCGTCGCCGACCAGCACGACGCGGCCGCGGTGCCAGGAGCCCTCGACCAGCATCCGGTCGAACCACGTGTAGTTGACCTGCGCCGGGTCGGTGATGTGCGCGGTGATCTCCGGCCAGTGGCCGCCGTAGGCCGAGGCCAGGCGGCGCATCTCGTCCGCGTAGGAGTCCGCCGGGATCGTCGCGCGGTCGCGGTTGGCCTCCACGACGTACGCGTAGATCGTGGACTCGCTTGTCGGGCAGTAGCCCGCGATGTACGCGGGGCCGCCGTACGCGAGGTCGGTGCGGGTCAGCGCGGCCGGGCGCGGGGTGGCGACCCGCCAGATGGCCATGCCGGTGGGCTCGGGCCGGTCCGTGATGCCGATGGCGGCGCGGGTCGCGGAACCCAGACCGTCGGCGGCGATCACGAGGTCGTAGCGGTGCGTGCTGCCGTCGGTGAGGCGGACGGTGACTCCGTCCGCGTCCTGGTCGAGAGTCTCGGCGCGGACGCCGAGCCGCACGGTGGCGCCGCTCGCGCGCACCGCGTCGATGAGGATGCCCTGCAACTGCGGGCGCTGCATGCCGACGGTCGCGGGCAGCTCGTCGCCGCCGGTGCGCAGGTCCTCGGCGACGTGCAGGACGGTGCCGTCGGGGGCGGTGATGCCGACCGCGCCGAATCCGTACCCGGACTTCTCCACCTGGTCCCACACGCCCAGCTCGCGCAGCACACGCAGCGCGTTGCCCTGGAGGGTGATGCCGGACCCCGCGGTGGCGTTCCAGTCGTCCTTCGCCTCGATCAGGTCGACCGCGATCCCGGCGCGGCGCAGCAGGATCGTCGCCGCGTTGCCGGCCGCGCCGCCACCGATGACGAGGACGGTACGGGGTGTGCTCATAGGGGAACTCCTCTGTTCCTCAAGGCCGTTGAGGCTCACTTGACGGCGACGGGATTGACCGGGGAGCCCACAGCGCCGGTGATCGGCAGCGGCGGGGCGGCCAGCCAGAACTCGTACACACCGTCGCGCACGCAGTCCTCCGCGAGCGCGTCCAGGTCCCACATCTCGCCGATCAGCAGCCCCATGTTGGGGATCGCGACCTGGTGCAGCGGCTGGAAGGCGTGCTCGAACTCGTTGGGCCGCACCTCGAAGCCCCAGGTGTCCGTGGCGATCGCCGCGATCTCCGTACGGTGCAGCCAGCCCGCCGAGGTGAACGACAGGCCGGGCGCCGGGCCGCCCGCGTACTCGCCCCAGCCCTCGCGGCGGGCGCGGGCGAGCCGCCCGGTGCGCACGACCACGATGTCGCCCCGGCCGACCGCCACACCATGCGCCTCGGCGGTCGCGGCCAAGTGGTCCTCGGTGATGGCGAAGCCGTCGGGCAGTTCGCCGTCCTCGCCGACGACACGGCCCACGTCCAGCAGGACGCCACGCCCCGCGACGTGTGCGGCCATGTGCTCGATGCCGGTCACCAGGTCGCCGTCGGAGGTGACGGTGCGGGCCGCGTCGCGGCCGTTCCACGCCTTGCCGTGGTCGAAGATGTGGCCCAGTCCGTCCCACTGCGTGGAGCACTGGAGCGGCATCGCGATGACGTCGTCGGCGCCGCCCATCCCGTGCGGAAAGCCCTGGTTGGCGAGCGCGGCATCGGTGCCGGTGTCGAGCATGGTGTGCACCGGGTTGGTGCGCCTCCGCCAGCCCTTCTGCGGGCCGTCCATGTCGAAGCGCTGCGACAGCGAGAAGCTGGCACCGCGCCGCACGAGCGCCGCACCCTCGCGCCGCTTGGCCTCGTCGAGGAAGTTGAGCGTGCCGAGCACGTCGTCCTCGCCCCAACGCCCCCAGTTCGAGTACGACTTGGCTGCCTCGGCGATCGCGCCCTCGGGGTCGTTCCTGTCCAGGGTCACCGCGCCACCTCCGCGACGCAGTGGGTGCGCTGGGCGCCGAGGCCTGTGATGGAGCCGTCCATCACGTCGCCGTCGCGCAGCAGCCGCCCCCAGTGCATGCCATTACCGGCGGGCGATCCCGTCAACACCAGGTCACCCGGCCGGAGTTCGACGCACTGCGAGGCGTAGGACACCATGCGGGCCACGTTGAAGATCATGTCCTTGGTGGACTCGTTCTGCATGGTCTCGCCGTTCAGCTTCAGGGTGAGCTGAAGATCCGAGGTGTCACCGACGGAGGACGCCGGCACGATCCACGGCCCCAGCGGGGTGAACCCGGGCGCGTTCTTGCTGCGCAGCCAGTCCGTGCCGATCTGCGGCATGTCGCGGCGGAAGACCGTGGCACGGTCCGTGAGGTCGTTGGCGATCGTGTACCCGGCGACGTACTCCAGGGCCTCCTCGACCGACACCCGGTGCGCGGGTCGGCCGACGACGGCCGCCAACTCCAGCTCCCAGTCCGGCTTCTCGGCCCAGGCGGGCAGCGTGACCTCGTCGTACGGGCCGGTGATCGCGCCCGGCAGGCCGATGAACACGTACGGCAGGTCGTCGGCGGCCCGGCGGTCCATGATCTCCGCGGCCTCGGCGCGCCGCTCGTCCTCGGGGCGCTCGTCGCCCGGGGCCTTGTGCGCGACGTGCAGATCGATGACGTGCTGCCGGTAGTTGGCACCCGACTGCAGCACCTGGCGGGGCGCGATCGGGGCGTGCACCCGGAACGCGTCGACAGTGGGCCTGTCCGCCGGGGCCCCGGCCGCGAGGGCGGCGAAGCGCGGCTCCAACTCCTGCCACCGGTCGAGGACTTCGAGCATGGTGAGGCGGGTGTCGTCGAGCGCGGCGCGCAGATCGACGACCGCGCCGTCGCTGCGGACAAGGGCCGGGAACACGGGGCGTTCGGCGTCGGACAGCGTCCCCAGGGCGTAGGGACCGGCGAAGAGCGGGGCAGCTGCTTCAGATTTCACAGGTATGTCCTCCAGACGGCGTCAGGTCCAATCTCACCCCTCCACCCCCGATCAGGGAAATAGATTGTGTGAATGCCTTGCATCCACCCGACGGATGCCCGTCGTAGAGTGGCCGCAGCCGCCGTCGAGCCCCCTAGGACCCGCCGTGAACCTGTCCCGCCTGGACCTCAACCTCGTCGTCGCCCTCCGCGCCCTCCTCGAGGAACGCAACGTGACACGGGCAGGCCAGCGCGTCGGCCTCAGCCAGCCCGCCATGAGCGCGGCCCTGTCCCGGCTGCGCCGCCACTTCGGCGACGAACTCCTCGCCCGCAACGGCGGCCAGTACGAACTCACCGCCCTCGGCCAGGTCCTCCTCGAGCGCACCTCGACCGCGTACGACCTCCTGGAACGCCTCTTCAGCAGCCAGGCCGACTTCGACCCCGCCACCGAGAGCCGCACGTTCACGCTGATGGCCTCCGACTACGCCGTCGCCGTCTTCGGCACCGCCCTCGCCCGCCGCATCCACACCGAGGCGCCGCACGTCAGGCTCCGCTTCACCCGGACACCGCCCACCGTCGTCGAGGACCTCGGTGTGCTGCTCAGCACCACGGACGGGCTGCTGATGCCGCACGGCGTCGTCAGCGACATGCCACGCACCGACCTGTTCGCCGACGAGTGGGTGTTCCTGGTGGCCGACAGCAACGACGAGGTCGGCGAGCGCCTCACCCTGGACGACCTCTCGCGGTTGCCCTGGGTCACGTACCAGCGCACCTACGACGCCCCGGCCGTACGCCAGTTGGGCATGCTCGGCATCGAACCCCGCGTGGAGGTCTCCGTCGACCACTTCGCGATGCTGCCCTTCCTGGTCGCGGGCACCGACCGCATCGCGCTCGTCCAGCGCCGCCTCGCCGAACTGCTTGGCTCGGCGGCCCCGGTCCGCATCATGGCACCGCCCTACGAGTCGGTGCCGCTCCAGGAAGCCCTGTGGTGGCACCCCGTGCACACGCACGACCCGACGCACATCTGGCTCAGGGAGGTGGCCGAGGAGATCGGTGCGGAGGTCGCCTCTTGACGATGATGGCCGGGTGAGGACATGGCTACGGGCATCGGGACGCCCTGCCCGTCCGCGTCCGGCCCGCCGCCTGAGGGAGCGGAGAGGTCACTGCCGTGGCGCCGACGCCAGCTCGTCCCGCAGCAGCGCGGCCTCGCCGACCTGGCCCGTGCGATACGCGGCCCGAGCCACCAAGTGGGCCGCGACCGCGCTGGTCAGGAGTTGGAAGAAGGCGACCAGCGCGAGCGTGCCCAGGTCGACGCCCGAGCGCAGACGCAGGGCGACGCCCGCAACCAGCAGCAGCATGCCGAGGGTCTGCGGATTGGTCGCGGCGTGGCTGCGGGTCAGCACGTCGGGCAGCCGCAGCATGCCGATGACGCCGGTCAGACAGACCGCCGCGCCGAGGAACAGCAGCGCGGACCCGGCGAGATCGGTGACGTCGTGCCAGTTCACGGGCGCTCCTTGGGGCCTTGGTTCTTCTTGAGGGAGATGGCGCCGGACCTCGGCCGGATGCCCGGCCGGTCACGTGCCGCGATGAAGCGGGCGATGGCCACGGAACTCGTGAAGCCGAGGAAGGCGATCACCAACATGATCGACAGGTAGTAACTGGTGCGTGTGATGGCGGCGTTGACCCCGATCCCGGCGATGATGAGCACCGCCGCGATGTCGACCGACACGGCCCGGTCCAGCATCGAGGGTCCCCGCCAGATCCGCACCAGCAGCAGCGCGCCGGCCAGGACGATCAGCACCAGCGCGCCGTTGAGCAGGATGTCGTTGGCCAGCTTCATGCGTCGGGCGGCCTTTCCTCGGAAGTCTCGGGACCGCGAGGTGTCTCCGGCGGCTCGGAATCCGTGAGCCGCGCGATCTCCTCGCGCGTTCCGAAGGCCCGTACGACGAGGGTCTCCAGGCGCCGCACGTCGGCGCGGGCCCGGTCCACCGCCCGCGGGTCGTCGGCGTGCACGACGTGCAGGAACAGGGTGGCGGTGGAGCCGTTGACCTCCACGAGCGCGCCGCCGGGGACGCTGGACACGGCGACGGCGGTCGCCGCGATCATCAGGTCGGTGCGGCAGCGCAGCGGGACCGCGATCACGGCGGCGGGCCCCGGCTTTCCGCGCAGTGTCTGCCAGGTCACGGTGACCGTGGACGAGGTCATGTCGTACAGGAGGTAGCCGGCGAGCCGGACGATGCCGACCGGGCGCAGCCGCAGGTCGAGTTCGACGGCGGGCAGCGGGAAGACCAGGCAGAGCAGGACCGCGACGACGACGCCGCTGATGACGTTGCCCCAGCTGAGGCCGGTCCACAGCAGCGTCCAGATGACCGTGAGCCAGGCGATCAGCGGCAGGTCGATGCGGCGCCAACGGGTCCTGTGTCCGGAGGAGTTCACTGGTCGAGCACCGCCTCTACGTAGGGCGTACGGGCGAGGAGTTCGGCGGCCGAGCGGTCGGCGAGGCCGGTCAGCGGGGTGGCCAGCAGGGTGTAGGAGAGGCCGAGGGCGACCGCGGCGGCCGTCGCAGCGGTCATGACGCGGGGGACCCGCATGGTGGTGCGTACGCTCACGGCGGTCGCCACCGCGCCGCCGCCACCGCTGTCCTCCGGCGCCGAGTCGGGATCGTCGCTCTCCTCCAGCACGTCGTCCTCGGACGGCGGCTGGGCGGGGGCGGCCCGCCAGAACACCAGGTTCCACACCTTCGCCATCACGTACAGCGTCAGCAGGCTCGTCACGGCGGCCGCGGCGAGCAGTGTGTACGACCACGCGCCGCCGGCCGCCGCGCCCGCCCGCATCAGGCCCAGCTTGCCGAGGAACCCGGACAGGGGTGGGATCCCGGCGAGGTTCATGGCGGGCACGAACCAGAGCGCGGCGAGCAGTGGCGCCGAGCGCATGGTGCCGCCGAGGCGGGTCAACTCCGTTGTGCCGTAGCGCTTTTCGAGCAGTCCTGCTGCCAGGAACAGGGTCGTCTGTACGGTGATGTGGTGCGCCGTGTAGACGATGGCGCCGCCGATGCCGCCCGGGGTGCCGAGCGCGAGCCCGTACAGCATGAAGCCGATGTGGCTGACGAGGGTGAAGGACAGCAGACGCTTGAGGTCGGTCTGGGCGACCGCGCCGAGAATGCCGATGATCATCGAGGCGAACGCCACCGCCATCAGCGCTCCCGAGAGCCGGTTGCCCGGGAAGAACAACGTGTCCGCGCGGATCATCGAGTACACGCCGACCTTGGTGAGAAGGCCGGCGAACACGGCCGTCACCGGTGCGGGCGCCGTCGGGTACGAGTCGGGCAGCCACGCCGCGACGGGGAACGCCGCCGCCTTCACCCCGAACACCGTGAGCAGCAGCACCTCCGCCAACGTGCTCACCCCCAGCGGGAGTTCGGGCATCCGCTGGGCGAGCTGCGCGAAGTTGACGGTGCCCACCGCCGCGTAGGTCACGGCGATCCCGCACAGGAACACCAGGGACGAGACGAGGGAGACGACGACGTACGTCGATCCGGCGCGCACCCGTGGCTCCGTGGCGCCCACCGTGAGCAGCACGAAGCTGGCCATCAGCATGATCTCGAAGCCGACGTAGAGGTTCACGAGGTCGCCCGCGAGGAAGGTGAGCGACACCCCGGCGACCAGGACCAGGTACGCCGGGTGGAACACGGCGATCGGTGCCCGCTCCTCGCGGTCGGCCATGCCCTGGCTCATCGCGTAGATCAGGACGATGAAGGTGACGGCGCCCGACACCAGGAGCATCAGCGCGGCGAGCCGGTCGGCGACCAGGGTGACACCGAGCGGCGGCCCGAAGTCGCCGAGGTGCACGACGAGCGGGCCCGTGCGGTCGGCCTCGACGAGCAGGACGACATCGACCGCGACGACCGCCGCGAGCACCCCGACGGTGATGAGCCGGTGCAGCCAGCGCAGCCGCGGCCCGATGAACAGGGTCAGCCCGCACACCACCAGGGGCAGCACGACGGGCAGCGGGACGAGGGAGTTCACCGGGTCTCCTCCGGGCGGGTCTCGGTGGGATCGGCCGGGTCGGCGGGGCTCGACCCCGGCGGGTCCGCGCCGAGCACGTCGTCCCACAGGTCGCCGTCCGCGTCCCGGGCACGCGCCTGGTAGGCGCGGTCGGCGCGCAGCCTGCGGCGCTGCTCGCGGCGTTCGTCCCGCCAGGCGCTCGGGCCCTCGCCGCGGTGGATCTCGCGCAGCTCGGCCCGCTCGGCGGCGATCTCCGCGCGCAGCACGACCCGCCGGTCCGCGACGTCGTCCGGCACGAAGTCCGAACCGGTCAGCTGGCTGCTGCGGTACGCCATCGCCAGCACGAACGCCGTGGTGGCGAGGGTGATGACGACGGCGGTGAGGATGATGGCCTGCGGCAGCGGATCGGTGATCCTGGCCGCGTCGACGCCCGGGTAGAGCAGCGGTGGGAACCCGGCCGCGCCCGTCGAGGCGAGGACGAAGAGATTGACGCCGTTGCCGCACACGATGATGCCGACCAGGACCCGGGTGAGGCTGCGCGTGTGGATGAGGATCCCGCCTGCGCTGGTCAGCACGACCGCGCAGACCAGCAGGGTGAGACTGACGGTCACGAGTTCTGGGCCTCCCCGGCGAGCGCGAGACTCGCCCTGTACTCGGTCTGCTGGTCGATCTTCGAGCCGAGCGCCCGGACGACGTCCAGGACCACCCCGAGGACCAGCAGGTACACCCCGAGGTCGAAGATGACGGCGGTGCCCGCGTGCCAGTCGCCGATCAGCGGCAGGTGTCCGTGCCAGGTCCAGCCGTGCAGCACCGTGCCGTCGGCGAGCCCGCCGAGTGCGACCGTCGTCGAAAGGGTCAGGCCGAGCCCGGTGAAGAAGCCCGGATGGACCGGCGCCGCGACCGTCAACTCGTGCCGCCCGCCCGCCAGATAACGGATCGTCAGCGCGACCCCGGCGACGAGCCCGCCGACGAATCCGCCGCCCGGCAGGTTCTCCGCGCACAGCAGCAGGTACACCGACAGCATCAGGATCGGGTGGAACACGAGCCGGGCGACCACCTCGAAGACGACCGAGCGGTGTTCCGGCGCGAGGGTGTCACCGGCCACCAGCCAGCTGCGTTCCGGCGCGCCCTGCTGGTACTTGGCGGGCACCTTCAGCTTCGAGGTGGCCAGCGACCAGGCGGTCACCCCGCCCGGCAGCCGGGGCGGCGGCGCGGTCGCCCGGCCCTGGCGCCGGTGCACGTACAGCAGGCTGGTGACACCGAGGACGGCGACGGCGAGGACGGCCGACTCGCCCATGGTGTCCCAGGCCCGGAAGTCCACGAGGATCGTCGCGACGACGTCCTTGAGGCCGTGGTGTGCCGTCTCCTCGATGTGCGCCGCGCCCGCGGGCTCGGCGGTGCGCGCACCCGTCGCGAGCCACACCGCGCACGCCACCGCCACGCTGCTGCCGAGCGCGAGCAGCATGCTCACACCCCAGCGCCAGGTCCGCTGCGTGTCACCGAAGAACACCGGGAGGCGCCGCAGAACGAGGACGAGCACCACGGTCGACACCGTCTCCACGCCGAACTGGGTGAGCGCCAGGTCGGGCGCGCCCTGCACGACGTACAGGAGCGCCGTGCCGTACCCGGTCAGGCCCGCGAGCACCGCCGCCTTCATGCGCCGCTGCACCACCAGACACATCAGTGCGCACGCACAGGTCAGCGCGCCGACGCCCGCCTGCATCGGGTGGTCCCACAGGCGCGGTGCGGGTGTGCCGTGCCAGGGCCGGTCGGTGGCGAGGACAGCGATCAGCCCGACGAACATGACACCAAGGACGGTCGCCACGTACGAGGGCAGCGAGCCCTTCTGGACCGCGCCGGTGATCTGGAGGGCGGAGCGTTCGAGGCCGAGGACGGTGCGGCCGAACGCCTCGTCCGCCTTCGGCCAGGCGAACCGCCGCCCGAGCCCCACCACCGGCTCCCGCGCCAGGAACAGCACCGCGCCGCCCGCCCACGCGAGCACGGACAGGCCGAGCGCCGTGCCGAATCCGTGCCAGAGCGCCAGGTGGTAGGGGTGTGCGGGGACCGGGTACTGCTTCGCGTACTGCTCGAAGAGGTGTGACGTCCAGTCGATGCCCGGACCGAGCACCAGCCCGGCGAGGGCGAGCAGCGCGGGCGGCGCGAGGAAGGCGACGCCGACGCGGTGCACGGGGGTGTCGGCGACCCCGGGCTTGCGCGCGAACGCGCCCCACAGGAAGCGCAGGGTGTACGCGGTGGTGAGCGCGGAGCCGACGACGATGCAGGCGAGTACCCACCGGTCGCCCACACTGCCGTGCAGCAGCGCGTCGAACGCGGCCTCCTTCGCGGCGAACCCGAGCAGCGGCGGCAGCGCCGCCATCGACGCGCCCGCGAGGACGGCGGTGCCCGCCACCCACGGGAGCCGCCGCCCCACCCCCGAGAGCCGTCTCAGGTCACGGGTGCCACTCGCGTGGTCGACGATCCCCGTCACGAGGAACAGCGGCGCCTTGAACAGCGCGTGCCCGAGCAGCATCGCGATGGCGGCGAGCGCGGCGTTGTACGAACCGGCGCCCGCGAGCACCACGAGGAAGCCGAGCTGGCTGACGGTCCCGTAGGCGAGCACCAGTTTGAGGTCGTTCAGCCGCAGCGCGCGCCACCCGCCGAGCAGCATCGTCAGCGCGCCCAGGGTGAGGAGCACGGGCCGCCACGGCGCGACATCGGCGAACGCGGGAGCGAATCGCGCCACCAGATACACGCCCGCCTTCACCATCGCGGCGGCGTGCAGATAGGCGCTGACGGGGGTGGGCGCCGCCATCGCGTTCGGCAGCCACATGCTCAGGGGCCAGATCGCCGACTTGGCGAGCGCCCCGCACAGGATCAGGGCGAGCGCGGCCGACAGGGTGCCGCTCGCGGCGGGCGGCGACTGGAGGATGTGCGAGATCCGGTACGTGCCCGCCAGGTGACCCAGCATCAGGAATCCGACGAACATCGCGAGCCCGCCGACCGAGGTCACCGTCAGCGCCTGCAGCGCGCAGCGGCGGCTGGCGCGTTTCTCGCTGTCGTAGCCGATGAGCAGGAACGACAGGACGGTGGTGAGTTCCCAGAACAGGTAGAGCGTCATGAGGTCGTCGGCCAGGACGAGCCCGAGCATCGCGCCCGCGAACGCGAGGAGGTTGCCGCCGAACGAGCCCAACTGCCGGGCGCCGCCGTCGAAGTAGCGCACGCAGTACAGCAGCACGAGCGCCCCGATGCCGGCCGCGAGCAGCACCATGACCAGGGACAGCGCGTCGAGCCTGAACGCGATCTCGACGTCGTAGTCCCTGATCCACCACCAGGCCTCCTCGCTCGCCCCGCCGCCGCTCACCTCGCCCCAGCGGGACAGCGCCCACCCGAGGGCGGCGGCCGGCGGCAGCGCGAGCAGCACGAACGCGCGGGACCCCACCCGGTGGATCAGCGGGGCAGCGCAGAGCGCGACGACGAAGTGTGCGAGGACCAGTGCGGTCATACACGATACATATCGGGTGAAAAGGCGTACGCCGGGTGGGGCGCGCCGGGGGAGCCCCACCCGGTCCGTTACGGGGCGGGGCGCCGTGCTTCGTCAGTGCCGACCGGCCCCGTCAGGCTTGAGGCGTACGGGGAGGGAGGTGTGCCCGTTGCTGATCAGCGTCGGCGACGGCGCCAGGTCCGTCACGGGGACGGCGAGCTCGATGCCGGGGAACCGGTCGAACAGCATGCGCAGGGCGGTCTCGACCTCCAGGCGGGCGAGCGGGGCGCCGAGGCAGAAGTGCACACCATGGCCGAACGCGAGGTGTTCCTTGGAGGGGCGGGTGGCGTCGAACGCGTCGGCGGTGTCGCCGTGCAGCGAGGGGTGCCGGTTGGCGGCGGCGTACGAGGCGAGGATCGCGTCACCGGTCCTGATCACCTGGCCGTCCGGGAGCGGGACGTCCTGGAGCGCGTAGCGCAGCGGGAGGTGCTTGACCGCGGGTTCGTGGCGCAGGGTCTCCTCGACGATGTCGTGCCAGGTGCAGCGGCCGGTCCTGACATGGGCGAGCTGGGCCGGGTCGGAGAGCAGCGAGGTGACGGCCTGGTCGATGACGTTGACGGTCGTCTCGTAACCGGCGCTGATCATCAGCAGCAGCGTGTCGCGCAGTTCGACGTCGGACAGCTTGCCGCCGTCGCCCTCCTCGTCGCGGGTCGCGATGAGCAGCGACGTCATGTCGTCCCCCGGCCGGGCCCGCTTGGACGCGATGAGCTCGTCCAGGAGGTCGTAGACGGCGGCCGTGTTCTTCGCGGCCTCCTCGGCGGAGAGCGTGGTGGCGAACACCCGGTCCACCAGCGTGCGGAACTGCTCCCGGTGCTCCTCCGGCACCCCCATCAGACGGCTGACCACGGCGATCGGCAGCGGGTAGGCCAGACGCTCGCGCAGGTCGACGACCGTGCCGGCGGGGAGGGCGTCGAGCGCGTCGAGGATGCCGGTGACGAGCGTTTCGATGTCCGCCTGTAAGGCCGTGACGCGGCGGGCCGAGAAGGCGGGGGCGATCATGCGGCGCAGGCGGCGGTGATCGCTGCCGTACGCGGTGAACATGTTGTCGACGGCCACCCACAGCGCGAGTGGCCAGGTCGCGAGCGCGTCGGCGAATCCAGGCCAGTGGGCGCGGGCGTTCTTGGAGATGTGCGGGCTGGTGAGGAGTTCCTTGAGGAGCGCGGGGTCGGAGACGGACCAGGCGGTGACACCGAGCAGGTCGACGCGGCTGGCGGGGCCGCGGGCGCGCAGGGCGCGGTGTTCGGCGTGGTGGTCGGAGGCGGTGGGGTCGAGGGTGAGGACCGGTTCGTCGGCCATGGCTGCTCCTTGGTGGGGAGGGTTCGCCACTGAGCCTCCTGCCGGGGCGTCGGCGCGTCCAGGGGTGCTTCTCGGCCATGCGGGGGCTGGTTGCGAGAGCCGTTCCTACGCCTCGGGGCTCCGCCCCGGACCCCGCTGCTCAAGCGCCGCAGGGGCTTGATTGGCTCAGTCGGCGCCGGGGCTCGAAGGTGGTGTCCGGCGCTGGGGCTCGAAGGGCCGCCGATGCCGGGATGCCACCGACACCCATGGCGACCACCACAGGCTTGGACATGGACTTCCTCCTCGCTGACCGGATATTGCACTGCATTACGCTGCCAACGTGACGAACCCCTCCGAGCCCGACCGGGCCCGCCCGGCCAACCAAGGCCGGCGGGTCGCCGCCCGCAATCGCGCCGCCCTCATCGCCGCCGCCCGCGAGGTCTTCGCGGAGCAGGGGCTGAACGCGCCGCTGTCGACGGTCGCGCGCCGGGCCGGCGTCGGGCAGGGGAGCCTGTACCGGCACTTCGCCGACCGGATGGCCCTGGCCTCGGCGGTGCTCGACGAGAACGTGCGGCAGATCGAGACGGCCGCCGCCGAGCCGGACGCCACCCTCACGTCCGTGCTCGGCGTCGTCACCTGGCACATCACCCGCTCCACCGCCTTCGTCGACCTGCTGCGCGTACGCGGGGCCGACGAGCAGGGCCGGGAGCTGTCGGCGCGGGTGCGCGGCGTGCTCGACGGGTGCACGTCCGCCGGGCGCGGGCGGTCCGCCGACGAGTTGATGCTCGCCATCGCGATGGTCTCCGGCGCGGTCGCGGGCCCCACTCTCGCCGAGCGCGAGCGGCTGGCACTCGCGGCCTGGGGGCTGCTTGGCGTCGAGGTGGGGCCGCTGCGGTCCGTCGACCTGGCGGAGGGCTGAGCGTCAGCCGCCGTCGCCGGCGGAGGGCCGGGCGTCAGCCGCCGTTGGACAGGCGGATGCCCTTGGCCAGCGCGTCGAACTCGTAGACGTACCCGCCCTGCGGCCCGCTGACCGTCATGTACGCGGCCCGGCCGCCCGGCGTGATCGCGACATTCGTCGCCGACTGCAGGCCCTTGGCCTCCTTCGCGGGCACCTCCACCGTGCCGAGACGTTCGCCGTACTTGCTGAAGACCGCCATGGCGGGCCGGCCGTGCAGCGCCTGGTAGAGGTTGCCCTCGGCGTCCACGGCGATGGAGTCCGTCTGCGCGACGCCGCCGTCGACGTGGATGGCCTCGTGCTGAGTGGTCACCGTGGTCTTGTCGGCGTCGAGCAGCAGATACGAGACGGTGTCCGTGGCCAGCTCGCTGATCCACAGGCCCTTCTGCTCGGGGTCGAACATCACACCGTTGGGGTGCGCGAGCTTGTCGGCGAGGATGGTGGTCTTCTCGCCGTCGCGGTCGATGCGCACGATGCGGCCCTCGGCCTCGCCCGTCTTCATGCCGTGCAGATCGCTGACGTAGAGATTGCCGTCGTCGTCGAACGCGATGTCGTCGGGGTTCATCGGGGACCCGTCGACCTTGCCGGAGAAGAACGTCCGCGGGTCCGAGCCGTCCTGCGCGATGCTGACGATGTCGCCCGACTGGTACTCCGTCAGATGCACGCGGCCGTCGTGCGGGCTGATCTGCGCGGAGGTGTAGGCGCCGGTCTTGTCCGTGTAGACGCCCTTGTGGTCACCGGTCTTCACGTCGACGGAGATCACCTTGGGCTCGCCGGGAGGGGCGGTGACGTCGACGAGTCGCAGGTCACCGTCCTTGGCGAGGACCGGCCCTTCGAGGAGTGTCATGCCGGTGGCTTGGTGCGGGGTGGTGACGTGGGAGAGCTGGGTGGCGCGGATGGTGTGTCCCTCGCCGGAGGCGGGGTGGGCGTCGGAGGAGGCGCCGGCCTTCTCGGTGCCGCAGCCGGTGAGGGCGAGGAGGCCGAGGGCGGCGACAGCGGCGAGCGTGTGCGTTCTGGCGGGCATGTGGGGTGCACCTTCCGTACGGGGATGGGGGGGGCAGGTCCGGGTACTTCAGGCCACCGACCAGCCCCCGTCCGACGGCAGCACGACCCCGTTGAGGTTCACCGCGTCGCGGCTGAGCAGGAACGTGACGGACGCCGCCAGTTCCTCCGCCATCGCGAGACCGGGGATCGCCACCCGCATCTTCGCGGTGCGCGCCGAACCGTAGGGCGCGCCCGCCGGTACCTGAATACCGGTGGCGACGGCGCCCGGCGCGACCGCGTTGACCTGAACTCCCGTACCCGCGTACTGGTACGCCGAGGACTTCGTCAGCCCGACGAGGGCGTGCTTCGACGTCGTGTACGCGGCGCCGGCCGCCGAGCCGCGCAGCGCCGCCTCGGACACGATGTTCACGATCCGGCCGCCGCCCGCCGCGAGCATGCCCGGTACGACGGCGCGCATCAGGTACATGGGTCCGTCGACGTTGATGCGCATGACGCGCTGCCAGATCTTGTCGTCGACCTCGTGCACGGCGGCGTCGTCGTCCATCACGCCCGCGACGTTCGCCAGCGCGTCGACGCGCCCGCCCGCGGCGGCGAGCACGGTGTCGGCGGCCGTGGGCTCGGTGATGTCCGCGGTGACCGGCACGAGCGCCTCGCCCAACTCCGCTGCCACGTCGGCCAGTTTGTCGCCCGACACGTCGACGGCGACGACCCGACCGCCCTCGCGCACGACGCGCGAGGCGACGGCCCGGCCGATGCCGGAGGCGGCGCCGGTGACGATGACGGTCTGGCCGGCGAACCGTCCGGAGGTGAGCTGCTCGGTCCACGGCTCGGGGGTGCCGATCTCGATGCCCGGCTCCGTCGCGGCGGTGGCGGCCGGGGCCGGGGGAGCGGTGGGCAGACCCTCCGGTATCTCACCGGTCCGGGCGGCGGTGACCAGCACATCCACCAGTTCCGAGGGGAACTTCCCGCCGGACATCTTCACGAGCTGCTCCAACGGCAGACCGAGCGCGGGGGCCAGGGCCTCCTCGCTCTGCCCCTGCGAGGCGAGCATGCCGCGCAGGATCTGTCCGGCGGCCGGATCGGCGAGCCAGTCGCGCAGCGGGGAGGCGGGGGTGAGGTTCGACATCGAGGGCCTTTCGCGTCGGGTCACGTCGGGGTCGGGCCGCACCCGCCCCCTACCGGACAATGTTGTCCGGTTGTTGGGTTACGGTACCCGTGACGGTCCGGAAGTCCCAGCGAGGGCGTCCCTCCGCCGCATGCCCCCCCCACGAGAGGAAGCCGTCGCATGACCCTGCCGAAGTGCGCCACGCCCCCCACCCCGCAGGAGACGGCGGAGCTGCGCGAGCGCTACCGCGCTGAACGCGAGCGCCGTGTCCGCCCCGACGCCACGGCCCAATACCGTTCCACGACCGCCGAGTTCGGCTACTTCGCCGCCGACCCGTACGCGGGCGAGATCCCTGAGCGCGAGCCGCTGCGCGACACGGTGGACGTCGCGATCGTCGGCGGCGGGTTCGGCGGCATCCTGGCGGGCGCGCGGATGCGGCAGCAGGGCGTGGCGAAGGTTCGGGTGGTCGAGCAGGGCGGCGACTTCGGCGGCACCTGGTACTGGAACCGCTATCCCGGCATCCACTGCGACATCGAGGCACACGTCTACCTGCCGATGCTGGACGAGACCGGCTACGTACCCGAGTGGAAGTACGCGCCGGGCGACGAGATCCGACGCCACGCGGTGCGCATGGCCGAGCACTTCGACCTGTACGAGAACGCCCTCTTCTCGACGGCGGTCACCGCCCTGACGTGGGACGAGTCCGCCCACCAGTGGCTCGTCGCAACCGACCGCGGCGACGCGTTCCACGCCACGTACGTCGTCACCGCGACCGGCACCCTCTCCGAGCCCAAGCTGCCCGGCATCCCCGGCATCGAGGACTTCAAGGGCCACACCTTCCACACCTCGCGCTGGGACTACGGCTACACCGGCGGCGGCCCCGAGGGCGGCATGACGGGCCTCGCGGACAAGCGCGTCGGCGTCGTCGGCACGGGCGCCACGGGCGTTCAGGCCATCCCCAAACTGGCCGAGGACGCCGGCCAGTTGTACGTCTTCCAGCGCACGCCGTCCGCCGTCGACACGCGCGGTCAGCGCCGCATGACCCCGCAGGACGTCGGGGCGGACAGGCCGGGCTGGGCGGGCGAACGCCGCGAGAACTTCCTGCGGATCGTCTCGGGAGAGGACGCGGACCGCGACCTGGTGGCCGACCGCTGGACGGAATCAGCGGCCCTCCTCGAAAAGCTCCTCCCGAGCTTCCGTCGCGACGGCGAACCGGACTTCGAGGCGGCGTACGAGGCCGCCGACCACGCCACGATGAACCAGATCCGCGACCGCGTCGCCGCGGAGGTCACCGACCCGGCCACCGCCGAGGCCCTCAAGCCCTGGTACCGCTACGCCTGCAAACGCCCTACGTTCTCCGACCTGTACCTCCCCGCCTTCAACCGCGAGAACGTGACACTCGTCGACACGGCGGACACCCACGGCATCGAGCGGATGACGGAACGCGGGGTGGTCGTCGGCGGCGTCGAGTACGAGATCGACTGCCTGATCTTCGCGACGGGCTTCTCGGTCGGCGTCTCCGGCGTCACATCCGGCAAACTCCCGGTAACAGGCCGCAACGGCCTCCAACTCCTCTCCACCCTGGCCGAGTTCGGCCCCCGCACCCTCCACGGCTTCACGACCCCCGGCTTCCCCAACCTGATCCAACTGGGCCCGATGCAGAACTCCTCCAGCGTCAACTTCAGCCACATCCTGGACGAACAGGCCATCCACGCCGCGGCGTTGGTCGCAGCCGCCGAGCGCGACGACGCACTCCTGGAACCATCCTCGGAAGCGGTCGCCGCCTGGCGCGCAACGTGCTCCCATGGCGCCCCCGACCACGAGTGGTTCCACGCGGAATGCACCCCCGGCTACTACAACCGCGAGGGCCGCGGCCGCCCGAACGGCCCGAACGCGTACCCGCATGGCGCGGTGGCCTTCCACGAACTGCTGCGGAAGTGGCGGGAGGAGAGGGTGGGGGAGGTGCTGCGGAAGAAGGGGTGAGGCAACGCTCGCGGTCTGCCTTGCGGCGGCTGCTGGGCGGTGCTTTTTCTCGTCTACTGCCGCCGGCCGTCAGAGCATCTCCCGCATGGCCTCGATGACCTCCTGGAGGGTGGGGCGTTCGGCGGGCTTGTAGGCGAGCATCTGCTCGACCAGCTCGCCGAACGCCCCCTCGATGTTCACTGGTCTCCGGTTTCCCTCGACGACGGCCCGGCGCTGTTCGTCCCTGGGAGCGTCGTCGGGGTAGATGACGGCACGCCGTTGCCGGGCAGCCATCAGCAGGCTCGCACCGAGGCCGTAGACATCGCTCGCCTGGGTCGGTGATGCCTGCCCTTCTTCGAGTACCTGTCTCGACAGTTCGGGAGCCTCGTAGTGGACGAGGCAGCCCCGGTGCGGAAAGTCGACCTCCTCGGGGAGGGGCTTGCCCTGAGCAAGGGCAAGGTCGATGAGGTGGGTGCGCCAGGGGCCGATCAGGAAGTGCATCGGCTGTACGTCGCCGTGCGCCCAGCCTTCAGCGTGGAGGCGTGCGAGAGCGCTGGCGCACTCCAGTGCCGTCACCACGCTGGGCGCCGAGCCGTCCACGCGATGCCTCTCCCAGAGCTGTTGCAGATCGGGTCCCTCGTGCCACGGCTGGATGCACCATGTACCCCTCTCCCACCTACCAGTGGGCACCGGGGCGCCGAGGTGTTGGAGGACGGCCGCTTCCCGTCCGGGCGCGAGCGCGGTCCATGGCTGGCCAGAATGTTCGTCGGTCGCAGCGATCGGGTACCCCAGCTTGACCGCGTAGCGAGCCATGTCGGTCCGGACGTCCCACAGTGTCGAGCCGCGCCGGTTGGCGACGCGTGCGGCCTCGACGATGGGAGGGAGCGAGTTCGTGATCTGGTCGGGAAGCTGCACGGAGGTGCGGTCCTTTTCAGATGCCGTAGTCGCGACCGTCGTCCGAGTCGCACTGGGCAAAATCCTCGCCGTCGGCGGTCCACAGTTCATCGAATACGCGGAATCCGGCGGCCTTCATGGCGGGGGCGGGGGCTGCGACCTATGGCCGAGGGCGAGGGCCTGTCGCGGTCGGACCTCTAGCCGCACATCGCAGTGCGTGACCAAGGTCCGCGACGTGGGGGACATCTACCGCGTACCGCCGGGAAACGCTCTGGTCCTGGCGGCAATTGGCGGAGGTCACCGCCCCGATGAGGCCAGTAGGGTGGGCTCATGCCGAAGCGTGAACCGTTCATGATCGACGGAGTCACTTACGAGCGGGATTCAGCTCTGGGAGAGGGCGGGTCAGCCGTGGTGTGGAAGGCCCGCCGTAAGCCCGACGGCCAGGTGTTCGCAGTCAAACGGATCGAGAAGGACCGAGACGCGGACTCCGCCCGAAACAAGCGTTTCAAGCAGGAGATCGAGTACGGGCAGACATCGAGCCATCCGAACGTCGTGAGTATCCACGCGCGCTCAGAGGACGCGAACTTCTTCTACTACGTCATGGACTTCTACCCGATGACGCTGCGAAACGTGATCAACGTCGAAACCGAAGCTGACGTGCTTCTCGACTACGTGCGCCAGCTCTGCGATGCGCTCGCGTACGTGCACGGCGACGGCATAGTGCATCGCGACCTCAAACCTGAGAATGTCCTCGTCGACCCTGACGCGCGTCGGCTCGTGCTGGCCGACTTCGGTATCGCGCATTTCAAGGACTCCTTGCTCACGAAGCGCGGGGACCTCTTAGTGAACCGGAACTACCTTGCTCCCGAGCAGATGGTGAGGAACAACGCCCTCAGTATCGGGAAACCGGCGGACATCTTTGCGCTCGGTCTCGTCATCACCGAGATGTTCACGAAGCAGAACGCCCGAGGGCGACGACACGCACTTGTGCGCGACCGCTACCCCTTCCTGGCGGACCTCGACCTGATCATTGAACAGATGCTGCTCCAGGACGAGGCGCAGCGGCTCCGCATCGACACCGTACGCGGCCTGTTTCGGGTAACCCTTCACCGGCGCGACTCGACAATCGAGGATATCTCCGATGATCTGCGCCCCGACGAAGCGTCCGCAGACGGCTCGTCCGGCGAGATCGAGCGGATCCTCGGCCGTGCCGCGAGAGACGTTCTGTCTGCGAAGCACGTCTTCGAGCGGGTCGCCGACAGAGAGCTCGACCGGTTCAATCTCAACTATCACTGCGAGGTTGCGTACCGGGTGAGCACGGAGCTGTTCAATACATGTGCTCAAGCCGTTGTATATGCCTTGTGCAAGGCGAAGTTCGACTATGAGAGCGCCAGGCCGTGGGACGAGTACGACGACGCTCTCGTGGTGTCGGCCGCCAAGCCGGGACTCCAACGCGATCTGGAGACGATTCTGGCTGATTTCCCCCTCCCTCGGTCTTCGCGCTGGGGCGGTCTGCCACGGCGGTCGGCTCACTTGTTCCGGTTCTGCAAGGACTACCACTGCGAAGAGCTACTGACGAGCATCCGCGAATCTGTCTACGGTGAAGGCAGTCGTTCACTGCGGGCGAATCTGATCAACGCGCCGATCCTCTGGATCACCCGCTGGCTGCGTAGGTATCTGAACACCGATTACCTGGAGTTCGACAGAACAGTTCGGGAGGACATCGGTTTCGAGCGCCACCTCTCGGTGCTCTGGGACGAGACGCTTCCGCTGGATTCGACCCGAGAAGCGGTGGGAGCGGATCTGTTGACCGAGCCGCTCAACGCCGGCGCCATTGCGGGCACACTGCAGGCACTTGAAGCGAAATGGGATGTCTCCGTGGGAGAGCTCGTAGACGGTGGGTACTCGGTCATATTCCGGTCACGCAAGACGTACCGCTGCTTCCGTGACGAGGCACTCGACCTCGCAGAACCGGGCTCAGTATTCGAAGGCGACGTCCTCAATCTACTCCGCCCCGAGGTGGAGTTCGACGACCTCGTCGCACTCACATGGGATCGGGACTTTGACGTGGCCATCACGCTCGGGAAGGTCCTCGGCACCCTCACGCGCTAGTGTCCTGAGTCCAAAGTTCGAGGGCGGTCATAAGCGGACGGCGTCTGGCGTTGGTATTGCGGTCGAGCATCGTGCTGGCGTGTGCGGAGGGTCGGTCGAACGCGGAGGCCCGATCGATCTGGGTGTCTCGCGGGAGACGGTGCGCAAGAGCCGGGCCCGATTTCTTGGCGAATCGGCTGGCCGGCCGCACCCCAAAGGCGAGGCTCGGAGCTGTGTGAGCCTGGCGAGATTATGGTTATGGACCCATGAGCCACGAATCCAATGAGGCCCCGGCAGAGAGCACGCGCGTCACCACGGTGACCGACGGCGTCGCAGAGGTCTTTACCTGGGAAGAAGGCGCACGGATTGAGGTTCGGAACCTCGGGAGCACGGTGGTCGTCGAGGCGAATGCAGAGGGCCGCAGGACATTGGCCGGCCACCTGCTCGCCCTCGCGAAGAACGGCGTACCCGACGGGAGCCACCTTCACTTGGAGGACGGCAACGGCCTTGCGGAAGGCTCCGTTGAACTGGTTCTGGAGCGGTGTGACGATGAGGCATGAGGACGCTCCCGGGGGCGGTGGTGTCGACCCTGCCCTGTTGAAGCCGCCCGTCGAATGCGTGTCGAAGCGGACTGGATCCGCTGATGCCGCCGCGCGAACAGGATGGTCAAAGCCCCAGATAGCCGGAATGATCCAGGCGCCTTCTAGGTGCTTGTACTTCGAGTCGGCATCAGCCTTAGCGATCACTCGCAACGCAATCCCCGCAGCCGTGGTCCGTCACGCCAGACGCAACGAGGCCCGCGAACTGCCATCCGTCGAGGTAGACCGCGTCAGCTAAGGTGTCGGCCGGGCCGTCCCTGGGCCGTCCGAGGCTGCTCAGCGACGGCCAACGACGACAAGCAGGGACAGATCAACTACGGCCTCTGTACCGGCTCCAGATCCGCTCGGAACGAATGGTGGTCCGAGTACTCGCTCGGATGCACCGCATGGTCGTGCGCCTCGAAGCCGCGCAGGAAGATGTAGTCGAACTTGCTGTGCCAGTCCGTGGTTGTCTCGCAGGCCGCACCGGCCCTCGGGTGGCACTCGGGGGATGCGTCCTTCGCCAGGGACCACATCGGGGCCAGCTCGGGAGCCTCCGGCGTCGCGTTGAAGTCGCCCAGGGCGATGGTGCGTTCGTGGCGGGCGAACGCCTTGGCGAAGAAGGTGAGCTGCTTTTCGCGGAACGGTGCTTGTTGGCGTTGTGCGAGGTGGGTGTTGAAGACGCGGACCGGGCGGTCGCCCACCGTGGTCGTCACCGCCAGGTAGCCGCGGTCCTCGGAGCCGCCGTCCGGGTACTCCACGGTGTCGGCGTCGGTCATCGGTGTTGCGGAGAGGATCGCTTGGCCGTAGCCGCCCGCCCGCCACGGGAGGCCTCCGCAGCGGCTCCAGTTGCGCAGGACCGAGCCGTACTCGACGTGGTAGGTCAGGCCGTAGAAGGTCCTTAGGTAGGCGCGGATTTCCTCGACGTCGCGGACGCAGGCCTCCTGGAGGCCGATGACCTGTGGCGCGTACGTCGCGATGTCCGCCGCCCGGCCGAGGTTCTGGCTGCTGCCGCAGGGGTTGCAGATGTTCCACGTCATGACGCGGTTCGGGACGATGTCCTTCGCGGCGCCGACAGGGAGGGGGATGGGTTCGGAGACGAGGGCGCCGCTGGGCGTGCTCGGGCCGATGAGTGCCACGCAGATCGCCGCCGTGGCCACTGCCGACCACCGTTTGCCCCGTCCGAACACCGGCACCGCACCTCCTCAGGGTGATCCTGTCATCGCACCGTCGTCGTCTGGAGCAGTTCGCGGGCCATTTCCCGCGCGGGCGCCTCGGTTTGTTGGGCGATGCGGTGGAACGTCTCCTGGGCGCGGCGCGCCGGCCAGTCGTGCGGGAGGTGGCAGGACGGCAGCCGGGGGTCGGCCCGGATCGTGTCGAGCCACTCGCTGACGAGCCGCAGACGGGCGCCGAGGGGGTCGGCGGACCCCGCACCCGCCTGACCGCTTGGGCCGTCGCTCCACCGCTCCTCGAACGAGCGGTAGCGGGCCGCGATGCTCTCCAGGTCCCAGGTGTCGCGGATCATCTCCTCGATGTCCGTGGCCACCCCGGCCTCCCCGTGGAAGACCTTGACGTTCTTGGCGAGGTCGAGCTCCGCGACCACCGCCGATACGTCGACCTGCCCCGGCGCGATCCACAACCCGCTGTACAGAGCGCCGAACCCGGACCAGGCGAGGCGCGAACGCAGCTCGTGGCGCTGACGCTTCCAGGCGTCGGGGAGGGAGAAGGCGAGCAGCGTCCAGGTGCCGTCCCAGTCGTCGTTGACCGCGCCCTGCTTCCAGACGCGGGCACCCCCGTCGTACAGCACCCGCTTCGCCTGCTCGGTCAGGCCGAAGTGCATGCGGCGGCCCTCGCGCCGGCGCTCCAGCAGGCCCCGGTTGACCATCCGCGTCAGCGTCGAACGCACCGCCTGTTCGCCGACGCCGACCCGGCCGAGCACCTCGATGATGCTGCCCGAGTACACGTACAGGTCCCCTGCCTCCAGCACGTGGTTGCCGAAGAAGGCGAGCAGGAGCGACTGCGGGCGGGGTTGTGAGATGTCCGCCGCGCCGCTGGTCGGGTCGTCATCGATGCCGGTGTCCTCCACGGCGCCAAGACTACGGGCGCCCACCGACAACGCGGCGGGCGCCCGTCCCGGATCACCGTCCATCGGCGGGATGCGCACGGTCGTACGGCCGGAGATACTCGGTGGGGTGGTAGGGGGCGTAGCGCGCAGGGTCGGTGGGGTTTGCCTTCGCAGCAAGGGAGTTGAGGGAGGCCGCGTCCGTGCCGTGCCACGCCCCGGAAGCGATGCGGTCCTCCAGGGTGTGCAGCGCGGCGAGCTGTTCCGCTGCACTGAACGTGCAGTGCCCGGCGTTGTCGGTGTAGGCCTGCCGCAGCAGGGAGGAGGAGCCGGCGGCGGTGACGGCGCGGCGCAGTGCGCTCTCCGTCTGTACGGGGACGAGCGGGTCGCCGGTGGTGTGCACGTCGAACTGGGGCTTGGTGAGCTTGCCGGTGAACGTGCTGGTGCGGCGCATCCAGGACACTGCGTCCGGGTCGGCGGTGATGCGCGGGGCGCGGTCGAGGGCGGCGAGGTCGCCGCGCAGGGAGAGGCCCGCCTCGCGGTACAGCTCGCCGACCTCCTTGCGCACGGAGGACCGGGCGAGCAGCCGGGCGTAGTCGACGCCGGTGTTCCAGGAGGTGTTGCCGCCAGAGTGTGCCTCGGAGTCCTGGCGCCGGTTGAACGCGGCCACCTTCAGGAGGCCCTTGACGGCCGTGTACTGGTTGGCCTGTTGGGCGTTCCAGTCGTCCGGCGCGGGGCGTGCCTGCGACTCCTGGTTCCAGCCGGGGATGTTGTGCAGGGCGGCGGCGAGCGCGATCCGGGCGCGCCCGGTGGGGGAGGCCTGTGCCTTGTCGACGGCGGCGACCATGGTGTCCGCCGCGCGCGTGGCCGTCTGCTGGTCCGGCAGGTCGACCAGGGGGACGTCGGAGCCCGGCGCGAGGAGGGTCTTGAGGGCGAAGACGGGGTCGAGCGTGTTGTTCCAGTTGGCGACGCCGCCGTGGACCAGGCCGCACAGGGAGAGCGAGCCGTCGATGCGCCCGGGGTGCCGTTCCGCGATCGCGGTGGTGACCATCCCGCCGTAACTGCGGCCCCAGGCGACGGTGCGCCGGGCCGCGCCGAACCGCTCCGTGAACGCCGACAGGGTGGCGAGCTGGTCGTTGACCGCGCCCGGCATCGACCAGCCCGTGGTGGCGTACGAGGAGCCGATCAGGGCGTAACCCTGCTTCAGGAGAAGGGACTTGGTGGCGTCGTCCGGGGCGTTCTCGGCCGGGTTGGGCGCGCCGACGTCGTTGTAGCCGTGGCTGAAGAGCAGGACCGTGCCGTTCCAGGTGGCGGGTACGTCCATCACGTACGCGGCGCCGGAGGGCAGGGCGCCCTCCACGTGCCCGGTGTCGGGGGAGGCCGCCAGGGCGGCCGGGGCAGGCAGCGCGGTGGCGGCCAGGGCGAGGGCCGCGGCGCAGGCGATACGTGTCCGGGAACCGGGTGTCCTCATGCGGAGGCCTCCTTGGCGGGCGCGGCGGGGGCGGCGGGCGCGGCGGGGTTGGTGGGCTGATCCGTGGTGTGCGTGAGCGCGTCCTTGCCGGTCTCGCGGACGAACCACAGCGAGACCGCGGTGATCAGCGAACCGCCGCACATCAGCAGGGCGATGGGTGTGCCGTTGCCGCTGCCTGCCACGAGAGCGCCCGCGATCATCGGGGAGAAGCCCGCGCCGATCAGAGTGGCGCCCTGGTAGCCGAGCGAGGCGCCGGTGTAGCGCACGCGCGTGCCGAACATTTCGCTGAACAGGGCGCCCAGGGGGCCGTACATCATCGACTGCGCGATGCCGTGTCCCAGTACCACGGCCAGGATCAGCAGGCCGGGCGAGCCGGAGTCCACGAGTGCGAGGACGGGGAAGGCGAGCGCCGCCGAGAGCAGTGCTCCGGCGAGGACGACCGGGCGGCGGCCGATCCGGTCCGAGAGCACGGAGGCGCAGGGCAGCACCACCAGCGCGACTGACGAGGACACCGTGAGCGCGGTGAGCGCCTGCGGGCGCGCGTAGCCGATGCCGGTGGCGTAGGAGATCAGGTAACTGGTCAGCAGGGACTGCGTGGTGAAGGCCCCGATGCCGACGCAGCACGCCAGCAGGACGGGGCGCGGTCGGCGCAGCACGTCCAGGATCGGCAGCCGCGCCGTGCCGCGCTCCTGCTTCACCTCGGCGAACAGCGGGCTCTCGACGACCTTCAGCCGTACGAAGAGGCCGACACCGAGCAGCACCACACTCAACAGGAACGGCACCCGCCAGCCCCATTGCATGAACTCTTCTTTAGGAAGCGTGACGACAAGGGCGACCACGGCAGCGGACAGCAGGGAGCCGAGCGGCGCCCCCAACTGCGTGAAACTGGACCACAGTCCGCGCCGCCGCGCCCCCGCGTGCTCGACCACCATGAGCGTCGCGCCGCCCCACTCGCCGCCGATGGCGATGCCCTGCACGACGCGCAGGGTGATCAGCAGCAGCGGCGCCCAGACACCTACGGTGTCGTACGTCGGCAGCAGCCCGATGAGGAAGCTGGCGCCGCCCATCAGGCCCATCGTGAGCAGCAGCATCGACTTGCGGCCGAGCCGGTCGCCGAAGTGCCCGAAGACGATGCCGCCGAGCGGGCGGGCGACGTATCCGGCGGCGAAGGTGCCGAACGCGGCGATGGTGCCGACGGCCGGGTCGGCGCCGGGGAAGAACAGCTCACCGAAGGCGACGGCGGCGACGGTGCCGTAGACGAGGAAGTCGTAGAACTCGACGGCGGTCCCGAGCAGCCCGGAGAGGGCAACTCGTCTTAGTTGCTTGGTGCGTTGGGACATCGCGGGCTCCCTGGGGCGGGGGAAGGGTGCCCGTGAATGTATGCGTGTTGGTTACTGCGGTCAATAAAGTGCACAACATCGGGGATGGGTGGGCCGGTGAGTCGGTGAGTCGGTGAGTCGGTGCGTCGCCGGCCCGGCGGGTCAGTGGGTCAGTCCGGCAGCGGGCGGTTCGTGACCACGTTCTTCATCACGAGCGTGGAGTTGAGGCGCTGCACCCCCGGAAGGCGCGCGAGCTGCTGGTCGTAGAGCTGCTGAAAGGCGGTCAGGTCGGCGGCGGCCACCCGCAGCAGATAGTCCGGGTCGCCGAACAGGCGCTGCGCCTGGAGCACATGCGGCACCGCGGCGACCGCCTCCTCGAACGAGGCGACCGTGTCCCGGTCCTCCCAGCCCAGGGTGACGAAGACCAGCGCCTCGAAGTCCAGGCCGAGGGCGGAGGGGTCCACGACGGCGCGGTAGCCGCGGATCGCCCCCGAACGCTCCAGGTCACGCAGCCGGCGGTGGCACGGCGAGACGCTCAGCTTCACGCGGGCGGCCAGCTCGGTGATGGTGAGACGGCCGTCCATCTGCAGCTCGGTAAGAATTTTCCGGTCCATGGCGTCCATGGGGAAGATTCTCCCTCATGTCTGCCGGTAGTGGAGAAAAGAAGGGAACACCTTCGGGCGGATTCCGCCTAGCCTTCCTCGCGTACAACTGCACGTGAGAGGGATCGGCAACACATGGACACGACCACGCTGGCGGCATTTCTGGCGGTGGACCTTCTGCTGGTGTTCACACCGGGCGCGGACTGGGCCTACGCGATCTCGGCCGGACTGCGGGACCGCTCGGTCGTCCCGGCGGTGGCCGGGCTGATAACCGGCTACGTGGGATACACGCTGCTCGCCGTCGCGGGCCTGGCGGTGCTGGTGGCGAGTTCGGCGACCCTGCTCACGGTGCTGACCGTCGCCGGGGCCGGCTACCTGGTGTGGCTCGGCTGCAATGTGTTGCGGCAGCCCGCCGTGCTGACCGCCGACGAAGAGCCCGTCGGTGCCTCCCGCCGCCAGGTCATGCTCAAAGGCATCGGTATCAGCGGCCTCAACCCCAAGGCGCTGCTGCTGTACCTGTCCCTCTTCCCCCAGTTCATCCACCCGGCGACGGGCTGGCCCGTGGCCGTGCAGACCGGCGTGCTCGGCACCCTCCACATGACCGCCTGCGCGGTCGTCTACCTCGGCGTCGGCGTGCTGGCCCGCACCGTACTGAAGACGCGGCCCACGGCGGCGCGGGCAGTGACACGGGTGTCCGGCGTCATGATGATCGCGATCGGTGGTTTCCTGTTGGCGGAGCAGTTGGCGTAGGTGGACTGCCAGTTGCCCGGCTGCCCAGTTACCCAGTTGCCCTGTTGCAACCGGAGTGCGAGGAGTGCGCGTGAACGAGGTGTCCGCCTTCACCACCGACCGGCTGGCCATGGTGCCGCTGCGCGTCGAGCACGCCGAAGAGACCCGGACATCGCATGGCTCGGGGAGCAGGGGATCGGCGCGTTCGTCGCGTACATCCGCCCCGACCACCACGCCTCCGCCGCCGTCGCCACCGCCTGCGGGCTGACGCCCACGGACGAGTGGCACGACGGCGAGGTCAAGTGGGGGCTCAGCGGAAGGCCGGAAGCCCCGTCAGGGTCTTGCCGATGACCAGCGAGTGGACCTCGCTCGTGCCCTCATAAGTCAGCACCGACTCGAGGTTGTTGGCGTGGCGCAGCACCGGGTATTCGAGGGTGATGCCGTTCGCGCCGAGGATCGTGCGGCACTCGCGGGCGATCTTGATGGCCTCGCGCACGTTGTTGAGCTTGCCGACGCTGATCTGCTCCGGCGTGCCGCGGCCCTCGTCCTTGAGGCGGCCGAGGCGCAGCGCGAGCAGCATGCCCTTGTCGAGTTCGAGGGTCATGTCGGCGAGCTTCTGCTGGGTGAGCTGGTACGAGGCCAGGGGACGCTCGAACACCGTGCGGTCACCGGCGTAGGAGATCGCCGCCTCCAGGCAGTCGCGGGCGGCGCCGATCGCGCCGAACACGATGCCGAAGCGGGCCTCGTTGAGGCAGCCGAGCGGGCCCGACAGGCCGCGCGCGTTCGGCAGCATCGCGTCGGCGGGCAGGCGGACGTCCTCCAGGACCAGCTCGCTGGTGACGCTGGCTCGCAGGGACAGCTTGCGCTTGATCTCCGGCGCCGAGAAGCCGGGGGTGTCGGTCGGCACGACGAAGCCGCGCACACCCTCCTCGGTGCGGGCCCAGACGACGGCGACGTCCGCCACCGAACCGTTGGTGATCCACATCTTGGTGCCGTTGAGGACCCAGTCCGCGCCGTCGCGCTTGGCGTTCGTACGCATCGAGCCGGGGTCGGAACCCGCGTCGGGCTCGGTCAGGCCGAAGCAGCCGATCTTCTCGCCCGCCGCCATGCCCGGCAGCCACTGCTGCTTCTGCTCCTCGGAGCCGTACTTCCAGATCGCGTACATCGCGAGCGAACCCTGTACGGAGACGAGGCTGCGCAGGCCCGAGTCGACCGCCTCCAGCTCCATGCAGGCGAGCCCGTACGAGACGGCGCTGGTGCCCGCGCAGCCGTAGCCCTCCAGGTGCATGCCGAGGACGCCGAGGCCGCCCAGTTCACGGGCGAGCTCGCGGGCGGGGATGGCGCCGGCCTCGAACCACTCGGCCACCTTCGGGCGCAGCTCGCGCTCGCCCATGGTGCGCACGGTGTCGCGGATGGCGCGCTCCTCGTCGCTCAGCATGCCGTCGATGTCGACAAGGTCGAAGGGGTGGAGGTGAGTTGAGGACGAGGGCGAGGACGACGGCATCGCGGGCTCCTTGGCTGCTGACAAGTGCATGAGGTGACGCTAGGGTGCGGATATTGCGGATATCGGATTTTGGATCCAACTTCTTCGAGTCCTCGGATCGTAGCCGCACGCCCACCGCTTGCCAAGATTCCACAAGGTTCCACAAGGAGAGCCGTATGCCGGCCACAAGGCCCGTCGCCCAGGGAGCCCTCGCGGGGCTCGTCGTCGCCGACTTCGGCCGTGTCCTCGCGGCCCCGTATCTGACGATGCTCCTCGCCGACCTCGGCGCGGAGGTCATCAAGGTCGAGCGCCCGGGAGCCGGTGACGAGACCCGTTCCTGGGGCCCGCCGTTCGCCGACGGCGAGGCCACCTACTTCCTCGGCGTCAACCGCAACAAGCGCTCCGTCGCCCTCGACCTCACCGAGGACTCCGGCCGCGAGGCCGCCCGCGCCATCGCCGCCCGCGCGGACGTCCTCGTGGAGAACTTCCGGCCCGGCACCATGGACAAGCTCGGCCTCGGCTACGAGGAGCTGAGCACGCTCAACCCGGGCCTCGTGTACTGCTCGGTCACCGGGTTCGGCACGGCCGAGGGAGCCGCGCTGCCCGGCTACGACCTCCTCGTACAGGCCATGGGCGGACTGATGAGCGTCACCGGGGAGCCGGGCGGCCAGGGCACCAAGGCCGGCGTCGCGCTCGTCGACGTCATCACGGGGATGCACGCGGGCCTCGGCGTCATGGCCGCGCTGCGCCACCGCGAGCGCACCGGCGAGGGGCAGAAGGTCGAGGTCTCCCTGCTCACCTCGCTGCTCTCCGCGCTCACCAACCAGGCCTCCGCCCATGTGGCCGGGGGAGTGGTGCCCCGCGCGATGGGCAACAAGCACCCCAGCATCGCCCCGTACGAGGTGGTGGACGCCAAGGACCGGCCGCTGGCGCTCGCCGTCGGCAACGACCGGCAGTTCGGCGCGCTGTGCGCCGAGTTGGGGGTGCCCGCGCTCGCCGAAGACCCGCGCTTCGCGAGCAACACCGCGCGCGTGGCGCACCGCGACGAACTCCTCGCCGAACTCACCGAACGCCTCCGCGAGCGCGGCGCCGACGAGTGGTTCGAGACACTGACAGCCGTCGGCGTGCCCTGCGGCCCGATCAACGACCTCGGCGAGGCCTTCGCCTTCGCGGAACGCCTCGGCCTCGACCCCCGCGTGCACATCGACGACCCGAACCGCGAGGCCCCGGCCGCGCAGGTCGCCAATCCGATCCGGCTGAGCGCGGCCCCCGCCGCGTATGTCACGGCTCCGCCGCGGCTCGGGGAGCACACCGAGCAGATCCTCGCCGAGCTGGGGCTGTCGGGGAATTCCGCCGCAGGTGAAGCGGGCGATGTCAGTGACGCTCCGTAGGATGGGCGGCGTTCACCACGTGCTGCCGACGACGCCCGGCAGAGAGGACAAGGAGCCGTCATGACCACGCCCGCGAGCAGGCGGCGGCCCCCCACGGCGCAGCAGTTCGTCCTCGAGGAGCTGCGCCGCGCCATCACCAGCGGTGAGATCAGACCGGGCATGCCGATCCGGCAGGACGCCCTCGCCGAACAGCTCGGCGTGAGCCGGGTGCCGTTGCGCGAGGCGCTCAAGACGCTGGAGGGCCAGTCCCTCGTCGTGCACCACGCGCACCGCGGCTACTTCGTCGCCGAGCTGTCCCTGGCCGAGCTGCGCGAGGTGTACCGCATCCGGGAGATCCTGGAGGCCGAGGCCGTACGCGAGGCGATGCGCGCGGGCGGCGCCGTCCTCGACGCCCTGGAGGAAGCCCAGGGGGAGGTGGAGGCGCAGGCCGCGGCGGCCGACGTGGCGGCGATGGCGGCGGCCAACCGCCGCTTCCACTTCGTCCTCTTCGAGGCCTCCGGAATGACCCGCCTGGTGCGCCTCATCGCCACCCTCTGGGACGCCACCGACGCCTACCGCTCCCTCTACTACGCGGACTCGATCAGCCGCGAGCACGTCCTCGTCGAACACCGGGCGGTGCTCGACGCGCTGCGCGAGGGCCGCACGGAGGACGCGGTACGGCTGCTCGACGGACACCGGGAGCACGCGGTGGCGGCGCTGGAGGGGCTGCTCGGCGAGGGGGCGGGCGCGTAATTCGGTGGAGACGCGGAACCGGAGCGCCTACGGTGGCCGGGTTCACGACCCATACGTTCCGAACGATCAAACGAGGTGTGCTTGATGACGGTCCGAGCTACGACTGCCGACTCCGGTCGACTGTCCTTCGCGGAAGCCCTGACCTCATCGAACGTAAGGAACACCCCTCGTGGATCTGCCACGCATCTTCACCATTCGCGAAAGTAGCCACCGCATCCACAACCCGTTCACCCCGGGCAAGCTCGCCGCCCTGGGACGGGCGCTGCACCTGGCGCCCGGCACCCGCGTGCTCGACCTCGCCAGCGGTTCGGGCGAGATGCTGTGCACCTGGGCCCGCGACCATCAGGTCACCGGGACTGGAGTGGACATCAGCACGGTGTTCACCGAGGAGGCCCGCGCCCGCGCCGCCGAACTCGGTGTCGCCGACCGGATCTCCTTCGTCCACGGCGACGCCTCCGGGTACGTCGCGGACGAGCCGGTCGATCTCGCCTCGTGCGTCGGGGCGACCTGGATCGGGAACGGGGTGGCCGGCACCGTCGACCTCCTCGCCCGGAGCCTGCGCCCCGGCGGCCTGATGCTCATCGGCGAGCCGTACTGGCGCCGGGAGGTGCCGGACGAGGAGACCGCCAAGGCCTGCCACGCCACCAGCAAGACGGACTTCCTGCTGCTGCCGGAACTCATCGAGAGCTTCGGCGACCTCGGGTACGACGTCGTGGAAATGGTGCTGGCCGACCAGGACAGCTGGGACCGGTACCAGGCGGCGCAGTGGCTCAACATGCGCCGCTGGCTCGACGAGAACCCCGGTGACGAGCTGGCCGCCGAGGTACGGGCCGAGCTCACCACCGAGCCCGCCCGCTACACGCGCTACCAGCGCGAATATCTCGGGTGGGGAGTCTTCGCGCTGATGGCGCGCTGACGCACGTACGAGAGAACACGTACGAGAGAACACGTACGAGAGAACACGTACGAGAGAACACGTACGAGAGCGGGCCCGGGGAACACGCTCCCCGGGCCCGCTTTCCTCGTGCTGACTGTCCTACGGAGTCAGCACACGCTGTCCGACGGCTTCGGGTTGCCGAGGCCGAACAGCGGGCGCAGCCGCAGACCGGCCCAGGTGCCGAGGATGGCGACGGCGCCCCAGATCCAGCCGTGCAGCGAGCCGGAGACGATGCCCGCGAGGTACGCGCCGATGTTGCAGCCGCCCGCGAGGCGCGCGCCGATGCCCATCAGGATGCCGCCGAGGACCGCGGCGACGGCCGTACGGGCGGGGATGCCGCGATGCAGCTTCCACACGCCGCCCGCCGCTGCGGCGACCGCCGCGCCGACCATGATGCCGATGTCGGTGAGGCTCGTCTTGTCGGCGAGGACCGGGCCCGCCAACTGCTCGGCGCTGCCGGGCTGCTGCCAGAACGCCCACGTCTCGGGGGACCCGCCGAGCGCGCCCACGACCTTCGAGCCCCACAGCGAGAACGCGCTGGTCACGCCCCAGGCGCCACCGGACACGAGCAGCACGCCCGCGCCGAGCACCGCGAGGACGACCGCGCCCGCCGCCAGCGGCCAGGAGCCGCGGACCGTACGCAGCAGCGCGCCCTTCGCCGACGGCGGCGTGCCGACGGGCGGGGGGTTGCGGCGGGCCTGCACGGTGCGCGCGACGAACCAGATGGCGGCGAGGGCGACGATGGTGATTGCCCAGGAGCCGAACCAGCCGACGTGGTCGGACAGCAGGTACGGGTCGAGCGCCGGCAGATCGCCCCAGAGTCCGAACTGCCAGGCGGCGAGGGTGGAACCGACGATGAACCCGAAGAGGGTGAGGACGATCGAGGTCTGGCCCGAGCCGACGGCGAACAGCGTTCCGGAGGCGCAGGCGCCGCCGAGCTGCATGCCGACCGCGAACACGAACGACCCGACGATGAGCCCGATGCCGATCGGCCCCGCGCTCGGCGCGGGCACCGAACCGAACAGTCCGGTGCCGGTGCCGATGATCAGCGCGAAGAGCGTCGCCGTGCTGCCGAGCAGCAGGGTGTGCGCCCGCAGCCCGGTGCCATTGCCGACGGCCACGAGCTGCCGCCAGGCGGAGGTGAACCCGAACCGCGAGTGGAACAGCGCGAATCCGAGCCCGAGGCCGAGCAGCAGCAGGACGCCGGGCTTGGCGCCGTGCTGCACGAACACGTAGGCGGCGAGCGCCGCGCCGATGACACCGGAGCCGACGAGCGGCCCCCACCGGGTGGGCGGCGCGGCCTCGGCGACCGGGGCGGGCGAGGAGGTCGGGGACGGGGTGAGCAGGGCGGCGCGCGGCGGCGCCCCGGCGGGGGGAGCGGTGGTCACGGCAGATCTCCGGCAGGTGGAGTGGGAGTTGTTCGGGCGCGGTGGGAGAACGTCAGCGACGACAGAGCGCGTCGTCGACACTCCACGTCGTGGCCGCGAAGAGCGCGAGAGCCAGGTGCCGAGCGGGTCCGAACATGTGCGCCACTTTAGGCCGCGCATCGGGATTCGTGAGACGGCGTCTCACATCGCGAGCGCAGACATGTCCAGGTTTTGGCGGTGCGTGCCGGTGGCTGTCGCGGTCCTCGCCGGTCACCGAGGCTGTGCTCGCCGGTCACTGTCGCGGTGCGCGCCGGTCAGAGAGGCCGTGCGGCAAGGAAATACCGGACGTCGGCCGCCAGGGACGCCATCTGCTCTCCCGCCTCCAGCACGGTGGTCACCGAGGCGCTCCAACCGCCGCTGCCCCACGGCCGAGGCCGCACTGTCCAGGTCAGCGCGACGTGGCCACCGGGCCGAAAGGTGGCTGACACCATGAGGGCACGCTCGTCGTTCTGCCACACCCGTGCGTCGCTCCACCCCCGGAAGTCCGTGGCGAGCTCTTCCAGGAAGGCGACCAGATCGCTGTCCCAGACCCAGGCGACGACCTCGTCGTTCCGGGCGGACAGGCCGGGAGCTTCCAGTTCGACGGCGTAGTGCACCGAGTCCTGGTCGAAGCTGAAGCGGTCGCTGAAGCGCACACTCACCGTCAGGTCGTCCCGGCAGCGGATCGTCAGGCCGGACTCGTCGTCGGTACCGGCATCCGGGATGGTCATGGGAGGAACGCTAGGTGCGCGGCAGGGCCCGCGTCACGCCGGATACGCGTGCGTCTGCGTCGCCTTCACCGTTGCCCATATCTCCGCCCCGAGGTGCAGGCCCAGCTCCGCCGCTGCCACGGTCGTGAGGTCCGCGGCCAGCGGAAGCTCGCCGGACAGGGCCGCGCGGATCTGGTCACCGTGTGTCTCCATGCCGCTCACCTCGCAGCGCCACAGGTTGCGGGCGCTGGAACCCGTGGGCCGCTCGCGGTGCAGCGTCACCGCGCTCGGCGGGAACGCGACGAAGACCGGGCCGTCCAGGTGCTCCGTCGTCGTGATCGCGGGACCTGAGTCGTCCACGTGGACGGTGTGGCCCTCCGCCCGGCCCCGGTACAGGTTCAGGCCGACGAGTTGCGCGATGTAGTCCGTGCGCGGGCGGCGTGCGACGTCCGACGGTGCGCCCTCCTGGACGACGCTGCCGTGCTCGATGACGACGAGCCGGTCCGCCAGCACCATCGCGTCCAGCGGGTCGTGCGTGACCAGGACCGCGACCGCCTCGAACTCGGCCAGGTGGTGGCGGAGTTGGGCCCTTACGTCGAGGCGGGTGCGAGCGTCGAGTGCGGCGAGCGGCTCGTCGAGGAGCAGTAGCCGCGGCCGCGTGGCGAGGGCGCGGGCGAGTGCCACGCGCTGGGCCTGGCCGCCGGACAGGCGACGCGGCTTCGCCCCGGCGTGCTCGGCGAGCCCCATCCGGTCGAGCCAGGCCTGCGCCCGCGTACGGGACTCGGCCTTCGTGGCGCCCTGGCAGCGCGGCCCGAACGCCACGTTGTCGAGCGCGGTCAGGTGCGGGAACAGGAGGTAGTCCTGGAACACCACGCCCACCGGGCGGGACTCGGGCGGCGTGCCGTCGAGCGCAGCCCCGTCCAGCGTCAGGTGCCCGGCGTCCAGCGGCGTCAGGCCCGCCAGGGCGCGCAGCGCCGTCGTCTTCCCGGCCCCGTTCGGGCCGAGCAGCGCGACGACCTCACCGGGTTCGGCGGTGAGTGCGACGTCGAGCCGGAAGTCGCCGCGGTCGACGACGAGCCGCGCGTCGAGCCCGGCCCCCGCCACGTCCTCGGGCGCCACCGTCTTCTGAAGGTCGGTCATGAGGCGGTCATCCAACGGTCGCGCAGGCCCGCCAGGACCGTGATCGACACGGCCAGCAGCACCAGGCTGAGGGAGATCGCCGCCGCCGGATCGCTCTGCATGGCGAGATAGACGGCGAGCGGCATGGTCTGGGTGCGGCCGGGGAAGTTGCCGGCAAAGGTGATCGTCGCCCCGAACTCGCCGAGCGCCCGCGCCCACGCGAGCACCGCGCCGGCCGCGATACCGGGCGCGATCAGCGGCAGCGTCACCCGCCGGAACGCGGTGAACCGGGAGGCACCGAGCGTCGTGGCCGCCTCCTCGTAGCGCGGATCGGCCGCCCGCAGCGTGCCCTCGACGCTGATCACGAGGAACGGCATCGCCACGAACGCCTCCGCGATCACGACCCCCGTCGTGGTGAACGGCAGCGTGATCCCGAACCAGGAGTCGAGGTACTGGCCGACGACACCGTTCCTGCCGAGTGCCGTGAGCAGCGCGACGCCGCCCACCACGGGCGGCAGCACCAGCGGCAGCGTCACCAACGCCCGTACGAGACCGCGCCCCGGGAACTCCGTGCGTGCCAGCAGCCACGCCAGCGGCACCCCGAGCACCAGACTCACCAGCGTCGCCAACGTGGCGCACACCAGCGACAGTTGGAGCGCCTGCCACACCTCGGGACTGGTCAACTGCTCGGGCAGCTGCGCCCACGGGGCCCGTACGAGCAGTGCGATCAGCGGCACCACCAGGAACGCCAGGCCCACGAGCGCGGGTACGAGCAGCGGCAGCGGAGGGACGCGGCCACGGCGCCGCCGCGACCCACCCTCCACGGTGTCCTTGTCCTGTGCCGCCACTGTCACGGCTTCAGGAACCCGGCGTCGGTCAGCGCCCTCTGCCCGTCCGCGGACTTGACCAGCTCGATGAACGCCTTGCCCGCCGCGGCGTTCGGTGCCTTCTTCAGCGGGGCGATCGGGTAGTCGTTGATGGCGTCCTCGGACTCGGGGAATTCCACGCCTTCCACCTTGTCACCCGCCGCGTGCACATCGGTCTTGTACACGACCGCCGCGTCCGCCTCCTTCAGCTCCACCTTCGTCAGGGCGCTCTTCACGTCCTGCTCGTACGAGACCGGGGTGAGGTTCAGCTTGCTCGCGCTGAGGGCCGTCTGAGCGGCGGCGCCGCACGGCACCTCCTTCGCGCACAGCACGACCTTCTGGCCGGGCTTCGTCAGGTCCTTCAGCGACGACACCTTGTGCGGGTTGCCGGGGAGGGTGGCGATCTCCAGCTGGTTGCGGACGAAGGTGCTCGGCTCGCCCTCGGCGTCACCCGCGTCGGTCACCGTCTTCATCGTCTTGGGGCTCGCGGCCGCGAACACATCGGCGGGCGCGCCGCCGGTGATGCCCGCGGCGAGGCTGTCGCTGCCGCCGAAGTTGAAGGTGACCTTGGTGCCGGGGTGCTCCTTCTCGAACTGCTTGCCCAGCTTCGTGAAGCTCTCCTTGAGGGAGGCGGCGGCGAACACGTTCACCGTCCCGGAGAGCTTCTTGCCGCTGGACGAGTCCGCGGCGGACGAGCCGGAGCCGGACGATCCGCAGGCGCTCAGCGTCAGCACCGCCGCCGTCCCGATGCCGGTCACCTGCAGCACGCGGCGGGTCGTGGTCCTGCGCGCGGAACGGGTTGTCACGGTTCAGCTCCCCTGCTGTGTCCTGGAACGCTTACGGCGACCATACTGCCGCATCTGCCAGGCAGGAGTCCCCTGTGGGTTCGCATGATCCCGGCTGGTGGGCGGTATGGGTGCGCATGTGCGTTCGTACGGGAACGGTGCGGCGCGGGGCGGCACGACAGGGCACGGCGCGGCGCGGCACGGGGAGGGTCAGGTGCGGTCGATATGGACATTCGTCGACTTCACGCGGGCCGTGGCCTCCATGCCGACCTCAAGGCCCAGCTCCTCCACCGCCTCCCGCGTGAGCAGCGAGACCAGCCGGTGCGGACCGGCCTGGATCTCCACCTGGGCGGCGACGTCGCCGAGCTTCACGGCGGTGACGATGCCGGGGAACGCGTTGCGCACGGAGGTGTACGAGGGGTGGTCGTCGGCGTCGTCGCCCGCGGCCAGCTCCACGGAGAACGCGGCGAGGTCCTTGCCCTGGACGACCCGGCGCCCGCTCGCGTCGCGCTCCGTGGTGATCCGCCCGGCGTCCGCCCACCGCCTCGCGGTGTCGGCGCTGACGCCGAGCAGCCGTGCGGCCTGGCCGATTGTGTAGGACTGCATGCGGCAAAGATTAACTTCGGCCGCTGCGCGGAGATCGCTCGGCGCACCTGCCCACAAGGCCGCGGTGCCCCGCCTACATGCGCGCGAACAGCTCCTCCAGCGGCGCGGGCACGCACCCGGCGTCGCACGCCGCCTCCGTCAGCAGCCGCCCGTAACGGATCTTGCGGCCTGCCTTGGTGCCCATGAAGCGGCGCAGCCGGCGGTGCGGGGTCCAGTCCCGCTGGGCGGGCTGGCGGGCGAAGGTCTGCCAGGGGGACCACCCGCCGGCCTCCCGGATCAGCTCCTCGACGCGTACGACGCCGAGCGCGCGGATGAACTCGTCCTCAAGGTCCGCGACGCACACGAAGACGGTGTCCATGGCCGCGTCCGTGGCCGTGCCCGTGCCCGTGCCCGTGCCCGTGCCCGTGGCCGTGTCCGTGCCCGTGGCTGTGTCCGTGATCAGCGCCCGGTCGTAGTACCGCCGTTCGCGCTCGTCGCACAGCCCGGTCAGCCGCAGCCCCAGCCCCTCCGGCCCGAGCAGCCGGGCGTACCGGCCGACGTTCATCGCGCCACCCATGGACACGACGCACACACCCTCCGCCGCGAGGTCGCGCCCGCGCCGCTCGGCGAGCGCGTCAACCGCTGCGGCGTCGCTCAGCCCTTCGAGGAGCACCGCGCCGCGCACCCGCAGCCGCCCGGCCAGCGCGCGCACCGGCTCGCCGGGACCACCCGCGGCCCACGCGCCGACCGCCTCGTGGAACGCCTTCATGCCCGCCGTGTCCGTCGTCTCCGTCACGCGCTCAATCCTCCGATGGAAGGGCCGGGAGCCCAACCGAGTATCACGGCGGGGAGGAATCTCGGTCGAACCGCTCCCGCGCCGCACGACGCCGGCACTAGCCTCGAAGTCCGTTCAAAGCGCCTATGTGTGCCATGGGCACATTCCACGGGTCGTTTCTCCAGGCACGTACCGCGACCCGCACAAATCCAACGCCAGTCCACGCAAGCTCGCACAACCCCATATAAGGCGACCCCCAGGGACCCGCATGGACGCCACACCTCCAGGACCCCGTCTCTTCGAGCGCGACCTCGAAATGGCCGCCGCGACCCGGGCGTTGGACGCGCTGTGCGGTGCGCGGCGCACCGGCGGTGTCGTCGTCTACCGGGGTGAGGCGGGCGTAGGGAAGACCGCGCTGCTCACCCGGATCGCGGACGCCGCCCGCACCCGCTGCACGGTGTACGTGGCCCGGTCCGGCGAAGCCACCACGCATCAGCCGTTCCACATGGTGCGGCACCTCCTCGGCCCCGCGCTCGGCCCGGCCACGTCACAAACCGGTCCCGCTCTCGACGTCGCGGGGCCCGCCCTCGGCCTCACCGCACCCGGCGCCCGCCCCGCCGACCCGCAAGGCGTCCGCGACGCGCTCGACACCCTCCTCGCCGAACTGGCCCGCGAGCGGATCGCCGCCCCGGACGGCCCGAAGCCCCTCGTGCTGCTCGCCGACGACGCCCACTGGGCCGACGGCGAGAGCCTCACGTGGCTCGCCTCGCTGGCGCCGCGCCTCGCCGGACTGCCGGTCCTGCTCGTCGTCGCGCACCGCCCCGAAGAACTCGCGGACACCTCGCGCGAGGCCGCGGGGAACCTCGCCGCGCTCGCCCGCGCCGCCCGCCTGCACGTCACCCTCCAGTCCCTCACCCAGGAGGCCACCGGCGACCTGGTGCGGGGTGTGCTGGGCGACGCGGCCGACGACGTGTTCTGTCGCGAGGTGTGGGCGGTGACCACCGGGAACCCGTACGAGGCCGTGGAGTTGCTCGCCAAGTGCAGCGCGAGCGGCCTCGCTCCGACGCAGGACGCCGCGCCCGTGCTGCGCGCCTTCGGCACCACGGCGCGCGGCGGCGGCATCGTGGCCCGGCTCGGCGAACTCGACGCGGACTGCAACCGGTTGGCGTGGGCCGCGGCCGTCCTCGGCACCGACATCACGTTCGCCTCGGCGGCCGGTCTCGCGGGCCTGCCGCCGGAGCGGGCCACCCTCTGCGTACAACTGCTGCGCGAGGCCCGCATCCTGGCCCCCGACGGGGCGCCGGGCGGCCCGCGCCCGCCCGCCTTCGGCGAGGTCCTCGACCCCTCCGAGCCGCTCGACTTCCAGCACCCCCTCGTCGGCACCGCCGTCTACCGCGGCATCCCGACCGCCACCCGCACCGCCCTGCACGGCCAGGCCGCCTGGACGCTGACCCGGCGCGGCCACGGGCCCGCGGCGATCTCCCGGCACCTCCTGGAGGTGCACCCCGACGACGACCACGAGGCGGTCCGCCTGCTGCGCGAGGCCGCCGCCGAACACCTCGCGGTCGGCGCCCCCGAAGCGGCCCGCCGCTGCCTGGAGCGCGCCCTGCGCGAACCGCCGTCCGTCGTCAACCGCGCCCAAGTGCTCTACGAACTCGGCTGCGCCTGCCTCCTCTCCTCGCCCGCCACCACCGTCAAGCACCTGCGCGCGGCCCTCCAACTGCCCGGCCTCACCCAGCAGTTGCGCATCGACGCCACCCTGCGCCTCGCCCAGGCCCTCGCCCACGGCAACGACATGCGGGACGCCGCGCGCTGCGTCGCCGACGCGGCCGCCGCCACCCCGGCCGGAACCCAGCAACTGCGGCTGCTGGCCGCCCGGTTCATGTACGAGGCGTTCCTCGCCGAGGAGGACGACGGGCCCGCACGCTCCGAGCAACTCGTCCTGCTCGCCGACGCGTTGCCGGGCGCGGACAACGCCGAGCGCGCCCTGCTGACCCTGCGCGCCTTCGACGCGATGCTGCGCGGCGAGCCCGCCGACCACATCTCGGACCTGTGCGACCGCGTCCTCGTCGACGGCCGGCTCCCGCCCGGACTCGGCTGGACCGACACCGAATGGGGCTTCGAGATCCCCGCCCTGCTCGGCATCACGCTCGCCTACATCGACCGGCTGCACGACGCGGAGGGCCTGTTCAGCGAGGCGTTGCGGACCTTCGAGCTGGGTGGCTGGAGCGGCGCCCACCTGGCGTTCGCGCACATCCTGTGCGGAGCCGTAGAGCGCAGGCGGGGCCGCCTCGTGGAGGCCGAGGCGTACCTGCGCGAGGGCCTGCGGCTCGCGGGGCGGATCGGCGACCGGGCCACCGTCCAGTGGGACGCGCTCTGCCTACTGATCGACACACTTCTCGCCCGCGGCCACGTCGACAAGGCCCAGCAGCTCGCCGACGACCACGGGTTCTGCCCGCCCTACCCGGACGCCCTGATCCTCCCCGACGTCCGCTCGGTCCGCGGCCGCCTGCTGCGCGCGCTCGGCCGCGCCAAGGACGCCAGGGCCGAACTCGAGGGCACGGCCGCCTCGACGACGAAGCGTGGCCGCCACAACGTGCAGTGGGCGCCCTGGCCCTACGATCTCGCGGACCTGGTCGCCGACGACGACCCCGACCGCGCCGCCGCCCTGCTTGCCGACGCGCGCCACTGCGCGCGCGTGCTCGGCACCCACAGCGCCGTCGGTGAGTCCCTGCGCCGCGCCGCCGCGTCGACCCCACCGGAACAGGCCCGCGCCCTGCTCACGGAGGCGGTCCGGGAACTCGCCGCGTCCCCGGCGGCGTACGAGGAGGCCGCCGCGCGCCTCGACCTGGCCGAAGCCACAGCCGACCCCAACCAGGCCCGCCGCGCCCTCACCCTGGCGGAAACCTGCGGCGCGGCCGGCTTGGCGGAACGGGCGCGGATGCTGCTGGGGGCGATCTAGTGCCGCATCAGGCAATGCTCCTCCCGAGCCCCGGACCACGCGGCCAAGAGGGGGCTCATGGAGCTCAGTTCGGGGCTGCCGCCGTGATGTGGCTCAGCACGCACAGCCAGCGGCCGTTCCGGTTCACGAACACATCGGTCGTCCACTCGTCGGCGTCGAAGCGTTGGCCCTTGTAGTGGGCCGTGTTCGTCATCCGCCCTGTGAAGACCGCGGTATCGCCGTACACCCGGATCCTCGGCGGGCTGATGCTGGTCATGGCCGAGTGGGTCAACTCCCCAGAGTCGACGAGCGACAGAAACTGCTCCTTGGCGGAGACGCCCGACTCGGAAACGATGACCCATTCATCGGCCATGAAGCTACCGATCCGGGAGGCATCGTTGGAGACGATGGCATCCGCCCAGCCCTTCGCGAGGGCGATGAGCCGGGTGTGGACAGGGTCGACCTCTGAGCACTTCCGGGGTCTGCCAGCGCTGTCGCCCATCGTTCGAATCTAACAGGGAATGCCGGCTCCCACTGTCTGCCGACAGGGCGAACGTTGCCTGATAAGGCACTGCGGGGTCTCGGGCCGCCCGAGGGTGACATGGGTTCAGTTCATGTGTCTGTCGAACCAGTCGAGCAGCTGCTCGGGGTGTTCGGGGAAGTAGGTGTAGCCGGACCAGCGGGCGGTGCTGCCCTCGATCCAGAACAGCTTCTTGTCGGCGACGGGGATCGCGTCGAAGATCGCCTGTACGTCCTCGGGCCGGGTGAGTACGTCGTCGCGGACCTGGGTGATGAAGGTGGGCACCTGGCAGCTTTTCGCGTACTCGATGGGCGACACCTGGTCGATGGTGCAGCTGGTGATCAGCTGGAACGCCCGGTCGAAGTCGTCGATCCGGTCCGCGATGCCCATCGCGGCGAGGGCCTGTCCCGCCATCACGCGCAGGGAGACCGGCTGCGGGGTGACCAGGCAGCGGACGTCCTCGAAGAGTTCGGGGTGGCGGGCCATCGCGACATAGGTGGAGTTGCCGCCCATGCAGCGGCTGAGCAGACCGAGCGTCATGCCGGCGGTGTCGGGCCGGGACTTGACGTACTTGAGCGAGCCGGCGACGTCACGGGACTCGAACAGGCCCCAGGTGAAGAGCTCGCCGTTGGCGGCACCGCTGTGGCCGTGGTTGCGGGCGTCGTAGGTCAGGATGTTGTAGCCCGCGTCGTGCAGGGCCTTGTACTCCGGCAGGAAGTTGACCTCGAAGTCGTTGCCGCCGGGAACCATCTGGCTCCACGGCTCCAGGTGCGAGGGGAAGCCGTAGCGGTTCATCGGCAGCGGATGGTTGGCGACGATGAGCCTGTCCGAGCCGGGGGCGGGGATCCACCACGCCTCCAGTGGGGTGCCGTCCAGGGACGGGAAGGTGACGTCCTCGTAGGCCATCCCGTACTCGTCCGGGGTGTGCAGGAGCGGTGCCCGGACCGGGTGGGTGAACATCCCGCCGACCAGTCCGTCGATCATTTCCGAGGTGTCGGCCATGACAGTCTCACCTTCACTTTCTCCCTCATGGCGAAATCGCCCGATATACCCCTCCCTCACAAGGAACCTAGCGTCCGGACTCGGGGGAAGCCACTGTCCAAGGGTGTACTGGCATTACACCCCTGCGTGGCTCTTCCGTACCCCGCTCCACCAGGTGAATCCCCCTAACCTGGCTCCCGTGGACCATGCAGCCGAGACCCGGGCGTTCCTGACCTCCCGCCGCGCCGGAATCAGCCCCCAGGAGGCGGGACTGCCCGCCCCCGGCCCCCGACGGGTACCGGGGCTGCGGCGCGCCGAGGTCGCCCGGCTCGCCGGGATCAGCGTCGAGTACTACGCCCGGCTGGAGCGCGGCAACCTGTCCGGGGTGTCGGACCAGGTCCTGGACGCCCTTGCCCGGGTGCTGCGGCTGAGCAAGCACGACCGCACCCATCTGGAGCGCCTCGCCCGCGCTGCCGGGGCGGGACACCGGCGCCGGCGCGGTCCGGCTCCCGCTGCCACGGTGCGGCCGAATGTTCAACACCTTCTGGACTCCATGACCGGCCCGGCCTTCGTCGTGAACGGCTGCGGTGACGTGCTGGCCGCCAACGCCGTGGGCCGCGTCCTCTACGCCCCCATGATCGAGTCCGCAGGGGGTGGCACCCCCAACCACGCCCGGTTCACTTTCCTCGACCCCCGCTCCCACCAGTTCTGGGGCGACTGGGAGAGCGCGGCAGACAACCTCGTCGCCCTCCTGCACGCCCAGGTCGGCCGCGACCCGTACGACAAGGCCCTTACCGATCTCATCGCGGACCTGACCACCCGCAGCCAGGCGTTCCGCACCCGCTGGGCCGGCCACGGCATCCTCCAGTTCCACCAAGGCGCCAAGGTCATCCGTCATCCCGATGCCGGCCTTCTCCACCTCTCCTACGAAACACTCGACCTGCCCGGCGACGATCTGATCCTCTTCACCTACGGCGCCGAGCCCGGCAGCGAATCCGAAGACGCCCTGCGCATCCTGGCCGGCCGTGCCGCGGATCAGTGCTGAGAGGCATCATGCGGAGCTGATCGGGCTGGTCAGGGCCGGGGCATCCGTGTGTCACGGCCGTCCGGTCGACTCGCGGATCGGCAATCCAGGGCACCCATCAGTAGCCGATCGGATGACATGCCCGCCCCGATACCGCCCATAGCGTCGAGGACATGAACATCACTCGCATCTCCCGCCGTCCCGCTCTCACCGCGTCCGCCATCGCGATCGCCGTGTCCGCCCTGGTCCCCGTCTCGGCCATGGCCGCCGAGGCACCTGCCGCACCGGCACCCGCATCGGCGTCCGCGGCGCAGAAGGACGCGACCCCGTCCGACCTGCTCGCCTCGACCCCGTGGAAGACCACCAGCGCCGTCGACCAGGACGGCAACCGCGTCGCCCTCGACGACCCGGCCGTGTCGAACTTCGTGGGCTGGGCGTACTTCGACGCCGACGGCACGTACACCATGTACAACCTCGACGACAGCCCGAAGATGAACGGTGACTGGACCGTCAACGCCGACGGCTCCGAGCGCTGGATCAACTCGAAGGACGCGGACGGCGACGTGCTCTTCGAGCGCACCGTTCCGATCACCCAGCTCGACAAGAACACGTTCACCTACCGCGTCGTCCCGAACGCCGACGAGCCCAACGTGTACTACGACATCGTGCACACCAAGACCAACCACGCCGAGCCCGGCACCGACGACCGCGGCCCCGGCGCGAACGGCAACCAGGGTGGCAACGGCGAGTACCACTTCAACAACGGCAACGCCCGCTGATCGCGATCCGCCGGAGCGGTTCGGCCCCCCGTCGCCAACGGGGGGCCGAACCGCTCCGGCGCGTCACCCGGTGACCGGCTCCGTCAAATGCCGCCACGTACGCACCAGTTGGCTGAACTCCTTCACCTGCACGAGCACGTGCTCCCGCGCCGCCTCCTCCGCCCGGTCCGCCGCGCCGGAGGCAATCGCGTCGGCGATCGCCCGGTGCTCCGCCAAGGACCGCCGCATCCGGTCCGGCACCCGCAACTGCAGCCGCCGGTACGGCTGGAGGGCCCGCTTGAGGGCGTGGGCCTGCTGCCGCAGATACTCGTTGCCGCACGAGTCGTAGACGACGCCGTGGAAGCGGGCGTTGGCGTAGTAGTACGGGTCGGCGTCGCCCGCGTGCGCGTGCTCCTCGCACTCCTTCAGAGCGTCCTCCAGCTCGGCGAGCGCCTCCCGCTCGATGCGCCGCGCCGAGAGCCGCGCCGCCATCCCCTCCAGCTCGGCCATGACCTCGAAGCGCTCGGCCAGCTCGGACACGCTCAGCTCGGTCACGTACGTGCCCTGCTTCGGGCGGATCTGCACGAGCCCGGACCGCTCGAGCGCCTGCAACGCCTCGCGCACCGGCGTGCGCGAGCAGCCGAATTCGCGCTCCAGCTCCGCCGGGTCCAGGCGCTCGCCCGGCCGGTACCGGCCGTCCACGACCGCGTTCTCCAGGGCATCACGCACGCGCCTGGCCTCAGGGACTCGAGCCATCTCCACCTCCGATTGCCCAGATTATCGGCCTGCTCCAGGGGGTAGCGCCGGTGCTTCCCGTCATCTACGGTGCGCTTGTTATATACATCACGGTCAATGATGCATATCAAGCCTGTGCGGCCCGATGGACGGACGGCTGGACGGCCGGATGCCCCGACCGCCGGATGGCATGTGGGGAAACGTGGAGAGAGGAGCGGCGATGGACCGGCACGACGGCTGGCTGCTGTCCGACCTGTACCGGGCTCTCGGGGAGCGGCGCACCGGCCGCCCGGAGCCCGATGCCCCGCTCGACCAGTTGCTCGCGGCCTGCGAGGTCCTGATGAGCGACGTCGGCGAGGCCTCCATGCGCGCCGTCGCGGCCCGCGCCCTCGCCGCGTACGACGCGCTCGACGACGCGGGCAGGATCGCCTTCTTCGCCCACATCACCAAGACCTACGACGCAGACGCCGACCAGGTCCGTGCCGCCTACCGCCGCTGGGAGGAGGCCCGCGCCGCCGGCTCCCAGGGCGAGGCGGAGCTCGTCGGCCTCTTCGACGTCGTCGAACCGGCCCGCCAGCAGCTCCTGCGCCGCATGAACCACGCGCCCGACGCCACCCTCGCCCTGGTCCACATGCGTGCCGACCTGCGCCGCCTGCTGCCCGCCCACCCCGAACTGCGGCCCCTGGATCACGACTTCCTCCACCTGCTGACGTCCTGGTTCAACCGCGGCTTCCTGCGCATGCAGGAGGTCACCGTGGACTCGCCGCCGGAGCTGCACCACCATCTGCTGCGCGGCGAGCGGGTGCACCCGATGGCGAACGAGGCCGAACTGCGGCGCCGCATCGAGCCCGAGGACCGCCGCGTCTACGCCTTCTTCCACCCGGCCACCGGCGACGTACCCCTGATCTTCGTGGAGGTCGCCCTCGTCCGCGGGTTGCCCGACAGCATTGCCCCGCTGCTGGAACCCGGCCCCGTGCTCAGCCCCGCGCAGGCGGACACGGCGGCGCTCTACTCCATCAACAACGCGCTCGACGGCCTCGCCGGAGTCTCCTTCGGCAGCTTCCTCATCAAGCAGGTCATCGAGCAGGTCGGCGAACAGCTCCCGCACCTGACACAGTTCGCGACGCTGTCACCGATCCCCGGATTCCGGGCGTGGCTGGAGGGTCAGGCAGAGCGCGATCCCGAACTCGCCGCTCTGGCTGCGGAGTTGAGCGCCCCGGACGCCGCCGCCGAGGGCGGCACGGCCGACCGCATCCGCCCCCGCCTCCTCCCGGTCCTCGCCCGCTACATCACCTCCGAGCGGCGCCCCGACGGCCGTCCTCTCGACCCGGTCGCCCGCTTCCACCTCGGAAACGGCGCCGCCGCCTGGCAGTTGGACTGGCCCGCCAACGCCTCACCCGACGCCTGGCGCCAGTCCTACGGCGCAATGATCAACTACCGCTACGAACCGGACCAGTTGGAGCGCCGCCACGAGGACTTCGTGCGCCGCGGCTCCGTCGCGGTCGGCGGCCCGCTGGCGACCGGCAACACCCTCAAGAAAGGAACCACCTCGATGACCACCCCGACAGGCACGCGCGAGAGCGATCCGGCGGCACCCTTCCGCACCATCCACCGGTCCTTCGCCGCGCAGGTGGAACTCCGCCCGGACAAGGCGCTCTTCGAGCTGCCCGGCGGGCGGTCCGTGACCTACCGCGAGACCGCGGACCTCGTGCGGCGCATCGCCGCGCGCCTCGTCGCCGACGGTGTCACCCCCGGCGACCGTGTCGCCATGCAGGTCGACAAGTCGGTCGAGGCCATCGCCCTCTACCTGGCGACGCTGCAGATCGGTGGTGTGTTCCTGCCGCTCAACACGGCCTACACCGGCGCCGAGATCGACTATTTCATCGGCGACGCCGAGCCCCGCGTCCTCGTCTGCCCGCCCGAGCGCCGCGCCGACCACGCCCACCGCGAGGGCCCGAACCTCGTCGTCGAGACCCTCGGCGTCGCGGGCGACGGCAGCCTCCTCGAAGGCGACGCCCACCACGACGACGTACACGAGTCGACAGCCGACGACCCGGCGGCCATCCTCTACACCTCCGGCACCACCGGCCGCTCCAAGGGTGCGATCCTGACCCACCAGAACCTGGCGTCCAACTGCGAAGCCCTCCTGGGCAGTTGGCAGTTCACGTCCGAGGACCGGCTGATCCACGCCCTGCCGATCTTCCACGTGCACGGCCTCTTCGTCGCCGCCAACATGGTGCTCGCCTCGGGCGCCTCCATGTTCTACCTGCCGAAGTTCGACGCCGACACCATCGCGGAGCTGTTGCCGCGCGCCACCGTGCTCATGGGCGTGCCCACCTTCTACACGCGGCTCCTCAAGCACGAGAAGGTCACCCCGGAGACCTGCGCGTCCATGCGCCTGTTCGTCTCCGGCTCGGCGCCGCTGCTGGCCAGCGACCACGAGGCGTTCGAGGCCCGTACCGGACACGCCATCCTCGAGCGCTACGGCATGACCGAGACCGGCATGAACACCACCAACCCGTACGAGGGCGGCCCCCGCAAGCCCGGCACCGTCGGCAAGGCGCTGCCCGGCACGGAGATCCGCGTGGTCGACGCCGAGACCGGAAAGCCGCTGCCCGACGGGGAGGTCGGCAGCGTCGAGGTCCGCGGCCCCAACGTCTTCGCCGGCTACTGGCAGATGCCCGAGAAGACCGCCTCCGAGTTCCGCGAGGACGGCTTCTTCATCACCGGCGACCTCGGACTCATCGACGAGGACGGCTACCTCTGCATCTCCGGGCGCGGCAAGGACCTGATCATCTCGGGCGGCTTCAACGTCTACCCCAAGGAGATCGAGAGCCTCCTCGACGCCCACCCCGCGGTCCTCGAATCCGCCGTGATCGGCGTCCCGCACCCGGACTTCGGCGAGACGGTCGTCGCCGTGGTCGTCGCCGCGCCCGGCCAGGAGCCGCAGGAGCGGGAGCTCATCGACGCCATCTCCGCCGACCTCGCCCGCTTCAAGCACCCGCGCGCCGTACGCGTCGTGGAGTCGCTGCCCCGCAATGTCATGGGCAAGGTCCAGAAGGCTGAACTCCGCAAGAGGTACGCGGACTTGTTCACGACGTCCTGACCCTCACCCACCCTCCCCATTCCTCGTTCCCCCCCCCACGTGCTCGCTTACTTACTTCCCGGTCTCTCAATGTGGAGAAGACGATGGTCCTCTATGGAGTGGCAGCGCTGGCGGTGTGCATGCTCACGGGCACGCTCGTCGGTGAATACCTGGGCGAGGCGCTCGGCGTCGACGCCAATGTCGGCGGCGTCGGCTTCGCCATGATCATGCTCGTGTTCGCGACCCACTGGCTGCGCCAGAAGGGGAAGTTCCCCGAGGCCAGCGAACAGGGCGTGCTCTTCTGGAGCGCGATGTACATCCCCATCGTGATCGCGATGGCGTCGACGCAGAACGTGTACAAGGGCGTCACCGGCGGCCCGATGGCCTTGCTGGCCGGGCTGCTCGCGCTCGTCGCGGGTTTCGCCCTGGTGCCGGTGATCGCGCGGATCGGAGGGCGCGGGGAACCGCTCCCGGACCCGGACGAAGCTCCCGCATCCGAGGTCGGCGCCGCCACCGCGAAGCAGGGGGTCTGACGTGGATACGTTCGTCTCCGTCTGCAAGGACAACGGACTCATAGTCGCCTTCGCCCTGGTCGGCACGTTGATGCTGGTCTCGGCCTGGGTGTCCAAGAAACTGACCCGAGGGCGGCTCCAGGGCTCCGCCATCGCCATCGTGCTCGGCCTCGCGCTCGCCTACTGGGGCGGCTCGGCGACCGGGGGAGAGGCGGGCGTCGCCGACATCGCCGCGCTCTCCGGGATGAGCCTGATGGGCGGGGCGATGCTCCGTGACTTCGCGATCGTCTCCACCGCGTACGGCGTCGACCTGAAGGAGATCAAGGGCGCGGGCCCCGCCGGGGCGCTCTCGATTCTGCTGGGCGTCGTCGTCTCCTTCGTCGCGGGCGCGCTCGTCGCCGCGCTCTTCGGCTACCGGGACGCGGCCTCGCTCGCGACCATCGGCGCGGGCGCGGCCACGTACATCGTGGGTCCCGTCACGGGCACCGCGGTGGGCGCGAGTTCGGACGTGATCGCGCTGTCGGTCGCCGCGGGTCTGGTCAAGTCCGTGGTGGTGATGGTGGGTACGCCGTTCGCCGCGCGGCTGATCGGCCTGAACAACGCCAAGTCGGCGATGGCCTTCGGCGGCCTGCTCGGCACCACGTCCGGCGTCGCCGGCGGCCTCGCGGCCACCGACAAGCGCCTCGTCCCGTACGGGGCGATGACCGCGACCTTCTACACGGGCGTCGGCTGCCTCCTGGGCCCTTCGCTCTTCTACGTGTCGCTGAGAGCGCTCGTCGGCGGGTGACGGCTCCCTGCCCAAAGGCTTCGGGATTTGCCTAAAGGGTTTAGCTAGGTGCACACTCGACATAGGTAATGGCGAGTGGGTGCAAGGGGAGGTCGTACGGACATGGCGCGCGTCGGACTCACCACGGAGCGGCTCGCGCGGGCCGGGGCCGAGCTCGCGGACGAGGTCGGCTTCGAGCATGTGACCGTCTCCGCGCTGGCCCGCCAGTTCGACGTGAAGGTCGCGAGCCTGTACTCGCACGTCAAGAACTCGCACGACCTGAAGACGCGGATCGCCCTGATCGCCCTCCAGGAGATGGCCGACCGGGCCGCCGACGCCCTCGCGGGACGGTCCGGGAAGGACGCGCTCGTCGCGCTCGGCAACGTCTTCCGGGACTACGCCCGCGAGCACCCCGGCCGCTACGCCGCCGGCCAGTACCGGCTCGACCCGGAGACGGCGGCGGCGAGCGCGGGTGTGCGGCACGCGCAGATGACGCGCGCGGTGCTGCGCGGCTACGACCTCACCGAACCCGACCAGACCCACGCCGTCCGGCTCCTGGGCAGCGTCTTCCACGGCTACGTGAGCCTGGAGGCGGCGGGCGGCTTCAGCCACAGCGCACCCGACTCGGACGAGAGCTGGGCGCGGTCCCTGGACGCGCTCGACGCGACCCTGCGGAACTGGCCCGCGAAGCCCTGACCGCCACGCGGCCCGCGCACGCGCACCCGTTCCCCACCCCGACGAACAGGTTTGGGCACCACCATGAATCACCCCGGCACTCCCGCGTCCGCCAGCGACCCGACGGCCGTGGACGTACCCATCACCGACGACCTCGTCCGCGGTGCGATCGACATCGAACGCACCGCGCGCGGCGGCCTCCTGCCCCACCGCCTCCCGGCCCGGGCCCGCGCCCAGAACCGGGACGGCCAGCTGGCCATGGCCGAGTCGCAGCCCGCGGGCGTCCGCCTCGCGTTCCGCACTCGCGCCACGGTCATCGAACTCGACACGGTGCCGACCAAGCGCGCCTACGTAGGCGTGCCGCCGCGCCCCGACGGCCTCTACGACCTGCTGGTCGACGGGACGCTCGCCGCGCAGGGGAGTGTGACCGGCGGAGACACCCTCACCATCGACATGTCGGCGGGCACCTTCGAGCACACGGCCGGACAGCCCGGCACCGTCCGCTTCGAGGGCCTGCCGGGAGACGCCAAGACCGTCGAGATCTGGCTGCCGCACAACGAGACGACCGAACTCGTCGCCCTGCGCGCCGACGCCCCGGTCGAGCCGGTCCCGGCGTCCGGCCGCAAGGTGTGGCTGCACCACGGCAGCTCCATCAGCCACGGCTCCGACGCCGCGAGCCCGACCGAGACCTGGCCCGCGCTCGCCGCGTCCCTCGGCGGCGTCGAGCTGGTCAACCTGGGGTTCGGCGGCGGCGCCCTGCTCGACCCGTTCACCGCGCGCACCCTGCGCGACACCCCGGCCGACGTGATCAGCGTCAAGATGGGGATCAACATCGTCAATGCGGACCTGATGCGCATGCGGGCCTTCACCCCCGCCGTGCACGGCTTCCTCGACACCATCCGCGAGGGGCACCCGGACACCCCGCTCCTCGTCGTCTCGCCGATCCTGTGCCCGATCCACGAGAAGACGCCCGGGCCCGGCGCCCCCGACTTCAGCAGCATCGCCACCGGTCAGCTGCGCTTCGTCGCCATGGGCGACCCGGCGGAGACGGCCCAGGGCAAGCTCACCCTCGAAACCATCCGCGAGGAACTGGCCCGCATCGTCGCCCAGCGCGCGGCCGACGACCCGCACCTGCACTACCTCGACGGCCGTGAGCTGTACGGCGAGAAGGACCACGAGGAGCTCCCGCTGCCCGACTCGCTGCACCCCGACGCGGAGGCCCACCGCCGCATCGGCGAGCGCTTCGCGGACCTGGGAATCGGCCCCCTGATCGATCACCCGAATGGGCGGGTTACCATTTGAGCGCCGCCTAGCTCGAAAGAGACGCACGTGACTGTCAACGACGACTCGTTCACCAACTGGAAGCACCGCGAGGAGACCGCGGAGGCAATGATCCCGATCATCGGGAAGCTGCACCGCGAGCGGGACGTGAACGTCCTGCTGCACAGCCGCTCCTTGGTGAACAAGTCGGTGGTCAGCCTGCTCAAGGCCCACCGATTCGCCCGCCAGATCGCCGGCGAGGAGCTCTCGGTCACCGAGACGATGCCCTTCCTGAAGGCTCTCGCCGAGCTCGACCTCGGGCCCTCCCAGATCGACCTCGGCATCCTCGCCATGACGTACAAGACCGACGACCGGGGCTTGAGCGTCGAGGAGTTCACCGCCGAGGCCGTCGCCGGTGCCACCGGAGCCCTGAAGCTGGAGCGCGGTGAGGGCCGCGATGTCGTCCTCTACGGCTTCGGCCGCATCGGCCGCCTCGTCGCCCGCCTGCTCATCGAGAAGGCGGGGTCCGGCAACGGCCTGCGCCTGCGCGCCATCGTGGTGCGCGGCGGCGGTGAGCAGGACCTCGTGAAGCGTGCCTCGCTGCTGCGCCGCGACTCGATCCACGGCCAGTTCCAGGGCACGATCACCGTTGACGAGGCGAACAGCACGATCAACGCCAACGGCAACGCGATCAAGGTGATCTACGCCAACGACCCGTCGGAGATCGACTACACGGCGTACGGCATCAAGGACGCCATCCTGATCGACAACACCGGCAAGTGGCGCGACCGCGCGGGCCTCTCCGAGCACCTGCGTCCCGGTATCGACAAGGTCGTCCTCACCGCGCCCGGCAAGGGTGACGTGCCGAACATCGTGCACGGCGTCAACCACGACACGATCAAGCCGGACGAGCAGATCCTGTCCTGCGCCTCCTGCACCACGAACGCGATCGTGCCGCCGCTCAAGGCGATGGCCGAGGAGTACGGCGTGGAGCGCGGTCACGTGGAGACCGTCCACTCGTTCACGAACGACCAGAACCTGCTGGACAACTACCACAAGGCCGACCGTCGCGGCCGCTCCGCGCCGCTCAACATGGTCATCACCGAGACGGGCGCCGCCTCCGCCGTCGCGAAGGCCCTGCCGGACCTCAAGGCGCCGATCACCGGCTCCTCGATCCGCGTGCCCGTCCCCGACGTCTCGATCGCGATCCTCAGCCTGCGGCTGGGCCGCGAGACCACTCGCGACGAGGTCCTCGACCACCTGCGCGACGTCTCGCTGAACTCGCCGCTGCGCCGCCAGATCGACTTCACGGACTCGCCGGACGCGGTCTCCAGCGACTTCCTCGGCTCGCGGCACGCCTCGATCGTCGACGCGGGCGCGACCAAGGTCGACGGCGACAACGCGATCCTCTACCTCTGGTACGACAACGAGTTCGGCTACTCGTGCCAGGTGATCCGCGTCGTCCAGCACGTCTCCGGCGTCGAGTACCCGACGTTCCCGGCGCCCACCGCCTGACGTACGGCACATGTCCCGAGGCCGGTCCCGCATCGTGCGGGGCCGGCCTCGCGGCACTTGACGGGATGATCAAGTGGGGCGCAGGATGGGGCACATGTTGACGTCTCGCACCCTCGCATCCGGAACGGCCCCCGTTCCGGACCGATGTGGTTGCGGGCGCAGCGGCTTGTAGCGGGCTTGTAGACCCCTCGCCGCCTGTCCCGTACGTCTCGTAGCAGTCGGCGCCCTGTCGCAGGGTGTCGGCCACCCACGTTCCGCACGTACGGATCTCTCTCACGTTCAGCGTGTTCAGCGCGTTCCCCCGTCACCGCGTGCCTGTGGAGGCTCCCCTTGTCCGTGACCGAAATGCCCCCTTCTCTCTCGCTGCGCCCCGCCCAGATTCCCGCCGACGGCCTCTACGAGGGGCGCCGCGTGCTGCGCCGCATGCCCGAGGACTGGCAGGACCGCCCCTACGAGCTGTTCGAGCTCGTCCCGCAGGGCGCCACCATCGGCGCCGAGATCCGCGGCCTCGACCTGAGCCGGCCGCTCTCCCCGGAGCTGCGCGAGGAGCTGAACCGGGCCCTGCTCGAATGGAAGGTCCTCTTCTTCCGCGGCCAGCACCTCACCAGCGAGAGCCAGCGCGACTTCGCCCGCAACTGGGGCGAGTTGGAGACCAATCCGCTCCTGGAGCGCGGCGACAGCGAGGACGTCGTCCGCTTCGACAAGGGCGCGGGCGGTGTCCCCAGCTACGAGAACGTGTGGCACACCGACGTCACCTTCCGCGAACGCCCCGCCCTCGGCGCCGTGCTGCAGCTGCGCGAGGTACCGCCGTTCGGCGGCGACACCATGTGGGCCGACATGGCGGCCGCGTACGACAACCTCTCGGACGAGGTGAAGGCGCGTATCGAGGGCGCCGAGGCCGAGCACGACTTCCTGCCCGGCTTCCGCCGCTTCTACGGTCCCGAACGGCTCGCCCAGTGGCAGGAGTTGTTCCCGCCGGTCACCCACCCCGTCGTGCGCCGCCACCCGGAGACCGGGCGCCGCATGCTCTTCGTGAACACGTCCTTCACCACCCGGATCCTCGGCATGGAGCGTGCCGAGAGCGACCGGCTGCTGCGGCTTCTGTACCAGCAGGCCCACGTGCCGGAGTTCCAGGTCCGGTTCCACTGGCAGCCGGGCGACATCGCCTTCTGGGACAACCGCGCCACCCAGCACTACGCGGTGGCCGACTACGGCGACGCCCGCCGGGTCGCCGAACGCGTCGCCATCGCGGGGGACCGGCCCTTCTAGGGAACTCTTCCGGTCCGGTGCGGGCGGCCCGAAATCCCTCTCGCCGGTGAGGTGTTGACCGGGTCGCCCCTCGATACTGGCCCCGCGGAGCCGACGCCGCTCCGCGCAGGGACCAGGCCACGAGGAGCCGCACCATGCGTCTGCCGCGCCGCACCAGCCCGTACCTCGTCGACGGGGCGCTGGCCGCCCTCGTCCTGTTCGCCGTCTCCCTGCAGTTCCTGTTCCCCGACGAGGGCGACGACCCACTGTCCTGGCAGGGCTTCCTGCTGGGCGCGGGCACGGCAGTGCCTCTGGTGTGGCGCAGGCGCGCGCCGATCCTGTGCGCTAGCGCGATCTCGTGCGCCACCCCGGCCATGGCGCTGTACCACGCGCCGCCGCCCGACGTCGTCTACGGCGGGCTCGTCGTGCTCTTCACGCTGGCGGCCTACGCGGAGCCCGCGCCGCGCCGCCTCATGCTCGTCGGCTGGGTGATCGGCGCCTCGGCGACGATGTCCATGAAGGAGCACGCCGCACCCTTCGAGTACGCCTTCCACCTGCTCAGCCTCCTCAGCGCCTACGGATTCGGGCTCCTCGCCCGCACCCAGCGCGCGTACACCGCCGCCCTGGAGGAGCGCGCCCGCGCCCTGGAACGGGAGCGCGAGATCGACCGGGACCGCGCCGTCACCAGCGAACGCGCCCGGATCGCCCGCGACATGCACGACGTGGTCGGCCACGCGGTCAGCCTGATGGTCGTCCAGGCCGAGGCGGGCCCCGTCGTCGTGCGCAGCAACCCCGCGCGCGCCGAGGCGGCGTTCGACGCGATAGCGGGCGCCGGCCGCGAGGCGATGCAGCAACTCCGCCTGATCCTGGGCGTGTTGACGGACCCGGGAAACGGCACGGGCGGCCTGGAGGCCCCCGTCCCCGGCCTCGCCCGCCTCCCCGACCTGATCCGCCAGGTGTCCGCGACCACCGGCGTGGCCGTGACCCTGCACACCACGGGCCACCCCCGCCCCATCGGCGCCGAAACGGAGACCGCCGCGTACCGCATCGTCCAGGAAGCACTGACCAACACGGTCAAGCACGCGTACGCTGCCCGGGCGGACGTACAACTCGACTGGGGGGACACGGAGTTGGCGATCACCGTGACGGACGACGGAACCGGCGGCGCGCACGCGGCCGGTGCCGGACGTGGCCTCGTCGGCATCGAGGAACGCGCCGCGGCCTGCGGCGGCAGCGCGCACAGCGGCCCTGGCCCGCACGGCGGATTCCGGGTGAGTGCCCGACTGCCCGCGACGGCCCGGCAGGCCGCCGAAAGGGCGCCATGAGCATCCGCGTCGTGGTCGCCGACGACCAGGAACTGGTGCGCAGCGGCTTCACCATGATCCTCGACGCGCAGCCCGACATCGAGGTGGTCGCCGAGGCGGCCGACGGTGCCGAGGCCGTCACCGCCGTGCGCCGCCACGCCCCGGACGTCCTCCTCCTCGACATCCGCATGCCGCACATGGACGGCATCGAAGCGGCGCGCCGCGTCTGCGAACAGTCCAGCTGCCGGGTCGTCATGCTGACGACGTTCGACCTCGACGAGTACGTCTACGAGGCCCTGTACGCGGGCGCGTCCGGCTTCCTCCTGAAAGACGTCCGCCGCGACGACCTCGTGCACGCGGTCCGCGTCGTGGCGGCGGGCGACTCCCTCCTCGCGCCGTCCGTGACCCGCCGCCTCGTCGCCGACGTCACCCGCCGAAGGCCCAAGTCCCCGCAGCTGCCCACCCTTTCGGCCCTCACGGCCCGCGAGACGGAAACCCTGCGCCACCTCGCCCGCGGCCTCACCAACGCGGAGATCGCCGCGACCCTCCACGTCAGCGAACACACCGTCAAGACCCACGTCAGCAACGTCCTGAGCAAACTCCACCTGCGCGACCGCGTCCAGGCGGTCATCTGTGCGTACGAGTCGGGGTTGGTGGCGCCGGGATAGGTGGTTCCGATCAGCTCAACCCCTGTGTTTTCTCACCGTGGTTGAGGCTGAACGGTGGGGTGTTGGTCTGAAGAAGCCGGTCGAAATAGTCGCGGGCGAACCGGGCGAAGTCGAGCACCTGCGGGTGCGGGTCGCCGGCGGGCCAGGCGAGGGCGACCTCCACCCGCGGAGAGTCCTCGATCGCCACGTAGGCCACGTCGGGGGCCTGGTGGTTGTACGTGGTGGCTTCCGCGGTCACGCCCACCGCATCGCCGACGGAGATCCGGGTCAGCCATTCGTCGGTGTTCGCCACGCTGATCGTGCGCGGGGCGCGGCCGGTGTGGTCCCACAGGTGGTCGGTCACCGTGGGCGCGGTCGAGCAGACGGCGAGGGGTCCTTCGGCCAGTTCGGGCAGCGTGACGGTGTTCCTCCCCGCCCGTGGGTCGTCCGTGGCGATCGCCGCCACCAGCCGCTCCGTGAACAGGGTGGCCACCGCGAGGTCGGGCTGAGGTTCCGGCAACGGTGACGTCCTGCGGACGAGGGCCGCGTCGATGGCACCGCGCCGGAGGGCCTCCAACGGGTCGCGCGGGCGGCTGAGTTCGACCGCTCCGGCCCGGGCCCGCCGCCACTCCTGGAGCAGCGGGACCGTGTGACGGCCGAAGCCGGCCCAGGCCCAGCCGAGCCGCAGTGGGGCCTCCGCCCGGCCCAGATCGTCCAGCGCGCTGGTGAGCGAGGCGAGCAGGTCGCGCGCGGTCGCGGAGAAGCGGCGCCCGGCCGGAGTGAAGGACATCTCCCGAGTCGTCCGCTCGACCAACCGCACGCCGGTGATCTCTTCAAGCTGTGTGATCGTCCGCGACAGGGTCGGCTGCGTCGTGCCCAGTACGGCCGCGGCGGTCGTGAACGTGTCGGATTCGGCCAGGGCGACCAGGGCGCGCAGATGTCGCAGCTCCACATCCATACGCCCAGCGTATAACAGGTGGTGCGTCGGCGTATTTCCCTCCCGAGCACGCCGGAATCTAGCTTCGGGGCATGCGAATCGTTCTCGTAGGTGCAGCAGGAAAAGCAGGCCGGGCCGTCCACGAGCTGATGGGCGCGCGGGGCCACGACATCGTCACCGTCGGCCGGACGTCCGGGGACGTCCGGTGCGACATCTCCGACCAGGAGCAGCTGGCACGGATGTGGGAGCGGGTCGGGCAGGTCGACGCCGTCGTCTCGGCGGCCGGGGACGTGCCCTACGCGCCGCTCGGCGAACTCCGTTCCGAGGACTTCGAGTCGGCCTGGCGGCAGAAGGCGCTCGCGCAGATCGACCTCGTCCGCACCGGCCTGGGCCATGTGTCCGAACGCGGCTCGTTCACGCTGATCAGCGGGATCCCCTCGCGCGACCCGGTCGTGTCCGGGGCCGCCGCGGCGACCGTCAACGGCGCCGTCGAGGCGTTCGTCCGCGCGGCGGCGATCGAGATCGCCCCGCGGCGGATCAACGTGATCAGCCCGTCGGTGTTCACCGAGAGCCTGGACGACTTCGGCGACTTCTTCCCCGGCTTCGCCCCGGTCGGCCTGGCCGATGTCGCGCGCGGATTCCAGAAGGCGATCGAGGGCGCGGCCACCGGAGAGGTCGTCGCGCTCCCATGACCGCATCCCGCCGCGTGGCGATGGCGGCCTTCACCGCACTGGGGCTGGTCTGGGGCGTGAACTTCGTGTTCATGCACCTGGCCGCGCCGTTCATCAGCCCCGCGCAGACGACACTGCTGCGCGTGGCGTTCGGTGTCGTGCCCATTCTGGTCTTCGCCCTGGTCACGCGGTCCCTGGCGTGGCGGCACCTGCGGCACGTCCCGCATTTCGCCGTGCAAGCGGTGCTGGCCACGGGCTTCTACTACTACGCCTACGCGGCCGGCACGTACCGCCTCGACAGCGGCATCGCGGGTGCGCTGAGCGGATCGATCCCGCTGTTCGCCTCCGTCGCCGCCGTCCTGGTGTTCCGCACGGAGCCGTTCACCGCACGCAAGGCGATCGGCGTGGCCGCAGGGGCGGTCGGCGTGGTGACGCTGGCCCGCCCCTGGGCCGCCGACGAGATCGACACCGCCGGGCTCGCGTGGATGCTGCTCGGCTCCGCCGGCCTGGGGGCCTCGTTCGGCTACACGCGCCGGTTCATCAGCCCGCTGGGCATCCCCGCGGCGGCCTCGGCGACGTACCAGATGCTCCTCGCGACACTCGGCCTTGCCCTGGTCACCGACCTGCACGGGATCACCGCCATCGCCCGGGACCCGGCCGCGCTGACCGGCGTCGCCCTCGGGCTCGGCGTCATCGGCACCGGATTCGCCTTCGTCTGCTACTACGTCGCCGTGGCCGGACTCGGCGCCCTGACCGCGTCGACCGCGACGTACATCCCACCCGTGGTGGCCCTGGCCATCGGCGTCGGCCTGCTCGGCGAACCACTCCACGCCACCACGGTCGTCGCGATCGCCCTCATCCTGTGCGCCGCCGTCCTCACGCAGGCAGTGTGCGGCGGGCGCCCGTCGGCCGGCCCTCACCCGCGCGACCCATGCCGCCCGCCCCGCCTCCCTCCCGCGCGGGAGCCGTGAACCGTTCGCACCGGCGATCCGCCGCACCCCGTGCGCGGCGACGCTGACGGTGACCCATCGGAACCCTCCGAGGAGGCGCCGTGCTCAGCGCACTCGCCCGGGCGGCGACCCGCCGCCCCCGTACCGTGATCCTCACCTGGATCGCCCTGATCGTGCTCGGTTTCGGGCTCGGCACCGGTGTCTTCGGCCGGCTCTCCGACTCGGTCCCCGACGTGCCGGGCACCGAGTCCGACCGCACCGCCGAACTCCTCGACGACATCGACCCGCGCGGCGAATCCCTCAGCGCCGTCGTCGAGGCGCCGCGCGTCGCCGATCCCGCGCTGCGCGGGCACGTCGAAGAGGCCGTCACCGACCTGCGGCGCGTTCCTGGCGTCGCCGCCGTTCCCGACCCGTACGCCACCAAGGGCCTGGCCTCCGAGGACGGCCGCGCGCTCATCGTGTCCGTCACCCTGAAGGGCGGCCTCGACGACGACGCGGAGGAGGGGACCGTCGACGCCGTCGCGGAACGTGTCAAGGAGATCGATGGTGCCGACGTGTACGTCAGTGGTGGGCCGCTGCTCGGCCGGCAGCTCGGTGAACGGGCCCAAGAGGACGTCCAGCGTGCCGAGTTGATATCCTTGCCCGTGGTGCTCGGACTGCTTCTGCTGATCTTCGGTGGGCTGCGTGCGGCCGGTCTTCCGCTGCTCGTCGCGGTGAGCGGTGTGGCGGGCGCGTTCCTCGCCCTGTTCGGGTTCAGCCAGGTCACCGAGATCTCCGTGTACGTGAACCAGGTGACGACCATGCTCGGGCTCGGCCTCGCCGTGGACTACGCGCTGCTGATGGTGATGCGGTTCCGGGAGGAACGCCGGACGAGCGCGGACGTCGTCGAGGCCGTGCACCGCACCGTCGAACGCGCGGGCCGCACCATCCTCTTCTCCGGGCTCACCGTCGCCGTCAGCCTCAGCGGACTGCTCGTCTTCCCGAGCCCGTTCCTGCGCAGCATGGGCCTGGCCGTGGCCGCCGTCGTGGTCGTCGACATGCTCGCCGCGCTGACGCTGCTGCCCGCCCTGCTCACCCGGTTCGGCGGCCGCATCGCCCCGTCCAAGCCGCGCGCATCCGGCGAGGAGGGCCGCGTCTTCGCCCGCCTCGCCCGGTTCTCGGCCCGCCGCCCCATCGCCGTGACGACGGTCAGCGTCCTCGCCCTGCTCACCCTCGCGCTCCCGGTCGCGAACCTGCGCATCGACATCGGCGACGCCCGCCAACTCCCCGCCTCCACCGAGGCCCGACAGCTGTACGACACCGTGAACGCGCACTACCCGGCAGGGGTCGGCGTCGACCCGATCGTGGTCGTGGCACGCCCCGGAACCGACCCCGCCTTCGAGACCCGCGTCAAGGCGCTGGACGGCGTCGCGTCGTCCGAGACACAGACCCTCGACGACGGAACCCGCGTCCTGCACGTCACCCCGGCAGGCTCGGTCGACGGGGACACGGCCACTCAACTCGTTGAACAAGTACGGGAGTTGCGCGGTGGCGATCCGGTGAGTGTGGCGGGTGTCGCCGCCCGGCTCGTCGACTTCCGGCAGATGCTCGCCGACCGCGCCCCCTGGGCCGCGCTCACCGTCCTCGCCGGCATCCTGGCCCTGCTCTTCGCCTACACCGGCTCGCTCCTCATCCCGCTGCGCACCGTCCTCACCACCCTGCTCAGCCTGGGCGCCGCACTCGGCGTGGTGGTCCTCGTCTTCCAGGACGGACACGCCGCGTCCTGGCTCGGCGGAGAGGGCCTCGGCGCGCTCAGCCTGACCGCGCCCCCGCTCATCGTCGCCATCGCCTTCGGGCTCGCCATGGACTACGAGCTGTTCATCCTCGCCCGGATGCGCGAGGCCTGGCGCGCGACAGGGGACGCGCAGGAAGCGGTCGTGACCGGGCTGCGCCGCTCGGGCCGCGTCGTGAGCTGCGCGGCACTGCTCCTGGCCGTCGTCTTCGGCGCCTTCATGACGGGAGGCTTCGCCCCCATCCTGGAGATTGGCCTCGGCCTCACCCTGGCGGTCGTGATCGACGCGACGATCGTACGGATGCTGCTCGTGCCCGCGAGCATGGCGCTGCTGGGCAAGCGCGCATGGTGGGCGCCGCGCCCGCTGCGCAGGCTGCACGAGCGGATCGACGTACGGGAGGAGGACGAGGCCCCGGCGGAACCCTTGGCGGCGCCGCGACAGTAGTTGCGTAGTGCTGACGGCGGGGGCGGTGCGCCCGTGCCCTCGCCGAACCGTGATCGTTGGGCGGGGCATGCACACCACCACGAAGCGCCTTGCCGCCGCTCTCTTCCTGGCCGCCTCAGCGGCGTCCCTCGCCACTCCTGCCGTGGCTGGTGACGCCGCTGACGGCGGCTTGGGCATGGCGAGCCCGGACGCGATCCCCGCGGAGGAGTCCTTGACCGCTCCTGCCTCCGCCGACAACGCCTCCGACGCGGACCCGGGTCTCGACCCCGCAAAGATTCTGACGACCGGCACCATCAGTTCGCAGGGGGCGCCGACCGACTTTCTGGGCTGACGCCGCCGCCTCACCGGACGGTGGGGACATGAGGGAGCCCCGTCGCGACGGGGGAGACACGACGGGGCCCAAGAAGGCGGGTGCCCCGATACGGGGTGGGTATGCGCGGTCGGCTCCGATCCGCGCCACGTCGTAGGCCACGAGGGCCCCGGACAACACGGTCCGGGGCCCTCGTATGACGTCAGGCGGTCGCGCGTCGCGTCAGACGACGGCGATCGACCGGCCCGCCCACTCCGGCGCGGGCTCCGTCAGCTCGGTGAAGCGGTCGCGGATCGCGGCCGGGAACTCGGCCGCCTTCCCCGCCTCCTGGTCGACGTGGATCGCGAGCAGCTCGGTGGTCGCCACCGGAGCCGCGTTCGGGGCGGGCTCGCCCGCCTCGTCGTCGACGACGAACATCTCGTGCGTGAAGCGCGCCTTCTTCGACGCGACGCCCAACACCCGTGTACGGATGGCGAGATGGGCGCTCTCGGGGACGTCACGCAGATAGCGGATGTGGGACTCGACCGTGTAGAGCGAGCAGTGGGTGGACTCCCGGTACGTCGAGTCCAGGCCCGTCTCGATCATCATGGCGTCGGTGGCGTGCCCGAAGGCGAGGACGTAGAACGCCTCGCTCATGTGACCGTTGTAGTCGATCCACTCGGGACGGACCGTGCGGTGCAGAAGCGGCAGGGCGGTGGTTGCGGTACTCATCGCGGGTCCGCCTTCCCGCTGCCGCTCTTGTTCAACCTGCCTGTGGCACGCAGCACATCGATGACGCCCTGGTCGCGCTCGGCGACGAGCTCGGCGATGGAACGGCCGTCCGCGGCGACATCGCAGCCCGCGACCACCGAGTCGTACAGCTGCTTGTCCAGCTCCGGGGCCTCCAGTCGCGTCCACGGCGACTTCAGGGACGGACCGAAGTGGTCCAGCATGTGCGCCATGCCGCCCTCGCCGCCCGCGAGCGCGAACGTCAGCATCGGGCCCATGAACGCCCAGCGCAGACCGGGGCCCTCGGTGATCGAGTCGTCGATCTCCTTCACCGTCGCCTCGCCGTTGGCGACCATGTGCAGCGCCTCGCGCCACAGGGCCTCCTGGAGCCGGTTGGCGATGAAGCCCGGCACCTCGCGGTCCATGGAGATGACCGACTTGCCCGCGACCTCGTAGAAGCGGGACGCCCAGGCGCTGGCGTCGGCGTCGGTCTTCTCGCCGCCGACGACCTCGACCAGCGGGATCAGGTACGGCGGGTTGAACGGGTGGCCGACGACCAGGCGCGCGGGGTTCGCGGCAGTGGTCTGCATGTCGGTCATCGGGTAGCCGGAGGTCGACGAGGCGATGACGACGCCCTCCGGGGCCGCGGCGTCGAGCCGGGACAGCAGGTCGCGCTTGAGGTCGAGGTCCTCGGGGGCGCTCTCCTGCACGAACTCGGCGTCGGCGACGGCCTCTTCGAGCGTCGGGGCGACCGTGAGGCGGTCGCGGGAGGCGCCGTCGGCGAGGCCCATCTCGGTGAGGGCGGGCCAGGCGGCGTCGACCAGGCGGCGCAGCTTCTGCTCGGCGTCCGGGGCGGGGTCCCAGGCCTTCACGTCGTAGCCGCGTGCGAGGAAGTGGGCGACCCAGCCGCCGCCGATGACGCCGGCTCCGACGCAGGCGACCCGGCGGACGTCCTCGGGAGCGGTGAGGGGGGAGGTCATGAGGGTGATGTTGCCTTCCGGTGATGCGGGTGGGGGAGCGGGGCGCGGAGCTTCAGGAACGCGGCTTGAGGCCGAGCATCGCGCGGGCCTCGTCCGGCGTCGCGACGCGCGAGCCGAGGGACTCCGTGATGGTCACGGCGCGCTCGACGAGCTGCGCGTTGGTCGCCTTGTTGCCCTTGCCGAGGTAGAGGTTGTCCTCCAGGCCGACGCGGGCGTGCCCGCCGAGCAGGATCGACTGCGCCACCCACGGCATCTGCATGCGGCCGAGCGCGAAGCTGGCGAACTGGGCGCCCTCCGGCAGCATGTTGACCATCGACTGGAGCACGCCCGGGTCGGCCGGGGCGCCCCACGGGATGCCCATGCACAGCTGGAACACGGTCGGGTCGTCGAGCAGGCCCTCGGCGAGGAGCTGCTTGGCGAACCACAGCTGGCCGGTGTCGAAGATCTCCAGCTCGGGCCGCACACCGAGCTCCTGGATGCGCTTGGCGCCCTGGCGCAGCATGTCGGGCGTCGACACGTACAGGTTCGAGCCGTCGCCGAAGTTCAGCGAGCCGCAGTCGAGCGTGCAGATGTCGGGCAGCAGCTCCTCGACGTGCGGCAGCCGGTCGAGGCCGCTGACGAGGTCGGTGCCGGGCAGGTGGTTGAGCGGCTCGTTCGGGTCGATCACCAGGTCGCCGCCCATGCCGGCGGTCAGGTTGATGACGACGTCGGTGCCGGTCTCCTTGATCCGCTCGACGACCTCGCGGTACAGCTTCGTGTCGCGCGAGGGGTCACCGGTCTCGGGGTCCCGTACGTGGATGTGCACGACGGCGGCACCCGCGTCGGCCGCCTCGACGGCGTTCTTGGCGATCTGCTCCGGGGTGACGGGCACGTGCGGGCTGCGGCGCACGGTGTTGCCGGCGCCGGTGAGAGCGGCGGTGATGATGACGTTTTCGTTGGGCATAGGGGGACCTCCCATGTGTTTCGAACGGCTGGGCAATTGAGGCAGCGGGGTCCGGGGCAGAGCCCCGCGGCGTCGGCTACGGGTTCGCGATCACGCTGTCCACGTAAGAAGTCAGCGCCGCGTGCATCGCATCCGCGGCCGACCCGAACGACTCCCGGCTCACCGACAGGACCTGCGTGGCAAGCCCGTCGATCAGCGCGGTCAGCGCGAACGCAGCCGCCCCGGGGTCGACGGACGAGCGGAACACGCCCTGGTCGACACCACGACGCAGAACGTCCGCGACGGTCTCCCGCCACTGCCGGTAGTACTCGGTGTGCAGCCGCCCCACCGTCGTGGAGCGCGCGGCCTCGGCCCACAGGTCGAGCCACACCTTCCACTGGCGCCGCTGCTGGTCGGTGCGCGGCGTCTGCAGCTCGATGAGCTGGCGCAGCTCCGCCGCCGCGTCGTCCGCCTCCGCGAGGTGGGCGGCGCGGCGCGCGGTGTCCTCGTCCATGCACCAGCGCACGGAGGCCTCCAGGAGGTCCGCGCGGCCGGGGAAGTGGTAGTGGATCGCGGCGGTGCTGGTGGCGCAGGCGCGGGCGATGTCGGAGACCCGCACCGCGTGGAAGCCGTTCTCGGCGACGAGCCGGACCGTCTCCTGGACGATCTGCAGCGGCCGACCGCCCTCCACGGGCGCCGGTGCCTCGACCTCGGCCTCCTGGGGCCGCGCGCCGAGCAGCCAGCCCGGGTCGACGCGCGCCTCGTCGGCGATCCGTGCCAGCTCGGCCACCGTGAAACGGCGGGTGCCGCTCAGGGAGCGGGAGAGCTTCGACGGATCCATGACGATGCGGCGCGCGAACTCGCGCTGGCTGACACCGGCCGCCGTGATGACCTCACGGACGCGGGCGGCGGTGTCGGCAGGGGTTGCCTCGTTGCTGGATTCCACGGGGCACGACCCTAACCATGCGTTGAGAAGAACACAACACGGGCGACCTGTTTCCTGGGATAACCCTGGCCATTGAGCCTCTGACTTGCTCATCAGTCACCACCGCAACAGGCCGCAACGACAAGTCGGCGCCCAGGCGCCCCAGTGACCGCAAAACCCCTCAGTGACCCCATCGGCCCCCGGTGATCCCCCAGTGACTCCGAGTACGACCGCACGCCCCGCTCGATTACCCCGCCCCACCCCCGGATGCCTTAACGTGTGGCCGTGGACAGTCAGGGTGAGCGGGCGGTTCGGCTGCGCCTGACCGGGGCCGCGGCCCTCGCCGCAGTATCGGGAGTGGTGGGCGCGTGGGCGTACGCGCGCAGCGGCGCGTCCGCGGGCGACCTCGTCCGGGATCTCGCGGTGGGCTGGGCGTACGCGGTCGCCGGCATCCTCGCCTGGCGGCGCAGGCCCGCCAACCACACCGGGCGCCTGATGGTGCTCGAAGGCATCACCTGGTTCCTCGGCAACCTCCAGGGCACCGCGGTGCCCGCGCTCTTCGCCTTCGGCGCCTGGTGGGAGGCGCTGAACATGGCGGTCCTCCTGCACCTCATCCTGTCGTTCCCCGAAGGCCGCCTCACCACCGTCCTCACGCGCCGCCTGGTCCAGGCCGCGTACGGGCTCGTCGCCATCGGCGGACTCGTGCGCACGCTCCTGTTCGACCCGGCGGCCCATGGCGGGGCGACGTACCTGGACTGCCGCGACTGCGGGCCGAACCTGCTGCACGTGCCCGCCTGGGACGGGCTCTTCGGCCCGTTCGACGCCGTCTACCACGCGGCGGGCTGGGTCCTCTCGGTCGTCGCCGCCGTCGCGATCGTGCTGCGCTGGCGGAACGCGTCCGCCGCCCGCAGGCGTGCCCTGCTGCCCGCCTGGATCGGCATCGGCGTCGCCACCGTGTTCCTCATGTGGGACATGCTGTTCTACGTAGTGCCCTGGTTCGGCGGCGTCGGCTCGGTGCCCGAACAGGCCGTCTACCTGCTGTCCGACCTCGCCCAGGTCGCCGTCCCCTTCGCCTTCCTCGCCGGACTGCTGCGCATGCGTCTGCAGCGCGCCGAGGTCAGCGGGCTCGTCATCGACATCGGCACCGACTCCGACCCGGCGCGCCTTCGCGAGGCGCTGGAGCGCGTCCTCGGCGACCCGACGCTGCGGCTCGGCCTGTGGGACGAGCGGCGCGGCGGCTACGTCGACGGCTCCGGCCGCGAGGTCGGCGCGGGCGGCTCGGGCGGCCGGACCCCGGTCGCCGCCGCCGACGGCCGCCCGCTCGCCCTGCTCCGCCACGACCCGGCGCTCGACGAGGACCCCGAACTCCTGCAGTCCGTGGCGGCCGCCCTGCGCCTCGCCCTGGAGAACGTCTGGCTGCGCACGCGCGCGAAGGACGTCGCCACCCGCATCGTGCAGGCCGCCGACGCCGAGCGCGGTCGCCTGGAGCGCGATCTGCACGACGGCGCGCAGACCCGCCTCGTCTTCGCCCTGATGTCCGTGCGGCGTGTGCAGAAGGGCCTCGCCGACCACCCGGACTCGACGCTGCGCGAGGCCGCCGACGAGGCGGAGACCAGCGTGCGGCAGGCCATCGCCGAACTCCGCGGCATCGCGCACGGCATCCACCCCGCCGTCCTCACCCGCGAGGGACTCGCCGCCGCGCTGAACGAGCTGGCGGAGGAGGCCACCGTGCCGGTCGTCGTCGCGGCCGAGTCCCGCCGCTACGACCCGCTCGTGGAGTCCACCGCGTACTTCACCGTCTGCGAGGCCCTCACCAACGCGGCCAAGCACGCCGGGGCCAGGGCCGTCAGCGTCTCCGCCCGGCACCAGGACGGGCGGCTCGTGGTGGAGACCGTGGACGACGGCGTCGGCGGCGTCGACCTCGCGCGCGGCACCGGGCTGCGCGGCCTCGCCGACCGGCTCGCAGCCGTCGACGGCGTACTGCACATCGACAGCCCCGCTGGGGGCGGAACCAGAATCAGGGCGGAGCTTCCGTGCGGGTGATCGTCGCCGAGGACTCGGCACTCCTTCGGCTGGGGATCGTACGGCTGCTGACCGACGAGGGAGTCGACGTCGTCGCCGAGTGCGCGGACACCGCGCCGCTGCTCGCCCTGGTCGCCGAGCACGCCCCGGACGCCGTACTGCTCGACATCCGTATGCCGCCCACCCATACCGACGAGGGCCTGGTCGCGGCGGCTGCCGTGCGTTCGGCGCACCCGGACGTCGGTGTGCTGCTGCTGTCCCAGTACGTGGAGACGACCGCGAGCGTGCGCTCGCTCGCCCAGCGGCCCGAGGGCTTCGGGTATCTCCTCAAGGATCGCGTCGCCGATGCGGAGGAGCTGTGCGGGGCGCTGAAGCGGGTGGCCGCGGGGGAGACCGTCGTCGATCCGAGCGTGGTCGCCCGCCTCATGAACGTGCCGCGCCCGCCGGGGCCGCTCGACGAACTCACCGGCCGCGAGCGCGATGTGCTCGCGCTGATGGCCGAGGGGCGCTCCAACGAGGCCATCGCGAACAAGCTGGTCATCGGCGGCAAGACGGTCGAGACGCACGTCCGCAACGTCTTCGCCAAGCTGAGCCTGGAGTCGGACCCCGCCGAGCACCGCCGCGTGATGGCGGTGCTGCGCTTCCTGCGCGGCTGATCCGCGCCTGCCCCCCTCGGGCGGAAGAGATTCCGGCTACCCGCTCCGGCGGACGACGCGCTACCCCCGTAGCCCCCGTACTTCCCCCGTGCGTCGTCCGCGGAGCGGTGCCGGACCTCCACAGTAGGCGGGCCGACCGGGGCGGACATCAGGGCCAGCCCTGAGATCCGGAAGTGACCCAGGGCACATACCGTCCGGTAGGGGTACGGGCGTAGAGTCCCACCAGGAGGGCAAAACTAGCGCCGCTAATTTAGTTGATCCGGTGCTGGGGCGCCCTTCCGACCTGGTCCACCGCCGCACCAGCAGTCAGTACGGAACGGAGCGCTACCCGATGGCCACTCTCTCGCTCGCCGCGATCCTCGCCGACAACGCCCGCCGGCACCCCGACAAGACAGCCCTCGTCGCGGGCGAACTGCGCAGCACCTTCGCCGAGCTGTGGCTCCAGGTCCGCAAGCAGGCCGCCGCCCTCACCGGCCTCGGCGTCCGCTCCGGCGACAAGATCGCGCTCATGGCGCCCAACACCGCCGAGTTCCCGCGCGCCTACTACGCGGCCATCGCGGCCGGCGCCGCCGTCGTCCCGGTCCATCTGCTCCTGTCGGCGCCCGAGGTCGAGCACGTCCTCAAGGACAGCGGCTCGACGCTTCTGCTGTGCCACCCGGCGCAGTTGGAGACCGGCCGGGCGGCAGCCGACGCCGTCGGCATCCGTACCGTCGCCCTCGGCGACGACGGCGAGCTGGAGAAGCTCACGCACGACGCCGAGCCCGTCGCCACGTACGCCACTCGCGACGCCGACGACCCGGCCGTCGTCTTCTACACGAGCGGCACCACCGGCGTCCCCAAGGGCGCCGTGCTCAGCCACTTCAACCTCGTGATGAACGCGACGGTGGAGGCCTTCGACTGCAACGAGCACAGCCCGAACGACATCGTCCTCGGCGCCCTGCCGCTCTTCCACGCCTTTGGCCAGACCGCCTCCATGCACGCCACCTGGCGCGCCGGCAAGACCCTCGTCCTGATGCCGCGCTTCGACGCCGCCAAGGCCGTCGAGCTGATGGTCCGCGAGGGCGTCACCGTCTTCCAGGGCGTGCCCACCATGTACGTGCATCTGCTCACGGCGGCCGAACAGGCGGACACGCTGCCGAAGTTGAGGGTCGCCGTCTCCGGCGGCGCCTCGCTGCCCGTCGCCGTCCTCGAACGCTTCCAGGAGCTCTTCGGCGCCCCCGTCCACGAGGGCTACGGGCTGAGCGAGACCTCGCCCGTCGCCGCCGTCAACCAGCCCTGGTACGGCGCCAAGGCGGGCACCATCGGCCACTCCATCTGGGGCGTCGACGTCGAGGTCGCCCGCGCCGAACTCGACGACCGCATCGAACTCCTCCCCACCGGCGAGCTCGGCGAGATCGTGGTCCGCGGCCACTGCGTCTTCTCCGGCTACCTGGGCCGTCCCGAACCAGACCGCGGAGGCCCTCGTCGACGGCTGGTTCCGCACCGGCGACCTCGGCACCAAGGACGAGGACGGCTACCTCCGCATCGTCGACCGCAAGAAGGACATCATCATCCGCGGCGGCTACAACGTCTATCCGCGCGAGGTCGAGGAGGTGCTCATGCACCACCCCGGCATCGACCATGTAGCCGTCATCGGCCTGCCCGACGACGTGCACGGCGAGGAGGTGTGCGCCGTCGTCGTAGCCAAGCCCGACGCCTCGCTGGACGCCGCCGAACTCACCGCGTGGGCCAAGGAGAACCTCGGCAAGCACAAGTACCCGCGCCGCGTGGAATTCACCGACCAACTGCCGCTCGGCCCGAGCATGAAGGTCCTCAAGCGCGAGCTGCGGGAGACGTACGCGGGCTGAGGGGGGGGAGGGGCTGCGTAACCCGTATCACCATGTGGCACCCCTGACGCCCGACAGGTAGTTGCGTCTAGCATCTGTTCTCGCCATGCACGACATATTCGGGATCACCCCCTGGGAGTTCTCCGCTCTGGCCGCCGCGGCCATGGTGGTGGGGTTCTCCAAGACCGCCGTCAGCGGCGCCAATACGGTCAGCCTCGCGGTCTTCGCCGCGATCCTGCCCGCGCGCGAGTCCACCGGGGTGCTGCTCCCCATCCTGATCTGCGGCGACATCCTCGCCGTGCTCACCTACAGGCGGCACGCCCACTGGCCCACCCTGTGGCGCCTGTTCCCGGCCGTCGGCGCGGGCGTCGTCCTCGGCACCGTCTTCCTCGGCTTCGCGGGGGACGGGGCCGTACGGATGTCGATCGGCGTGATCCTGCTCGTCATGGCGGGGGTGACGCTCTGGCGCCGCAAGCAGGCGGCCGCCGCCGAGGCCGAGTCGACGCAGAGCCGCGCGGCCCGCGTGAAGGCGGGCTCGTACGGGGTGCTCGGCGGCTTCACCACCATGGTCGCCAACGCGGGCGGCCCCGTGATGTCCATGTATCTGCTGTCGGCGGGCTTCAAGAAGCTCGGCTTCCTGGGCACCTCCGCGTGGTTCTTCCTCATCGTGAACTCCGCGAAGGTGCCGTTCAGCGTGGGCCTCGGCCTCATCGACGGCCGCTCGCTGCTCCTGGACGCCGCGCTCGCCGTGTTCGTCATCCCGGGCGCCATCATCGGCAAGGCGTGCGTGAACCGCATCAACCAGCGCCTCTTCGAGCAACTCGTCATCGCGGCGACGGTGTTGGGCGGCCTCCAACTCCTGCTGAACTGACGCCCTCTTGCTGAACTGACGGTGGCGGACCGCCCCTCCACCGTCTCTCTACATGGGTACGAGGGTGCGCTCCGAGCCGGAACCGCTCGTCGAACCGGTCGCCATGTCCTCGGCCAGCAGCCGCTTCGCGATCGAGTCGACCGCGGCGCGCAGCTCCGCGTCCGCGGGTCGGCCGACGTCCGCCTCGACCTTCGCGCTCAGCCAGTCGCCCCAGGCGTTGTTGATGACCGCCGACTCCCGGTGCCCCGCCTCGGTGTGCGAGAAGTACGTGCCCGTACGCGTCAGATAGCCCTCGTCGACCATCCGCTGGAACACCGGCACCAGCACCTCGGGCGGCAGCCTGCGGCGCGCCGCGATCATGCCGAGGCTGGCGTGGCCGACCATCCGCGTGAAGAAGTCCACCTGCATGACGGCCCACGCGCCCGCGACGTCGAGCCGGGTCTCGGACTTCTCCAGGATGTGCCGCGCGGTGTTGAGGTCCGTCTCCTTCACCAGGTTCGCCACGGCCCGCTCCAGGACATGCGCCGAAGCCCCGGTCGACGGCTGCGCGAAGCCCTCACCCATGTCGGAGGAGCCGGCACGCGCGGTGTCGCGCAGCTCCACCTGCTTGAGGAACAGAGCGACCAGGAACCCGATGACCGCCACCGGCACTGTGCACAGGAACACCGTGTGCAGGGAGTCCGCGTACCCGTTGACGATGGGTTCGCGGGCCGCCTCCGGCAGGCTGTGCAACCCCTGCGGGCTCTGCGCGGCCTTGGCGAGAGCTTCTGGCGAGATCCCGGTTCCGGCCCGTGCCGCCTCCGCGACGCCCTGCTTCAGGTTTGGCTCCAGACTGTTGGCGTAGATCGTGCCGAACACGGCGGTGCCGAACGAGCTGCCCAGCGTGCGGAAGAAGGTGACACCGGAGGTGGCGGTGCCCAACTCTGCATAATCGACCGTGTTCTGCACGGCGATCGTCAACACCTGCATGCACAGGCCGATGCCGAGCCCGAGCACGAACATGTACAGGGATTCGAGCCACGTACTCGTCGTTCTGCCCATCAGGGACAGCAGATACAGGCCGAGCGCCATCACCAGGGCGCCCACGATCGGGAAGATCCGGTACTGCCCGGTCTTGCTGACCACGTTGCCGGAGAAGATGGACGCGATCAACAGACCGATCACCATGGGCAAGGTGCGTACACCCGAGATGGTGGCCGAGTCCCCGTCCACGTACTGCAGATACGTCGGCAGGAACGTCATCGCGCCGAGCATCGCGAAGCCCACGATGAAGCTGAGGATGGAGCAGACCGTGAACACGGGGTTGCGGAACAGATGCATCGGCAGCATCGGTTCCTTGGCGCGCGTCTCCACCCAGCAGAACAGCCCGAGCGCGACGAGGCCGCCGACGAAGAGCCCGATGATGACGCCCGATCCCCACGCGTACTCGTTGCCGCCCCAACTGGTGCCCAGGATCAGGGCGCTCGCCCCGACCGCGACGAGCGCGATGCCCAGATAGTCGATGATCGGCCTCGCCGCCGACTTCACCACCGGGATCGTCCTGGCCGCCGCGATCACGACGACGATCGCGATCGGTACGTTGACGTAGAACGCCCAGCGCCACGTCAGGTGGTCCGTGAAGAGGCCGCCGAGCAGCGGCCCGATGACGGTCGAGACACCGAACACGGCGCCGATCGCACCCTGGTACTTGCCGCGCTCGCGCAGCGGAATGACGTCCGCGATGAGCGCCATCGCCGTCACCATCAGGCCGCCGGCGCCGATGCCCTGCAATGCCCGCCAGGCGATGAGCAGCGACATGTTCGTGGACAGGCCGCACAGGAACGAACCGGTGATGAAGATGATCGCCGAGAGCTGAAAGACGATCTTGCGCCCGAACATGTCGCCGAACTTGCCGACGAGGACCGTGGCGACCGTCTCCGCGAGCAGATAGGCCGTCACGACCCATGACATGTGCGCCGCGCCGCCCAGGTCCGAGACGATCGTCGGAAGCGCCGTACCGACGATCGTCTGGTCCAGGGCGGCCAGCAGCATGCCGAGCATGATCGTCCCGAAGACGACATTGCGGCGGCGTCTGTCGAGGACCGGTGGAGCCGTCTCGGCGGCCGGCGGCGGGGCTGCTTCTTCGGTGGTCGTCACCTTCGCAGGGTCACATCGGGGCCCGGACGGCGCATGCGGGTGGGGGCCGGACCGGTGACGTGCGGTTTTGGGGGCGGACGGGGTGTGCGTGCCGGGGCGGAGGGGCGTGTGCGGCTTGTGGTGGAGGGAAGCGTGCGCGGCCCGGCGCCCCGCGTCAGGTGAGGCGCGGCGCCTCGCGTCAGGTGAGGCGCGGCGCGACGGCGGCGGCATCCACGGGTTCGGCGGCCCGCTCCACCTCATCGGCCAGCGCACGCGCCCAGCCCACCAGCGCCACCGTGTCGAGGCCCGCCGGCGCGACGCCCTGCCATGCCGCGATGCCCTCCGCGCCCCGACGCAGCAGGCGGGCGCCCCCGGTTGCGTTCCCACGCGCAGCGTGCGTGAGCCCCACGGCGGTCTGCGCGAGGGACCGCCACAGCTCGCGCTCGCTCTCCGGCCCGGACTTCCACGCGTCCTCGAACACCTCGTGGGCGTGGAACGGCCGCCCGGCATCCAGCAGCGCCTGCGCCTCCGCGACGCTCTCCGCGGCCGTCCGCACGACCCCTTCAGGCTGCCGCTCGACACCGGGCGTGCCGTAGGGGAGTGGCCGCCCGAGCCCGTCACGGGGCCGGGCATTGCGCGCCCGTCCCTCCTGGTCACGGTCCCGTTCACCGTTGCGCGAAGTGCTCATGCCCCGATTCTCGCGCAGCCGCCCGCGAGCCCGCAGATCCGGTTTCAAACCACCCCTGAGCTTGGGGTATTGTTCTTCTTGTCGCCGCCGACGGGACGGAGAACACCGGGCCGAAGGCAGTGGACATCGGGACGTGGCGCAGCTTGGTAGCGCACTTGACTGGGGGTCAAGGGGTCGCAGGTTCAAATCCTGTCGTCCCGACAGTTCGAACGATCGAACGTCGCAGGTGAAGGGCCGTTTTCGAACGGCCCTTTTCTTGTGTTCGGGGGAGGTTGGGGGGCGGGTCGCTCCCACGTGTTCCCAGATCGCTGGTCATGGGGCATCGCGTCAGCGTGGTGCCCCTTCTGTTTCCGCCGCCGCGCCGGCCCATCGGCACGACGCGAATGCCTGGACTGCGCAGTCCAGTTGGCGCCGACCGTCAGCTGAGGCGCTGATTGTCCACGGGCAGCGGGGCGGGGCACCGCAGCGCTCGGCGTCAGGGGCGGGCGGCAGCCATGAAGTCGGCTCCGGCGGCGACGGCGAGGTCCGGGCCCAGTGCGGCGGCCGGGGTGAGAGCGCCGGGGCGCCCCTTGCCTGCGGCGAGCCGGAGCGCGGTCTGCGCGGCTACGGCGGAGGTGAAGTCCATGGCGTCGCCGGCCCGCAACCAGCCTTCGCGGACGGTGCCGTCGGGCCAGGTGATGACGGCGTGGCCCCAGGTGTGGGGGCGCGGGCGTGGAGCGGCCTTGGCCTTGATCCGGGACATCCGGCCGATCGCGAAGGACCGCACGGCCCGGACCCGCAGCATTGCCGACAGCAGCGGCAGGGCTGTTCGCACGGCGCGCGAGGCGGGAACGAGGCCGGACGTCGCCGACACCGACGGGGCTCCACTGACGCGGTGCGCTGCGACGAGTTCACCGGAGGGGACGCCGACCGATGACATGCGCTCCCCGTCGGGCAGGGTCAGGGGATGGACCTCCCCGCCGAGGCGGGTCTTGACCATTCGGCCGCCTTCGTAGCGGCGGCCTCCCGTCGCGAGGCTGTCCACGATGCTGGCGGCGAGGGCGGCGCCGAGCACTCCTTCCTCGACGGCGACCGAGGCGAGGGCGTCCACCCGGACGTGGCTCGGTACAGGACGGTTCTCGCACAGGCGGGCCACGATCGCCTCGGTTCCGGCGACGCCGAATCCCGCGCCGGTCACCAGGGTGCTTCCCGCGGCGGTGGCCTCGTCGTGCAGGGCGAACAGGCGGTGGAACGCGGTCGGGTCGTTGGCCTGGTCGAGGTAGTGGCCGCCCGGCATGCAGGCGCGGGCGAGCGGGACGGCGCTCTCGGCGTAGTCGCCGATGGTGTTGATGACCACGGCTGGCCGCTGTCGGGTGATCTCGGCTGCCATGGTGTTCGTCCCCGACGCGACGACGATCTTCGCGTCGGCGTCGATGCCGAGGTCGGCGGCGGTCGTGCGCAGTCGGCCGGCGTCGCGACCGACCAGGACGGGAACGGTCCCCGCCGCCACTATGCGCGCCGCGACGGCCCGGCCGACCCGACCGGTGGCCCCCAGAATCCAGATCTCGCTCCGTGTCATGACTCATCCGCCTCCCATGATGTCTCACTGTGTCATCGCCACGCTAACAGCGATGACACAGTGAGACATGCCTGTGGGTAGGATGCGGGCATGGCACGTTGGGACCCAGGAGCTCCGGAACGCCTGCGCCAGGCGGCACTGGACCTGTTCGGCGAGCACGGCTACGACGCCGTGACGGTGACGCAGATCGCGGAGCGGGCGGGGCTGACCCGCCGGACCTTCCACCGGTACTTCCCGGACAAGCGGGAGATCCTTTTCGCCGGCTCCGAGCGGCTGCCACGCGCCGTGGCCGAGGCCGTCATCGCTGCCGATCCCGAGTGCGGGCCGCTGCGGGCGGCGCTGTCGGGCCTGCGCGAGGTCGGCTCTCAGGTCACTGCGACGGTCGCCGATTCCGGGCGGCGCAGAGCGATCATCGAGTCCAGTGCGGAGCTGCAGGAACGCGAGCGCAGCAAGTTGGCCGCGGTGACCGCCGCACTGCAAGACGCCCTCGAGCAGCGCGGGATCGCGCCCACCGAGGCGCACCTGGCCGCACGGGTGGCCTCAATCGTCTCCGAGGAGACTTTCGGCCGCTGGACCGACGGCGAGGGCCCCTTCCTCAGGTGTTTCGACGCCGCCGAGGCCGCGCTCAACGCGGTGCTGGCCGGGGACATGTGAGCCGAAGCCGTCGCCACCAGGTCATCATGAACGGGCCGAGCCATCGGCCCGACAAGCGGCCGAAGGCGACAGTTGGCAAGCCGACTGAGCCGGCCATCAAGTAGTACCGCTGAGGCCAGGCTGGGAAGTTACGTGACTCGGCCTGGGCAGATCGGCCATGCCGACGCCACTTCACTCAGGAGACGAGCCGACGATAGATCTGCCGTGACCCGCCCTCCGGCCCTGGTTCTGCAGCCTCAGCGGGAGTGAAGCCCAGCGACTCATAGAAGACGCGAGCTCCGCTGGAAACAGCACCTGGATGGTCGGCTCCGAAGGTGACCACTTCGATGGTGCCTGGCCCCCGCACGAACCTGCGTGACGCGTCGTCCATCAGCGCGCGACCGACGCCGCTGCCGCGTCCCTCTTCCGAAACCACCAGCCAATTGATGTGAAAGACAGGCGCCTTCGCGCCGAACAGCAACCCGCCGAGAACTCCTCGTCCCGCAGAGACGGCGATGAGCGCCGTCGACCGACGAATGTGATCTTTCACGGCGTCATGGAAGCCAGGCTCCTCGACCATCGGGCCGAACCAGTGCTCGACCTGGGCAGCCAGGGCAAGGAAGCTCGGGAAATCACGGTCTTGCGCGGGTCTGACGATCACCCAAGCAGTCTGGCAGGCGAGGCCAGGGGGCCGGGCCATGGCCATGTGCGTTGCCGCTTTGCGAGTTCCCACTGAGCCTCGACCTGCATAGGGGCTGGTTCGGGACCATGCGGCCTCCGGGAAAGGGGCACTCGATGACGCCAAGGGGGCACCTGGAATTGACGAGTGCCCGCCATACGGCGGTCTGCCGGTGTAACGTCTTGCTCAGCTGTCATGGATCCGAAGTACTGGTCGCCCGTGAGTACGAGCTCACGGGCGTTCTGCTGTTCAGAGTCTCGGAGGACCAGGACGATCACCTCCGGCTCCCGCACAAGGCGGGACCGTTTTCGAGTCTCTTGGAGGACAACATGGCCACCGGAACCGTGAAGTGGTTCAACGCGGAAAAGGGCTTCGGCTTCATCGAGCAGGACGGCGGAGGCCCCGACGTCTTCGCCCACTACTCCAACATCAACGCCTCGGGCTTCCGTGAGCTCCAGGAGGGCCAGAAGGTCAACTTCGACGTCACTCAGGGGCAGAAGGGCCCGCAGGCGGAGAACATCACCCCCGCCTGAGCCCGCAGTTCCTCGATGCCCGCCCCGGGCTTGGCCGGGGCGGGCATCGCGCGTCGTAGTCTGTGATCCGCTTTCTGGCCGGTGATCGGGCCTGCTGCTGGTCTGGCAGCCCTCGCCGGGCCAGTGGAGCGACAACCCCATGCTTGTGTCGGGCCCGGCCTGCCGAGGCCGGCAGCGTGGTCGCAAAATCATGCGGGCCCGGAGGGCCGCGTACGTCCTCTGACGATGGGACAGATCCCGGTCACGCCGACGATCTCCGCGAGGACGGCGCCGACGACCGTGACCCAGGCCGCGCCGATGTATCGCGAGCAGAGGGCTGCGGGAATTGATCACGGGGTTCGAGCGCTGCGAGGCCGTAGGAGTGTGGCGGCCGTAGCCGCGCGCGAACGAGCCCTCCACCTGATTCGGTCGTGGGCTTCGTCGTGCCCTTCGTGCCACGCCGCGGGGCCCGGCTTAGGATCCGGTTCGTGGCAATCGAACTCCCGGAAGACCTGATCAGCCTCCAGCGCGCAGCCGACGACGAGGGCAAGAAGCTGGAGCACCTCGACGCCGACGAGCGCGAGAAGCAGCGTGAGGTCTGGTTCGAGGCGGCTGCGAAGGCCCGGGCCGCGGCCACCGAGTTCGCGCAGGAGAACGACCTCGACCGGCACGACGTCGAAAAGCAGCTGCGACAGGTCACCCGGCACCCGCAGTCGCCGCAGGAGTAGGCGGCCACTCCCGCCGCGCAGTGCGAGTACTGGCGGCGCCGCCTGCAGCCGCGTGGCGCAGGGAAAGGCTGTGCGGCCGGGAGATGAGTTCGCGAGCCCGGAACGGTCTACCCCAGTAGTCAGCGGATCAGACGGCTCACCGCGAAGGCGACGGAAGGCCGCCACCAGGAGGACGGCACAGTGACCGAACATTTGGGCAAAGTGACCTGCGATCTCTCGATCTCCGTCGACGGGTACTCGGCCGGGCTCAACCAGGCCGAGGAGCGCCCGTTCGGCGACGACGCCGGCGATGGCTGGGGCGACAGGTTGCACGCCTGGATGTTCGAAACCCCGGAGCAGCGACAGGCTGAGCTCGACCGGTTGACGTTGGCCGGCGCCTTCATCATGGGGCGCAACATGTTCGGCCCCGTACGCGGCGAATGGGATCGACAGTGGAAGGGATGGTGGGGCGACAATCCGCCGTATCACGCACCGGTCTTCGTGCTCACGCACCACCCGCGCGACCCACAACCGATGGACGGCGGCACCACCTTCCACTTCGTCACCGACGGCATTGACTCCGCGCTGCGGCAGGCGCGCGAGGCGGCCGGGGGCCGCAATGTGTCGATCCACGGGGGTGCGACCACCATCAACCAGTACCTCGCCGCAGGCTTGATCGACGAGCTGCGGCTGCACATTGTGCCGTTCACGCTCGGCGCCGGTACGCGACTGTTCGCGGGCGTGCCGTCACTGAATCTTGAACAGGTGGAGTCGCGGGCAGGGAACTCGGTCACACACGTGACCTATCGCGTGCTGCCCTGAGCGAAGGGCGATGCCACTCACAACTACCGCTGCTCGCGGGACGACACCCGTGCGGTGTCGGTGGCCAGCAGGCAGGCCGCGAGCTCGCGTTCGGGCTCACGGCCGGCGCGTACGTCGGCGAGGAGGCCCATCAGCTCGTGCGCGTCGTCGAGAGTGAGCATGGGGAGCAGCAGCGAGGGCCAGGGCGCGAACATCGTGTCGGCGTCGGCGGACGTGTGCTGCTAACGGTGCCGCGTCAACCCAGTTCACGGAGGCAACACCCGGCCACCTGAAGGGGCTTGAGGTGGTATGAGCCCGTCGCCCGTGTGAACGCCGCAGGCGCCCGGGCCCCGCGCCGCAACTGCGGCCCCGCAACGGCACCGTCCGATCCCGCAGCCTTGGGTTCGGGCTCTGGAGCATCGGGGGCTCTGGCCGGCCGCGGCCCGGACGTCCGACCGTGACCGCCGCCGGGCGCGGGGGTCGCGTCAGCGGCGGGGAAGCCGGCCCACGCGGAGAGAGCGAAGCCGTCGCCGTCACGGCGGACCTCGGCGCCCCCTCGTGTCCCGGCCAGTGGGCCGGGACGATGATCTCGCGCAGTTCGGTGGAGCGTGAGAGGTGGGCGCGACGGCTCTTGGCCGCGAGCTGGAGGTCGTCGCAGAAGCAGCTGTTCCAGTTGGGCTCAAGGACTTGGGACGGGGCTGTGCAGCATGTCCCGGAGAAGACGGCACGGTCGGTGCCCGAGCGCGGAGTGAGGACGGGCGAACCGGGGGCGTGGCCCGGCGCGGCCTCCAACAGCAGGTTGCCGTCGATGCGGTGGGTGCCCTCCCGCAGCACTGCCTGTCCGGCGAGGTGGATGGGGGCGATGCTGTCGTTGAACACGAGCGTGCTGTCCTGCCGGCGGAGGCGTTCGTGTTCGTCGCGTGGCGCCCGACTGCGGTGGGCGCTGTCGGGGCCTTGGGAAAGGTGGGAGCCCATGCGCCGTCGCGCGACCCCGCGTTCCAGCCGACGTGCGTGTACAGGATGCGTGCGTTGACCATGAATCGACGCTTCGGGTGCGATGTCAGCCTCGCCCACTAGGACGATCTTGCCCTCACTGCGCAGGACCCAGGTCGGGATGTGGCAGCGGTAGGCGTCCTCGGCAGGGGTTCAGGGATCCGACGCCAGCCACTGCTGATTGCGCCGCCGAGTCTCCTTGTCGCTGTCCGGAGCGAGGAAGCGGGCGGTGCGGCTGGTGCCGGCCCAATGCACACAGGGATGTAGGCGAAGCTTCGCGTCCAAATCTCGGAGCAGACGTCCACCGTTTGGACAGTTGGCTACGTCGCTGAGACGCTCCGTGCCCTGTCGCATTCAAGCTGGCAGATTCCCACTCGGGCCGGCAGATTCTCTGCACCGTGGGCGCGAACGGCAACTGTCCAATCCAGCAGCTCTGATCGACCCCGCGCCCAGCTCGGGAGTCGAGACTCCTGCGAACGTCCTCGACGCGGTGCTGCCGCCTCTCGCTCGAAGATCACCGCCCACGGCTGCCCTCAGGCTCGGACGGCGGCGAACTCCATGCCGGAGACGGCACCTGGATCGCTGATCATCATGCGGGCCTCGCGAGCGGCGAGTGTGACGCCGTTCGACGATTCGAACCCGGCCTGCTGGTGAGCGCGCTGATAGCGACTGATCGATGCCCGCATGATGACGCCCGTGCTGAGCCCGAGGAGAACGACGACAGCGAGCGACCCCAGCGTCAAGAACCCGGCATCGATGCCGGCCCAGGTCGACACGATCCCGGCCACGAGCCCTGCGAGGGCCACGTAGGCCAGGTAGAGGAGGACCCTGGACCTTCGCTCGCCGGAGGAGCTGGCACGCTGCAGCTCCTCCTCCATGGCGTCGAGCTGCTCGATCCTCGGCGTCCGCGTCGTCGCAAACTGCTGGAACAGCTGTTCGTGTTCCGCGCTGCCCCGGGACCGCTGCTTGATCACCGTTCCATCTGCGGCAATATGCCACTGGATCGTCCAGGGCTTCTTCTGTTCCACGCTTCACACCGCCTTGTCAGCAAGCGACGGCCTTCACCTCGCCACGTCGGCGACGATGCTACTTCTTCCTGGCACGCCCCGGTCCGCTTCCGGTCAGCGCCTCTTGTCCGCGGCCGGGTGGCCCCGAACCGCCGTGCGCGATCAGGGCCTTGGTCGGTCACGCGACTTCGAGGCCGTCGGCCGTAGGGTCTCCGTCGCGCATGCCGGGGAGCACGAAGCCGTGGTCCTCGTCCCACGGAACGTCGAAGTCGTCCAGGTGCACGCGCCATTGCGTTCCCGGCAGGGCACGGCGCACCTCGGTCAGGGCGTCCAGTGTGTGCTCGATGACCGGCAGGACCCGTTCGAGGTCGAGGGGCATCTTGGTGGACCCGGCCAGGACCTCATCCGGCTCACGGCGGCCGCCGTAGAGGAACAGGCCCTCCTCGTCCTGGAACGGAAAGGAAGCTGCGCGGCTGGCGACGATGTGCTCGACCGCGGCCGCTTCGAGCTCGGTCAACTCCGTCGGCCGGCCTGCCCAGTAGTAGAGAGAGACGCTCATGGCCCGAGCGTACTGAGCAGCACCGTCGGTGTGCCCGGCTGTCAGTGCCAGCTGATACACCGATGATCACGAACGACGGCCTCCCACCCGTCCCTCATCCGTCCGACTTCGCCCCGAGGCTGGGACCCGATGCGGTCGACCTCTGGATCAGGGAGCAGGAGAACACCCTGGCCGGGACCTTCCTCGCCGAAGGGAGAGCGGAGCTTCCCGCCGAGAACTACGCGACATGGCGGGCGGCAGGCACAAATGGGGCCGGGAATCGGTCCGTGCTACGGCCTCTTGCCGCCCGTCTTCACGAGTTCGCGGGAGATGGCGTCTTCGTCCTGACCACGCACCGTCTCTTCCAGACTGGGGTCATCCCGTGGCGAGAACTGCTCACCCTTGGCGAAGTCGTCCTCGTTCAGCACCCGGCCGCACCACTCCCCTCGCCCCACCACATGCTCGTCGAACGGCACGGCGGCACCCTCTCCGAGGACGACCCACTGCCCGGCGTCCCAGCGCAGGGCAAGGACGTATGCGTGACCGGTCTCCAGCCGAGGTGCGTCCGGAGCCGTGCGCTTGACCCGATTGCCGTTCCGGTACATCGACCAGCCGGGGGCGGTCATGTCGAAGGCGCTCCCCATCTCGTGCCGGGGGGTGTCAGCGGACCACAGCACCTTCTCCTTCCGGAGCGTCACCGACCGGTCCACCGTGTACCGCACTGATCCCTTGTCGAAGTCCTTCCGGTTGATCTCCCGCTCGGAGGTCGGCAGGGCCACCACCACGTGGTCCGCACTCGTCTTCCAGTCCGCCGCGGTCTGCGACGCGTACGGGTCATTGGCCAGGCCGCAGCCGACCACGGTGCGCAGCCCTTCCCGGCCGATCAGCACGCTTGCGGTGATTCCGGCGAGCGCCAGCATCGCCACCGCGAGTTTCCCGGACTGCTCGGACTGCCGTGGACGGACCATGAACATCGACTCAATGCCCCCGTTCTCGAACAGCGATGTGCTATTCGGTTCGTATATGCATTGATCACTTTTCTCGTCGGTTGGTTCCGTGACGGTTTCTGCTGTGAGGGGCATGCGGGAACGTGTCCGTGCGGAGCAGCAGGGCTCCGCGCCCGTTCCGGACCACACGGCGCCCGCGAAAGGGACTCGCGGATCGCCCCGCACCTGCAGAAGGCCGGGGGAGTGGAGCACTGTCCGCGCGGCGTCCTGCGCGCCTACCGGGAGACGCCGGCCGCCTCGGAGGCTCCGGTGCATCGGCCCAAGGGCAGCGGCGACATGGTGCCCCGCGACCAGCTGCACGCCCGGACCGGTGAGTTGCTCGACGCGGACCCCGCGCTGACGCTCGCGAGGCTCGCCGGCGAACTGGGCACCGCCAACTCGACGGCCACCCGATCCTTGCCCGTGTACGCGGGGAGCGGATCGCCGACCTGTGCGTCGGCGAGGAGGGCCTGGCGCCGGAGCAGGCCGCGGGGTGCTTGGGATACCCGGTTGCTGTGCGCCTGGCCGCGGTCGCGTACGCGCGGACCGTGCTGCGTGGGCGCCGGCTGCGCCCGTACGGCCAGGACGTCGCGGACGCGCTCGTCGCCGAGGGCTTGGCCGAGCAGCAGGATGTGGTCGTAGTGCACGTGACGGACGGAGTGGCGGCCGCGGCCGTGGTCCTCTCCTCGGACGCCCCGGCGCCGGCGGGGCTGGTGTGGGGTGAGCGCGGTGGGGCTGGCGTACGTCCACGAGCCGGCGCCATCCGATCGAACGTGAGACGGGCCGGCCGCCTTCAGAAGGTGGAGGTCGTACAGCCTTTGACCTGGTAGGGAGGTTAAAGAGCAAGCTCAGACAGATACGGAGGCGCGGCTCAACAGGAGCGCACCACCACGGCCGCCCACGGCATGCCGCACGGATTCTGTGTTGGGCCCTGCATTCGGACGAACCGGTAGAGCTTGTGCTTGTCACAGACCCGTGTCCGTGACAGATCCAGGCAGGGATCGTTGTTGAACTCAAGTGCCTGAGCCGATCCGGACCCCATGAAGACGGCGATACCGGCGACGCCGGTCGCGAAGGCAAGACCGATCTTGCGCATTGTTCTCCCTAATGTTTCGCAGCGTGCCAAATGGAGCGTTCTCCCCCGTGATGTTCCCCCTCGGCCGCTGGGTTGCGCCTGTGGGCCCGCCGTCGCAGGTAGTGCATCGCTCGTAGAGAAGGCGTCAGGCGTACAGTAAGCCCACCCCACGGCCTTTGCCGGTCAACTCCCCGCCGAACAACCGAAATGCAAGGGCCTGACCTGAGCGGGCCGTTCGGAGTACACACGCCCCAGGGGGATCGCGTGCGTTGTCAGTGGGGAGTGGCACCGAACGTGATACGGAGCGCATGATGAACCGCGGCGAGCTGGTTGCCGAGCTGGCGAAGCGGGCCGACGTGACCCAGAAGGACGCCGATGCTGTTCTCGGGGCGTTCGCCGCCGCGGTCGGCGACGTTGTCGCCAAGGGCGACGAGAAGGTCACCCTCCCCGGCTTTCTGACCTTCGAGCGCACCCACCGCGCCGAGCGTGAGAGCCGCAACCCGTCCACGGGTGAGGCGATCGTGATCCCCGCCGCGTACAGCGTGAAGGTGGCCGCGGGCTCCAAGCTCAAGGAAGCCGCCGAGGGCTAGGACGTCATTTCACTTGGCCAGTCTGCGGTGACATATGAGGGTTGCGGCGATGGCGGTGAAGGCCAGGAGGTGTTCCGGCTTGCGCTCGTAGCGACGGTGCAGACGGAGCCCCCTGTCTGGATCACGCGAGAAGGGCTGGTCACCCAAAGCGGAACGAACCAGTTCGCCTCGGACTCCGTCATGGTCATGAATGGTCGGGAGCCGCGCCCGGAGTTCGAACTCCCCATGCGTCAGCGGTACCCGGTGAGACGGAGCGCGCACGCTCCAGGAGGAGTGCACTGATGCCTATCAGCAGCTCGGGCCGGCGCAGCGCCGTCATGTCGACGCGGTCGTGGTGGCTGCCGTGGTGCTCGGGCATGGTTATGGTCGTGGCCGCGCTGACGGCCGGCTGTACAGCGCAGGGCGGTGGCGGGCAGGCCGAAGGGGTATGTGCGATCGCTGCCAAGTACGAGGGCCGCACCTACACGCAGGTGGCCAACGTCGACTTCACCGTTGGCCACGCACTCGGCCCTGCCGAGTTCCCGCCCTGCCATGACACACCAAACGACGGCGATGCCGCAGGGCCCGAACCGACCACGGCCTATGCCGTCGACGGCTTGAATCCACGTATCGCGATTGCGATTCGGTACACCTCGGACGAGGTCGTTCTCCTTGCCGTCCAACCCGGTGGCAGCCTGCCTCCGGAGGTCAAGACCCGCACACGAGGCTAGAGTTGGGGGAGGGTGTGGACCAGAGGGAGATGCCTGCGACGTGGGGTCCGGCCAGGTAGATGGTGGCGCGGTCTTTTCGTGGTGGGTCGCGACGCCGCGCCATTGCTTGAGGGGTTGATGGGAATGCACGACGCCTTCCTTGACCGGGACCGCTTCCACATCGAGCTCCTGTGGGCCAACCATCATCACTGAGTCGCGCAGGAGATGCCGACCCCGGTCGTCTCCGGACGCTTCGCCCTCGCCCGGGTGGTGGTCTTGGTGGTCACCGCTGCCGGCATCGCGCTCGCCCTGCTCCACCCGCACGTCGGCGTGCACGTGCCGTACTGGCGGACGGCGACGTGCGTCGTGCTGGGTGGTGCGCTGATCCTCTTCGGGCGACGGATGCGGCGTGCGCCGTCCTCGGTGGCGACACGCAAGCGGCACCCCGCGGGAAGTGCTCTCAGCGGCCGCATTTGAGTACGGCGCCGTCCTCCTCGACCCGATGTGGCTGACGGTCGTGTCGCTGCTGGCGGGGGTGGACTGGGACGAGTTCGGCTGGCTCCGCGAGTCGGCCGTCGTGTCGGCGTCCGCCCTGTCCAAGCAGGTCAGCACACTGGAGGCGGAGGGGTACGTCGAGGTCAAGAAGGGGTACGTCGGCCAGCGGCCGCGCACCTGGGTGAGCCTGAGCGATGCGGGCCGGGGTGCGCTGGAGGGCCATGTCGCCGCCCTGCAACAGGTCGTCGAGACATCCCGCCGCCTCTCGGACGACGCCGGAAGCTGACGGCGGACGGCCTGGAAGCTCTGATGGCACACTTTCGATCTGTCACACCGGCGCGAGGGGCGTCCGGGGGCAGGGGAGGTGGGGCCGGTGCGCGGGCGGGTGCATGACGTGGTCTGGGGGACGGTGCGGGTGGTGTTGGCCGTCGTGCTGCTGGGGGCGGCGTGGCAGCTGGCACGGAGCGCGGAGCGTGCCCGCTCCGCCGACCTCGACTTCCCACGCCTGGCGATCCACGACACCCAAGGGCGGGACACCGGCAGGCTGAAGGTGTGCGGGGACCGGTACCAGGAGCCGTTCTGCATGCGGGCGGAGCAAGTGGCAGTGGACGAGGTACTGCTGAAGCTGAACAAGAAGACCGGGGCCCGCTACCAGTTCGAGTTCGGCCGGACCGGCGGGCGCACGCTGGCCATCAAACTGGACATCGACGGCGCCGACCGGGACGTGGTCGAAGCCGCCGACGGTCGCGGAAGGGCAACCCTGTTCTGGTGGCGCGATTCGGTGCGGCTGCTGGAGGCGTCGGTGGGCGGTGAGGAGCTGACGCTGCGCACAGCGCACTACCCGGGCCGGGAGTTCGTGCTCCCCGCCGCATTCGGGGCGGCCCTCGCCGGGCTGGGGGCGGCGTTCCTGTGGTCGGGGCTGTGGCGGATGGTGCGTGGTGGCGTGTCCCGGTTGAACTGGCCGTGGCAGACGGTGGTGCCAGGGGTGACCTTCACCATGGCAGGGCTGGGCGGGACCCTCGGCGCGTTGTTCGCGGAGGACCGACCCTGGACGATGGCGTGGACCGGGGGTGCCGTGGGTGCGCTGAGCGCGGTGGGCATGGCCTGCTGGGCTCACCGGTTGATGCGGCGCAGGCTGCCGACACTGGTGCGGATGGATCCCATCGTGCCGGTGGTGGAGCGCCGCTTCCAGGGCATCGTGTGGGGTCCGGGCCCGTGGCAGCTGCTGTCGATGGGGTGGCTGCGGACCGGGCCGCAGGGACTTGCCGCCGCATCCGGACCGGCAGTGGGCACCGGCAGCTTCGGGTTGCGGCTCTTCCCCGGCACTCTGCGCCTGGTTCGGGTGCGGCCACCGCACCGTGACGACCCGCTGCGGCTGCGGGTCGGCCGCTACGGGCGTACGGACGGGGCGGAGGAGGCGCAATTCGGGCTCGTCGCCGAGTGCGAGGCACTGGACGGACCGGTGCCCGGCGCGCGCATACTGATCGGCGCGGGCAGCGAGGACCTGCCGCACGTGCTCGGCGCCCTGTCTGCTGCCACTCCGTCCCCGCTTTCCCCGCCTTCCGCCTAGCTGGCGACGCCCGGGGCCGTCGTGGGTCCCAGGGACGTCCCGGCAACTCGGCCGGATGTCAGTGGCGTTGGTTAGTGTGTACGCAGTTGACGAGACCCTGAAAGGCATGGTGCATCGGTGCGGACGGCGAACCGTCGAGGTGCGGCGGCAGAGTACCCATAGGGGCGCCTGGCCGGCGCTCTCCTGTGGCGACGCCCATCGGGCGGCGACGTCGTGACACGGCCCCGGCAGCGGGACGACTCCTGCCCCGGTCTCCGTGGACCGGTCTCCGTGACGGCGTTCTGTCGATGCCATGGAGGGCCTTACTTGTCCGCAACCACTTCCACCTTCGACCACCGCGTGCACCACGTAGTGGTGGTCGCTCCGATCTCCGTCAACGTCGGGCTCACCTCCGGGATCGGTCTTGCCGTGGGGTGTCTTCTTCAGGCCACCCGGTGGTCCGGAGCGTGACCAAGCCGGGAGTCCGGGGTTGAGCAGGCGATGTCCCGTCGTCGTCGAAACAGGGAGAACTCCCAGATGCACATCCGCTCCGCCACCGGCGCCCTCCTCCTGGCCCTGGCCGCCTCCGTCGCCTGCGCCACCCCGGCTCCGGCCGCCGACCCCGAGCCGGGCACCGGCACGGTCGTCCTGTCCAACGAGGCGTACGACAGCCTTGTCCGCGCCGATGAGGACGAGCAGGAGCTGATCCTGACGAACCCGTCCTACCGCGAGGCATGGCTCTTCTGCCTCGGCTCCACGGAACCCAGCCACGTGGAACGGAACGCATGGGGGCAGGGGTACGTGTGCATTCCGGACGGCGCGGTGCAGTAACCGCGCCGTCCCGCTGACGGACACCGTGGGGGTAGTTCCACCTCCGGCCGACCGATGTCCACCCGGAGGTCCACCCATGGGTCCAGGTGGTCGAGGCATTGCCGCAGCAGTCTTATGGGCATGACTACGACCGAGTGGATCACAGACATCGCTCTCCTCCTTGTCGTCTTCCGGCAGCTGCGGGAGGGCCGTCTGGACTGGCGGACCTTCCTCATCCCGCTGGGGATCGTGGCCTTCGTGGCCCACCAGTACCTCGAATCCGTACCGACCGGAGGCAACGACCTGGTGCTGATCGGCACCCTGGTGGCCACGGGCGCCGCACTCGGCATCGCCGGCGGCGTCTACACCAGGGTCCGGGTCTCCGGGGAGCACGTCCTGATCAAGGCCGGCGCGGTCTCGGCGGCGCTCTGGGTGATCGGCATGGGCGCGCGCATGGGATTCCAGCTGTGGACCGAGCACGGCGGCGGCGACTACGTCGCCCGCTTCAGCATCACCCACCACATCACCAGCGACCAGGCGTGGGTCGCCGCGTTCGTCCTCATGGCCCTCACCGAGGTCGTCACCCGGCTGGCCACCATCTTCGTACGCAGCCGCATGGCGGCCGGGCGGCCGACGCCGGAGACGCATCATGCCCTGAGCGTCGATCACAGCGCCTGATCGTGGGCTATCGTCGCGCCGTGCCAGTACCTGAGAGCCGTCCGGACCCCGCGCCCGCCCCGGGGTCCGGGCACCCGGCGGTTCCCCGCAGAGATCCCAGGCTGCACTGGGCCGTCACGCTCGTGGTGATCGCCAGCGGCTTCCTGACGGTCCGTCCCCTCGGCCTCAGCGGCCGGGGCCTCGCGGTCGCCGCGCTCCTCGTGCTGTGCTCGGCGGCGCTGCTGGTCCGTCAGCTGCCCGAAGCCAGGTTCTCCCCGCGCCTCGTCCTCGTAGGGATGTCACTGGGTGTCGTCGCGTCCGCCGCGTTGATCGGGGTCAGTCGCACCGGCTCCAGCTATCTGTTCGCCTACTTCCTCGTCGGCCACATCGGCTACCGCTTCCCGCTCAAGTGGTCCCTCCCGCTGGCCGCGTCCAGCAGTCTCCTGTGCGCCGTGGTGCTCCACTTCCACTTCGGCCCGGGACACCACCAGTTGGCATGGGGCCTGGGACTCACGACGGGCCTTCCTGTGGTGGCGGGCATCCTCAGCCGGAGCAAGCAGCGCGCGCTGGAGGCGGTGATCGTCGCGGCCGAGTCCTCCGAGCGTGCCGCACGAGCCGAGGCCCGAACCGCCGCGCTGACCGAGCGCAGCCGGATCGCCCGAGACGTGCACGACGTGCTGGCGCACTCGCTGGCGGGGATCAACATGCAACTGGAGCTCGCCGACGCGCTGCTGGACACCGGCGACCTGGACAAGGTCCGCGAGGCCAACCACAAGGCGCACAGCATGGTCAAGGAGAGCCTCAAGCAGGCGCAGTGGACGGTGCACGCGCTGCGCGAGGACGCACTGCCGCTGGTCGCGACCCTGACCGCGATGCTGGAGTCGTCCGGCCACCGGGATGCGCTCACGGTCATCGGCCCCGTCCGGCCGCTCTCGGCGCGCGGCACCCAGAATCTGCTGCGGATCGTGCAGGAGGCCCTGACCAACGCCGGGCGGCACGCCCCGGGCGCGACCGTCGCGGTGCGGCTGACGTTCGCGGAGGCGTCGACGACACTGACGGTCCGCAACGGGCCGGCCACCCGTGAAGTGACCGCGGGACTCGGTAGCGGGATGGGACTGATCGGGATGCGCGAACGGGTCGCCCTGCTGGATGGCACCCTGACAGCGGGACCGGTGCCGGAAGGACCGGACGCAGGCGGCTGGCAGGTGGAGGCAGTGATCCCGGATGAGAGTATTCCCCGATGAGAGTGTCCCCCGATGAGTGAACAGGCCGATCAGCAGAGCCGGTTGAGAGTGATCGTCGCCGACGACCAGGCCGCCGTCCGTGAGCCTCTGGCCGCGGTGCTCGCCCTGTCCGAGGACATCGACGTGATCTTGGCCGCGGCCAATGGCACCGAAGTGCTGGCCGCGGTGGCGGCCGGGCCGGTCGACGTGGTGCTGATGGATCTGCGGATGCCTCGGATGGACGGCATCGAGGCCACCCGCAGGCTGAGCGAGGAACACCCCGGTGTGGCGGTGGTCGTGCTGACCACCTTCGCCGACGACGACTCCATCCTGGCCGCCCTGAGCGCCGGAGCCCGCGGGTACCTGACCAAGAACGCCGGGCGGCAGGACATCCTCCGGGCGATCCGCGCGGCCGCCGCCGGTCAGTCCGTCCTCGACCGCGAGGTCCAGGACCGGCTCCTGGCCACGGTACGCACCACCGCACCGGCCGCCACCCAGTCGCTGCCCGCGGACATCACACCGCGCGAGCGCGAGGTCCTGACGCTCATTGGCCAGGGCCTGCCCAATCGAGCCATCGCCGAGAAGCTGTTCATCAGTGAGGCCACGGTCAAGACCCACATCAACAACCTGTTCGCCAAGGCCGACATTCGCGACCGCGCCGACGCCGTCCGCCGCGCCATCGCCGCGGGTCTGGCCTGACACGCCTGTGCGGAGGGCCACGCCACAGGTCCGACCCGGGGCCCGCCGACACTGGCGGGCCTGTGCGTGCCGATGAGTACGACCTTGCAGGTCAGGAAGCATGTTGGCACTTGTGGAGCACGCCGTCGAGGCGGTCGTATCGGCGTATGTTCAGTTCGGCGATTTGGTCGGGGTCGGTGATCGGTTCCGGTACCGCCCGTAGTGCGGGGTCTGCCGGTGCAGCGCGGTGTCGGGCTGGATGAGCCGGTGAAGGTGGCGCAGGAGCTGGCGTGGGAGAGAGTGAGGTGGCGAGGCCAGGAATGCCCGGTCCTCGGGCCTGAACTTTGCTCGTTCGGGACCGAGTTGCCTCTGTAGGACGGGTGATCTGGTGGCGGAGGGCCAGGGTCTTGGCGTTTTTGTCATGGTCGCTCGCGGGGGCAGGCGCGGCGTGGCGAAGACGTTGGCCACGGTCAGGTAGGCGAGTCGGAGCAGAACGGCCGATCGTCATGCCGTGCCGGTGAACGGCGGCCGTGGGCCGGGTGGTCTGCGTGGACGGGGTTTCCGGCAGGCGCAAGGACGGCGCCAAGCTCGACAAGGGCCTGGTGGAGCGCATCCCGACCCCGATGGCGGCATGGCACGCAGATACCGGCCCCCTGGGCCTGGACCGGCTCCGGGGCGACCGGGCGGTCGACCTCGAGGGCGGCGCGCCTCGTCGGGGCGGCAGGGTGGACGGGCGAGTCGACCCGTCATGTGCTGGTTCTGCTCAGCGAGTTCAACAGAAGCATCGAACAGCTGGAAGGGCTCCCCCTGGCCCGCTCGGGGCGGACGCGAAGAGCTGGCGATCAGCCGCCCGGCAACTGGGGAGCGTCGACGCCGCCCTGGCGATCACTCCGCGGTGGAACGGTCGCGCGACCGTGTCGAGTGGTCCCGGTCCCATGCGAGACCTTCGAGCTGCTCGATCCCGTGGTTGAACTCGATCATCAGCGTGAGGAACTGCTGAGTGCGTTCGTCGCTCCAGCCCGCCGCTTCGATCAGCCGGGCGGCGCCCGTTCGGCTGATCGCCCGGTCCGCCTCCAGTCGCTCCAGGCCCAGCGGGGTGGGGCGGAAGGTGCGTGCGCCGCCCTTTGTCGTGGCGTCGATCCGCTCGACGAGCCCTTGCTTGAGCATGGCGCCGACCTGTCGGTTGATGGTGGACACGTCGGCCTGGAAGGTGTGGGCCAGTTCCTTGAGGGTGAGGGGCTCGCCCGATTCCAGGCGGGTCAGCAGTACGTAGGCAGAGCGGTCGAGACTCTGGCCGATGCGCGGGCCGCGTGCCGCGATGAAGTGCCGGGACAGGAGGGTCAGCTCCCGTTCCAGATCTCCCAGGCGGCGTTCCTGCTCGCTCGGCTCGATCATGGGTGCGGCATTCCTTTCCTCGCGTTCCGGCCTCATGGGGCCGGGAGTACGGTGTACGAGTTAGTGTGTATGTAACATACACATCGTAGCGCCTGGCTGGTCCTGCCCGCAGGCCGTGCCCGTGCTCGATGCGGGGGCCTCGACCCTTCCGCGCCCGGGGCGCCGCGCTTCCAGACACTCGGAAGGAATGTCGTCATGAGCTTTCCCACCCTGCAGGGCAAGACGGCCCTGGTCACCGGCGGAGCCTCCGGAATCGGCGGTGCCATCACCAAGCTGTTCGTCGCGCGCGGTGCCCGCGTGGTCGTCGTCGACCTCCAGGAGGAGGCGGGGGAGGCGATGGCGAAGGAGCTGGGGGATGCCGTGGTCTTCCTGAGAGGCGACGTCTCCGACCGCAAGGTCGCCGACACCGCCGTGGCCACCGCGGTGGAGCGCTTCGGCTCCCTGGAGGTGCTGGTGAACAACGCGAGCGTGTCCCGGCAGAAGCCGTTCGAGGATCAGACGGACGACGACTGGGACCTGGCGATGGGCACCGGCCTGTACGCGACCCGCAACTTCATGCTCGCCGCCCTGCCGGAACTCAGGAAGACCGGCAACGCCAGCGTCATCAACTTCGGCTCCGGCGCGGGCCTGAACGGCCAGCCCAACCAGGCCTCCTACGCGGCGGCCAAGGAAGCGATCCGCGGCCTGAGCCGGGTGGCTGCCAACGAGTGGGCGCCGTTCAACATCCGGGTCAACGTGGTCTGCCCGATGGCACTGACGTCAGGCGTGGCCGCCTGGGCCGAGGCGCGCCCGGAGCAGTACGCCCAGTCCGCGGCCTCGGTGCCGCTGGGCCGCTTCGGCGACCCCGACCGCGACGTCGCACCGATCGTCGCCTTCCTGGCCGGCGACGACGCGCAGTACATGACAGGGCAGACCGTCATGGCCGACGGTGGCGCCGTGAAGCTCCGCTGAGGCCGCTGTCGACACCCACCCCGTCCGCGTACACACCGAACCACCAATGAGGAGACCGACATGGGAACCATCGCCGTCACCGGAGCCGCCTCCGGTATGGGGGCCTCCATCGCCGCCCGGCTGACCGAACAGGGGCACCGGGTCATCGGGGTCGACCTGCGCGGCACCGACGTGGCGGCCGACCTGGGCACCGCGGAGGGGCGTCGCGCCGCCGCGGTCGAGGTCACCAGGCTCGCCGACGGGCAGTTGGACGGCCTGGTGCCGTTCGCGGGGATCTCCGGTGGCGCGAACCGGCCGGCGAGCCTGCTGGTGTCCGTCAACTACTACGGAGCCATCAGCCTGTTGGAGGAGCTGCGCCCGGCCCTGGCCGCCGCGGGGGAGTCCTCCGTCGTCCTCGCCTCCTCCAACTCGACGACCACTCAACCCGGCTGGAACCCGAAGCTCGCCGAGGCGTGTCTCGCGGGCGACGAAGAGGCGGCGTGCACCCTCGCCGACTCCCTGGCCGACGAGGGCGGCGTGCTCACCTACCCGGCCACCAAGGCGGCGATCGCCTACTACATGCGTACCCGTGCCGCCGACTACATCGCGGACGGCATCCGTCTCAACGCGATAGCGCCGGGATTCATCGACACCCCGATGACCCGGGCCGGGCGCCAGGACCCGAAGATCGCGGCGGGGATCGAGGCATTCTTGAAGTCCGTCCCCGCGGGGCGGGCGGGTACCCCGGAGGAGGTCATGGAGCTCGTGCTCTTCCTCCTGTCTGCCAAGTCCGCCTACTGCGTGGGTACGTTGATGTACTGCGACGGAGGCATCGACGCGCATCTGCGCGGCCTGGATTGGCCGAAGGTGTGGACACCGCAGGGCTGAGCGTGGACCCGGTCCCGGTCCGGCTGCCGCTCCTGCCCGGGCCCGCGACTCCGGCAGGATCCGTCAGAAGGACTCTAGGCCGGGAGGCCCAGGCTCTCGGTGAGCCGTCGGCGGTGCCGGGCCGGTGTTCCGAAGAGCTGGGAGGACCCGTGCGCCCGCTTGAAGTAGCGGTGCGCGTCGTGTTCCCAGGTGATGCCGATGCCGCCGTGCAGCTGGATCATCTCGCCCGCCACCGCCGAAAAGGCCTCGGAGCACGCGGACTTGGCGACCGACGCGTACCTGCCGAAGTCCGGTGAGTGCGCTGCCGCGAAGGCCGCGCCCAGGGCTGCCGACCGCGCCGACTCCACCAGTACGTAGGCATCCGCCAGCCGGTGCTTGACGGCCTGGAAGGAGCCTATGGGCCGGCCGAACTGGATGCGCTCCATCGCGTACGCGACCGTCAGCTCAAGGCACCTGTGGGCGGCGCCGACCTGCTCGGCCGCCAGGGCGGCGCAAGCGAGGTCCAGTGCGCGCTCCAGTGCCCCGGCCGCATCGCCGTCCGTACCGACGAGCCGCCCCTCGGCCCCCTCGAACCGCCAGTGCGCCAGGGGGCGGGTCCGGTCCAACGTCACGTGGGTCTCGATCTGTGCGCCCGGTTGCCGCGGGGGCACCTCGAAGAGTGCGGCGCCGCGGTCGGTGCGGGCGGTCACGAGCAGCACATCGGCCTCGGCGCCGTCGAGCACATGTTGTTTGACGCCATTCAGCCGCCAGGTTCCGCCGGTGCCCGGCGTGGCCCGGGTGTCGGTGTGCTCCGGGTTCCAGGAGCCGTTCTCCGCCCAGGCCAGGGACGCGACGGTGCTGCCGCCGGCGATGCCGGGCAGCAGCCGCGCGCAGGCGTCGTCGTCCCCGGTGGCGAGTACGGCCTGCGCGGCGAGTACGGCCGAGCCCAGAAGGGGGGCGGGGCTCAGGGCCCGGCCCAGCTCCTCCATCACCACATGGACTTCGACTGCCCCGCACCCGGCTCCCGCGTACCGCTCCGGCACGGCGAGCGCGGCGACGCCGATCTGCTCGGTCAGCGGCCGCCAGGCGTCCGCGCCCTCGTGCCGGACCAGCAACGACCGGACGGCGGACCGCAGTTCCTCGTGCTCGCGCGTCAGTCTCATGTCCTGAGCGGCGGACATCCGCACCTCCTCGCCTAACAAGTGTTTGGTAGGTTAGCGTACGTTCATGACCAGCGTCGAGGAGTTCCGTGCCGAGGTCCGCAGCTGGCTGCGGACCAATCTCACCGGCGAGTTCACCGCCCTGCGAGGGCGCGGCGGGCCCGGCCGCGAGCACGAGGTGCTCGCCGAACGGCTCGCCTGGGAGCGCCATATGGCCGCCGCCGGCTGGACCTGCGTGGGCTGGCCGCTGGAGTACGGAGGTCGCGGTGCCACCCTCGAACAACAGGTCGCCTTCCACGAGGAGTACGCCCTCGCCGACGCCCCTGCACGGGTCAACCACATCGGCGAACAGCTCCTCGGCCCGACGCTCATCGCCTTCGGAACCCCAGAACAGCGCGCCCGGTTCCTGCCGCCCATCGTGAAGGCCGAAGAGCTGTGGTGTCAGGGCTACAGCGAGCCGGACGCCGGATCGGACCTGGCGAATGTCCGCACCAGGGCCGAACGCGACGGCGAGGCATGGACGGTGACGGGACAGAAGATCTGGACCTCGCTCGCCCGCGAGTCCGACTGGTGCTTCGTGATCGCCCGCACCGAACCCGGGTCCGTTCGCCACCAGGGACTGTCCTGTCTCCTGGTCCCGCTCGACCAGCCGGGCGTGGACATCCGGCCCATCACTCAGCTGACCGGCACCAGCGAGTTCAATGAGGTCTTCTTCGACCGGGCCCGCACCGCCGCCTCGAACATCGTCGGCGCGCCCGGCGAGGGCTGGAAGGTCGCCATGGCCACGCTCGGCTTCGAGCGCGGCGTGTCCACCCTCGGCCAGCAGGTCGGATTCCGCCGGGAGTTGGAGTCCCTGATCGAGCTCGCCCGCCACAACGGCAGTGCCGATGACCCACTGATCCGCGACCGGATCGCCCGCGCCTGGGTGGGCCTGGAGACCATCCGGTTCAACGCGCTGCGCATGCTGGACGGAGCCGCCGCCGGTGCCCCCGGCCCCGAGGCGTCCATTGGAAAGATCTACTGGGCCACCTGGCATCGCGAACTCGGCGAACTCGCCATGGACGTGTGCGGAGCCGACGGGATGCTCGCCGCCGGCGAACCCTACGACCTCGACGACTGGCAGCGGCTGTTCCTGTTCTCCCGGTCCGACACCATCTACGCCGGCTCGAACGAGATCCAGCGCAACATCATCGCCGAGCGCGTGCTCGGGCTGCCCCGGGAGGCCCGCCCGTGATCGCGTCCGGCGGCACTCTGCTCCGGGCCTCCCGGTGAGTGGGACACCTCACGCCGTGGACTGAGCCGGGCCGTAACTTCCCCTCACCCCCTATGGCTCCGCCCAGCAGCGCCATGCGGCGATCCGCCCCCGCGGCCGGATCCCGGGCCGGTGCCGCTCTGCGGTTGTCCGAGCGTGAGGAGAATGCAGTGGCCGACAGGTGGGACGCCGTCGCGACGGCGTCCGCTACAGCGGGCGGCGAGGTGAGCGCCCGCGAGGTGGCCGAGGCCGCCATCGCCCGTATCGAGAAGCTCAACGGCGAACTCAACGCCGTCATCCACACCCGGTTCGACGCGGCGCTCGCAGAGGTGGACGCAGGACTGCCCGAGGGCCCGCTGCGCGGCGTGCCGGTTCTCGTCAAGGACCTCGGCATGGACGTCGCAGGACTGCCGGCCACCGGCGGCAGCAGACTCTTCGCCGATGTCACCACCGACCGCGACAGCGAACTCGTGAAGCGCTACCGACGTGCCGGCATGGTCGTCCTCGGCACCACCAACACCCCCGAACTGGGCCTCAACGCCAGCACCGAACCGACGCTGTACGGCCCGACCCGCAACCCCTGGGGCAAGGAGCACTCTCCCGGCGGTTCGAGCGGCGGTTCGGCCGTCGCCGTGAGCACCGGAATGGTGCCCGTCGCGCACGCCAGCGACGGCGGCGGCTCGATCCGCATCCCCGCCGCGGCCTGTGGGCTCTTCGGCCTCAAACCCGCACGCGGCCGGGTCTCGCCCGCGCCCCGCCCCACCACCCTGTCCGGACTGGTCTCCGGCCACCACGCCGTGACCCGCACGGTGCGCGACAGCGCGCTGCTGCTCGACATCGCCGCAGGGCCGCTCCTCGGTGACGCCTACGCGGCGCCCGGCGCGGCCGAATCGTTCGCCGCCTGCGCGCGGCGCGACCCGGGGCGGCTGCGGATCGGGCTGGTCACCTCCCTGCCGGGCGGCCCCGAGGTGCACGCGGAGCCGCTGCGCGCCGTCCTCGACGCCGCACGGGTCTGCGAGGAACTGGGTCACCTGGTCGTCGAGGTCGCGGCCCCCTACCGGCCCGCGGAGGTCGGAGCCGCCTCGGCCACGCTCATGGGCGCCGACGTGGTGGCGCAGATCGACGCCCGCCTTGAACAGCTCGGCCGGCCACTCGCCGACGACGACATCGAACCTCTCACCCGGGTGATCTACGAGCACGCCCACACGCTCACCGGCGCGGACGTCAGCCGCGCGCTGCGGCGGGCGCAGGAGATCGGCTGGCAGGTCGGCGCCGCGTTCGAGGCGTGCGACGTGCTGCTGACCCCGACGCTCGCCCGGCCCACGCCCCTGCTCGGCGTCCTCGACACGCGTCGGCCGGAGACGATCTACGAACACGCCGCCGTGCAGTCGGCCTTCACCAGCGTCCACAACGTCACCGGCATGCCGGCGATGTCCGTCCCTTTCGGGTACGACGGCGACGGGCTCCCGCTCGGGGTCCAGTTCGCCACCGTCAAGGGCGAGGGGTTGCTCCTCTCCCTGGCCGCACAGCTGGAGCGGGCCGCTCCCTGGGACCTCAACGCGCCTCCCGGCACGGACATCTGACGTTTCATCAGTTTTGTCCCGTGGGCCCCATGTGCCACGCCCTTACGCCCCCACCGCGCCTGTCGCATCGGTCGCACCTTGCACCCGTACCCCGCATCCCGCACTCGGACAAAGGATCACGATGGCAGACAACGTCACCCCGCGCCCCGCGGTGGTCTCCAAAGGGAGGGCGGTGGCCGTGCTCGTCCTGGTCATCCTCCTCTCGGAGGCCGCCACCTTCGAGATCACGATGGTCTACCCGGCGATGCCGGACCTGGCCCGTGAGTTCCAGACGCTGAACATCGCCTGGGCCGCCTCGATCGTCACGCTCGCCGGAGCCACCGTCATGCCGCTGGTGGGCAAGGCCGCGGACAAGTGGGGCAAGAAACGGGTCATTCTCCTGCTCGGCCTCGTCTTCCTCGCGGGCAGCGTGATCTGCGCGCTCGCGTCCTCCTTCGCCATGCTGCTGGTGGGGCGGGCCCTCCAGGGCTGCATCGTCGGAATCGTCAACCTCTCGTACAGCCTGGTGCGCGACATCATGCGGCGCGACTTCGTGCCCATCGCCCTGGGCGCCGTGGTGACAGGGGTCGGCATGGCGGCCCTCGTCGGCCCCTTCCTCGCGGGCTGGCTCATCGACCTGCACGGCCCCGCGGGCGTCTTCTGGTTCCTCGCGCTCTACGCGGTGGTCCTGCTGCCGCTCTATGCCTTCGTCATCCCCGAGAGCACGGTGCGCGTCAACCGTCCCGTCGACTATGTCGGAACGGTCCTGCTCGGTCCGGGCATCGGTGTGCTGCTGCTCGGCATCACCCAGGGCGGCAACTGGGGATGGACGGCCGGTTCCACACTCGTCTGCCTGATCCTCGGCGTCGCCATGCTGATCGGTTTCGCGGCCTGGGAGCGAGTCTGCAGCCATCCGCTGGTCTCGCTCGACGTGCTGCTGGGCCGCCGGTTCGGTCCCACCGTGCTGGCCGTCGCGTGCGTGTCGTACATGATGAACGCGCATGCGCTGATCAGCCCCACCATGCTCCGGACGCCGGAAGGTATTCCGGGCCTCAGTTACGGCGCCGGACTCAGCGCCACGGAACTCGCCGTGTGGACCTGCCCGTTGGGGATCGTGGCGATGTTCGTGGGCCCTCTCGGTGGCTATCTGACGACGAAGATCGGCGCTCGCAATGTCCTCCTCGTCAGTGCCGCGTGCTTCCTCCTGGTCATGGCCCTGGGCTCCCGCCTGTTCACCGTGCAGTGGCAGATCGGTCTGGTGGCCCTGGTCGCCGGCTGCGCCAACGGCTTCCTGCACTCCTCCAACGCCAACCTGCTCCAGGATTCCCTGCCCGCCTCGCAGAACGCGGTGGGCAACTCGATCGCCGGCATGACCACGCTGCTGGCCGCCGGCATCGCCACGTCGCTCACCGGCGTGGTCATGTCAGGACACGTGCTGAAGGTCGACGCGGCCACCAGCTCCGTGGTCTACGCGGACAGCGCGCTCACCCACGCGTACGCGTACGCGGCGGCGGTGGGCGCCGTCGGCATGGTGGTGGCCCTGCTGATGAAGCACGGACGCGCCCCCGCGCGCGGCGGTCTGATCGAACCGGCGGAGGAGCTCCCGCCGGCCGACGACGTGCGGGTGCCCGCGAGCGGGGCGGCGGGTTGAGCCGAGCGCTGGTGCCGACGGGCCCGTGTCGCCCGGCCGCTCCGTCGAGGAGCGGTTGGACGGCACGGGCCCGTCGGGCGGCCACCTACGTCTCCCGATCGCCCGGTGGACGCAGCACGCCGAAGTCGCCCAGCTGGATCGTCATGTTGAACTTCCGCGCGCACAGCAGCCATTGACCTTCCGAGCGCACCCAGCGGTCGTCGTACTCGCCACAGCACTCGAAGAAGTGGCCGGTCCACGGGCCCGCGCCCTGGTGGTACACGCGGGCGTACGTCAGGGATCGGGCGTGGTCGCCGTCGACAGTGACCCGGTGGTTGCCGAGGAGGTGCTGGGTGGGGCCGCAGCCGCCGAGATGGTTCCGGACGACGGCGAGGATGTTCCGCACGCCGGAGGCGCCGTAGCCGGTCGCGTCCGTAGTGAAGGCGGCGCCGACGCCCGCCCAGTCCCGGGTGTCGAGCGCCGATGCGAGCCGCGCGAGGGCCTCGGCGATGAGCCGGTGGTCGTCGGCGCCCTGTCGCACCGTGTCCGCGGTCATGCCCCGTCCACCACCCCGGAGGCGAGCAGTTCCGGGGACTCCGTACGGCCGTCCAGGACCCGGTTCGTACGGACGCTCACGCGCCAGCCTTCGGGGCGCCGGCGCAGCCGCCAGTGGTTGGCCGTGGCCCGGCGCAGGGTGAACGCGCTCGTATCCGGATCGCGGACGACCATGGTGGTGTAGCAGACCGCGTCGGCCTCGTCCCCGCACACGCGGACGCGCGGAGCGCCCACGACATGGGCGCACCCCTGGCCGATCCAACGCTGGTGGTTGGGGGAGCGGACCATGGCCGCGATCTCCGTGCGCCCGGTCATCAGCAGCTCGTCGACGTCGTAGACGCCGTCCTCCTCCCACAGCGCGGCCACGGCCTCGGCCTGTCCGCTGTCGACCAACGGACCGTAGGAGAGGATCAGGGATGTGATGGCGGCCTCGTCCTCGAGCCGGGACAGCCGCCGCTCCACGCGGGACAGGGTCTCCTGGCTGTCGGCGAGGGCCTGCAGGAGGTCTATGTCCGGAAGGGGATGGGGCTGCTCGGTGTCACTCAACGGTCTTTCCCTTCGGTCGGGTTGAGGGAACGTCAGAGATTGCGGGACAGGGCGTACAGGGTGTCCAGCTGCTCGCAGTAGTGCTCCGCCGACCGCGCCGAGACGGAGGCGGACAGCAGCGTGGCCCCCGCGTCGCGCAGCCGGGTCAGGGCGGCGGCCGTGTCCTTCGGCGCCCCGGCCGGATCCAGGGGGCGGCCGGGGGAGAGGACGACCTCGAAGCCGTCCGGCAGTTCGGTCCCGGCGAGCATCGCGCGCAGCCGGTCGGGCGCGATGCCGAAGGGCACCCAGCCGTCCGCCAGCGCGACGGCCCGCCGCAGCGAGCGCGGGGTCCGGCCGCCGACCCACAGCGGGACGCGGTCCTGGACGGCGTGCGGTTCGACGACGAAGTCCTGGAAGGAGTAGTGCTCTCCCCGGTACTCCGGCACCCGCCGGGACAGGGCGGCGCGCAGGGCCCGCAGGGCGTCGTCGGCGCGTGCGCCCCGGTCGGCGAACTCGGCGCCGAGCAGGTCGAATTCCTCGGCGAGGCTGCCGACGCCGAGTCCGAGTGTGACGCGGCCGTGGCTGAGCCGGTCCAGGGTGCCGTAGCGCTTGGCGATCTGGAGCGGGTGGTGGTAACCGAGGACGAGTACCTGGGTGACCAGCCGGATGCGGCTGGTCTGCGCGGACAGGTGGCCGAGCGTGGCCACCGGGTCCCAGTAGGTTCCTCCGCGTTCCCGGGCGACGTCGACCGGGACCGCCACGTGCTCGCTACAGGTGAGGTGGTGGAAGCCGAGCCGGTCGGCGGTGCGCGCGATCAGACTCAGCTCGTCTATGCCGGCATCCGCCTCCCAGGGGGAGGCGGCGCCCGGTAGCTGCACCACCACGGGCGATGTGATCCCGATGCGCATGGATTCTCTCCTCGTACCGTCGGCGGCGTGCGTGCTGTCCAGCGATTCGTAACGCAGGAGCAGGGCATGGGCGCCGGGCGATCCCGCTGATCGGGAGACCGGCGGCGGAGGGGTGGAGTCGGGCGTGCGGAATCCCGTGCACACCTCTTCCTCCTGCCGAGATGCGCTGCTAGCTTCCAAAAGTAGAATTCATTTCAGAAGAGCAGGAGGAGGGCCCATGACGGTTGTCAATGACGTGGCTGCTGTGGACACGCCCGCTCGCAAGGAGCTCCCGCCGTCGATGGTCGAGCGGATGACGCTGATCATGGACGCGTTCACCGGACGCACCACGAGGCTGTCCCTTGAGGACGTGGCGCGCTGTACCCGCCTGCCGCGCTCCACGGCCCACCGCATCCTCGAACAACTGGTGCGGCTGCGCTGGCTGGAGCACACCCCCTTCGGGTACGGCCTCGGCCGCCGGGCCCTCGGACTCGGCGGCGGCGACGGCGCTCACACCGAGATCCGCGCCGCGGCCGCGGGGCGACTGCACCACCTGCAGATCCGCACGGGCCTGGTCGTCCATCTCGCCGTGCTCGACGAAGGGCAGGTGCTCTACCTCGACAAGGCGGGCGGCCGCTTCGCCGCCTCCGTCCCCTCGTGGGTCGGCGGCCGGACGCCGGCGGCCGCCACGGCGCTCGGCAAGGCGATGCTGGCCTGGCTGGAACCGGAGGTCGTCGAGTCCAGGCTGGCCGACCAGCTGGGCAAGCTCACCCACCGCACCATCGCCGACCTGCCCACGCTCCATCACGAGCTGCACCGGATCAGGCAGCGCCGCGGACTGGCCTTCGAGTACGGCGAGTTCTTCCCCGGCATCGCCTGCGTGGCAGCGGCCGTGCGGGGCCCGGAGGGGCCGCTGGCCGCGATCTCGCTCGCCGGACAGGCACACACCCCGCTGGAGAAGGTCGCACCGCTGGTGGTCGACGCCGCCAGGCAGGTCTCGCGGGAACTGTTCCCCTGCCCGGACAACACCGGCAGGACCGGAGCGGCCCGGCCGGGCGCCGCGGAGACGGAGGAGACCTGGTCGCCGCAGGCCATGGACCGGCTGCTGGCGGCCGGACAGGACGGCGGGTGGCTCTGACCTCCCGGCCGCCGTCCTCGACCCCGCAGGCTCTGTCAGCCCCAGAGGTCGCCCTCGCCCCAGGTGAAGGGGCCCACCGGTGCGGCGGGCGGTGCGGTGTCGACGCCGAAGTGCCCGCGGAAGAAAAGCATCGGCCGCTGCTCGCGCTCCGCCTCAAGGCCCAGGACCCGGCCGATCACCACGTCGTGGTCGCCGGTCACATGCACGTCGCACACCTCCGCGTGCGCACGCACCAGCACGCCGCGCAAGGCCGGTGTGCCCCAGCGTGAGAGGTCCCAGCCGAGCCCCGTGAACTTCGCGCCCCTGCTGGAGCCGAAGCGCTCGCACAGGCCTGCCTGCTCCTCGGCCAGGACGTTGACACAGAACCGGCCCGTGTCCCTGATGCACGGCCAGGCGCGTCCGCGGTGGTCGGCGCAGAAGAGGATCAGGGGCGGATCGAGCGAGACGGACGCGAAGGACTGGCAGGCGAAGCCGACCGGATCCCCCTGGGTGTCCAGGCCGGTGACCACGGTCACCCCGGTCGCGAACGCTCCCATGGCCCGGCGCATGTCGGTCGGCGTGGGGGCTGCGCCGCCGAGTGCCTCGGGTGCGGCGGGCGACTGCGGTCTCATCGTGTTCACCTCAAGAGGGACGGCACGCATGGCGTGCGCGGTGAGCGAGCGGAGGCCGACGCTAGGGCCGTTCCGGGCAGTGCGGAACGGTGCTCCCGATGAGTGGAACCCGCCCCGGGACGGCCGCGCCCCGGACCGTGTCGCGGTGAACGCCGCCCGCACGTCCCGCTGATCGGGATCCCCGCCGCCCTGTCGACCGGGCCCGGTTACGTTCCCGGCGTTGACCACAGGACGGCGAAGGCGGGAACCATGACGGAGCTGAGCCACGAGTCCACTGCGCGTGAACTCTCCACCGAACACGGCGTATTGAGGTATCACGAGGCCGGTGCCGGGCCGCCCCTCGTGATGCTGCACGGTTCGGGCCCCGGCGTCACCGGCTGGCGCAACTTCCGCGGCAACCTCGCCACGTTCGCCGAGCACTTCCGCTGCCTCGTCCTGGAGATGCCCGGGTTCGGCGTCAGCGATCCCGTCGACGGGCACCCCATGGTCACCGCCCCCGACACCCTCGGCCGCTTTCTCGACGCCCTCGGCCTGGACCAGGTCGATGTCATCGGCAACTCCATGGGCGGCATCGTCGGCACCCAGTTCGCGCTGCGCCGGCCCGAGCGGATCCGCAAGCTCGTGACGATCGGCGGCATCGGCCGCAACCTGTTCAGCCCCGGCCCGGGAGAGGGCATCAGGCTCCTGACCGAGTTCACCGACGACCCCACCCGCGAAGGGCTGGTCCGCTGGCTGCGCTCCATGGTGCACGACCAGAGCCTGGTCACCGACGAACTCATCGAGGAACGCTGGCAGTTGGCCAACGCCCCCGAGGCCCTTGCCAACGCCCGCGCGATGTACGGCGGTTCGGCCCTCGCCGCACGGGCCGCCGCCGCTGCCGCCTCCGACCAGCCCCCGTACTGGGCGATGCTGCACCGGCTCAAGGCGAAGACCCTGATCACCTGGGGCCGCGACGACCGCGTGAGCCCCGTCGACATGTCCATCGTGCCGATGCGCACCATTCCCGACGTCGAACTGCACGTGTTCCCCGACTGCGGTCACTGGGTGATGATCGAGCAGAAGGCGGCCTGGGAGAGCGTCGTACTGGCCTTCCTGACCCGCAAGGAGTCGGCATGACCCCCGCTCCCACTCCTGCCTCCGCCCCCGCCTGGGACCACGAGTTCGACTTCGTCGTCGTCGGCAGCGGCGGCGGTGGCATGACCGCCGCGCTGACCGCCGCCGACGCCGGACTGTCGACGGTCGTGGTCGAAAAGGGCTCCATGTACGGCGGCACGACCGGCATCTCCGGCGGTGGCATCTGGATCCCCAACAACCCGGTCCTGCGCGCCAAGGGGCATGACGACAGCCGGAAGTCCGTCCGCCGCTACCTCGACCTGCTCACCGAGGACCGCGTCCCGGCCGCCCGCCTCGACGCCTACGTCGACCAGGGTCCCGCCGCCATGGAACTGCTGTGCCGCAGCAAGTGGATGCGCTTCACCTGGACCAAGGGGTACTCCGACTACCACCCCGAGTACGAGGGCGGACGCCCCGAAGGCCGGTCGATCGAGGCGGTCCCGTTCGACACCCGCAAGCTCGGCGAGGACGAGAAGTACCAGCGGCCCAACAGCCTCAAGGGCCCGCTCGGCCTGTGGGTCACCGGCAAGGACTACCACGACCTGGCCATGGTGAAGCGGACCTGGCGCGGCCGCTGGGCCTCCGTCGTAGCCGCCTGGCGAGTCTCCTCCAACGTGATCCGGCGCCGCCATATGTCCACCGGCGGACGCGCCCTGGTGGCCCGGATGCGCATGGCGCTCAAGGACGCGGGAGTCCCGCTGTGGCTGGGCACACCGATGACCTCGCTCGTCACCGACGACAGTGGCCGGGTCACCGGCATCGTCGCGCGGCGCGACGGCGAGAGCGTACGCATCGGAGCCCGGCACGGTGTGCTGCTCGCCGCCGGCGGCTTCGACCACAACGAGCGGATGCGCGCGCAGTATCTGCCGGACGGCGGAATCCAGGACTACAGCGCGGGCGCGCAGGAGAACGTCGGCGACGGGATCCTCGCCGGTCTCGAACTCGGCGCTGCGGTGGACTTCATGGACGACGCCTGGTGGATGCCATCGGTGCGTCACCCCAAGGGCGTGACGATTCCTCTCGTCTCCGAGCGCTGCATCCCGCCGTCCGTGATCGTCTCCTCGCAGGGCAGGCGATTCACCAACGAGTCCTCGCCGTACACGAACTTCGTCCACGACCAGCTCGCCGGCAAGCACGTCCCGGCCTGGTTCGTGATGGACGCCAAGGCCCGCGCCCGCTACCCGTTCGCCCAGGTGCTGCCCGGGATGCCCTTCCCCCGCGGTTTCTACGACGCCGGAATCGTCCACCAGGCAGGCACCATGGCCGAGTTGGCCCGAGCCATCGACGTGCCGGAGGATGAACTGACCGCGACCGTCGAACGGTTCAACGGGTTCGCCCGCGCCGGTAAGGACACCGACTTCGGCCGCGGCGACAGCGCGTACGACCGCTACTACGGCGACCCCACACTGCCCAACCCCAATCTCGACGTCATCGACAAGGCCCCCTTCTACGCCGTGCGCCTCGACGTCGGCGACCTCGGCACCAAGGGCGGTCTGGTCTGCGACGAGCACAGCCGGGTGCTGCGCGAGGACGGCGGCGCCATCGACGGCCTCTACGCGACCGGCAACACCTCCGCGTCCGTCATGGCCAACGAGTATGCGGGCCCCGGCGCCACCATCGGCCCGTCCATGGTCTTCGGCTACATCGCCGCCCGGCACGCAGGCGCCCGGTGAGCGAGACAGGCGGCGGGTCCCGTCTCACGGTCCGTGTCGTCGAAGTGGTCCGGGAGACCGCCGACGCGCACTCGCTGGTGCTCGAACCGGTCGACGTACCGAAGGGGCGGCTCGGCTACCGGCCGGGCCAGTTCCTCACCGTCCGGGTGCCCACGGAACGCGCCGGGGGAGCCGCCCGCTGCTACTCGCTGTGCAGTTCCCCGCAGCGCGACGACAAGCTGAAGATCACCGTGAAGCGCACGGTGAACGGTTACGGCTCCAACTGGATCTGCGACCACGTCGTGGAGGGCGACACGTTCGAAGTCCTGCGGCCCGCGGGTACGTTCACCCCCGACACACTCGACGAGGACCTCTTCCTCCTCGCGGCGGGCAGCGGCATCACCCCGGTGATGTCGATCCTGAAATCTTGCCTGCACGCGGGCACCGGCTCCGTCACGCTGATCTACGCCAACCGCGACGAACACTCGGTGATCTTCCGCAGTGAACTCGTCGCGCTCGCCGAGGAGTTCGGTGACCGGCTGACCGTGCTGCACTGGCTGGAGTCGGTGCAGGGACTGCCCACCGGGCCCGCGCTGCGCGCCCTCGCCGGGCCGTATGCGGGGCGGCGGACCTTCGTGTGCGGCCCCGGCCCCTTCATGGAGCTCGCCACCACCACCCTCACGGCCATGGGCGTGCCGGCGGACCGGGTCCGGGTCGAGCGGTTCGCCTCGCTGACCGGCGACCCGTTCGCCGCGACGGAGAGCCCCGGACCCGACACATCCGACGAAGCCGGCGAGGTCGAGGTGGCACTCGACGGCGACACCAGAACGCTGCCCTGGCCCGCCGACCGCAAGCTCCTCGACGTACTCCTCGCCGCCGGACTCGACGCGCCGTACTCCTGCCGCGAGGGCAACTGCAGCGCCTGCGCCTGCCTGCTCGTCGAGGGAGAGGTGGCGATGGAACGCAACGAGGTGCTCGACGCGCGCGACGTGGCCGACGGCTACGTCCTGGCCTGCCAGGCGCTGCCGCGCAGCGAGCACATCAGGATCACCTACGACGGATGAGGTTCGAACCGTGACCAAGGCGACCGCCGCCATCGTCGGCTCCGGAAACATCGGAACCGACCTCATGTACAAACTGCTCCGGTCGGAGACGATCGAGCCACGCTGGATGATCGGCATCGACGCGCAGAGCCCGGGCCTCAAGCGCGCCGCCGAGGAGGGCCTGACGGCGAGCGCCGAGGGCGTGGACGCGCTGCTCGCCCAGGACGAGCGCCCCGACCTCGTCTTCGAGGCGACCTCAGCCGGTGTGCACCGGACGAACGCCCCCAAGTACGCCGAACTCGGCATCCAGGCCATCGACTTGACCCCCGCCGCGCTCGGTCCCGCCGTCGTCCCCGCCGTCAACCTCGGCGCACACCTGGACGCCCCCAACGTCAGCCTGATCACCTGCGGCGGACAGGCCACCATCCCGATGGTGCACGCCGTCTCCCGGGTCACCGAGGTCGCGTACGCGGAGATCGTGGCGAGCGTCGCCTCGCCCTCGGCGGGACCCGGAACCCGCGCCAACATCGACGAGTTCACCCTTGCCACCAGCCGGGGCATCGAGACCATCGGCGGTGCCGCCCGCGGCAAGGCCATCATCATCCTCAATCCGGCCGAACCTCCGATGCTGATGCAGGACACCGTCTTCTGCGCCGTCCCCGAGGACGCCGACCGCGCGGCGATCACCGCGTCCATCCACGACGTGGTGGGCCAGGTCGCCTCATACGTGCCCGGCTACCGGCTGCGCGCCGAGCCGCAGTTCGACGACCCGGACTCCGCCGGTGGCACCCCGGCCCGGGTCGCGATCTTCCTGGAGGTGGAGGGCGCGGGCGACTTCCTGCCGCCGTACTCCGGGAACCTCGACATCATGACCGCCGCCGCCACCAAGGTCGGTGAGGGCTTCGCCCAGCGGATCACCGCCCGGCGCATCGCGTCCTGAACCATGTCCCGAACCTCAAGGAGTCCCTCTGCCATGCCCTTCAGCGCAGACCTCGACATCCGCGTCACCGACTCCTCGCTGCGGGACGGCTCGCACGCCAAGCAGCACCGGTTCACCGTGGAGGAGGTGCGGTCCGTCGTCGCCGCCGTCGATGACGCCGGGGTCCCCGTCATCGAGGTCACCCACGGCGACGGCCTCGGCGGATCCTCGTTCAACTACGGCTTCAGCCACACCCCGGAGCAGGAACTCATCAAAGAGGCGGTGAAGACCGCCCGGCAGGCGAGGATCGCCTTCCTGATGCTGCCCGGACTCGGCATCCAGGACGACATCCGCGAGGCCGCCGACAACGGCGCCGCGATCTGCCGCATCGCCACCCACTGCACAGAGGCCGACATCGCCGCCCAGCACTTCGGCCTGGCCCGCGAACTCGGCCTGGAAACCGTCGGGTTCCTCATGATGGCGCACAGCAGCTCGCCCGAGGCCCTCGCCCGGCAGGGCCGGATCATGGCCGACGCGGGCTGCCAGTGCGTGTACGTCGTGGACTCCGCGGGCGCGATGGTCCTAGAAGACGTCGGGGACCGCGTCGCCGCGCTCGTCGCCGAACTCGGCGACGACGCCCAGGTCGGCTTCCACGGCCACGAGAACCTGGGGCTCGGCGTCGCCAACTCGGTCTCCGCCGTGCGGGCCGGCGCCGTGCAGATCGACGGATCCACCCGCCGATTCGGCGCGGGCGCGGGCAACACCCCCGTCGAGGCGTTCGCGGCCGTCGCCGACAAGCTCGGCATCCGTACCGGCATCGACACCACCAGAATCATCGACGCCGCCGAGGACGTCGTCCTGCCGATCATGGGCGGCGACCGGCTGCTCGACCGGATGTCGCTGACCATGGGCTACGCGGGCGTCTACTCCAGCTTCCTCGCGCACGCCGACCGGCAGGCCGCCAAGTATGGCGTCTCCGGCACCGAACTCCTTCTGGAGGCCGGACGACGCAAGCTCGTCGGCGGCCAGGAGGACCAACTCATCGAGATCGCCGTGGGGCTCGCGGAGCGGGCCGGCGCGGCGGAGGACACGACCGGGCCGACGCCCGCGGGGAAGTGAGCACACTCATGCCCAATCCGGTACTCGACGCCGTCGTCGAACGCGCGGAGGAGATCCGCGCCCTGGGGCCCGCGAACGAGTCACTCGGCCGTCTGGACGACCAGACGGTCAAGGTGCTGCGGGAGTCCGGGGCGATCCGGATGCTCCAGCCGAAGAAGTACGGCGGACTCGAGCTGCATCCACGGGAGTTCGCCGAGACCGTCATGGAGATCGCCGCATGCGACGGCTCCACCGGCTGGGTGGCCGGCGTCGTCGGCGTCCACCCGTGGGAGATGGCGATGGCCGACCCGCGGGTGCAGGAGGAGGTCTGGGGCGAGAACCCCGACACCTGGATCGCCTCCCCGTACGCTCCCATGGGGCTGCTGCGCCCCGCCGACGGCGGCTACGTCTTCAACGGCCACTGGCAGTTCTCCTCCGGCACCGACCACTGCGACTGGATCTTCCTCGGCGCCTTCCTCGCCGACGAGGAGGGTGAGCGGCTGAACCCGCCGCGCTCCGTGCACGTGATCCTGCCGCGTGCGGACTACGAGATCGTCGACGACTCCTGGGACGTGGTCGGCCTGCGCGGCACCGGCAGCAAGGACGTCGTCGTCAAGGACGCCTTCGTGCCCGACTACCGGGTCGTCGACTACGCCAAGGTCGTCGACGGCAGCCTCGCCGAGGAGGCGGGACTGGCCAACCCGATGTACCGGCTGCCGTTCTCGGCGGCCTTCCCGCTCGGCATCACCGCTTCCGTCATCGGCATCTGCGAGGGCGCCCTCGCCCACCACCTCGCCTACCAGCGCGACCGCGTCCAGATCACCGGCACCGCCGTCCGTGACGACCCGTACGTCCTGTACGCGGTCAGCGAGGCCGCCGCGGAGATAGCCGCCTCCCGCGCCGCCCTGCTGGACAACATCAGCGTCCTGCACGACATGGTGGCGGCCGGTCGGCCGATCGGATTCGACCGGCGGGCCGTCGGCCGCCGCACCCAGGCGCGGGCCGCCTGGCGGGCCGTCCGCGCGGTCGACGAGATCGTCGCCCGCTCCGGCGGCAACGCCATGCGGATGAGCAACCCCATCCAGCGTTTCTGGCGCGACGCCCACACCGGCCTCGCCCACGCCATCCATGTGACGGGAGCGGTCTTCCACGTCGCGGCGCTGACCCAGATCGGCGTGGAGCCCCCGCAGGGGCCCATGCGCTCGATGATCTGACACCGGCGGGACCCCCACAGGAAGCGGTTGGAGGAAATACATGACACACATCAAAGGACTCGGGTACGTCCGGGTCCGCACCCGGGACGTCGCCCGCTGGCGCGAACTCACCGTGGGAGCCCTGGGGTTCGCCGAGGGGACCGGGCCCGAGCAGGACGGCCTCTACCTCAGGATGGACGAGCGCAAAGCCCGGCTCGTCGTCCTGCCGGGTGACACCGACCGCGCCGAGGCCGTCGGCTGGGAGGTGCGCGACCAGTTCGCGCTGGCCGAGGTCGCCCGCGCCGTCGAGGCATCGGGCACTCCGGTCAAGGAGCTGACCTGGCAGGAGGCCCAGGCCCTGGACGTGGAACAGGCCATCGCCTTCGAGGACCCGGCCGGTGTCCGCGTCGAGGTGTTCTTCGGGCCCGTCCTCGACCACAGCCCCGTCCTCACCGGCTTCGGCCAGCACTTCGTCACCGGTGCCCAGGGCATGGGCCATGTCGTCCTGCCCACCACGCACATGGACGAGACGGTCGCCTTCTACACCGAGACCCTCGGCTTCCTGCCGCGCGGCGCGGTCAAGCTGAGCGTCCAGTCGCCGGACGTCCCACCGCGCCGCGTGCGCTTCATGGGGGTCAACCAGCGCCACCACAGCCTGGCCCTGTGCCCGGCCCCACACGGCGAGGCCCCCGGCCTGGTCCACCTCATGGTCGAGGTCGACACCCTGGACGCGGTCGGCCGCGCCCTCGACAACGTCGGCCGCCTCGGCTTCCCGCTGTCCTCCACGCTCGGCCGACACACCAACGACAAGATGGTCTCCTTCTACGTACGGGCGCCAGGCGGTTGGGACCTGGAGTACGGCACCGAAGGACTCCTCGTCGACGAGGCCCACTACACCGCCGAGGAGATCACCGCCGACAGCTACTGGGGCCACGACTGGTCGGGCTCCGAGCCGCTCGCGGCGTTCTCGCCGCCGAAGGCGGACGTATGAACCCGGCGCGACCGGTCGTCACTCCTGTCCGTGCCTCGTCCGTCACTCACTACGAAACCGAAGTCGATGTCCTCGTCGTGGGCTTCGGATGCGCCGGCGCTTCGGCCGCCTTCGAGGCGGCGTCGGCCGGCGCCGACGTCCTGGTACTGGAGCGCGCCGGAGGGCCGGGCGGCTCCTCGGCGCTGTCGGGCGGTGAGCTGTACCTCGGCGGTGGCACCCCCGTACAGAAGGCGTGCGGTTTCGAGGACACCGCCGACGACATGTTCGCCTACCTGTCGGCCGCACTCGGACCGCACGCCGACGAGGAGAAGCTGCGTGTCTACTGCGACGGCAGCACCGAGCACTTCCAGTGGTTCGTCGACCGGGGCGTCCCCTTCGAGAACTCCCTGTGGGAGAAACCGAGTTGGATGCCACCCTCGAAAGACGGCCTGATGTGGCTGGGTGAGAACGCCTGGCCCTACGACACCCTCGCCCGCCCCGTGCCGCGCGGACACCGTCCCGCCGTGCGCCACTTCGGCGGCGGCCTGCTGATGGAGAAGCTGGTCGCCGCCGCTGGTGAGGCCGGTGCCGCCGTGCGCACCGACACCCTTGCCGGTGCGCTCATCACGGAGGAAGACGGCCGGGTCGTGGGTGTCAGTGCCCGCCGGTACGGGCAGGACCTGGCGTTTCGGGCCCGACGTGGTGTCATTCTGACCACCGGCGGATTCGTCGACAACGAAGACATGCTCGCCGACCACGCCCCCGCCCTGCTCGGTCTGGGCAAGGTCAGCGACGGCCTTGACGACGGCAGCGGCATTCGAATGGCCTGCGCTCTCGGCGCGGCCACCCGGCGGATGGCCGCTGTCGAGATCGCCATGACCGCGCTGCCCGCCCTGGCCGTGCGCGGCATGCTGGTCAACGCCCACGGGCAGCGCTTCATCAACGAGGATGTCTACCCGGGCCTGTTCAGCACGGCGGCGGTACTGACCCAGCCGAGCCCGTACTGGGTGATCGTCGATCAGGAGGGCTACGAGTCCGTCCCCGAGGCCGAACGCTGGGGTGTGCTGCCCCGGCACGCCGACGACAGTCCGGCCGTCCTGGGGCGTGAACTCGGCATGCCCGAAGGCGCGTTGGAGGCCGCCATCGGTACGTACAACCGGCACGCCGAGCACGGCGACGACCCGTACTTCCACAAGGACACCCGATGGGTGCGGCCCCTCAAGGCGCCCTTCGCCGCCCTCGACCCGCGACTCGGTTTCCACGGCGGAGGAGGGCGGGCGAGCGCGGGAGCCGGTCCCGGCGCGGCGGGCTTCACTCTGGGCGGGCTGCACACCACCGTCGACGGCGGTGTGCTCGATGTCTCGGGCGCGCCGGTCCCCGGCCTGTTCGCGGCGGGCCGCGCCGCGTCCGGCATTCACGGGGCCGGCTACGTCAGTGGTACCTCGCTGGGCGACGGCACGTTCTTCGGCCGCCGGGCGGGGTTGACCGCCGCCCGGAAAGGCATCGCATGAACCGTTTCGAAGGCACCTCCGTCCTCCTCACCGGCGCCGCCTCCGGCATCGGCCGCGCCACCGCGCTGCGGCTCGCCTCGGAAGGCGCCGCCGTCTTCGCCGTCGACCTGTCCGCGGATGGCCTGCGGGAGACCGCTGATCGCCTCCCGCCCGGCAGTACGGGGCGCATCCGCACCCACGTAGCAGACGTGTGCGACGAGAACGCCGTCGTGGCCGCCGTGGCCCGCGCCGCCGAGGAGTTGGGCGGCATCGAGGTCCTGGTCAACGTGGCGGGCGTGCACCGCACCACGCCGATCGACCGGCTCACCGTCGACGACCTGCGGCACCTGTTCGACGTCAACGTCGTCGGCACGGCGGTCTTCTGCCGGGAGGCGCTGGGCCATCTGCCCGACGGTCGCGGCGCCATCGTCAACGTGGCCTCGTCGTCCGCGACCCACGGGAATCCGTTCATGAGCGCCTACTCCGCCACCAAGGGGGCGGTGCTGGCGTTCTCGTTGTCCCTGGCGGCCGAGGTGGCACACCGCCGCATCCGGGTCGTGCCGGTCTCGCCCGGCACCGTCCTCACGCCCCTGACCGCCCGGCCCGACATGCTGCCGCCGGACCGGGACACCAGCTACTACCAGCGCATCCGCGCGCCGTTCGGGGCGGGTGACCCCGAGCAGATCGCGGGCGTGATCGCGTTCGCGGCGTCCCCGGACGCCGGTTATCTCACCGGCGCGGAGATCCGGGCCGACGGCGGCTCCCACATCTGACAGAAGGGTCGCGTTCTCATGACGTCAATACCCGTACGACGCAGGGTGGTTGTGACCGGGGTGGCCTCGGGTATCGGTAGGGCCCTCGCCGAGATGCTGCGCGCCCAGGGGGACGACGTGATCGGCGTCGATCTGAAGGACGCCGACGTCTGCGTTGACCTCGGCACCGCCGAAGGGCGGCAGGATGCCGTCCGAGCCGTCCTCGAGCGCAGCGGGGGAGTCCTCGACGCGGTGATCGCCTGCGCCGGAATCTCGGCCCGCGTGCCCGCCGTCATCGCGGTCAACTACTTCGGCGTCACCGAACTGCTCCAAGGGCTCAGGCCGGCCCTGGCCAGGGCCGAGGCGCCCCGCGCCGCGTTCGTCGGATCCATCGTCGGGACCAGGCCAGGCGCGCAGAACGTCGTCGCGGCCTGCCTCGCCGGGGACGAGCATGCGGCGCTCGCCGCGGCCGCCGTGCTCGCGGAAGCGGGCGAGGGCGGCGCCCTCTACCCCGCGTCGAAGGCGGCCCTGGCCCGCTGGGTGCGTCACACGAGCGTCACCGACGCGTGGGCGGGCGCGGGGATCCCGCTGAATGCCGTCGCCCCCGGAGTCGTTCTCACGCCGATGCACGCGGCCATCGCTGTCACCGAGGAGCAGCGCAGGATCGTCGCGCAGGCCGTGCCGATGCCACTGAACGGCCACGCGGAGCCCGAGGTGATCGCGCGGGCCCTGCGCTGGCTGACCAGCGCCGAGAACTCCCATGTCACCGGGCAGGTGTTGTACGTCGACGGGGGCGCCGAAGCGGTGCTGCGCGGCCCGGACCACACGTGAGCCCGCCCCACTGAGTGGGACGCGCCCTTGCCGTATTACAGAATGAATTCTAGTTATGGAGGTGCAAGCGACCACATCAACCCGGCCCCACGGGCCGCCTCACCCCTACGGAGAACCATGGCCGAGGCCGTCATAGTCGAAGCCGCGCGCACACCGGTCGGCCGGCGACGCGGAGTCCTGTCCGGTCTGCACCCGGCCGCACTGCTCGGCCAGGCGCAACAGGGCCTGTTGGCGAAGGCGGGCCTCGCGCCCGACGCGGTCGAGCAGGTCGTCGGGGGCTGCGTCACGCAGGCGGGCGAGCAGTCCAACAACGTGACCCGCACCGCCTGGCTGCACGGCGGTCTTCCGCACTCGACCGCCTGCACCTCCATCGACTGCGCCTGCGGATCCTCGCAGCAGGCCGTACACCTGATCCACGGACTGATCGCCGCGGGCACCATCGACGTCGGCATCGGCTGCGGCGGCGAGTCGATGAGCCGGGTCTTCCTCGGCCAGGCGCAGACCCCCGGCACCGGAACGCCCGTACCCGACGACTGGTCGCTCGACATGCCGGACCAGTTCACCGCCGCCGAGCGGATCGCGCGCAAGCGCGGCATCACCCGCGCCGACGCCGACGCCCTCGGGCTCGCCTCCCAGCAGAAGGCCGCCCGCGCCTGGGCCGAGGGCCGCTTCACGGGGCAGGTCCTCGACATCGACGCCCCGGTGATGGGGTCCGAGGGGCCCACCGGTGAACGCGCCGTCGTCTCCCGCGACCAGGGGCTGCGCGACACCACGGCCGAAGCCCTCGCCGCGCTGAAGCCCGTCGTGCCCGACGGCATCCACACCGCGGGCAACTCCTCGCAGATCAGCGACGGCGCCGCCGCCGTCCTGCTGATGGCCAAGGAGCGCGCAGACCGCCTCGGGCTGCGCGGCCGCGCCCGGATCGTCGCCTCCACCATGGTCGGCTCCGACCCCTACTACCACCTCGACGGCCCCGTCGAAGCGACCCGCACGGTCCTGGACAAGGCAGGGATGACCCTGGACGACATCGACCTCGTCGAGATCAACGAGGCGTTCGCTTCCGTGGTGCTGTCGTGGGCACAGGTCCACAAGGCCGACATGGACAAGGTGAACGTCAACGGCGGCGCCATCGCGCTCGGCCACGCCGTGGGCTCCACCGGCGCCCGGCTGATCACTCAGGCGCTGTACGAGATGGAGCGCGCCGACAAGTCCACCGCGCTGATCACCATGTGCGCCGGCGGGGCGCACTCGACGGCGACCATCATCGAACGGATCTGAGACACCATGACCATCGGGCTGACCGAGGAGCACCGCGACCTGCGTGACTCCGTACGAGCCTTCACCGGCCGGCACATCACCGCGGACGTCCTGCGCAAGGCCGTCGACGCCGAGGACGACACGACGCTCCCGCCGTACTGGCGGGCCCTCGCCGAGCAGGGCCTGCTCGGCCTGCACCTGCCCGCGGAGGCCGGAGGGGCGGGCTACGGGGTCATCGAACTCGGTGTCGTCGTCGAGGAGTTGGGTCGGGCCGCGGCGCCAGGGCCCTTCCTGCCGACCACCCTCGCCGCGGCGATCCTGCACCGGGCCGCGCACCCCGCCCACCTGCCGGGCCTCGCCGACGGCACCGTCATCGGCGCCGTCGCCCTGCGCCCCGGCACCCTCACCCTGACCCGCCGCGACGACGGCACGGCCGAACTGTCCGGTGAGTGCGGCCCGGTCATCGCAGGACACACCGCCGACCTCTTCGTCCTGCCCGCCGCGGACGGTGACACCACCGCGTGGGTCGTGGTGCCGCGCGCCGCAGTGGAGACCACCCACCAGCGCAGCCACGATCTGACCCGTCGCTCGTCCCTGGTGCGCGCCCAGGCGGTGACGGTACCGGCCTCCGACATCCTGGCAGTCGACCCGCGACTGCCGCTCGACCTTGCCGCCACCCTGTTCGCGGCGGAGGCCTCCGGTATCGCGGACTGGTCCGTGACCACCGCCGCCGACTACGCCCGCGTCCGCGAGCAGTTCGGCCGCCCCATCGGACAGTTCCAGGGCGTCAAGCACCGCTGCGCACGGATGCTCGCGCAGGCCGAGCAGGCCCGCGCCTGCGCCTGGGACGCGGCCCGCGCCGCCGACCCCGGCGCCGTCGACGACCCCCGCGAGGCCTCGCTCGCGGCCGCGGTCGCCGCGGCCACCGCCGTCGACGCGGGATTCGCCGCCGCCAAGGACTGCATCCAGGTGCTCGGCGGCATCGGCTTCACCTGGGAGCACGACGCCCACCTGTACCTGCGCCGGGCCCAGACCCTGCGGATCGCGCTGGGGTCCGCCGCGCGGTGGCGGCGCCGCGTGGCCCGGCTCACCCTGGACGGCTCCCGCCGCCGGCTCGGGGTCGAACTGCCGCCCTCCGCGGCGGCCGTACGCGAGGAGATCCGCGCCGAACTCGGCGAGGCCGCCGCTCTGACCGAGGCCGAGCGTCCCGTCTTCCTCGCCGACCGCGGCTACACCGCCCCGCATCTGCCCGCCCCCTGGGGCAAGGGCGCCGACGCCGTCACCCAGCTCGTCATCGCCGAGGAGCTCCGTACCGCGGGCCTCAAGCCCATTGACATGATCATCGGCGGCTGGGTGGTGCCCACTCTCGTGGCCCACGGGGACGACGCACAGCGCGAGCGGTTCCTGCGGCCCAGCCTGCGCGGCGAGATCCAGTGGTGCCAGCTGTTCAGCGAGCCCGGTGCGGGATCCGACCTGGCCGGTCTGTCCACCCGCGCGGTCAAGGCCGACGGCGGCTGGCGGATCACCGGGCAGAAGGTGTGGACCTCCGGGGCCCAGGACGCCGACTGGGGCATCCTGCTCGCCCGCACCGATCCGGACGTCCCCAAGCACAAGGGGGTGTCGTACTTCCTGCTCGACATGAGCAGCGCAGGCATCGACATCCGGCCTCTGCGGCAGATCACCGGCGAGGCCGAGTTCAACGAGGTGTTCCTCGATGACGTGTTCGTCCCCGACGAGCTGCTCGTCGGCGCGCCCGGCGACGGCTGGCGGCTCAGCCGCACCACCCTCGCCAATGAACGCGTCGCCCTCTCCCACGACTCCTCGCTCGGCTCGGGCGGCGAGGCGCTGCTCGAACTCGCCGAGACCGCTCCCGCGGACATGGACGACGAACGGCTCACCACCCTTGGCGCCATCCTCTGCGACGCGCAGGCCGGCGGCCTCCTCGGCCTGCGCGCCACCCTGCGTACGGTCTCCGGACAGCAGCCCGGCGCCGAGGCGAGTATCGCCAAACTGGTTGGGGTGGAACACCTCCAGCAGGTGTGGGAGACCGCCATGGACTGGCTGGGCGACGCCTCCCTCTCCGGTGAGGGCCCTCGCCAGGACCCGACCTGGTGGTTCCTCAACTCCCGATGCATGTCCATCGCGGGAGGCACCACCGAGGTGCAGCTGAACATCATCGGGGAGCGCATCCTCGGGCTGCCGCGTGACCCCTCACCCGTACCGGCCGCCAGGACTTCCGAGGGGAACAACCGCGCATGAAGATCGACCGTGACAAGGCACTCGGCGCGCCCCCGACCGTTCAGGAGATCTCCTGGACGACCCGGGACGTGCTCCTCTACCACCTCAGCCTCGGCGCGGGCGCCGACGCGGCGGTGGGGCCGGAGCTCGGCCTCACCTACGAGTCATACGAGCACGGCCTGACGGTGCTTCCCACCTTCGCGATGGTCGCCGGTAGTGGTGTCTCCACGGGCACCGATCCGGACCCGTCCTTCGAGCTCCCGGGCATCGAGATCGACTTGCGCCGCATCCTGCACGCCGGGCAGGAACTGCGCATTCACCGCGGCCTTCCGGCCTCCGGCGCGGCCACCCTCGCGTCCCGAGTCGTCGAACTCTGGGACAAGGGCAAGGCGGCCGTCATCGTGCGGGAATCCGCGGCGACCGGGCGGGAGGGCGAGCCGCTGTGGACGAGCAGGATGCGGATCTGGGCCCACGGCGCGGGCGGCTTCGGTTCGGATCCCGCCCCGCGGACCGATTGGAACGCACCCGACCGCGCCCCCGACGCCGTGCTGGACACCCCCACCACTCCCCAACAAGCCCTGCTCTACCGGCTGAACGGCGACCTCAACCCCCTTCACGCCGACCCCGAGTTCGCCAGGTCCGCCGGATTCGAGCGGCCCGTCCTGCACGGCCTCGCCTCCTACGGCCTGGTAGCCAAGGCCCTCGTCGGCGGCCTCCTCGGCGGCGACGCGAGCAGGCTGACGGACCTGTCCGTACGGTTCGCGGGCGTCCTCCTCCCCGGCGAGAGCCTCCGCACCGCCGTCTGGCGCGAAGGCGACCGGCTACTGCTGCACGCCACCTGTCCGGAGCGCGACGACGCCCCCGTACTCACCCACGCGACCGCGAGGATCACCGGATGACCGCCGACTGCCACCCCGCCCCCGTACCCACCGAGCCCGTCCCACGGCCGGATGCCCTGGTCGCCGCCGCCCACGACGAAGGTGTCGACGCGGCGACCGCCGCCGCCCGCAGACTGGTCGAAGCCCTGCTCCGGGCCGGCGACGACACGGACGTCGACATGGCGGGCGTGTCCAAGCAACTCGACGCCCTGGCCGACCAGTTGACGGAACGTGCGCCCGGCCTGGAGGAGCGCCTCGTCACCATGTGGCAGGGCGCCGGAGTCACCCGGCACGACCCCGTCACAGGACCGGAGAACGCTCTCGCCCCGCCCCTGAAGCTCATCGGCCAGGACGACGGCTCCGTCCAGGGCACCGTCAGCCTCGGCCTCGCCTACCAGGGCCCGCCACGCTGCGCGCACGGCGGTGTGTCGGCGCTGCTGCTCGACCACACCCTCGGCGTGGCCAACCACTGGGCCGGCCTGTCGGGGATGACCGCCGAACTCACGCTGCGCTACCTGCGCCCCACCCCGCTGTTCGAACCCCTCACCGTCACCGGCCGCCAGCTCTCCGTCGACGGCAGGAAGATCCGTACGGAAGGGTCCATCGTGGCGGGGGGCCGTGCGTGCGTGACGGTCCAAGGGCTGTTCATCGCAAAGGAGTTGCCCCGCCCCAGCTGAGCCACGGACACACCAGCGGCGGGCTCCGGGCCGGAGTGAATCTCCGGCCCGGGGCCCGCTGTGGTGTGCCTGCCGGTCAGACGGACACGTCGCGGCGTATGACCTTCCCCGTCGCGTTGCGCGGCAGGCCTTCCGAGGTGATCCGCCAGCGCGACGGCACCTTGTAGTACGCCAGGCGCTCGCGGACGTAATCGGTCAGGGCCTTGGGGGTGAGGCCCGCGTCCGCGTCCGTGACGACCACCGCAGCCACCTCCTGGCCCAGGTCCGGATGGGGCACACCGACCACCAGGCACTCCCGCACCCCCGGACACTCGGCCAGCACGCCCTCGATCTCCGCCGGATAGACGTTCTCGCCGCCGCGCAGGATCAGGTCCGAACGCCGGCTGGTCAGTCGCAGCCGGCCGTCCTCCAGCAGCCCGATGTCACCCGTGTGCAGCCAACGGCCCGCCCTGATGGCATGGTCGGTGGCCTCCTGGTCCTCCCAGTAGCCGAGCATCACGTACGGGCTGCGCAGGCAGATCTCGCCCTCCTGACCCTCCGGCAGTGGCCGGCCCGCCGGGTCGCGCACCTCCAGCTCCACCGCCACCACAGGGCGTCCCAGACTGTCGGGCGCCACGGCGAGGTCGGCCGGGGTGGCAACGGCCGCGCCGGTGCAGGACTCGGTGAGACCGTAGCTGTTGGCCAGCGCGTTGCGCGCCACCGGCAGCACAGCGCGCAGCCGTTCATGGAAGGCGGGGGAGGAGGGGGCCGAAGCCAGCGAGAAGGACGTCAGCGACGACAGGTCGTAGCCGCCGAGATCGCCGTGCTCGACGATGCGGTGTGCCATGGTCGGCACCGCGCCCCAGTTGGTGACCCGTTCCCGCTCGATGAGCCGCAGCACCCGCTCGGCCTCGAAGCGGCCCTGGTACATCACGACGGCGCCGCCGTCCACGAGCCGGGGGACCGCGAGGTTGTGCAGGGACGCGATGTGGAAGAGGGGCAGCGCCAGCAGATGCCGGCGCTGCTGCGGGGCGATCGGATCGCCCATGTCGGCCATGAGCCGGTTGTTGAGGCACAGGTAGTCGATGACGGCCAGCAGGTTGCGGTGGGTGTGCACCGCTCCCTTGGGGCGGCCCGACGTACCGCTCGTGTACATGATGACCGCGGGGTCGTCCTCGGCGATCTCCGGTCGTGGCAGCGACGCGTCCGGGTGCCGCCGCACCAGCTCGGGGACGTCCTTCTCGAACGTCAGCAGCGGCACCCGCGAGCCGTCCACCACTGCTGCCCGCTTGGCGTCGGCCAGCACCACCTTGGGCCGGGTGTGCCCGAGTCCGTAGTCGATCTCCGGCGCGGTCCACCAGGCGTTGTAGCCGACGGCGACGGCGCCGAGCGAGACCGTGGCCCAGAACGCGACGACCCAGCCCGGACTGTTCGCCGCCAGCAGCGCCACCCGGTCGCCCTTGCCGACGCCGTACTCCTCCTCCAATACCTTTGCCAGGGAGGCCACGTGACGCGCGTGCTCGGCGAACGAGATCCGCTCGTCCTCGGTCACGATGTAGTCCCGCTCACCGTGTCCCACGGAGGCGGCCACCACATCGGCCAGCGACCTCCGCCGGTGCGCGAACACCTGTATTCGCGCTCCCAGCACGTCCTCCTGGACCAGTTCGAAGGCACCGCCGGGGCCCGTAAGCCGTCGCAGGATCTCCGGCACCGTCTCCTGGTGATCCGCCGTCGCGCTCATGCGCCTCCCTCTCGCCGGAGTGGATGATGTGCGCGCCATCGTCGTCCCGCCGCCCGCGGTGGGCAGCGCGGTTCCCGGTCACCGGGACGCCCGCCGCACGGCGGCCGGCGCCCTACCGCTCAGTGGGACCGGCACCCCGATGTCACCCGTGGCCCTTGAGCATGGTCGGTCGCAGCCGACTGGAAAAGAGGGAGACCATGGGCCACCTCCACGGCAAGGTCGCGATCGTCACCGGCGCCGGACAGGGCGTGGGCCAGGGCATCGCCCTCGCCCTGGCCGACCAGGGAGCGGCAGTCGCGGTACTCGGCCGCACACCGGAGAAACTCGCAGCCACCCGCGAGCTGTTGTGGGCCCGCGGCGCACGGGCCGAGACATTCGTCTGCGACGTGGCGGACACCGAACGTGTCCCGCACCTGGTGCGGGAGATCGCGGAACGCCTCGGGCGCATCGACGTCCTGGTCAACAACGTCTACGACGGCGCGTACGGGCCGCTGCTGTCGCTGAGCGACGCCGACTTCCAACGTGGCTTCCGCAGCGGCCCCTTCGCGACCTTCGCGTTCATGAAGGCCTGCCACCCGCACCTCAAGTCCTCCGGCGACGGCGTCGTCATCAACCTCGTCACCTCCGCCATGGTCCGCTGGGACCTGAGCACCTATGGCGCCTACGCCGCGGCCAAGACCGCCGTGCGCTCCCTGACCCGCACCGCCGCCAATGAGTGGGGGCCCGACGGCATCCGCGTCAACGCGATCGCCCCGCACGCGGCGTCCCCCGGGTACCTGCGCTGGTCCGAGGCCAACCCCGAGGAGGCCGAGGCCTTCTGCGCCTCCATCCCATTGCGTCGCGTCGGTGACTGCGAGGCGGACATCGGCCGCGCCGTGGCCATGCTGTGCGGGCCCGACGCCCGCTATCTCACCGGCGCGACGGTTCCGCTGGACGGCGGCCAGGCCAATTTCGACTGACGGTGCTCCCGGTCAGCGGGACGGCCCGCGCCCACCCTTCCATCCCTGAATAGCGTCACCAACCGCCACCACGACGGGTGTGCGGACGGAGGTTTCCCCCCTTGACTCAGACATCGCACCAGCCGCCCGGAACGCCGGACGTCCTGGCCCCCGCGACACTCGGCCCCACCACGCTGCGCAACCGCATCGTCAAGGCGGCGACGTACGAAGGACTGAGCCGCGACAGCCTGGTCACCCAGGACCTGATCGACTTCCACGTCCGGTACGCGGCCGGGGGAGTGGGCATGACCACCGTCGCCTACTGCGCGGTGGCCCCGGAGGGCAGGACCGACCGGCAGCAGGTGCTGTGGCGGCCCGAGGCGCTGCCCGGGCTGCGCAAGCTGACCGACGCCGTGCACGCCGAAGGCGCGGCCGTCTCCGCCCAGATCGGTCACGCGGGTCCGGTGGCCAACCCGAAGTCCAACGGCCGTCCCGCGCTCTCGCCCAGCCGCCACTTCCACAAGACGACCCTCAGCTTCGCCAAAGAGGCGACCCGGGACGACCTGAAGCGCATCGTCGGCAACCACGCCGACGCCGCCGCCATGGCCGTCGAGGCGGGATTCGACTGCGTCGAGATCCACCTCGGCCACAACTACCTCGCCAGCTCCTTCCTCAGCCCGCGCATCAACCACCGCAAGGACGAGTACGGCGGGAGCCTGGAGAACCGGTTCCGCTTCGCGCGCGACATCGTGCACGCCGTGCGGGCGGCGGTCGGCGACCGGATCGCCGTCATCGCCAAGCTCAACATGGACGACGGCGTCCCCGGCGGCTTCTGGCTCGACGAGGCCATCCCCGTCGCACGCCGGCTGGAGAGCGACGGGTGTCTCGACGCCCTGGAACTGACCGTGGGCAGCTCCCTGCTCAACCCCATGTATCTCTTCCGCGGTGACGCGCCGCTGCACGAGTTCACGAAGATCATGCCCGAGCCGGTCAGGACCGGTATCAAGCTCGTCGGCAAGAAGGTGCTGCACAGCTACCCGTACGACGACGCCTACCTCCTCGACCAGGCCCGGCAGATCCGCTCCGCCGTCGACATGCCGCTGATCCTGCTGGGCGGGATCACCGGCCGGCCGAGCATGGACCTGGCGATGCGCGAGGGCTTCCAGTTCGTCGCCATGGGCCGCGCCCTGCTGCGCGAACCCGACCTGATCAACCGCATCCAGGCCGACGCGGACACACCGTCCCTGTGTATCCACTGCAACAAGTGCTTCGTCACCATCTACGGCGGCACCCGTTGCGTACTCGTCGAGTCGCCCGGCGCACGCACCGCCGCCGGCCAGTCGCCCATCACCGGTTGAGGGGGCCGACGTTGGAACCCGACACCATCGCCGACCTGCTGCTCGCCCGCACCGGGGACGACCGCCCCGGCCTGCTCACCCGGGAACGGGACTGGACCTGGGACGAGGTCGTCCACGAGAGCGCGGCCCGCGCGTCCCTGGCCCGCTCGCTGCGCACCGAGCGGCCCCTTCACATCGGCGTACTCCTCGACAACACCCCCGAGTACCTGTTCTGGCTCGGCGGTGCGGCCTTCGCCGGCGCGTCCGTCGTCGGCATCAACCCGACCCGGCGCGGCGCCTACCTGGAGGAAGAAGTACGCCACACCGACTGCCAGTTGATCGTCACCGACCGTGCGGGTCTCACGCTCCTCGACGGCCTCGACCTCGGCGTCCCGCCCGAGCGGTACCTGCTCGTGGACGAACCGGCGTACGCCGAGGCGCTGGCCGCGCACGTGGCGGCGGAGCCCGTCCGTGACCCGGAGGTCACCGCCGCCACCCGCATGCTGCTGCTCTTCACCTCCGGCACCACCGGCGCCTCCAAAGCGGCGATCTGCTCGCAGGGCCGCCTTGCCGCCCTCGGCCGCACCAACGCCGCCAAGTACGGCGTCGGCGCCGCCGACGTCTGCTACTGCCCGATGCCGCTGTTCCACGGCAACGCCTTGATGGCCCTGTGGGCGCCCGCGCTCGCCGCCGGTGCCACCGTGGCCCTCACCCCGAAGTTCTCCGCCTCCGGATTCCTGCCGGACGTACGGCACTTCGGCGCCACCTTCTTCACCTACGTCGGCAAGGCCATCGCCTACGTCCTGGCCCTCCCGGAACGGGCCGACGACGGCGACAACCGGCTCACCCATGCCTTCGGCACCGAGGCGTCCCCCGAGGACCAGGCCGCCTTCCTGCGCCGCTTCGGCTGCCGCCTCATCGAGGGGTACGGCTCCAGCGAGGGCTCCGGCATGCTCAAACGCGTACCCGACGGTCCGCCCACCGCACTCGGCGTGCCTGCCCGCGACGGCGTGCGGATCGTCGACGCGGACACCCGTGAGACCTGCCCGCCCGCGCTCCTCGACGAGCACGGTCGGGTCCGCAATCCCGAGGAGGCCATCGGGGAGCTCGTCGACACCGAGGGCGCCGCCCGCTTCGAGGGGTACTACAAGAACGACGCCGCCAACGCCGAACGTGTGCACCACGGCTGGTACTGGACCGGAGACCTCGGCTACGTCGACGAGGCAGGGTACTTCTACTTCGCCGGCCGCGGCGGGGACTGGATCCGCGTCGACGGGGAGAACACCTCCGCCCTGCTGACCGAACGCGTCCTGCGCCGCCACCGCGACATCGTCGCCGCTGCCGTCTTCGGTGTCCCCGACCCCCGTTCCGGAGACCGGATGATGGCCGCCGTCGAGATACCCGAGGGCAGGAAATTCGAGGACTTGCGGTTGCCCCAATTCCTCTCGGACCAAAAGGACTTGGGCACCAAGGGCACCCCCCGCTACGTCCGTGTCTCGCACGCGCTGCCGACCACCGGATCGGGCAAGCTCCGCAAGAAGGAGATGCAGGCCGAGGGGTGGCGCGTCGACGATCCCGTCTTCCACCGGCCGGGACGCGGACGGTCCGCGTACGTCCTGATGACCGACGAGGACAAGGCGGCGCTGCGCGCGGAGTTCCTCGCCAGCGGGCGCGGACGCTTCCTGCCCTGACCTCCTGCCCTGACCTCCTGTCCTGACGGACGGCGCGGGCGAGAACACGATCGAGAGGACTGGAGAGAACACATGCACCTGCGCGAGAGCGCCGCGCAGCTTGACCTGCGCCGCGAGCTGAGGGCGTACTTCTCGGGCCTGCTTTCCGAGGACGAACGGCGCCGCGCCGGCGAGGAGGGTGTGGGCGGCCCCCGCTTCCGCGAGATCGTCGGCCGGCTCGGCGCCGACGGCTGGCTCGGCATCGGCTGGCCCGAGGAGTACGGCGGCCAGGGCCGCTCGGTCGAGGACCAGTACGTGTTCTTCGACGAGGTCCAACGGGCCGGCCTGCCCTTCCCGTTCGTCACCGTCAACACGGTCGGGCCCACGCTCATGGCCTACGGCACCGAGGAGCAGAAGAAGCGGTTCCTGCCCGGCATCCTCTCCGGTGACATCGTCTTCGCGATCGGTTACACCGAGCCGGGCGCGGGCACCGACCTGGCGTCGTTGAGCACCCGTGCGGTGCGCGACGGCGACCACTTCACCGTCGACGGCGGCAAGATCTTCACGAGCGGCGCCAACACGGCCGACCACGTGTGGCTGGCCGCCCGCACCGACCCCGACGCGGCGAAGCACCGCGGCATCTCCATCCTCATCGTGCCCACCGACGGCAGGGGCTTCTCCTGGAGCCCCATCCGCACCGTCGGCGGCATGGTCGTGACCGCCACCTACTACGACGCCGTCCGGGTGCCCGCCGCTGACGTGGTCGGCGAGATCAACGGCGGATGGCGGCTGATGACGGCCCAGCTCAACCATGAACGCATCGGCCTGGCCGCCCTGGGCGGACGCATGATCCAGCTGTGGGAGCGGGTCCTGGAGTGGGCGAAGGACAACGGCACCTTCGAACAGCCCTGGGTCCGCCAGGAGTTCGCCCGCACCCACGCCCGCCTGGAGGCGATGCGGCTGATGAACTGGAAGATGACCGACGCCGTCGCCCACGACCGGCTCACCGGCGCGGACGCCGGCGCGGCCAAGACCTACGGCACCGAGACCCACATCGACGTGCAGCGCACCCTGAGCCAGATCCTCGGCGCGGCGGGACGCGTCCGGCCCGAGTCGCCCGGCGCGGCCCTGGCGGGACAGGTCGAACAGCTCTCCCGGCAGGGCATCGTCAACACCTTCGGCGGCGGCGTCAACGAGGTGCTGCGCGACATGGTCGCCGTCCAGGGACTCGGCCTTCCCCGCAAGGGGCGTGGGCAGTGAGCGAGCACGCCGAGCACGGCGATGACTACGAGAAGCGGCTCCAGGCCTTCACCGGGGGCGAGTTGAGCCCCCTCACCCCCGGCCAGGACCCGGTCAACCTGCCGATGATCCGGCACTGGGTCGAGGCGATGGGCGACACCAACCCGGTCTACACCGACGAGGGCGAGGCTCGTGCCACCGGACGGCCGGGCGTCGTCGCGCCCGCGTCGATGGTGCAGGCATGGACGATGCGCGGCTACGCCGCCACCGTCGCCCCGCCGCCCGGCCGCCGCGGTTTCGACGTACTGGTCGCACTCCTCGAAGAGGGTGGCTACACCTCCGTCGTGGCGACCGACTCGGAACTTGAGTTCAGCCGGGAACTCGTGCCCGGCGACCACGTCCACGTACAGGAGATCGTGGAGTCGATCTCGGCGGAGAAGAAGACCGGACTCGGCGCCGGCCGCTTCGTCACCACCCTGAAGACCTACCGTGACCAGGACGGCGAGCTCGTCGCCACTCAGCGCTGGCGCACCCTGCGCTACCGGCCGACAGACTCAACTCCTGCGCAACCCCGCCCCCTTCGACCGCGCCCCGCCCTCAACCGGGACAACGCCTTCTGGTTCGAGGCGGCCAAGGAGCACTGGCTGGTCGTCCAGCGCTGCGCCTCCTGCGAGACACTGCGCCACCCGCCTGGACCCTGCTGCCCGCACTGCGGCTCGCTGGAGTGGGACACCGTACGGGCCTCGGGCCGCGGCCGGGTCCACACCTTCACGGTCAACCACCATCCCAGGCACGCGGCGTTCGACTACCCGCTGGTCGTCGCGGTCGTCGAACTCGCCGAGGGCACCCGGCTGATCACCAACCTGACCGGCGTCGCTCCCGAGGACGTCACCGTCGACATGCCCGTCGTCCTCGACTGGCTCGACGCCGACCCCGAACTGTCCCTGCCGGTGTTCCGGCCCGTCGCCACGGAGGACCACTGATGGACTTCTCGCTGGGAGAAGATCTCGAGGAGTTGCGGAGCCTGGCCCGTGAGATCTTCACGGACCATGCCACGCCCGAACGGCTGCGGGCGGTCGAGACGTCCGGGTCCCGCGTGGACGACAAACTCTGGACGGACCTGGGCGCCGCGGGACTGCTCGCCGCCCCGCTGTCCGAAGAGGCCGGCGGCGCCGCCCTGGGCCTGGCCGGACTCAGCGTCGTGCTGGAGGAGCAGGGCTGCCGCGTGGCACCCGTGCCGCTCTGGCCGGCCGTCCTCGGAGCCCTGACCGTGGACGCGCACGGTTCGGCCGAACAGCGCGCCGCGTTGCTGCCGCACGCGGCCGACGGTACGAGCCGGCTCACCCTGGCCCTGGAGGAGTTCGCCCCCGCGGAGCCCGGCACGCCGCTGACCACGGCCGTGCCCGAGGGGACCGGCTGGCGGCTCACCGGCATCAAGGCGGTCGTGCCGTCCCCGGCCGGCGCGGCGCACGTGCTGGTCGCTGCCACGACCGACGCGGGCACCGGTCTCTTCCTCGTCCGCCGCGACGCGCCCGGCACGTCGTGGACACCGGCGGAGACCACCACCTACGACCTGAGCGCCCACCTCGACCTTGACGGCACCCCCGCCGAGGCGGTCGGTGCACCCGGGAGCGGCGTGCTGGAGTGGGTCGTCGACCGGGCCCGCACGGCGCTCGCCGCCGTCCAACTGGGCGTGGCCCAGGGCGCGGTGCGGTACGCGGCCGACCACCTCGGCGCCCGCGAGCAGTTCGGCCGCCCGCTCGCCACCTTCCAGGCCGTCCAGCACCAACTCGCCGACTGCGTCATCGAGATCGACGCGATGCGCGTGACCCTGTGGCAGGCGGTGACCGCGCTGGTGGACGGGCAGGACACCGAGCAGGCGGTGCTGGTCGCCAAGTGGTGGGCCGGTGAGGGCGGACTGAACGTCGTCCACCGCGTCCAGCACGTGCACGGAGGCATCGGCGTCGACACCGACTACCCGGTGCACCGCCACTTCCTGTGGGGCAAGCAGCTCGCCACCACCCTCGGCGGCGCGGCCGGGGACCTCTGCCGGCTCGGGGACCTGCTGGCGGACAAGGCGGTGGCTTCGTGAGCACACCGACCACTCGCACGTACGACGAGGTGGCGGTCGGTGAGGAACTGCCGCCGCTGGACATCCCGGTGACCCGGAGCCTGATCGTCGCGACGGCCCTGGCGAGCCGCGACTACCAGGACGTGCACCACGACCCCGAACTGGCCCGCGCCCGTGGGTCGAAGGACATCTTCATGAACATCCTGACCAGCAACGGTCTGGTCGACCGGTACATCACCGGATGGGCGGGACCGGCGGCGGCCCTCCGCTCGATCCGCATCCGCCTGGGCGCCCCCAACCACCCCGGCGACACCATGGTGCTCACCGGCACGGTCACCGCCAAGGCCGACGAGGACGGCGACGCGGACGGGTGTGTCGAGATCGCCGTGCGCGGCACCAACAGCCTCGGCGCCCACGTCACCGGTTCCGTCGCCGTACGTCTTCCGCGGTCGCCGAAGGAGGTCGGCGCGCGATGACCACGACAAGCGCGCTGACCGGCAGTGCCGCCATCGTGGGCATCGGCGCCACCGAGTTCTCCAAGAACTCCGGGCGCAGCGAGCTCCAACTCGCCTGCGAGGCCGTCCTCGCCGCCCTCACCGACGCGGGACTCACCCCCGCCGACGTCGACGGCCTGGTCAGCTTCACCGCAGACACCAGCGGCGAGATCCACGTCGCCCGCAACACGGGCATGGGCGAGCTGACCTTCTTCTCCCGCATCGGCTACGGCGGCGGAGCCGGCTGCGCGACCGTGCAGCAGGCGGCGTTGGCCGTCGCCACCGGCGTCGCCGAGGTCGTCGTCTGCTACCGCGCCTTCAACGAGCGCTCCGGCGAGCGCTACGGCCTCGGGCAGGCCGACCGGGCGATGGACAACACCGGCGCGGACCGGGCCGCGTACTCGTGGATGACACCGTTCGGCCTGAACACCCCAGCCCAGTGGGTGGCGATGTTCGCCCGGCGCTATCTGCACGAATACGGCGCCACCAGCGAGGACTTCGGCCGGGTCGCGGTCGTGGACCGCAAGCACGCGGCGAACAATCCGGCAGCCTGGTTCCACGGCCGCCCCATCACCCTCGATGACCACCAGGCGTCCCGCTGGATCGCCGAACCGCTGCGCCTGCTGGACTGCTGCCAGGAGACCGACGGCGGCCAGGCCCTGGTGATCGTCTCCGCCGAACGCGCCCGCGACCTGCCCCAGCCGCCCGCGGTGATCCTCGGCGCCGCCCAGGGCTCGGGCGACGACCAGCACATGATGACCAGCTACTACCGCGAACGCATCAGCAGCATCCCGGAAATGGGCCTGGTCGGGCGGCAGCTGTACACCCAGAGCGGCCTCGGCCCCGATGATGTCGACGCCGCGGTCCTCTACGACCACTTCACCCCGCTGGTGCTGCCGCAGCTGGAGGAGCTGGGTTTCTGCGGCGTCGGCGAGGCGAAGGACTTCATCGCCGACGGGCACCTCGAACTCGGCGGCAGGCTGCCGACGAACACACACGGCGGGCAGCTCGGCGAGGCCTATCTGCACGGCGTGAACGGCATCGCCGAGGCCGTCCGCCTCGTGCGCGGCACCTCCGTGAACCAGCCCGAGGACGTCGGCCATGTCCTGGTCACCGCCGGCACCGGCGTGCCGACCAGCGGTCTCGTCCTGGGGGCCGACCGGTGACCGCCTCCCCGTGGCGCGGCCACACCCTCGGCACGCGCACGGTCGCGTACACCGAGCGCGACACCATCCTCTACGCCCTCGCCGTGGGTGCGCGGGCCGACGACCTCGACCTCGTCTTCGAGGAACGCCTCCGGGTGCTGCCGACCTTCGCGCTGACCCTGGCCCAGTGGGCCCCCGACGCCCTCGGCGCGCTCGGTGCCTTCGACACCACGACCGCGGTGCACGGCGCGCAACGCCTCACCGTGCGCCGCCCGCTGCCGCGGGCGGGGGAGGTGACGATGACGGCCCGCGTCGCCGAGGTGTGGGACAAGGGCGGCGCCGCCGTCTTCGACGTCGAGGTGGACAGCGAACACTTCCTGGCGACGTGGTCCCTGTTCGCCCCCGGTGGTGGCGGTTTCGGGGGCGAGCGGGGGCCAGCCTCCCCGCGACGCCCCGAAGGCCCTGTCGGCCGTCGACTGACCCTGGCCACATATCCCGAACAGGCGGCGCACTACCGGCTGTTGGGGGACTGGCACCACATGCACGTCGACCCGGGGGCGGCCCGCGCCGCGGGCATGCCCCGGCCGTTCCTGCACGGCCTGTGCACCCTCGCCGCCCTCACCCTGCCCGCCGCCGGGGCCCTGGGCGCCCACCCGGCCGACCTGACGGACCTCGAAGGCCGTTTCAGCGCCCCGGTCTTCCCCGGCGACCGGCTCACCGCCGACGCCTGGGACGACGGGCCCAGCGGGCTGCGCCTGGAGGCGTCGGCGTGCGGGCGGCCGGTCCTCACCGGCGTCCGCGCCCGGTTCGCCGCCGCCACCCGACAGCACAAGGAGACCTCCGATGCTTGACGCGTCCCAACGCGCCGCAGCCGCCGCTCTGTTGTGGCGGGCGGAACGTGACCGTACCCCCGTCGACCCGCTCACCTCGGCGTTCCCCGGTATCGACGTCGTCGACGCCTACGAGATCCAGCTGCGCAACATCCGCAGGCGTCTCGACGACCCGGGGATGAGCGTGCGCGGCCACAAGGTCGGGCTCTCCTCCGAGGTCATGCAGCGGATGATGGGCGTCGACGAGCCGGACTACGGCCATCTGCTCTCGGACATGGAGCTGTCCGAGGACACCCCGGTGGAGGCCGGCCGCTACTGCTCCCCTCGCATCGAGGTGGAGATCGGCTACGTACTCGGCGACAGCCTGCCCGGCGAGGACTGCACCGAGAAGGACGTCCTCGCCGCGACGGAGTACGTCGTCGCCTCCCTCGAACTGATCGACAGCCGGATCGCCGACTGGCGGATCGGCCTCGCCGACACCATCGCCGACAACGCCTCGTCCGCGGGCGTCGTCCTGGGCGCGACCCGGGTCGCGCCGGGCGAACTGGACCTGGCCGACATCGGTGCCGTGCTGTTCCGCGGCGGCGAGGAGATCGTGCGCGGCCGCACCAGTGCCGTTCTGGGTGACCCCACCGTGGCCGTCGCGTGGCTGGCAAGGAAGGTCGCGGCGTTCGGGGTGCGGCTGGAGGCCGGGCACGTGATCCTGCCGGGCTCGTGCACCGCGGCGGTCGACGCCCGGCCGGGGGACGACTTCCGGGCGGAGTTCGAGGGTCTTGGCGAGGTGTCGGTCCGGTTCGTCTAGGCCCGCGGTGTGACCACTCAGCGGGACAGCCGCGACGGTGAAACCAGAATTCATACTAGTTTCGCCGCGTCGTATCCACCCCGCAGGACAGGAACGAAAGAGGCACCATGAGCACGAGGACCAGCCTTGAAGGGCGCACCGCCGTCGTCACGGGAGCCGGGGCCGGCCTCGGCCGCGCCGAGGCGCTGGCGCTGGCGGAGCAGGGCGCCAACGTCGTCGTCAACGATGTGGGCCCCGCCGCCGAGGACGTCGTCTCCGAGATCAAGGCCCTCGGCCGCGAAGCGGCCGCGGTCACCGGGGACATCGGCGACTGGTCCATGGGCGACCGTCTGGTCCGCACCGCCCTGGAGACCTTCGGCACCCTGGACATCGTGGTCAACAACGCAGGCGTCCTGCGCGACAAGATGGTGTTCAACCTGACCGAGTCCGACTGGGACGACGTCATCCGCATCCACCTCAAGGGTCACGCGGCCGTCATCCGCGCCGCCGCCGCGCACTGGCGGGCGGCCAGCAAGGCGGTGGGCGGCCCGGTCTACGGACGGGTCGTCAACACCTCATCCGAGGCTTTCCTGTTCGGCGCCCCCGGCCAGCCCAACTACTCCGCCGCCAAGGCGGGCATCACCGCACTGACCCTGGCCACCGCGCAGGGCCTCGCGCGCTACGGCGTCCGCGCCAACGCCATCTGCCCGCGCGCCCGCACCGCCATGACCGCCGAGGCGTTCGGCACGGGCGCAACCCCCGAGGGCGGCCTCGACATCATGGCCCCGGAGCGGGTCGCGACATTCGTCGGCTACCTGGCGTCCCCGGCCGCCGAAGAAATCAACGGCCAGGTCTTCGTGGTCTACGGCGACATGGTCGCGCTCCTCGCGCCGCCCACCGTCGAGAAGAAGTTCACGGCCCCCAACGGCACCTTCAGCCCCGAGGAGCTGGAGGCGGACCTGTCCCCGTACTTCTCCGGTCGCGACCCGCACCGCACGTTCGCCGCGTACAGCGTCGCCGCGCTCGACACCACCGGTACGCAGCCCACGCCCGGCAGCTGAGACACAGCCCGAAAGGAAGCCGATGATCGACAAGGACGTGTACGGCCCGTGGGCGGTCGTCGCCGGCGGATCCGAGGGGGTGGGTGCCTGCTTCGCCCATCAACTCGCCGACGCCGGGATCAACCTGGTGCTCATCGCCCGTAAGACGGGCCCCCTGGAGCAGACGGCCGCCGAGGCCCGTGCCAAGGGCGTCGAGGTGCGCACCCTCCCGCTCGACCTGCTCGATCCCGGGGCGCCCAAGGCGGTCCGCGCCGTCACCGACCGCCTCGACGTCGGCCTGCTCGTCTTCAACGCCGGAGCCAACACCTACGGCCACGAGTTCGTCGGCGGTGAACTCGACCGCGTCCAGGGCGTGATCGACCTGAACGTCACCTCGCAGCTGGCCCTCACCCACCACTTCGGCGCGCTGATGAAGGAACGCGGCCGCGGCGGCATTCTGCTCGTCGGCTCCCTCGCCGGCTACATGGGCCAGGCCCGGCTGAGCGTCTACTCCGCGGTGAAGGCCTTCAGCCGGGTCTTCGCCGAGGGACTGTGGCTGGAGCTCGCGCCGCACGGCGTGCACGTCCTCGAACTCGTCCTCGGAGTCACCCGCACCCCCGCGATGGAACGGGCGGGCCTGCGGATGGACCTGCCGGGCCTCAACGTCGCCGACCCCGACGACGTGGCCCGCGAGGGCCTGGAACACCTCGCGGACGGGCCCCTGTGGGTGGCCGGCGGAAACCTCGCCACGGCCGAGCAGCGCGCCGCCGTCCGCGACCGCGCGCAGCTCGTCCGCGGCGCCCACGAGGCGTCCCAGCGCCTCCTGCCCAAGGAGTGACGGGCATGCCGTTCGACCACGCCACGGACCACACGACCGTCCCCGCCGTACTCGCCCGTGCCGCCGCGTCCTTCCCGGACGCGGAGGCCCTGGTCGACGGCGATCTGCGGCTGACCAACCGTCAATTGCACGCGGACGCCCGCGCGGTCACCAGATCCCTTCTGGCCCTGGGGGTCCGGCGCGGCGAACGGGTCGCGCTGTGGGCACCCAACAGCGCCCGCTGGATCACGGCCGCGCTCGGTGTGCTGGGCGCAGGAGCTGTTCTGGTACCGGTGAACACCCGGTACAAGGGCGAGGAGGCCCGCTGGGTACTGGAGAAGAGCCGCGCCCGGCTGCTGCTCGTCGAGAACGGCTTCCTCGGCAACGGCTACCTGGCGATGATCGGCGCCGTGGCGGGGGAGCGCAGCCCCGTGCCCGGCCTCCCCGAACTGGCCCACGTGGTGGACCTGGACGACGGTGACGACGGGGAAGAAGGCCGGAAGGCGCGCGCCACCTCCTGGCCGGCCTTCCTGCGCCTCGGCGCCGCCGTGCCCGCCGGCGACGCCGCCGCCAGAGCGGCGGGCGTACGGGAGGACGATGTGTCGGACGTGCTGTTCACCTCCGGCACCACGGGACGGCCCAAGGGCGTGATGACCACGCACCGCCAGAACGTCCGCACCTACCTGGCCTGGTCCCAGCGGACCGGACTCGCCCGCGGCGACCGGTACTTGATCATCAGTCCCATGTTCCACAGCTTCGGCTACAAGGCGGGCGTCATGGCCTGTCTGCTGCGCGGGGCGACCATGGTGCTGCAGTCGGTCTTCGACGTGGCCGAGACACTGCGGCTCGTCGAGAACGAGTCGATCACCGTCCTGCCGGGGCCCCCAACGATCTTCACCACGCTGCTGGACGCGCCGGGCCGTGACCGCCACGACCTGTCGTCCCTGCGACTGGCCGTCACCGGCGCCGCCACCGTGCCGGTCGCCCTGGTCACACGCGTACGGGCGGAGCTCTTCCCGATCGTGGTCACTGCCTACGGCCTCACCGAGTCCTGCGGCACCGTGACCGTCTGCCGCGCCGACGACAGCGACGAAACCATCGCCCGCACCGCCGGGCGTCCCATCGACGGCGTGGAGGTGCGAGTGGTCGACGCCGCCCGCCGACCGCTGCCGGCGGGACGGGACGGCGAGGTCCTGGTCCGCGGCTACAACGTGATGCTCGGCTACCTCGACGACCCCCGGGCCACCGCCGACGCAGTCGACGACGAGGGATGGCTCACCACCGGGGACGTCGGACACCTCGACGAGGACGGACACCTCACCCTCACCGGACGCTCCAAGGAGATGTTCGTCGTCGGCGGGTTCAACGTCTACCCGGCCGAGATCGAGCAACTCCTCAGCCGACACGACACCGTCGCCGAGGCCGCCGTCATCGGCGTCCCCGACGACCGGCTCGGCGAGGTGGGACGCGCCTACGTCACCCTCCGGCCCGGCGCCGAGACCACCCCCGCGGAACTGACCGGGTTCTGCCGCGAACGCCTGGCGAACTTCAAGGTGCCCCGCGAGGTCGTCATCCTCGACGCCTTCCCACGCAACGCCGCAGGAAAGATCCGCAAGACCGACCTGGACGTCCGCCAGGACACCTGAACCAGGACACCTGAAGGGGACGACACAACATGGGGAACACGGTTCTTGAGACGGTGCGCGCCCTGCTGCCGGACATCGCGGGCCGGGCCCGTGCCACCGACGAGCAGGGGCGCGTCCCCAAGGAGACCCTGCGCGAGCTGACCGACGCGGGCGTCTTCCGGATGCTCCAGCCCCGCCCCTTCGGCGGGCAGGAGGCCGACCCGCTCGACTTCTATCAGGTGGTGCGGGCCATCTCGGCGGCCTGCTGCTCCACCGGCTGGCTCACCTCCGTACTGGGCGTGCACCCCTGGCAGTTGGGGCTCTTCGCCGCCGAGGCGCAGGCGGAGGTGTGGGGTGAGGACCCCGACACCCTGATCTCGTCCGCGTACGCGCCCGTGGGACGGCTCACCCCCGTCGGCGACGGCTATCGGCTCACCGGCCGGTGGAGCTTCTCCTCCGGCTGCGGTTACGCCCGCTGGGCGCTGCTCGGCGCGCTCGTCGTCGGTGACCAGGGCCGGCCCGTCGACTTCCTGACGGTGCTCGTGCCGCGGTCCGACTACCGGATCGAGGAGGCGTGGGACGTCGTGGGGCTGCGCGGCACCGCGAGCGACGACATCGTCGTCGAACAGGCCCACGTCCCCCGGCACCGGTTGATCCGCAACTACGAGCAGGCCCAGCTCAAGGGGCCGGGACAGCAGGCCAACCCGGGCCCGCTGTACCGGCTGCCGTTCGCGGCCGTCTTCACCAGCGCCGTCACCGCACCCGTCGTCGGAGCGGTCGCGGGCGGCTACGAGGCCTACGTCGGTCGAATGAAGGAACGCACCCGGCTCAGCCTGGGAGGCGGCCGGTTCGCCGAGGACCCGTACACCCAGGTGGCCATCGCACGGGCGGCGTCCGAGATCGACGCGACCGTCCTTCAAATGGACCACAACATCAGGGAGTTGACGGCGCGGGCCGCCGCGGGCCAGGAGATCCCGATGGAGCTGCGCCTGCGCACCCGCCGGGACCAGGTGCGCGGCACCGAGCGTGCCGTCGCCGCGATCGATCTGCTGTTCAAGACGGCGGGCGGCCACTCGCTGCGGCGCGGCAACCCCATCGAACGGGTCTGGCGCGACGCGCACGCGGGCAGCGTGCACGTCGCCAACGACGTGGAGCGGACCCTGGCCATGTACGGCCGCGACGCACTGGGCCTGACGGTCGAGGACAACCTGGTCTGAGCAAGTGCCCGGGCGGCCGGGGCGACGTGTCCCGGCCCCGGCCCCGTGTTCACCGCGCGCCGGAGGCCTTCGCCGCGAAGTAGCGGGCGGGCATCTCGCCCCCGCCGTGCACCGCGACATCGGCGCCGTTGACGTAACGTGCCAGGCCCCCGGCCAAGTACAGGCAGGTCCGGGCGACATCCGCAGGCACGGCCATCCGCCCCATCGGGATCACACCGGCGACCGCGGCGCCGCCGTCCTCTCCGTACACGGAGGCGGCGCTCTCGGTGCGGATCAGCCCGGTGGTGATGTGGTTGACGCGCACCTTGGGCGCCCACTCGACGGCCAGGGCACGGGTGAGGCCGAGCAGCCCGGCCTTCGCCGCCGAGTAGGCGGCCGTTCCCGGCTGCGGGTCGTGTGCGGAGACACTGCCGATGTTGATGATCGAGCCGCCTTCGTCCTGGGCCCGCATCACATGGTGCGCCGCCTGCGCGGTGTAGAACGGCGCGAGCAGGTTCAACGCGACGATCTTCTCGACGAAGCGCGGCGACACGGTCGCCGCGTCGGCGTCGGGGGACCCGCCCGCGTTGTTGATCAGGACGTCAAGCCGTCCGAAACGGTCGACCGCCGCCTCCACAAGGCCGCCCGCGGCCCCGGGGTCACGCACGTCGGCGGGCACGAACACCCCCTGCCGACCGTCCGCGGACGGCAGCGAGCCCGGCTCGCTCCGCCCGCAGACCACGACGTGCGCCCCGGCCGCAAGGAACGTCTCCGCGGTGGTGAAGCCGATGCCCTTGGTCCCGCCCGTCACCACCACGACCCGGCCCGTGAAGTCCAGCGGGTTGTCGATGTCCATGATTCCGCCCTCCCCGCCGGACACCGGCCCGGCGGCTGTCGTCGTCCCGGCCGATCGAAGCAGCCGGGCCGGGCGGGGGCGGGAGCCGTCCCGTTGACCGGGAGCGGAGCAGGGCCGCGAACGGCCGACGCCTCAGTGCCCGGGGGCGTTCGACCGGGCGCCGAGCAGCACCTCGCACGCGAGCCGGATCTCGATCTCGGCGTCGGTGGGGGTCGTGTGCCCGTAGATCGCGGACACGAGCACCCCGTGCCAGCTCTTCATCAGCAGCCGGATCAGCCGTGTGTCCCGGTCCGTGGGGTGTTCGAGGCCGAGCAGCCGGAGCAAGGTGCGAAGCACCTTGACCTCGATCGCGGCGGCCTCGCTGACCGTGGCCGTGTGCGCGGCGTAGTTGCTCTGCATCATCGCGCTCGCCAGCAGCGGGGTGCGCAGCATGTGCCGCGTCGAGCGCAACAGGGTCTCCGCGACGGCGTCCACGGGGTCGGCGGCGGCGTGGATCTCCGGCGACTCGTCGTCCATGTGGTCGACCTGGTCGCTCATGATCGCGGTGAACAGGTGCGTCTTGGAGGGGAAGTACCGGTAGAGCGTGGCGATGGCGACACCGGCCTCCTTGGCCACGTCGTGCATCTGCACATGGTCAAGGCCCCGTTCGGCCCCCAGCCGGGACGCGACGTCCAGGATGCGCGCGTACCGCGCCTTCTGCCCGGGTGACTGCGGCTCCGCGGCTGGTCGGTGCTCGGCGACTCTGGGCACGGATCCTCTCCTCCCGGCTCGTGATCGCATCCTGCGGCGCACCATGCTATCGGTGCCGCCCCTCCCGAGGTCCGGACGGAAGGCGGCCGCGGACCCGAGGACACGTGAGGACCGCCCGCCCATCCCAGCGCCTGCGGCACCACCGCGCACCTCCGCGTACTGCTGAGTGGGACCGCGCCGGGCGCCGGCGACTGCGGGAGGGCGAACCGTGACGCAGGAATGGGACGAGGAGTACGACGTCGTCGTCGGATCCGGGGGCGGGGCACTGACCGGCGCCCAGCTGGCCGCCCGCGCGGGCCTGGAGACGGTGGTCGTCGCCGACTCCACCGAATCGGCGCGCGCCTACCTCCAAGCGCTGCTGGGCGACAGCGACGCCGACAAGCGGGAGGCCTTCCCCGGCACAGGCGCCCGCCCTCGTCGAGCGGCTGGAGGAGGACCCGGCGATCGCGTCCAAGTGTTCCCCGACTACTTCGACCGCCCCGGCCGGGTGCCGGGCGGACGCTTGTTCGTCCCCCGCGCGCTCGGCCCGGCGGAGCTGGGCGACCTGCTCGCCTGCCACCGCACCGGACACGGCGCCGTGCTGACCGACACGCGCATGGACGAGCTGGTCACCACGCCCGAGCGGGTCAACGGGTTCTCGCCGAGCGCCACGGCAGGCGCGTCCGCATCCGCGCCCGTAAGGGCGTCCTGCTGGCTGCCGGCGGCTTCGAGCAAAACGAGCGCCTGCGCCGCGCCCACGGCGTCCCCGGCAGCTCCGACCGCTCCCTGGCACCGGCCGGCACCAACACCGGCGAACCCGTCGAAGCGGCGGTGGCGATCGGCGCGGCCACCGGGCTGCCCGCGACCGCCCGGACCCGTACATACCGCTCAGTGAGACCGGCCGGTCGTGCGGGCCATCGCCCGCCGTACGTTCCCCGGGACGTCACCCGAGCCGTGCCACGTCGGCGGGCGACGCGCATCCGCCCCGTACCGTCCCGAGCGCAGGCTCGGTGGAAGGGAAGGCCACACATGACCACCTCGCCCGAAGTCCGCACGATCGAGGCGGACGTGCTTCCGGCCCGATTCGCCCGCGGCTGGCACTGCCTGGGGCTCGCCGAGAACTTCCACGACGGCGCGCCGCACACCGTCCGCGCCTTCGGGCAGAAGCTGGTCGTCTGGGCCTCGGCGAACGGTCGGCTCAACGTCCTCGACGCCTACTGCCGGCACATGGGAGGCGACCTCTCCCGCGGAACGGTGGAGGGCGACGACGTCGCGTGCCCCTTCCACTCCTGGCGCTGGGGCGGCGACGGGCGCTGCACCCGGATCCCGTACGCCCGCCGCGTCCCGATGCGGGCCCGCACCGCAGCCTACCCGACCCTGCAGCAGGACGGCCTGCTGTTCGTCTGGAACGATCCGGAGGGCAACCCGCCGCCCGAGGACGTGACGATCCCCCGTATCGAGGGAGCGACCAGCGACGAGTGGACGGACTGGTCCTGGTACTCCGTCACGATCGACGGCTCCAACTGCCGTGAGATCGTCGACAACGTGGTGGACATGGCGCACTTCTTCTACGTGCACTACTCGTTCCCCACCCAGTTCAAGAACATCTTCGAGGGACACACCGCGACCCAGCTCATGAAGGGCGTCGGCCGCGAGGACGTGCGCCGGCCCCAGGCGGAGGGCAGCGGCGTCCCCAAAATGCTGGGCCAGACCTCCGTGGCGACCTACCATGGCCCGTCGTTCATGATCGACGACCTCACGTACCATTACGCCGACGGCGACGTGAACTCAGTGCTGATCAACTGCCACTACCCGATCGACGAGAACTCGTTCGTGCTCCAGTACGGAATCATCGTGCGCCGCGCCGATCACATGGGCGAGAGCGCCGACGAAGTGGCCCGGAAACTGGGCGAGTTCATCAAGATCGGCTTCGAGCAGGACGTCGAGATCTGGCAGAACAAGGCGCGCATCGACAACCCGCTGCTGTGCGAGGAGGACGGTCCGGTCTACCAACTGCGCCGCTGGTACGAGCAGTTCTACGTCGATGCCGCCGATGTGAGCGCCGAGATGACCGACCGGTTTGAGTTCGAGATCGACACCACCCGGCCCAACGAGGCCTGGCGGGCCGAGATCGAGAAGAATCTCGCAGACCAGAACTCGGCCGCGGCCACCGCGAGCGGGTCGGCCTGATGGTGGTACGGCCTGACAGCCGGCTCCATGACGCCCCGATGGTCGCCGTCGCCTGCGGAGCCTGCGGCGCGCGGGTGGAAGCACGCAAGAGCAGCTGGGAGCAGACCAGCATCCAGTGGGACGCCGAGGCGCTGCGCACCTGCGCGGAACGCCCTGCCGCCGGGCGCGGGCAGAGGGCGATGCCGTTCGCGACGTGTCGCAGCCTCATGACGGCGATCGGCGAGGCCGCGGTCGACGGGCGGATACGGGTCCGGAGCGACGCGGCGGACGTCGAGGCGGAGGCCTGCTGAACCAGGCGAGGTCCGTGGAGGGAGCGCACGCCGGTCGCAACGGCTCCCCCGTTCGTCACCAGTTGAGATGCCCTTCCGGGACATGTGACAAGCTCGGGCCCTCGTTCTCCGGCGGGCCGGGGCTTGGTGAGCCGGGTGGTGATGCCGTTCTGCCGGCAGATCAGGCGGTGTTGCGTCCGCCGCTGAGGTCGAGGTGCTGGCCGGTCATGTAGGTGGCTTCGGGGGAGAGGAGCCAGGTGGCGAGTGCGGCGAGTTCGGAGGGTTCTCCGATGCGGCCCACGGGGACGCGGGCGAGGAGCTGGGCGTTGCGTTCCGGGCTGAGGGCGTTGATGAGCGGGGTGCGCATCACGGAGGGGCCGATGCAGTTGATGGTGACTCCGTCGCGGGCGGCTTCCTTGCCCGCGGTCTTGATGAGGGCCACGAGGGCGGCCTTCGAGGCTGAGTAGGCGGCACAAGTGGGCCACCACCATGGCCGTCAACCTCGACGGCTGCTTCCACGGACTCGCGGCCCTGCTGCCCACGCTCCACCGTCGATACGGCCGTGGGTGGTGATGGTGTGGTCTACGGCCCGGTCCCAGTGCTCGCGTTCGGTGACGTCGAGGGCGAGGCAGTCGTCGGGGTCGGAACCGTCCGCGGTGCCGCCGGAGCGGATGTCGGTGCACATGACGTGTGCGCCTTCTCGGGCGAGGCGCCGTGCGGTGGCGGATCCGAGGCCGCCGGCGGCCCCGGTCACCAAGAACACCTGTCCGGCGAAGCGGTTGGGCCAGAACGCTTTGGTGGGCAGCACGGGGTGCGTGCCGAGGGTGTCGGGCGTCATGGTCTGGTCGGGTTGGGGCGTCCCGGTGATCACGGCCCCCACCCAGCGCTACGACGGCCTGCCGTCCGGCCGCATGGGCAACGTGGAACTGACCCTGCCCGGCTCCGTCCTGGTCAACGCGCAGGGCCACCGCTTCGTCAACGAAGCCACCAACTACCACGACCTCAACCGGGCCTTCGGAAACACCGATCCACGCGACGGCCGCCGCAGGAACACCCCGGCATGGCTCGTCGTCGACCGGACCTACCTGGAGAGATACGCGATCGCGGGCTCCACCCCCGGCACGCCGGAGGACTGGATGCACGCGGCCGACACACCCGCCGACCTCGCCCACGCCTGCGGCATCGACCCGACCGGCCTGGAGCAGACACTCGACCGCTTCAACACGGACGCGGTCCGCGGCGTGGACACCGAATACGGCCGCGGCTCCAGCGACCAGGACCGCCACCTCGGCGACCCCGCCAACGCCCCCAACCCGTGCCTGGCACCGCTGGCGAAGGCCCCGTTCTACGCCGTACCCGTCCACGCCGGCGTCCTCGGCACGGCAGGCGGCCTGCGCACCGACCTGGCGGGGCGGGTCCTGGACGTCCACGGAACGCCGCTCCCCGGCGTGTACGCGGCCGGAAACTGCTCGGCGACGGCGTTCCACGACGCCTACCCGGGTGGTGGGGCCACGCTCGGATCGGCGATCACCCGGGGCTTCGCCGTGGGTGAGCACGTGGCCCTGACTGCCACTGCGTGACACCTGATGTCGTCTTGGACCCGGCCGCCGGGAGGGTGTTGGCGAGATCTGGGGTATCCCGCGTGAGAACCCTGGTTCGGTCCGATGACCAGTCCGTTTACCCGGTCGAAGGTCGAGAAGTCGGGGGAGGCCGTCCCAGCGAGATTCACAGAGTTTCGATGCAGCCGCCGATCAGTCTTCCCTCGGCCTCCACGTCACCGCCGCCGTCGAGCCGGGTCCAGGTGCCCGCGGAGTCGAGCGTGTACGCGCGTATGCCAGGGCAGGCGGCGATGCCGGTGCTCCGGTGGCGTCCGGGCGGGTCTGGGTGAACCGGTGTCCTTGGAGCGCTGCGACGATGTCGAGCCATGATCGCAGTCCGTCGGGCACTTGGTAGGGAGTCCCAGTTGAGTACTGGCAGCAGGTCAATCGCGGTCTCTCCGCCCCACGGAGGCACAATCGCCTGATGGTGGGGTCGGTCAGTATCGACATGAGTTCGCTCGCGCGTTCCGGGACCGAAGCGCTGACGTGCCCGGAGCCCGCCAGGCGTGGAGTGCTGGGCGGTCGATCCCCAACACCTGCCCCTTTACGGGCTGTTGGGTCACCCATACGCTCTGCGTCCATGTCGATCATCCACAGAAGACCCATGGCGCTGGCCGCCGCGGCCGCCCTCCTCGCCGCGTGCGCCCTGAGCGCCACACCCACGCCCGCGGCTGCCGCCGATGCGACGGCCGACGCGACCGTCGTGCCGATCCAGCAGACCGGACCCGCCGAGAAGCGGTTCAACATGGTGGTGCTCGGCGACGGTTACACGGCCGACGAGATGCCCGAGTTCCGTGCGGACGTCGAGCGGCACATGAACGTGCTCTGGTCGATCGAGCCGTTCGCCTCGTACCGCTCCTACATCAACGTCTGGGCCGTCGAGGCCCCTTCCGCGGAGTCGGGTGTCGACTGCGACCCGGCCCTCGACGCGCCCCGCCGCGACACCCGCCTCGGCATGGGTTTTTGGGGCGGCTGCGACGCGGACAGCGTGCAGCGGCTGCTGACCGTGGACAGCGCGGCCGCCACCGCGCAGGCCGGCCTGGTGTCGGGCACCACCACGGCCAACCGGCAGATCGTGGCGCTCGGCAACAGCGACACCTACGGCGGGGCGGGCGGCACGTACGCGACGGCGTCGGGTGGCAACGCCCTGTCCTCGCTGATCACGCCGCACGAGATCGGCCACTCGCTCGGCAAACTCCAGGACGAGTACGACTACTACGGCCGTGGCGAGCCCGGCGACGCCTACCAGGGCGGCGAACCCGCGTCCGTCCACCACACCACGCTCACGGCCGGGCAGCTGGCCGACCGCAAGAAGAAGTGGTGGCGCTGGCTGGGCGAGGAGAGCCTCTCGGGCGGCAGGATCGGGACGTACGAGGGCGGCATGTACAGCACCACGGGTGTCTGGCGGCCCAGCAAGCACTCGATGATGAAGACCCTCGGCTACGCCTTCGACCAGGTCGGCCGCGAGGCCATGGTCAAGGCGATCTCGGGCAAGGTGAACCTGGTCCAGGACCACACCCCCAACTCCGCCCCGGTGGGAGCGGACCGGTCCGTGTTCGTCGACACCATGCACCCCCTCGGCGGTGAACTCGACACCGTGTGGCGGCTGGACGGGAAGCCGGTCGCGCACAGCGTCCGCACTCTGGACCTCAAGAAGCTCGGCATCGACCTCGGGCGCGGCAAGCACAAGCTGACCGCGACCGTCACCGACCCCACCCCGTTCGTCCGCGACCCCGAGATCCGGGGCTCCGAAGCAATGACCCGCAGCGTCGAATGGACCGTGGACGGCTCACTCGTCACCGAACCGGATGCCACCCAGGCCGAGTTCACCCATCACACGGCCACCGACGCCCCGGTCGGCGCGCGGACCGTGATCCACGCGGACACCACCCATCCGGCCACCGGAACGCCGCGCGTGCGCTGGACCGTGGACGGCAAGGACGTGGCGAACCCGGGCAACGACCGCGACCTGGACCTCGGCGCGCTCCGCCGCACGCCCCACACCGTCACGGCCCGCACCGGTGACTCCGTCCTGACCTGGACGGTCGACACGAAGTCGGCGGACACCTCCTACGAGCTGTCCACTCCGCTGCGGACCGTCAAGAAGCCCGGCCTGCCCACGCGTTACGTGTACGACGGCCCGTTCACGATGAAGCTCACCGGCCGGGACGACCAGGAGGGCGCCGTTGTCAGCCAGTTCCGGGTGAACGGCGACGGTTGGCACACGTACTACGGCTGGCCGACAGACCCTGACGCGCCCTTCCGGTTCACGCCGGAGGGCACCGTCATCGACGACCTCGTGTACGGAAAGCTCGGCGACGCCCGGGCGGTGCCGTGGGACGACCCGACGCCGCGCTATGGCACGCACACGATCGAGTACCGGTCGATCGACGCGGCCGGGAACATCGCCGCGGCGCGGAAGTTCGAGGTCACGTTGGTCGAGAAGCAGGGCTGAGAAGGGAGGGGGCGGGGCCTGCGAACCACGACTACCGCGAACTCACGGACGGCCTGGGCCTGGGCCGCATCGAGGGCCGCACCTGGCGCGGCAGGCACCACCACGTCACACTCGGCACCGCCCCCCAGGCCTTCCTCACCCTCCGGCGCTGACCTCTACTACAGCTCCGCCGACTACCTCCCGGCCCAACGGGCCCGCCGCGTCGGCCAGAAGTCGATCCGGCGGACCTTCGAGAATATCGACCTCATCCTCATCCTCATCCCAATCGCCGGAGGCGGTGCCGCTTCCCTGGAACGGGTCAAGGCCGGATTCTTCCAGCCCGATGGCGTCGGGCCCGTGTACACGGGCTACTGGGACACCACCGGAAACCCGGTGATGAGCGTTCCTCCGGCTTCGCGGACGACGGCATGCCCCTGGGGCCGCAGATCGCGGGGCGCTGGTTCGACGAACTGCTCGTGCTGCGTGCCGGTGACGCGTTCGAACGATCGATCGCCGCAGCGAAGGGTCGTTCCCGAACGGCCCTCTTTCTGTTGCTCCTACTCGGGCCGATGCGCGCATATCCGCATGCTTGCGCGCGTGTTCCCATCGGAGTCCGGTCTGTTACGCATGGCTCCCGTTCTGTGGGTGGCTCTTTGGGGGTGTGCATGCGCTTCTCGCTCTGGTGGGGGCCGTTCCCAGGGGGAGTGGGGTCGGGAGTGGTGTCCCCTTGGCTGGCTAGGGTGATGAGGGCATGTGAATCGGTGCCCCCCTGATCTCCCGTGTGTGGCCGACCGGTATCCCCGGCGTGCCGTTCAGCTACGCCCCAGTTTCCTGTGCGCAACGCCGCCGAAACACCACCTCCCTACCGTCACCCCCACACCGGTCATGGCTGCAACGGCCGGTGGGTGTCCGGGTGTGGGGCTTGCCCGGGGGCTAACCAGCCGTCTTCCGCCGAGCTGTGAGGAGGAACGATGGCTGTTGTCGAGCATGCCGTCGCGCCCGCACACCAAGGGCCCCACCCCGTCGACGTACGGCCGCCGTGGCGAAGGCTCGTGCCGCTGAGTCTGCAGCATCTGCTCGTCGCGTACGCGGGCATGGCCACGATGCCGCTGCTCGTGGGGACCGCGCTGCATCTGCCCGAGGACCGGATACGGCTGCTCATCAGCGCGAACCTGCTGGTCAGCGGCGTCGCCACCGTGTTGCAGTCGCTGGGGCTCAAGTGGTTCGGGGCGCGGTTGCCGATCGTGATGGGGTCCACGTTCACCGCGATCACCCCTGCGATCCTGATCGGGCAGGAGCACGGGCTCGCCGCCGTGTTCGGGGCGACCGTCGTGTCCGGCCTGGTGACGTTGGCCGTCGCTCCGTGGTTCGGGCGCTGTCTGCATCTGTTTCCGCCGCTGGTCACCGGGACGGTCATCGCCGTCATCGGGTTCTCGCTGGTGCCTTCGGCGGCCGGTCTGATCGTGGGGGAGGGGGCCGGCGGCAGCGGTGGGCGCGGGCTCGCGCTCGCCGCCGGGACCGTGCTGCTCGTGGTGGTCGTGGAGCGCCTCGCGCCGCCCGCGCTCGCCCGGTTCTCGGTGCTGCTCGCCATGGGCGTGGGCACCTTGGCCGCGCTGCCGCTGGGGCTGTTCGACGGGTCGGGGGTCGCGGACGCGCGCGTCGTCACCGCGCCCGATCCGACCGCCTTCGGGGCGCCCACGTTCGTGGTGCCCGCCATCGCGGCCATGCTCGTCGTGCAGCTCGTGAACATGGTGGAGTCCGTCGGTGACACCCTCGCGGTCGGCCAGATCGTCGGCCGCGGCGACGACGCGCCCACCGTGGTACGGGCGCTGCGCGCGGACGGGGCCGCCACCGTGCTGTCGGGGGCGCTCGCCTCCTTCCCCATCGTGACGTTCGGGCAGTCGGTGGGCCTGGTGAGCGTGACACGTGTGAAGAGCCGTCATGTCGTCGCCCTGTCCGGGGTGTTGATGGTGGTGCTCGCGTTCGTGCCCGTGCTCGGGGCCGCCGTCGCCGCCGTGCCGGGACCCGTCCTCGGCGGGGTGTCGCTCGTCATGTTCGGGACCGTGGGAGCCGTCGGGCTGCGCATCCTCGCGCGCGCCGATCTGACCGAGCCGCGGAATCTGCTGACCGTCGCCCTCGCCTTCGCGCTCGGCATGATTCCGGTCGGCGCGCCGGACTTCTACGCGCCGCTGCCCTCGTACGTGCGCACCGTGCTGGACAGCGGTATCGCCGTCACCGGGATCGTGGCGTTCCTGCTCAATCTGCTGTTCCACCACACGGGCGCGGCCCGTCCCCGGAAGGAGCCCGCCCGATGACACTTGGGACCATCACGGACGTCACCGTGTACAGCGGGGGCCGCTGGCTGCCCGGGACGGATGTGCACATCGCCGACGGGCGGGTCACGGCGCTCGTACCGAACGGTGAACTCCCGCGTGAGGGCGCGGTGTTGGATGGAGGGGGCGGTCACCTCACACCCGGCCTCGTCAACACCCACACCCACCTCTTCCAGGCCGGACTGCGCGGCATCGGCGAGGGCCTCGGGCTGCTCGCATGGCTGAGGGCCGTTGGTGACGAGGCGGCGCTGCTCACGCCCGAGCGGGCCTACGCGACCGCTGCCGCCGCCGCGGCCGAAGCACTGCGCAGCGGCACCACCACGCTCGTCGAGCACATGTGGCCGCACCCGTCGCCCGAAGTGCACGACGCGGTGCTGCGGGCCCTCAAGGACAGCGGCGTACGGGCCGTGCTGTGCCGGGGCGTCGCCGACCGGGCCGACCGGAGCCGTAAGTGGGGCTTCGATCCGCGGCTGATGCAGCCGCTGAAGGAGGCCCTCGCGCACACCGACGAGCTGATCGCGCAGGCGCGCGGCAGCAGGGTGGACGTCGGTGTGGCCGTGCCCAATCCGCGGTGTCTGACGCCGGAGGGCATGGGCGCCGTGCGCGCGTACGCCGAGGAACGCGGGCTGCCGGTCTCGTTGCATCTGCTGGAGACCACGACGGACGACGCGATGTGCCGTGACCGTACGGGAGTTGGAGCCGTCGAGTATCTGGAGCGGGCCGGGTTCCTGTGGGAGCGGCTGCTCGCCGTGCACTGCGTGGAGCTCGACGCCGGCGGGCGGGCCACCCTCGCCCGGCACGGTGTCGGTGTCTCGTACAACCCGCTGAGCAATATGCGGCTCGGCAGCGGGATCGCGCCGGTGCCCGAGATGCTGGACGCAGGCCTGAGCGTCGGGCTCGGGGTCGACGGGGCCGCCAGCAACGACACGCAGGACATCCTGGAGGCCCTGCGCATCGGCGCCTACCTGCAACGGGCCGCGCACCGCAAGGCCGATCTGTTCGGGTTCCCCGAGATGTTCGCGATGGCGGCGGGCGGCGCGAACCGGGTGCTCGGGATCGAGGAGAACCCGGACGGCGGGGTGCGGGTGGGGATGCGGGCGGACCTCGTAATGCACCGCTTCGACAGGGACTACGCCTGCCTCCCGGTACGCGATCCAGGGGCGACGCTGCTGACGTGTGCGGGCAGCAGGACGGTGGCGGCAGTCCTGGTCGACGGGGAGGTCCTGGTACGGGACGGGGAGCATGTCCGGCTGCCGTCACGGGAGTTGGCGGCAGGGCTGGGCTTTACCGCCGCGTAACACCGTGATCCGCACCGGTAACACACACCGTGCAGGCTGACCCCATCGCGTGCGGGCCCCGGTTGCCGGGGCCCGCGCCAGCCCACGGCGCCCGGGCCCACCAAGGGGTCCGCCGCGACCGTGCACGCGGGCCTCTGAGTGCCCGTGCTGGGGATCGCAGGGGCGGTGACTGCATCCCGTACGCAACTCCGTGCCCGAGGAGCGACAGCCGCGATGACGAACACCACCTACACGCTCGACGAGTTGGCCAAGGAGACCCGCATGGGCGGGGCCGGGACGGAGACGTCCGCCCGGGAGATCCGCCGCATCGACCTCACCGACTTCGAGCACCGCAAGGCGGAGATCACGGAGGAACTGTGGGCCGCCGCCACCGACATCGGCTTCTTCCAGCTGGTGAACCACGGCATCGAACCCGCAGCCGTGGACGGCGCGTTCGCCGACGCCGAGGCCTTCTTCGCCCTGCCGGAGGACATCAAGGCGCGGCACGGCCTGAAGAAGGGGCTCAACTCCGGCTGGGAGTCAATGACCCAGGTGCGTCCCTCGATCGGGACGCCCGATCAGAAGGAGTCGTACCAGCTGACGCGTCCGCACATGGACGGGTTGTGGCCGGACGACGCGCTGCCCGGGTTCCGGGAGCGGACGCTGGTGTTCGAGGCGAGCTGCCGGGACCTCGCGATGCGGGTGCTGTCCTGCTTCGCGGACCGTCTTGGGCTGCCCGAGGGGTTCTTCGCGCGCGCCCACGATCCGGCGAGCCCGCAGTACCAGTCGACGCTGCGGATGCTGCACTACTTCGCGGTGCCGGACGACGCCGTGGTCCCCGAGAACGTGTGGCGGGCCGGGGCGCACACCGACTTCGACTGCCTGACACTGCTGTTCCAGCGGGACGGGCAGGGCGGGTTGCAGGTGTGTCCTGGCAAGGAGGCCGAGGCGCAGGAGTGGACACCGGTCGAGCCGGCGGACTCCGTGATCACCTGCAACATCGGGGACATGCTGATGCGGTGGAGCGACGACCGGCTCCCGTCGAACTTCCACCGGGTGAAGTCACCGGGCCCGGACGACGACCGGTCGGCCCGGCACAGTATCGCGTTCTTCGCGCAGGCCGACCGCGACGTGCTGATCGAGGGCCCGGAGGGCCGCTACCCGCCGATCACCGCGGCCGACTACATCCAGCAGCGGATCGCTGCCAACTTCGCGCGCTAGGAGGGTGGTTGACGTGATGATGCCTGCGAAGGGCGGACGGCGGGCCGGTTTCGGGCGGCTCGCGGTGCTGGGGCTCCAGCACGTGCTCGTGATGTACACGGGGTGTGTGACCGTGCCGCTGGTGTTCGGGGCCGCGGCCGGGCTCGACGCTGCGACGATCGCCGTCCTGATCAACGCCGATCTGCTCGTCGCGGGCATCGTCACGATGATCCAGGGCGCCGGCGTCGGCCGCATCCTCGGTGTGCGGATGCCGGTGATGGCGGGAGCCGCGTTCACCGCGGTGACGCCGATGATCCTGATCGCCGGGGAGTACGGCCTTCAGGCGGTGTACGGGTCGATGCTCGCGGCCGGTGTGTTCGGGCTGCTGATCGCCTTCCCGTTCGCGAAGGTGGCCCGCTTCTTCCCGCCGCTGGTGAGCGGCGTGGTGATCACGGTGGTGGGGCTCGCGCTCATCGGTGTAGGTGTGAACCTGGTCGTCGGGAACGACCCGAAGGCCGCCGACCACGCGGCGCCCTCGCGGCTCGCGCTCGCCGCGTTCGTCGTCGTCGTGATCCTGCTGGTGGCACGGTTCGGGCGCGGGTTCCTCGCCCAAACCGGCGTCCTGCTGGGGCTGTTGGCGGGAACCGCGGTCGCCGTACCGCTCGGCCTGGTCGAATTCTCGGCGGCGCGGACGGCGGACTGGATCGGGGTCAGCGCCCCGTTCCACTTCGGCGCCCCGGAGTTCCCCGCGGTCGCCGTCCTGTCGATGTGTGTGGTGATGCTGGTCCTGTTCGCCGAGTCGACGGCCGACCTGATCGCGGTCGCGGAACTGACGGGGAAGCGGCTCACCACCGCCGACATGGCGCGCGGACTGGCCGCGGACGGGCTCTCCGGGGTGCTGGGAGGCGTCATGAACGCCTTCCTCGACACGGTGTTCGCGCAGAACGTGGGCCTGGTGACGATGACGAAGGTGCGCAGCCGACACGTCGCCACGATCGCGGGCGGCATCCTCGTCGTCCTCGGCCTGGTGCCCAAACTCGGCGCGCTGGTCGCCGGGTTGCCGCAGCCGGTGGTCGGCGCGGCGGGGCTCGTGATGTTCGCGACGGTCGCCGCGGTCGGCATCAACACACTCCGCAAGGTCGACTTCGACGGCACGCACAACCTGCTGATCGTCGCGGTGTCGATCGGCGTCGGCATGGCACCCGAGGTGGCACCCGACCTGTACTCGCGCTTCCCCGAGGGCGTCGGCATCGTCCTCGGCTCACCGGTGACGAGCGCGACGCTGCTGGCGTTCGGCCTCAATCTGGCGTTCAACGGCGGGAGTTCACGACTTGAGACCGGGTTCGTACGGGCGCCGGTGGCGGAGGCGCGGCGCGAGGCGGAGGCGGGGCGGACGGGGGCTTGACGACGGGTCCCGCCCGTTCGCGCCCCAACCGCGTTCCGCCTCGTCGGCCGCACACGCCTCTGACCTGTGACGATTCATCAAGGTCCGGGCTGAGAAGGGGCCTTGAGACAAAAGTTGCACCTGACTTACCATTTCCGGCGCGCAGGGGGTGCACCGCTGCGCCGCTCGATCCCCAGACCCCGGATCGGTGACCGAAGCCATTGAGCCGGCTGGAGCCGTATCGCCGACAAACGCGGCTCCGGCCGCTCCGCTGCGGCTGCGGTTCTCGGGGCGAACCTCCCGCACGCTCCTGGGCCGCAAACCGCTGGGCGGAGCTGTGAGGCCGCGCGAGAAGGGGAGCCGCGCGGTCTCGCCGGCGGCCCTCGCTGATGTTCCTCGTGATTCCCGGCGGGGGCCGTTGTCGGCAGTCTTCCACCACTGGGCGCCCGATACGCCGGATCAGGCGAAAGCTCGGGGCATCAGTGACGTGGCGGCCGCTGGGTGGCGGCACACGGCGAGCGACTGTCGCGGGTCCCGGGCTCAGGCGGTGGCCGGCTGAGGCTGCGGAGTGCCGGCCAGGCCCTGCTTGACCTGCCGGGTCAACTCGTCGGCGACGATCTCGGGCAGGCCCGTCCCGATGCCGTCGAGCGCCTGGGCCGCCACGTCGGAGGCGGAGACCTTCTGGTCGGCGGGGACCTCGGCGGCCATGTCGGTGTCCATGTAGCCGACGTGCAGCGCGGAGACGGCGATGCCGTGCGGCGCCAGCTCCTCGCGGCTCGCACCGGTCAGCGCCCAGGCCGCGGCCTTCGAGGCGGCGTAGGAGCCGAGGCCTGCCGGGTGGTACCAGGACAGGACGGACAGGACGTTGAGCACGGCGCCGCCGCCGTTGCCCTCGATGACTGGGGCGAAGGCGCGGGTCGCGGCGAGCGGACCGAAGAAGTTGGTGTCCATCTCCCGGCGCACCTCGTCCAGGTCGCCGTCGACCAGGGTGGCGCCCGTGGAGATGCCCGCGTTGTTGATGAGCAGTGTCGCGTCGGAGGCGGTGCGGGCGGCCTGGCGGATCGACTCCTCGTCCGTGACGTCCAGGCGCAGCGGGGTGACACCCGGCAGATCGACCGTCTCGGGGCGGCGGGCCGCCGCGTAGACCTTCGCGCCGCGCTCCACGAGCTGAGCGGCGAGATGTCGTCCGAGACCCCGGTTGGCGCCGGTGACGACCGCGACCGCGTTCTTGAGCTCCATGACTGACCCTGCTCCCGGTTGTGGCGGGCGCCGTTCGGCGGTCCGCCTCCAGCTGGTTTAGATTACGTAGGCAATCTAAACACTGGATTACGATAGATGCCAGTCGACATCCAAACCGGTTTCGCGCAGGAGGTGGCCATGGGCCGGGTATCGCAGGCGCAGGCGGAGGAGAACCGCAGACGGGTCGTGGACACCGCCTCCCGGATCTTCAGGGAGCAGGGCACGCAGGTCAGCGTCGCCGACCTGATGAAGGCGGCCGGTCTGACCCACGGCGCCTTCTACAAGCAGTTTGCCTCCAAGGAAGCGCTGGTCGACGAGGCCACCGCCCACGCGATCGACGAGCTCGCCGAGCGGCACGCCGCCGGGCTCGAGCAGGACGGCGGGCGGCGCGACACCGTGCGGCGCACGCTGATCGACACCTACCTCTCCGTCGAACACCGCGACAATGCGGCCGGCGGCTGCCCGATCGCCGCGCTCGCCTCCGACATCGCACGCGCCCCCGACGGCCAGGAGGCCCGCCGCTCCTATGCCGAGGGGGTGGCCGACTTCGCCGGCTTCCTCGGTGATGACGACCAGGACGGCCTCGCCCGCCTGAGTACTCTGTTCGGCGCGCTCGTCCTGTCCCGCGCGACCAAGGGCTCCGAACTCTCCGAACGGATCCTGGCCGCCGCCCACCGGGCCCTGACCGACGGCACCGGCAGGCAGGCCGCCCCGTGAGCGCGGCCGGTGACCGGCTCCAGGACACCGCCCGCGAGGCGGCCCTGGCCCTGCCCAGCGTCAGCCACGGATACCCGTTCACGCCCGCACTGGACGTGTACAAGGTCGCGGACAAGGTGTTCCTCATCGTCACCGACGACCCGGACGAGCAGATCATCACGGTCAAGTGCGAACCCGAACTCGCCCGCGCGCACGTGCACGCCCACGCCTCGATCACACCCGGCCGCTACCTCGACAAACGCCACTGGATCTCGCTCGGACCCGGACCCGGTATCACCAAGCGGCTGGTCACCGATGTGGTGGAGGACTCCTACGACCTGATCGTCGAGCGGCTGCCGCGGCGCGACCGCCCCCGGGTCCGATGAGCACCGCAGGCGGACCCACGAGCCGCTGAGCCCGCGGCTGTCAGTGCCCCGTGCAAGGCTGGCCACAGCTGCACGCCCGCACACCTCCGCCCGCGATCCGAGAGTCCGAGAGCCCGATGGAACCGACCGACGCGACCCTGCCGCTCTTCGACGAGGAGCCCACCCGGCCACTCGCCGACCGCCTGCGCCCCACCCGCCTCGACGAGGTCGTCGGTCAGGACCACCTCCTGGCCCCGGACGCCCCGCTGGGCCGTATGGTCGCCCAGCAGCATCTGACCTCCGCCGTCCTGTGGGGGCCGCCCGGCGTCGGGAAGACGACCATCGCCCGGCTCCTCGCGGACGCCGCCAACCTGGCCTTCGAGCCGGTGTCGGCCACGTTCTCCGGCGTCGCCGAGCTGCGGAAGGTCTTCGCCGCGGCCCGCAGCCGCCGCACCATCGGCCAGAGCACCCTGCTGTTCGTCGACGAGATCCACCGCTTCAACCGCGCCCAGCAGGACAGCTTCCTGCCCTACGTCGAGGACGGCACGGTCGTCCTGATCGGCGCCACCACGGAGAACCCCAGCTTCGAACTCAACGGCGCCCTGCTCTCCCGTACCCAGGTCCTCGTCCTCAAGCGCCTCGACGAAGCCGCCCTGTCCACGCTCCTCGACCGGGCCGAGCACCTCACCGGCCACCGCCTCCCCCTGGACGACGACGCCCGCCACGCCCTGATCGCGATGGCCGACGGCGACGGCCGCTACCTCCTCAACATGGCCGAACAGCTCCACGCTCTCCCGGCCGACGCGACCACCGGGGCACCTCTGGACACCGCCGCGCTCGCCCACCACATCCAGCAGCGCGCCCCGCTGTACGACAAGGCCCAGGAGGGCCACTACAACCTGATCTCCGCCCTCCACAAGTCGATGCGCGGCTCCGACCCGGACGCCGCCCTGTACTGGCTCGCCCGCATGCTCGACGGCGGCGAGGACCCGCTGTTCGTGGCCCGCCGCCTGGTCCGCTTTGCGAGCGAGGACATCGGCATCGCGGACCCGCACGCCCTCCAGCAGACGCTCGCCGCCTGGGACGTGTACGAGCGACTCGGCTCCCCGGAGGGCGAGTTGGCGATCGCCCAGGCCGTCGTCCACCTCGCCACCGCCCCCAAGTCCATCGCCGTCTACCGCGGCTTCAACGCGGCACACCGCGCCGCCCGCCGCACCGGCTCCCTCATGCCACCCGCCCACATCCTCAACGCCCCGACCCGGCTGATGAAGAACCTCGGCTACGGCAAGGACTACCAGTACGACCCCGACACCACCGACGGCTTCTCCGGCGCCGACTACTTCCCCGACGGCATGGACCGCGAGACGTACTACGAGCCCACCCACAACGGCTACGAAGCCCACATCAGCGAACGCCTGCGCCACTGGGCCGACTTGCGCAGGCAACACCGAGACCGCGAGGACAACTGACCCGCAACAATGACGTTGCGCAGAAGTGCAGTTGAGGATCTGAGGGAAGGTGGGCCGTATGAGGGCAGAGCCGTCCGAGCGTTTCGACCAGATCCAGATCTCGCCGACCGGGTGCGCCCATCACAAGGCCGGACAGCCACAGCTTCTTGCCGCCGACCTTGTCGACCGCCCAGACCGTTCGGGTGGCGGAGACGGCGCTGCCCGCCCGGGGGTGGGCCGCGGGCGGTGAGCGGGTGTCTGATTTGACGTTCCCCTGACACTGCTTGACGTGGCCCGAACGTCTCTGTCTCGCGTCTGTAGTTACGCGTGAGGACTTGCACCGGACAGTGTTGAAGGGCCGGCCCGTGGACCGGGAGGCTGGGGAACGGAGCCGGTGTCGTGCCGGCTCCCGTCAGCCCGTGATGCCTTGAGCCCGTGGGCGTCGCGTCCGGTGGTGGTTCGGGGGAGGGGTACTGTGCGCGAACTACTCGGCGGCCATCGGCAGGCACCTGCTGCCCCGTCGGCCGCGACGGCCCTCCTGTCCCTCGGCCTCCGTGAGACACACATCTGGACCTTGCGTGTCCCCGATTCCGGGCAGGAGCCGGGGAGCCAGGTCCTCGCGGAACTCGACCGGCGTGAATGGCGCCGCGCCGCCGGGTTCCTGCGCACCCGCGACCGGCTCCGCTATCTCGTCGCACATGTCACGCTGCGCCGCGTACTGGCGCTCTACCTGGGGCTGGAGCCGGGGGCCGTCCGGTTAGGCCGGGACGGCTGCCCGCGCTGCGGTGGTCCGCACGGACGGCCGGCGGTGCGTGATGCGGTGGGCGCGCCCCACTTCTCGCTGTCGCACAGCGGGGGGTGGGCGATGGTGGCCGTGGCGAGGGAGCCGGTCGGTGTCGATGTCCAGACCGTTCCGTCGCGGGAAACCATGGAGTTGTGCGGACATCGATTGCACCCGCAGGAGTGGGCCGAATTGTCCGAACTCCCGCCAGAGGAACGGTCGTTGGCCTTCACCCGGCTGTGGTCCCGTAAGGAGGCGTACCTGAAAGGACTCGGGTTCGGTCTCGCCCGCAGGCTCGACGCCGACCAGCTCGGCGGCGGTGGACGACTGGCCGGCGGGCCGGGCGAATGGCTCGTACGCGACCTGGGTGATGTCGGCGCAGACGCCGATGTCCGGGACGCCGTCGCGGCCGTCGCTGTCCGCACACGGCACGACCACCGGGTCACGCTACGAACCGTTCCCCTGCGAGCGGTCTACGGGTCCGCCTCCGCCGGGGCAGGCCTGATGGCAGCGACGGCGCCGTTCCGCTCGGTGGACTTCGACGCTTCCGAGCGGGCGGCGTGAGTCGGGTGGCGGGTGTGCACGGAACCACCACGGACGGGACGACGTCCCGCGGCGTACGGGCCGTCACGCTCGACTCCACGGACGGCCCGCTGTCCGCGCTCCTCTCCGAACCGTCCGGCGGGTCCCCGCGGGCTGCGGTCGTGGCCCTGCACGGTGGCGGCATGCGGGCCGGATACTTCGACAGCACGGCTCACCCCGATCTGTCCCTGCTCACCCTCGGGGCCCGCCTGGGCTACACCGTTCTTGCCCTCGATCGGCCCGGTTACGGGCACTCTGCCGAGCGCTCCCCCGAGGGCAGGAGCCTCGACGAGCAGACGGTGGCGGTCCGTTCGGCGGTCGCGGAATTCGCCGCCGACCGTGACACGGGCGCGGGCGTGCTGCTGCTCGGGCACTCCTACGGCGGCAAACTCGCCCTGAGTGTCGTCGCCGCGTCCGCCCCGGACCCCGTGGTGGCCGTGGACGTGTCGGGATGCGGGCGACGTCCGGCCGCCGACCCGAACGACTCGTCCGGAAGCACCTGGGGGCTGCGCGCGCGCCACCTCAACTGGGGCCCCTCGCGGCTGTACCCGCCCGGAGCCGTCGGAGCCGGCGCGCGCATCGTGGCACCGATGCCGCCCCGGGAGGCGGAAGGCGTGGCGGACTGGGAGCGGCGCAGCGAGGAAGTGCTGCCCCGGATCCGGGTGCCGGTCCGGCTGACGTTCGCCGAGTACGAGGCGTGGTGGCGGCACACGGACGAGGACCTGGACGACCTCCGGCAGCGGCTGGCCGGAGCGCCCCGCGTTGCCTTGGACCGGCTGCCGGGCGCCGGTCACAACATCAGCCTCGGCCTGGCCGCGCGTACCTACCACCTGCGTGCTCTCGCCTTCTTGGAGGAATCGCTCCACATGAGGAAGCTCCAGGGGCCACCCGTCGGCGCGGCGCCGGGCTCCACATCGTGAGGTCGACCGCTGCCCGGGCGGTGGCCTCCCTGCGGTCCCGCAATTTCCGGCTCTTCGTCATCGGCCAGATCGTGTCGGTCGCGGGCACTTGGATGATGGTCGTCTCCCAGGACTGGCTGGTCCTCGGCATGACCGACGACTCCAGTACCGCCCTTGGCACGGTGACCGCGCTCCAGTTCGCTCCCGTGCTGTTGCTCACGTTGCAGGGCGGCCGGCTCGCCGACCGGTTCGACAAACGAAGCCTGCTGATGGCCGCGAATTTGGCATCGGGCGCTCTGGCCCTCATCCTCGCCGCGCTGGTGCTCACGGGCTCGGCCCGGTTGTGGAGCGTGTACGGGTTCGCCTTCGCCCTCGGTCTGGTGAACGCCGTGGAGATCCCGGCCCGGATGTCCTTCGTGGGCGAGCTGGTCGGCCCCGAACTCCTGCCGAACGCCTCGGCGTTGAGCGCCGCCTACTTCAATGTCGCCAGGATCGTGGGCCCCGCCGGAGCGGGACTGCTCATCAGTGTCGTCGGTACGGGCTGGGTGATGCTCCTCAACGGCCTGAGCTATCTGGCGACGGTGGTGGCGCTGCGTTTGATGGACCCGGCCCGGATACGGCGCACCGCGCGCGGGCCGGACACGTCGGGGGTCCTCGACGGACTGCGGTACGTGACGCGGCGCCCCGGTCTGCTCGTACCGCTGGTGTTGGTCGCGGCGGTGGCGGTGTTCGGCATGAACTTCCAGCTCACGCTCCCGCTCCTGGCGAAGACCGTGTTCCACGCCGACGCCTCGTCCTTCGGCCTGGTCACCGCGGCCTTCGCCACCGGATCCCTCGCGGCGGCGTTCTCGGGGACACTGCGGCGCGGACGGCCCTCGCAGCGACTGGTGATCGGATCGGCGGCGGTGTTCGGCGCGGTGGAGGCGGCGACCGGTTGGGCGCCCACCTATCCGGCGGCGATCGCCCTGCTGTTCCTGACCGGCTTCGCCACCACCCACTTCGCCCAGGCCGCCAACCATCGCATCCAGTTGGGCAGTGACCCTCGCTACCGAGGGCGCGTTCTCGGCCTCTACACACTCATCCTGCAAGGCTCGACACCGGTGGGCGCCCTGCTGGTGGCACGACTCAGCGAACAGGCGGGGGCGCGCTCAGGGTTCCTCGCCGGGGGACTGCTGTCCCTGGGAGCGGCGGGGGTGGCGGCGGTGTGCGTGGCGGTACGGGGGAGTGGGAGCGCCGAGTCCCTCGGCCCCGCACCTGAATCCTCAGGCCTCGCCGAACCTGAACCCGACCCCCCGTACCGTGACGATGACGCCCGGCAGGCCGACCTTGGACCGGAGCGTGCTGACATGCGTGTCGAGCGTGCGCCCCGAGCCGGGCCCTGAGCCGGGGGAGCCCGGTTCGCCGCCCCAGATGTCGGCGATGAGCCGCGTCCGCGCGTGCACCGTCCGCGGCTCCGACGCCAGCCGGTGCAGCAGGTCGAACTCCTTGCGCGTCAACCGGATCGCCCGGTCCGCGAGGCGTACGTCCCCGGTCGCGGTGTCCAGCCGCAGCCGCCCCCGGCGCAGCGCGGATCCACGCTGGTGCGGGTGCTCGGGCCGGGCCCGGCGCAGCACGGCCTCGGCGCGGGCCAACAGCTCCCGCGGATCGTCCTGGTGGTCGACGCAGTCGTCGGCGCCCGCCCGCAGGAAGAGGATCCGGTCCAGCATCCGGTCGGGCGCGGTGCATGCGATGACGGGCATGTCACCCGCGGCCCGTACCCTCCGGCACACCTCGACGCCGTCCATGTCCGGCAACTGGGAGTTCACCAGCAGCAGATCGAACGCTTCGTGGACGGCCAGCGCCTCGGCCCCGGTGCCACAGCCACGGGCGTGACAGCCGTGCCGCCGCAGCTGCGCGGTCAGAGCCGCTCGTGTATCGGCATCGGACACGGCGACCAGCACCCCGCGCGGCGGTGACGTCCGGGGACTGGAGACAGCCGCCGCGCCGCGGGGTTCGAGTGCGAGCTGGAAGCCGACACCTCGCGCGGTGCGGATCCATTCGCCGTGCCCCAACTTCCGTCGCAGCGAGCTGACATGGGTGTCGAGTGTGCGTGAAGCCCGTACCCCGCCACCCTCGCCCAGGCTCCAGATCTCCTGCATGAGGCGCTGTCGGCCGATCACCGAACCGGCGTGCCGGGCCAGACAGTGCAGCAGGTCGAACTCTTTGCGGGTGAGAGCCACCGGAGCCCCGGACACACGTGCCTCGCGGGCCCCGGTGTCGATGTGCAGCGGGCCCAGTGCCATCGGCTCGACGGCCGGGGGTGCACCCGGGCCGGGGGCGGACCTGCGGGCCAACGCCTCGATACGGGCCAGGAGTTCCTGGAACATGCACGGCCTGTCGAGGCAGTCGTCGGCTCCCGCGCGCAGCGCGAGGACCCGCTCGATTCCGGTCGCCCCGTCGGTGAGGGCGATGACCGGGACCCGTGTGGTCTCCCGGATCCGGCGGCACACCTCCAGGCCGTCCATGTCCGGGAGCCGCAGGTCGAGCAGGACCAGGTCCGCCTGCCGGCAGGCCGCGACGGCGGCGCGTCCCGTGCCGACGACGACGGTCCGGTGCCCGTTGCGCCGCAGATCGCCCACCGGCGACCAGCCCGTCGCCCGGGCGTCCTCGGCCACCAGGATGCGCACGTCGCTCTCCTCTCATGGGGTCCGGGCGCGGCCCGGGTGGGCGTCCAACTGCCCACGGCGGGCTCCGAGAGCACCAGGTAGTGCGGCCGACGTCGCCGTACGAGGTGCCGATCAGGGGCTCCTGGCCGGGGCCGGTGGGCGGCGCCTGAAGGCACGCGGCCGCTACGAAGGGACGGGGCTCAACGCCGTGACGAGTTCCCGCCTACCGGAGATGGAGAGCTTCCGGTACACGCTGGACAGATGGAATTCCACGGTCCGGACCGTCAGGAAGATCATCTGCGCGATCTGCCGGTTGCTGTGTCCGGCACGGGCCAGGTAGGCGATCTTCTCCTCCTGCCGGGTCAGCCTCGAGGTGCCGACAGGTGCCTGGAGACGATCCAAGGCAGAGCGGATCCGCTCCTGCCAGAAGGCGTTGCGGCACTGGTGAGCCACCATGGCGGCCTCGTCGAGTCGGCTGCGCCCCCCTGTCACGTCCTGTCGCCGGATTTGCAGGGTGCCGAGGTCGTAGAGGGCCTGTATGAACTCGGTGCACGCCGGGCCCTGGGCCAGCAGCGTCACGGCCTCCTCGAGTACGGCGACCGAGGTTTCGTCCCGGCGTGCCACCCCCACGGCATGAAGTGAGATGCCGATACCGCGTGGTGATCCCCACCGCCTTGCCGCGATGAGCTCCTCCTCGGCAAGGGCGAGCGCCAAGTCGTATCGACGGGCGCCCAGTGCTCCGAACGCGGCCCTGGATCGCCACGGGATCACTGCCGGATTGACGACGAACGAGGTGTCGAGGACCGAACCGCAGGCTATGTAGTCGTCGATGGCGTGCCGGAACTGTCCGCCGGCCATGTGGAGGGCCCCACGGGCGGCCAGGATGTGCGCACGGTCCGGCAGTTCGGGGTCCAGCGGGCCCGCCAGATTGCTGTCGAGCAGTACCTGGTGGGCACGGTCGAGTTTGCCGAGGCAGACCAGCGCCTCGATCAGCCAGGCGACCGTGAGGCAGGCCGACTGCGTCGACATACCGCGATCGAGCATGGTGTGGAGCATGTCCGCGGCTCGGCGGGCCCTCCCCGCGAGCAGGCTGCTCCGCGCCTGCAACAGGGTGAGCAGCTCCTGCTGCGGGGCCGAGTGCGCCCACGCGGGATCGTCCCGGAGCCGTTGGCACTGCGCGTCGGCGGAGTCGAAGTGCCCGGCGTAGAGCAGGGCCAGGGTCGCGAGCCACGTACGGTGCGGGTTCCTCTGCGACTCCAGCGGATCGAGCGGCCATTTGGCCTGCTCTCTGCGCATCGGGTGGTCAACTCCGCGATGCGCGAACTCGATATCGCTCAGGGCGAGACTTAACTCGTCGGGTGGCAAGAGCGTGCGGTATCCGGTGCGGGAGATACCTGGTACGTAGGTGTGCGCCACACGTCCGGCGACCAGAAGCGGGGGGACTTCATCGCTTCTCACACGGGTCTTCGTCGTTTGGCGCTTCCTGTCGTCTCCGGCCATTTTTGTTACCCCCATAGTTGACCAATGACGCCACTTCACAACATGACACGGACAGCATCGCCATTGATGACCGTCGACGGAGGTCGGGTTGGGAACTGCTCGGAGAAACGGGCGGGCCCTCGTGCCGCGAATGATCCCTGACCTTGAAGGGGGCGCGCGGTGAATCTCCATAGGTTTGGGACCGATCGGTCCGCCTCCCGGCTCCGGGAGCCTTCCACAAGATCATGTTTCTGTCAAAGGTGGAACAAAAGGCAATGCCGCGGGCGGACTTGAGCATCGATCAGCAATCGGCGATGCGGCACGTGGCCCCTCCATGCATCTGTGTATGAGGGAACCTCGCAGCCGGTCGCGATACCTGCAAGAGGGCACATCGAGCCCCGCGGGGACGCCGGCGGAACGGGTCGGGGAAGTCTGGTGGAGACCCGTAGGGACAACACGGCCGGTTCAGGTCCAAGGTCACATGGCGGGCAGACCCCGGACGCCCAGGATCAGGGAGGAAACGTGGAGAAGTCACAGCGGGTGGTACTGATCAGCGGCGCGAGTCGCGGAATCGGCGCGGCTACCGCGCGGGAGATGGGGAGGCGTGGCTACCACGTGGCCGTGAACTACCGCCGCAACGCTGACGCGGCGGCGGAGGTGGTGAGCGCGATCAAGGTCGCGGGTGGCTCGGCCCAGGCCGTCCAGGCCGATGTCTGTGACCCCGAGCAGGTGTCCGTCATGCTCGACGCCATCCGCGCGGATCGCGGTGGCATCGACGCCCTGGTGTGCAATGCCAACACGGTGAATCCGCCGTTCGAGCCGCTGCTCACGCTCTCCTGGGACGACTTCATCGGGAAGGTGAACGGGGAGTTGGCAGGAGCGTACTTCCTCACCCAGGGCGTGCTGCGCGGCATGGCGGAGCAACGGAAGGGCCGGATCGTCTACGTTTCGAGCACCGCGGCAGAAACGATCGGCGCGGTCGCGGCCCACTCCACGGCCAAGGCCGCGCTCAACACCTTCAGCCGACACGTCGCGGGAGTCGCCGCGCAGTACGGGGTCGTCGTCAACACCGTTGCCTTCGGCGCGGTGCGGACCGATGCCACCGCGGGTGTCATGACGGACGACCTCCGCACGTTCATGGAGAGCCGAGCGGTGTCCGGCCGACTGCTCGAGCCCGACGAGGCGGCGCGCAGCATCGCGATGCTCGCCGATGAGGATTTCATCGCGTCGGTGGGCCAAGTGCTGCGGGTCGACGGCGGCTTCGAGGTCCTCGACCAGCAACTCCACCCGATGGTCGGGCACTTCGAGTAGGCCGGCCGGTGTCCGCGTCGCACCGGCCGTCCGTAGGGCCGGTGCCGGCGGCCGGCCCTACGGAGCGCCGTCAGCGGAAGCTTTCCGTCAGCGGATGCAACTGCTGGTCAAGGACCTCGAAGCCGCCGTCGACCCGAATCACCTGGCCCGAGGTGAAGCCGAAGCCGTCGTCGGCGACGAGGGCGACGGCGCGCGCGGCGTCCGCCGGTTCCACCCTGCGCGCCGCCACGGAGCGGTCGGTCGTGTACTTCCAGAAGTTCTCGCTGAACTCTGAGGTGGCGTCGGTGTGCACGGCGCCGAAGGCGACGGTGTTCACGATCACCCCGTGCTCGGCGGCGATGCCGGCGATGTGGCGGCTGAAGGTGTTCAGTGCCGCCTTGGCGACGGAGTGGGGCAGTGCCATGCCGATGGTGTCCGACGCCGTGCTGGAGATGTAGATGATCTTGCCCGAGCGTTGCTCGCGCATGATGGAGAGCGTGTGCTGGGTGAGGAAGAAGGAACCGGCGAGCTCGCCGTTCACCTTCGCGGCGAACGCATCCCAGTCCAGTTCGGCGAAGGACGCGAAAGGCGGTGTCACGGTGTTCGCGTTGCAGATCAGCAGATCGATGCGGCCGTGGTCGGCCCGCACCCGCCGGACAAGGGCGTCGACCTCGTCGGCGTCACAGACATCGGCTCGTGCCGCCTCGGCCGTGCCGCCGCGCGATTCGATCTCGGTGACCACCTCCGCTGCCGCGTCCGCGTCGCTCCGGTAGTTGACGATCACGTGGTATCCACGGCCGGCCAGCTCCTTGGCCGTCGCGGCACCGATGTTGCGGCCCGCACCACTGATCAGGGCTATGCGCTTCGACTGGTTCACGGTGTCTCCCGTTGGGTGTCGCCGGCATTTCCGCGGCTCGACTCTAAGTGCGTGCGGGAATTCGAGGATTGCGGACCGACCACAGGAAAGGCGTGCGTACCTTGTGGCGAGAGTCCCGCGACTGCGACTCTCGATGCGGTTTCGGCAAGAGACGGAACGGGACCCGGCGGCGCTCGAGAGGATGCACGATGGCGGACGAGGCAGACCTGGTGGCCCGAATCGACGAACTGTCGGCCAGAGTGCGTGAGCTCGAGACGATCCGCGAGCTCACGAAGCTGCGCAATGCCTTCCACCACTGCCTCAACTCGCAGGACTGGGACGGCCTCGGCGCCCTGTTTGCGAGGGACGCGCACCTGGCCTATGGAAGTTTCGGCGATGCCCGCGGGCGCGTGGAGATCCAGGCGTACTACAGCGCACTGCTGCCGAAGATGGTCGAGCTCCAGGGTGCCTCCGAGGTGGCCCTGAGGAACTTCAACCAGGTCCATCAGGTGGAGGTCGAAGGCGACCGTGCGACCGGCGCCTGCTTCTTCGTGGAGCACGTCAGGTTCGACAAGGCGGACCTCGTGCACCAGAGCGTCGGCCGGTTCACCGACACCTATGTGGTCGAGGACGGACGATGGCTGTTCGGGCGGGTCGAACTGGACCATTACTGGGTGGTTCCGCAGAACAAGGAATGGCGCTGGCCCTGGTGACGTCGCACCTGCACGGTCCAGAGAGCCCCCGACCGGCATGCCGGATTGACACGTGGATCAAACCGCTACTACCGTTGTTGCAGTTGGATCGGCGTACCGGCGGTCGCGAAGGGGGCACGGTGAGCATCAGCAGCAGAAGTGCGGTGGCGATTCACGCACTCACCATGCTGGGGCGCTGGGATCACTCGTTGACCTCCACGGAGATCGCGGAGAGCCTGGCCAGTAATCCGGTGCTGGTGCGGCGGATCCTCGGCAGCCTGCGGGACGCCGACCTGGTCTGGTCCACGGAGGGGCGTGGCGGCGGCTGGTTGCTCGCTCGGCCTGCCCGTGAGATCACGCTCTATGACGCGTACGCCGCCGTGGAGGCTGGGCCGATCCTTTCCCGGTACCCGCATCCGCCGAGCGCCGAATGCGAGGTGGGGCGGAATATGCAGAAACTGCTCGAGGCGGAGTTCCAGGACGCGGAGCAGGCCATGAAGGAACGGCTCGGGCGGACGACGATCGCCCATCTCGTCCAGCAAGTACTGGCCAGTGAGCGTGAGGTCGCGCAGCGCGTCACCAGCTGACCGACGGCGGAGGCGGTGCCCTCCGCCATTCTTTTGCCCTAACTGTAACTACCGTGGTGGCGAAAAGTCACCGGAAGGGCCCCGCATGACTTCCACGTCGACAACGACCGAGCGGACCGGCTCAGGGTTCGGCTTATTGGCCTTGCTGATGCCTGCGATCCTCGTGACGGTCACGGCCAGCGACATGGTCAACCTGATGCTTCCGACGATCGGGGCCGAGTTCGGGGCCTCCGAGGCCGAACTCGCCTGGGTCGTCACCGGATTCCTGCTGATGTTCTCGGTCGGGATTCCGCTCTACGGCCGCGTCTCGGACCGGGTGAGCCTGCGTCGCCTCTTCGCCTTCGCGCTCCTGACCTACGCCGTCGGGAGCCTGATCTGCGCGATCTCCCCGAGCCTGGCCGTGCTCGTGGCCGGGCGGATCGTGACGGGCATCGGCGCGGCCGCGATCCCCGTGCTCTCGATCATCGCCGTCACGACGCTGCTGCCGCCGGAGCGGCGTGGTGTCGGCATCGGCGTCGTCTCCGCCGGTGCGGGTGTCGGTACCGCCGCCGGACCGGCGTTGGGCGGCGGCATCGGGGAAGCGCTCGGCTGGCCCGCACTGTTCTGGATCATGCTGGTCGCCTCGCTGCTGCTGGTTTTCCCGGCCGTGCGCGTACTCCCGGACGAGGCTCCGCAGGGCTCGGGCCGGCTCGACCTCCCGGGCGGCATCCTCCTCGGCCTCGGAGCCGGCCTCGTCCTGTTCGGCATGACCCGGGCGCAGGTCTCCGGCTTCACCGAACCCCTGTCCTGGGGCAGCCTCCTGGTCGCGGTCGCGGCGCTCGTGCTCTTCGGGGTACGTACCGTCCGTGTCGATCAGCCGTTCGTTCCGCCATCGCTGTTCACCAACCGCGTCTACCGGACCGGCATCCTCGTCGCGTTCCTGGCGATGGTTGTCAACCTCGGTGGCCTGGTGTTCGTTCCGCTGCTGCTGGTGGACGTCAACGAACTCACTCCGGGCAAGGGTGCCTTGGTCATGATCCCGGCAGGCGTCGTCACCGCGATCCTCTCGCCGTGGATCGGACGCCTCGCCGGCCGCGCCGGCGCCCGACTGCTGGTGCTCACCGGGCTCGGCCTCATGGGACTGTTCTCTCTGTTCCTGTCGTCGTTCACCGGCGGCTCATCGGTGGTCTTCGCCGGTCTCGGCATCCTCGGGCTCAGCATCGGGTTCATGTTCGTGATGACCACCATCATCGGCGCCGCGGCAAGCGAGTTGCCAGCCGAGCAGGTCGGTGTCGGCCTGGGGATCCTGCAGGGGGCCCAGTTCCTCGGGGCCGGCACGGGACCCGCCGTATTCGGCGTGCTGGTGTCCGCGAGGCAGCAGAGCGGCAGCGACGCCATCAACCCCCTTTACTCCGGTGATGACGGCTCGGCCTACTCCGACGTCTTCCTGGCCATGGCCGCGGTCGTCGTCCTCACGGTCATCGTCGCCTCACGGATGCGTCCCGCGGCCGGCTCGAAGGCCGAGGCAGGGCCGAAGGCCGAAGCGGGACCGAAGGCCGAGGCGGCCCCGGTGGGCACGGCGGCGCAAGAAGCGAACAAGGTCCAGTAGGAACGCAACTGCCCATTTCACGTACGCACCAGATCCACCAAGTGTTGGTTGACGAGCCTGTGAGCGACAAGGGGAGCGGCATGACCACGCAAGAGCGGACCTTCTCTCAAGAGGACAAGGAATACGACGCGTTGTACGCGGGTCGCGCGTCCTTCGACGGCGCTGCCCCCGGTGAGGTGCTGATTCCTTGGGACATCGGTGAGCCCCAGCCGGCCGTGGCGGACCTGGTGCGCGCGGGAGGCTTCAGCGGCAAGGTGCTCGATGCGGGCTGCGGACTGGGTGAGAACGCCATTCTGCTGGCAAACCAAGGCTATGAGGTAACCGGCGTGGACGGTTCGTCCAGCGCGATCGAGCAGGCGGCGCGGCGGGCGGAGGCGCGTGGCGCGCAGGTGAAGTTTCTGACGTCCGATGCCACCGAACTGGACGGTGTGGGAAGCGATTTCGACACCGTGCTCGACAGCGGCCTCTACCACTGCCTGAACGACGAGCAACGGTCGGCGTACGCTGCCGCGCTCCACCGGGTGTGCCGAACGGGAGCCACACTCCACCTGTTCTGCTTCGCGGAATCCGTGCCGTCGGGGACGCCGATCGTGGCGCAGGCGTTGATCAGCGAGGCCAATCTGCACGCGAACCTCGGTCGGCACTGGGAGATCCAGGACGTCACCGATGCCGTCTTCGTCACGAGCTTCACCCGCGAACTCCTGGCGACGCTGGGCGAAGCGGGTGTCCCGGAGGCCGGTGGTGCCAGGCCGGGGCCGGACGCGATCCAGGTGGACGAACACGGGCGGGTGCTGACACCGATGTCCTATGTGCGTGCGCAGCGCAGGTGAGACGCCGCTGTCCTGGCTCGCGCGGTCGGAGCGGCCCAGGGCTCAGTCCCCGGACTCGGAGGCCGGAGTGTGCCACGTGAGCAGTCGTGACGATCGGAACCCATCCAGTACGGGACCGATTGGTCTGCTAGCCTCCGCCCATGCCCCGGAAAGCTGCTGCCGGTGCCCGCGAGCGCATCTTGGACGCTGCGGCCCGCCTCTTCGACCAGCGGGGCGTGCATGCGGTCGGCATGCAGCAGATCATCGGCGAAGCCGGCTGCGGCAAGCAGTTGCTCTATCGGGAGTTCCCCAGCAAGGACCACCTGGTGGTGGCGTACCTCGAGCGGTCCGCCGAGGCCTGGGACCGCATCGTGGCCGGTGTCTGCACGGCGGCGGCGCCCGAAGACCGGCTCGTCGAGTTGGTCCGGGCGGTCCGGGGCATGGCGCCGAACGCAAGGGGCTGCCCCCTCCGTAACGCGCATGCGGAATTTCCCGACCCGGACCATCCGGCACATCAGGTTTCCCTGAGGCATTTCCGCCGTGTGCGCGAGCAACTGCGGGACCTCGCACGCGGGACTCCGGCCGCGGATCCGGGCAGGCTCGCCGACCGGATTCTGCTGATCATCGACGGGCTCTACGTGAACGCGTGGAGCTCGGCCTCCACCGGCGCCGCTGAAGCGGCCGTCGGACTCGCCGGCGACGTGGTCCGGGCGGAAATCGTCAACGCGGCCATCTGAGCCCCTCTCTTCGACTCTTTTCCCAGTCTCCCGTTTCTCCTTTTTGGTGCTCGTCCAAGGGGAGAAGTCTGCCCTTGGGCGGGAGACTTTCCACCGCGCAAGGATCTCACGACCCAGTGTTCCGAGGAGGATCACGTTGAAGACCATTGTTGTCACAGGGGGCACTTCCGGTATCGGGCAGGCGCTCGCCCACACTCATCTCGGCCGGGGCGACCAGGTGGTCGTCCTCGGTCCGGACCCGTTGAAAGGGAAGAAGTTCCTCGACACGGCACAGAGCGCGGGCGCAGCCGACCGTGCCTTCTTCATCGAGGCAGACCTCAGCCTCGTCAGCGAAAACCGGCGCGTCATCGAGGAGATCAAGGATCGATTCGCGACGGTGGACGTACTCGTGTTGTGTGCCCGGTACTTCCGCAGTCATCGCATGGTCACCTCCGAAGGGATCGAGCACAATTTCGCGTTGTACTACCTCAGTCGATACCTGCTTGGATACGGACTGGCCGACCTGATGAACAGGGCCGAGAAGCCGGTCGTGATGAACATCGCCGGTCCCGGTGTGGGAGCGCCGGGCGTCCAGTGGAACGACCTCGGTTTCGAACGCGACTACGACGGCTGGTCGGCCATGTTCCAGGGCGGCCGGCTCAACGACCTTCTCGGCGTCTCGTTCGCCGAGGGAGGGGGCGCACGTCGTGCCCGGTATGTGCTGCTGTTCCCCGGCGGTACACGCACTGGATTCGCGGGCGAATTCGACGCTGCCACCGCGGCTCACATCGACCAGATGAAACGGGCCGCCCAGCCTGTCGAGTACACCGTCCCGCCGATCCTCGAAATCATCGACGCCCCGCCCCAGGAGCCGTTGAGTGCCTTTGTGGAGGGCGCGCCTCTCAGTCTCGTCGGGCCGGCGTTCGACGAGGGTGCCGCGGCGCGGCTCGACCGCATTACGCAAGAGCTTTTGCGCGACAAGGTGAGTGCCTCGTAACGAACGCCCTGCAGTCGTCGGTATCCGCTTTCCGCTGGAATTCCCTCGTGTCGTCAGGAAGGTAACGAACGCCATGACCGAACCGGTGTCGATGCCCCATAATCGCCGTCAGGCCAAGTGCCCATTTCGGCCCGGGGCCGATCTCGTGGAAGCGCACAAAGACCCGACGCTGCACCGGGTTCCGGTGCCGAACTCCCAACTCGGCGAAGTCGGGGCCGTACTCATCACACGCGAGGACGACGCCCGCGCGGTGCTGGCCGACGCCCGCCACGAGGTCGGGTTCGCCTTCGATCCGCATTGGACCGGCCCGCGCTCTGTGATGAACCAGCCCGGGGTCCTGCTCAATTACGACGGAGATGAGCACATCCGGTATCGCCGGATGCAGGCCGGTGCCTTCACGATGAAGAGGATCCGGGCGCTCAGGGGCGTGATCGAGCAGATCGTCGAGAAACATCTCGATGCTGTGGAGGAGGCCGGTCCGGGCGTCGACCTGATCACGGCCTTCGCCGAACCGCTGCCCCTGATCGTGATCTGCGAGTTGCTGGGAGCACCGCTCGAGGAGCGGGCAGGCATCCTGGAGCGCAGTTCGATCGCGAGCAGCGTCGACACCACGCTGGAGGTCCAGCAGAGCAACTTCGCGGCCATGATCGACTACATGGCGGAACTGGTCACCGCACACCGGCGGGAACCGGGCGACAACATCCTCGGGGACCTGGTCCGCAAGCACGGTGCGGAGCTCAGCGACGATGAGCTGGTCGGCATGGGCCTGGACGTCCTCGTGGCCGGACACGGAACGCTGTCCGGCATGATCGGGCTCAGTGTCCTCGCTCTGCTGTCGCACCCGGAACAGTTGGCGATCCTGCGCGACGAGGACGAGCTGTCCAGCGGCGCCGCCGAGGAGCTGCTGCGGCTCCTCGCGGTGGCGCCCCCGCTGGTGAGGAAGGCGAACACCGACCTGTCGGTCAACGGCCAGAAGGTACGAGCCGGGGAGCATGTCGTCGTCTCGACGCTCATGGCCAACCAGGGCGCCGCCCTGCCCACGCCGGCGGACGAGCTGGACCTGCGCCGCAAGCCGGTGCCGCATCTGGCCTTCGGCTACGGTCGCCACCAGTGCGTCGGTCAGCAACTCGCCCGCCTCGAACTCGCCATCGCGTTGCCCGCGTTGTTCCGCCGCTTCCCGAACCTGCGGCTCGCGGTTCCGTTCGAGGAGATCGAGTACCGCACCGAATCGCTGGTGTACGGGGTCAAGAGCCTGCCCGTCGAGTGGTGATCCGCCCGGGGGATTCCCTGGGCGGATCAACTGAGCGTGAGCGCCGTATGAACGCAGGAACTATACGGCGGAAGGGCAACGGTCGACTCGGGAGGAAGCAGGGCGCTGCCATTGGAGCGCGGAGTGCAACTCGCTCCGGCCGGAAATGGCGAGTTTGCGGTAGACGCTCGACAGGTGGAACTCAACGGTTCGAATCGACAGGAACAGGGTCGCGGCGATCTGCCGGTTGCTGTAACCGGCGCTCGCCAGCTGACCGATGTGCAGCTCCTGGCCTGTGAGGCAGCGGATGTCCAGGCGCTGAAGGGTGGATTCCAGGCTGTGCTGCCACAACCGGTTGCCACTCTCCCGGGCCACCGAGAGCGCTGCCTCCAGATGGTTTCGGCCGGCGGACAGGTTCTTGCGGTCGATCTGCAGGGTCCCCAGGTCGTGCAGGGCCTGGATCGACTCGCCCCGGGCATGGGCGAGATGGAGCAGCACCACGGCCTCTTCCATGAGCGCTACCGAAGTGTCGTCCCTGCGGGCGCACGCGACGGCGTGCAGCGCCAGGCCGATGCAGCGCGGTGAGCCCCAGGTGCGGGCCGCGGCCAGCTCCTCCTCGGCCAGGGCGAGCGCGAGGTCGCGGCGCCGGGTCGCGAGTGCGGCGGTCGAGGCCCGTGAACGCCACGGAATGACGGCGGGGTTGGCGACCCGGCGCTCGGTGAGCAGCCGTCCGCACGCCATGAAGTCCTTCAGACTGTGCTGGAACTGGCCGGCCGCCTGCTGCAGTGCGCCGCGCGCGGCCAGGATGTGGACGAGGTCGGAATGGCTCGTGTCGAGCCGGCCCGCCAGGCCGTGGGCCCGTAGTACCTGGTGTGCGCGCCCCAGTTCACCGGACAGGACGTGCGCCTCGATGAGCCATGCGACGGCGAGCCCGGCGAGGTGCGGCAGGAGCCCGCGCGCCAGTCGCGCCTCGAGCAGACTCGATGCCTCGATGCCGTGGCCCTCGAGCAGACTGATCCGCGCGCGCAGAAGTGTCAGTACTTCCTGGTGCTGGGGCGAGCCCGACCAGCGGGCGTCCTTGGCCAGTCGACGGCACTCGGCGTGTGCGGTGACGATGTCCCCGGTGTAGAGCAGCGTCAGGATCGCCGACCACATGCCGTGCGGGTTGCCGTGGTTGTCCTGTGTCGCCAGGGCCGCTTCGACCTGCTGGTGGACGAGGGTGCGCCTGATCCCGAGGTTGGCCAGTTCGATGCTGTGCAAAAAGGAGCGCGTCTCGGGCGGCGACAGTTGTTCGTTCGCGACCGAGTCGAAGCGTCCCGGCATGTAGATGTCCTGGCCTTCCCGTAGGGCCTGGCCAGCGAGATTGATCATCTTAATTTCCCCCTTGATGTTCATCCGGTCTTTGCCTTCGAGCTGCTGTCGCGCATGGTCAGGAGCGACCCTCGGGAGGTTTTCCGCTTCATGGAACCTCTCGCTCCGAGCCGACGCTACAGGTCGTCTATTGCGTGAACATGAACAATCTTGAGTGCAGGGGCGGGGTGCAATTGGCTTGCGTCAGTGGCATGTTGAGGAGCGGCCCGGCATGCCCTTCATCGGTGCTGACCTGATGATTTCCCGACGGGTTAGGGTGCGTTGCCGAGTGCGCTCCTCACGACTTCCTGACGTGAGCGTGTTGCTGAAACGTGACTATCGCCACAATGTGTCGGCGCGCCCGGACCGCGTCGAACCGCAAAGAGCCCTGTGGTTGAACCGTAGATTGTCCCGGTGTCCCTTGTGGGGCCCGAGCCGGGCTGCAACAGTCGAATGGCCGGACAGACTTCCGTCTTTGACGACGACATCGCCATGGTGGCCGGAAAGCCGGCCCTTCTCCCGTGTCGAACTGACCTTTTGCTGGGTTCTTCCGCACCCTGCGTGCCTATCCGCGCAAGACGTGCCGCCGCGAAAATCTTCCACCACAGAGTGAGGCAGGCAGAATTTCCATGCTCCAGAAGAACACGACGAAGCGCCTTGGTTATTGGCTGCTCCATCTGCACCGGCTTTTCGACGAGGCGACCACACGGGCGCTCGCCGAGGAAGAGCTGAACCGGCGGCAATGGCAGGTACTGCACGCCATCGGCATCGGACTGCCCACGGTTTCCGCCATCGACGGTGCCTTCGCGCCGTTTCTGGCCATCGAAGGCGAAGCCACCTATCAGCCCGTGGTCGACGATTTCGCCGGACGCGGCTGGGTCGTGGCCACGGGTGAACAGATCGCCCTGACCGAAAGCGGGCACTTCGCGCACGAGCGTGCCGAAAAGCTGGTGAACGCGCATGCCGCCAGGTCCCTGGTCGGCATTACCGAAGCCGAATTCCTCGCCGCCAATGACGTGCTGGCCCGGATCGCAGCCAACCTCGAGAGGGAGCCTACGTCCAGGGGGATCGCATGAACCGTACGGATGGCCGGGACACCTCCGTGATCGTCGTCGGCGCGGGCCCCGCCGGGCTCATGCTGGCCGGTGAACTCCGCCTCGCCGGCGTCGACGTCGTCGTGCTCGAACGCCTTGAACGGCCCACCGGTCAGTCCCGCGGCATCGGCTTCACCGTCCGCACCATGGAGATCTTCGACCAGCGGGGCCTGCTGCCCCGGTTCGGCGGCATCGAGACCAGCACCGCGGGACACTTCGGAGGGTTGCCGCTCGACCTCACCGTTCTCGGCGCCGCGCACGAGGCCGCCCGAACCGTCCCGCAGTCACGCACCGAGGCCGTACTCGAGGCCTGGGCGCGGGAGTTGGGCGCGGACATCCGCCGCGGCCAGGAGGCCACCGGGATCTCTGAGGACGCCGACGGGGTGAGCGTCGCCGTCAAGGACGCCGACCGTGACCTGCGCGGGCGCTACGTCGTCGGCTGCGACGGAGGCCGCAGCACCGTCCGCAAGCTCACCGGCTTCGACTTTCCCGGTACGCCCGCGACGACCGAACTGTTCGTCGCCGACCTGCGCGGAGTGGAACTCGAACCGAAGATGACCGCGGACCCGTCGGCCGACGGCCTGGTCATGGTGGCGCACCTGCCCGACGGCATCACCCGGATCATCGCCGCCGAGCGCGGCGCACCTCCGGTACGGCGCACGGGGCCGCCGGAGTTCAGCGAGGTCGCGGACGTCTTCAAGCGCCTCACCGATGTCGACATCTCCGCGGCCCGGCCGGTCTGGCTCAGCGCCTTCACCGATGCCGCCCGCCAGGTCACCGAATACCGGCGCGGCCGGGTGCTGCTCTCGGGCGACGCCGCCCACATTCATCTTCCGGCCGGCGGCCAGGGCATGAACACCTCGCTGCAGGACTCCGTCAACCTGGGCTGGAAGCTGGCCTCCGTGGTCCGCGGCACCGCCCCCGAGGAGCTCCTGGACAGCTATCACGAGGAGCGGCACGAGGTCGGCCGCCGACTGCTCGCGAACACCCGCGCGCAAAGCCTGCTGATCCTCGGCGGCGAGGACGTGGCACCCCTGCGCGACGTCCTCGCGGGGCTTCTCGACATCGACGAGGTGGCCCGCAGGCTCGCCGAACGGGCCAGCGGCCTCGACATCCGCTACGACGTCGGCGGCGGCCGGCACCCACTGCTCGGCGCCCGCCTGCCCGAACTCGCCCTGCACGACGGGCGCCGGGCCACCACCTCCACCGAACTGCTGCGCGCGGGGCGCGGGTTGCTCCTCGACCTCGACGACAGCGCCGGGCTGCGTCGCCGGGCCCTGCCGTGGAACCACCGGATCGACGTAGTGACCGCCACGGCGCGCGACCTGCCGGAGTCCAGTCCGCTGGCCGGGACGACGGGCGTGCTCGTGCGCCCCGACGGACATGTCGCGTGGGCCGCACCAGGCAGCCATCACGACCTGCCCATGGCGCTCACCCGCTGGTTCGGCCCTGCCCGCCCGGCCCTGCCCGCACGAGCGGCCGCCGCCTGAGCGACCTCCGCACAAGCGACCAAGGAGAACCATGCACAGCACACTGATCGTGGCGCGGATGGCTCCGGCCTCCGCCGAGAACGTCGCCGAACTCTTCGGCGCGTTCGACCGCACCGACATGCCCGCCCGGATGGGAACCCGCCGCCGACAGCTCTTCGCCTACCGAGGCCTCTACTTCCACCTTCAGGACTTCGACGAGAACGACGGCGCGGGCCGCATCGAGGACGCCAAGACCGACGCGCGCTTCACCGCGATCAGCCAGGACCTCAAGCCGTACATCGACGCGTACGACCCGGCGACCTGGCGCTCGCCCGCCGACGCCATGGCCCAGCGCTTCTACGAGTGGGGCGCGTGATGGGGAACATCACGGGCAGCGCCGGTGAACGGCGGGTCGTCATCACCGGAGTGGGCGTGAGCGCACCCGGCGGCGTCGGGACCAAGGCCTTCTGGAACCTGCTCACCGACGGCCGCACCGCCACCCGCCGCATCTCCACCTTCGACCCCTCGCCGTTTCGCTCCCAGGTGGCCGCCGAGGTCGACTTCGACCCGGAACTGGCCGGCCTGACACCGCAGGAGGTCCGGCGGATGGACCGGGCCGCCCAGTTCGCCGTGGTCACCGCGCGCGAAGCGGTGACCGACAGCGGCCTTGCCTTCGAGGCGCTCGATCCGCGCCGCACAGGCGTCACGATCGGCAGCGCGGTCGGTGCCACGATGGGCCTGGACCAGGAGTACCGGACCGTCAGCGACGACGGCCGCCTGGAACTCGTCGACCACACCTACGCGGTGCCGCACCTCTACAACTTCATGGTGCCGAGCTCGTTCGCGACCGAGGTCGCCTGGGCGGTCGGTGCCGAGGGCCCGGCCACCGTCGTCTCGACGGGCTGCACCTCCGGCCTCGACGCGATCGGCTATGCCGCCGACCTGGTGCGCGAGGGCACCGCCGATGTCATGATCGCGGGCGCGTCCGACGCGCCGATCTCCCCCATCACGGTCGCCTGCTTCGACGCGATCAAGGCAACGACCCCGCGCAACGACGACCCGGAACACGCCTCCCGCCCCTTCGACGCGACGCGCAACGGCTTCGTCCTGGGTGAGGGAGCCGCCGCGTTCGTGCTGGAGGAGCTGCACAGCGCCCGAGCCCGCGGTGCCCGCGTCTACGCCGAGGTGGCCGGCTACGCGACCCGCTCCAACGCCTTCCACATGACGGGCCTGCGCCCCGACGGCAAGGAGATGGCGGAAGCGATCCGGGTCGCGCTCGACGAGGCCCGGATGAACCCGACGGACATCGACTACATCAACGCCCACGGCTCGGGCACCAAGCAGAACGACCGGCACGAGACGGCCGCCTTCAAGCGCAGCCTCGGCGATCACGCGTACCGCACCCCCGTCAGCTCCATCAAGTCGATGGTCGGGCACTCCCTGGGTGCCATCGGGTCCATCGAGGTGGCCGCCTCCGTGCTCGCCATGGTCCACGACGTCGTACCGCCGACCGCGAACCTGCACACGCCGGACCCCGAATGCGATCTGGACTACGTGCCGCTGACGGCCCGTGACCAGCTCACCGACGCGGTCCTCTCGGTCGGCAGCGGGTTCGGCGGTTTCCAGAGCGCGATCGTGCTCGCCGACCCCGAGCGGGAGCAGCGATGACGCGACGCACACTCGTCACCGGGCTCGGCGTGCTCGCGCCGACCGGCCTGGGGGTCGAGGAGTACTGGGCGGCGACCCTCGCCGGACGCGGCGCCGTCGGCCCGGTGACCCGGTTCGACGCCTCGGGATACCCGGCGCGGCTCGCGGGCGAGATCCGCGGTTTCGATGCCGCCGAACATCTGCCGGGCCGACTGCTGCCGCAGACCGACCGGATGACCCGGCTCTCCCTCGTCGGCGCCGATTGGGCCTTCGCGGACGCCGGAGTGATCCCGGCCGAACTGCCCGACTACGACGTCGGTGTCATCACGGCGAGCCACTCCGGCGGCTTCGAGTTCGGCCAGAACGAACTGCGGGCGCTGTGGAGCCAGGGCGGCCAGTACGTCAGCGCTTACCAGTCCTTCGCCTGGTTCTACGCGGTCAACAGCGGCCAGATATCGATCCGCGGCGGACTGCGCGGGCCGAGCAGCGTGGTGGTCAGCGACCAGGCCGGCGGACTCGACGCCGTCGCCCAGGCACGCCGGCAGATCCGCAAGGGCACCCGCATGGTGATCTCCGGCGCCGTCGACGCGTCCATCTGCCCCTGGGGCTGGGTGGCACAGCTGACCAGCGGCCGCCTGAACACCGGCGACGACCCCGAGCGCGCCTACCTCCCCTTCGACGACCGCGCCGCCGGACACGTACCCGGGGAGGGCGGAGCGCTCCTCGTCCTGGAGAACGCCGACGACGCCCGAGCGCGCGGCGCCGCACACATCTACGGGGAGATCGCGGGCTACGCCTCCACCATGGACCCGCGGCCCGGCAGCGACCGCGACCCCGCCCTGCAGAGCGCCATCGAACTGGCCGTCGCCGACGCCGACCTGACGCCCGACGACATCGACGTGGTCTTCGCCGACGCGGCCGCGGTCCCCGAGCTCGACCGGATCGAGGCCGAGGCGATCACCAAGGTGTTCGGTGTGCGCGGCGTACCGGTCACCGCGCCGAAGACGACGACGGGCCGCCTGTACTCCGGGGCCGCCCCGCTCGATCTCGCCGCCGCCCTGCTCTCCCTGCGCGACGGCCTCGTCCCGCCCACCACCAACACCGTGCTCTCCGCGGCGTACGACATCGACCTGGTGACCGGCGCCCCACGCGCCACCGTGCTACGCACGGCCCTCGTCCTCGCCCGCGGCCACGGAGGCTTCAACTCCGCGATGGTCGTGCGCGCCGCCGAACCCTCAACTCCTCTGCGAAAGGCCTGACATGGCAGCCAACGCATTCACCCTCAACGACCTCAGGACCGTCCTTCTTGAGGCCGCGGGCACCGACGAGGACGTCGACCTCGCCGGAGACATCCTCGACAGCGACTTCGAACAGCTCGGCTACGAGTCGCTGGCGCTCCTGGAGACCGCGGGACGCATCGAGCGCACCCACGGGATCAGCCTCGACGAGGAGGCGCTGGCCGAGGCCAGCACACCGCGCCGGCTCATCGACCTCGTCAACAGCCACCTGACCGCCGCGACCGCCTGACCCGGAGGACGAGCCATGACGGACATCCATGACAAGGCGGCCCGCGTCGCCCTCGTCACCGGCGCCACCAGCGGCATCGGCCTGGCCGCTGCCCGGCTCCTCGCCGAACAGGGCCACCGGGTCTTCCTGTGCGCCCGCGACGCGCAGGCGGTCACGGACACGGTCAAGTCCCTGCAGGACGAGGGCCTCGACGTCGACGGCGCCACCGGTGACGTCCGCTCCAAGGAGCAGGTGGAGGAGGTCGTACGGGCCGCCGTCGCCCGCTTCGGGCCGCTCGACGTCCTGGTCAACAACGCGGGCCGCTCCGGCGGCGGCGTGACGGCCGACATCGAGGACACGCTCTGGGAGGACGTCATCGCGACCAACCTCACCAGCGTCTTCCTCGTCACCCGTGCCGCCCTGAACACCGGCGGCATGCGGGGCAAGGACCGCGGCCGGATCATCAACATCGCGTCCACGGCGGGCAAGCAGGGTGTCGTGCTCGGTGCTCCCTACTCGGCCACCAAGCACGGAGTCGTCGGCTTCACCAAGGCGCTGGGCAACGAACTCGCGCCGACCGGCATCACCGTCAACGCCGTCTGCCCCGGCTACGTCGAGACACCCATGGCCCAGCGCGTGCGCCAGGGCTACGCGGCCGCCTACGACACGTCCGAGGACGCGATCCTCACCAAGTTCCAGTCGAAGATCCCGCTCGGCCGCTATTCGACGCCCGAGGAGGTCGCGGGACTCGTCGGCTATCTCGCCTCCGACTCCGCCGCCTCCATCACCTCGCAGGCCCTCAACGTCTGCGGCGGCCTCGGCAACTTCTGAGCCCGCCATCGAAGTCACCGACCGCTGAAGGGAATTCACCCATGACCGTCCGCGAGGTCGAACACGGCATCACCGTGCAGGCACCGGCCACCGACGTGTACCGGCTGCTCGCCGAGGTGGAGAACTGGCCGCGCCTCTTCCCGCCGAACGTCCACGTCGAGTACCTGGAGCGGGAGGCCGGCCATGAACGCATCCGGATCTGGGCCACCGCCAACGGCGAGGCGAAGAACTGGACCTCGCTGCGCGAACTCGACCCCGAGGCGCTGCGCATCACGTTCCGCCAGGAGGTCTCCGCGCCGCCCGTCGCCGAGATGAGCGGCACCTGGATCGTCGAACCGCAGGGCCCGGACGAGACCCGGCTGCGGCTGCTGCACACCTACCGCGCCGTCGACGACGACCCCGACGGGCTGACCTGGATCGACCAGGCCGTCGACCGCAACAGCCGCGAGGAACTCCCCGGTCTCAAGGACGGCCTCGAACAGGCCTCGGCGAACGCCGAGTTGACCCTGTCGTTCGTCGACTCCGTCCGAGTCGAGGGCTCCGCGAAGGACCTGTACGACTTCGTGAACGAGGCCGACCGGTGGACCGAGCGGCTGCCGCACGTCAGCGAGGTGCGGCTGACCGAGGACACCCCCGGACTCCAGGTCCTGCGCATGGACACCAAGGCCGTCGACGGCAGCACCCACACCACGGAATCCATACGCGTCTGCTTCCCCCACCACAAGATCGCCTACAAGCAGACGACGCTGCCGGCGCTCATGGCGCTGCACACCGGGTACTGGGAGTTCCGCGACGGCGACGACGGCAGTGTCACCGTCAGCTCCCAGCACACCGTCGTACTGAACGCCGACAACATCACCAAGGTCCTCGGCCCGGACGCCGGGGTGCCCGAGGCGCGGGACTTCGTCCGCAAGGCACTGGGCGCCAACAGCCGGGCCACCCTGGAGCACGCCAAGAGCTACGCGGAAGCGCGGCGTTGACCCATGGCCGACGACACAGTGGTGATCGTCGGCGCCGGTCCTGTCGGGCTGCTCCTCGCGGGCGACCTGCGCACCCACGGCGTGCCGACGGTCGTCCTGGAGCGGCTCACCGAGCCGATGGCCGAGTCCAGGGCTTCCACCCTGCACACCCGCACCATGGAACTGCTGGAGCGGCGCGGCATCCTGGCACGGCTCGGCGAGCTGCCGGGTGGCGGACCCGGCCACTTCGGCGGCATGCGGCTCGACCTCACGGCCGCCGACCCCGACCACCCGTACGCAGGACAGTGGAAATGCCCGCAGACCCGCCTCGAGGCGGTGCTCCAGGAACGGGCCACGGAACTGGGCGCGGTCGTCCGGCGCGGCCTGCGCCTCGTCGCCCTGCGCGACACCGGAAGCCGCATGAGCGTCGAGGCGGTCGGGGCCGACGGCCGTCGGGAGAGCCTCACCTGCTCCCACGTCATCGGCTGCGACGGCGGCGACAGCACCGTACGCCGCCTTGGCGGCTTCGACTTCGCCGGAACGGACGCCCGACACGAGATGCTGCGGGCCGACGTCGAAGGACTGCACATCCCGGACCGCCGCTTCGAACGGCACCCCCGCGGCCTCGCCACCGCCCACCGCTGGCCGGACGGCAGCACCCGCGTGATGGTGCACGTCTTCGGCACGGCACCCGGCCGGCGCACGGGACCGCCCGCGTTCGACGAGATCGTGGCCGCCTGGGCGGAGGTGACGGGCGAGGACATCGGCCACGGACGGCCGACGTGGCTGGGCGCCTTCGACGACACACGCCGCCAGGCGACCCGCTACCGCAAGGGCCGGGTCCTACTCGCCGGGGACGCCGCCCATGTACAGATGCCCGTCGGCGGCCAGGCCCTCAACCTCGGCCTCCAGGACGCCGCCGAACTCGGCGCCCGGCTCGCCGCACACCTGGCTGCCCCGCACGACCGGGGCGCTCTGGACACCTACGACGAGATCCGCGGTGCGGTCGGCGCCCGCACCCTCACGGACATCCAGGCCCAGTCGTACCTGCTGCTCGGCGGCGCCGAGGTGGAGCCACTGCGCGAACTCGTCGCTGAACTCCTTGAGTTGGCGCCCGTGAGGCGCCGCCTGGCCCGGTCCATCAGCGGCCTGGCAGCCCCCGCCGACGCCACCACGAGCTCCGACACCCACACACGGACCACCGAGAGGACCCACACCATGAGCAGGCTCACCGACAAGACGGCACTGGTGACAGGGTCGAGCCGGGGCATCGGCCGGGCCATCGCCAGGCGCCTCGCCGACGAGGGCGCCCTGGTCGCCGTCCACTACTCCACCGGCGAGGACGCCGCCCGGCACACCGTCGAACTGATCGAACGCGACGGCGGCCGCGCCTTCCCGGTCCGCGCCGAACTCGGCGTGCCCGGCGATGTGCACGAGCTGTTCCTCGGCGTGGAACAGGGGCTGAAGGAGCGGACCGGTGAAACCGCACTGGACATCCTGGTCAACAACGCGGGCATCACCACCCCGGCAGGGATTCAGCCGGAGGACGTCACGGCGGAGGAACTCGACCGGCTCTTCGCGGTGAACGCCCAGGCTCCGTTCCTCATCGTCCAGCGCGCCCTGGGACTGCTGCGGGAGAACGGTCGCATCATCAACATCTCCTCGGGCCTCACCCGGTTCGCCAGCCCCGAACAGGCCGCCTACGCCATGACCAAGGCGGCCGTCGAGCAGATCTCCCTGCACTTCGCACGGCACCTCGCACCCCGCGGGATCACCGTGAACAGCGTCGCGCCCGGCATCACCAACAACGGCAGCGCGCTCTTCGACATCCCCGAGGCCGTCGAGCAGATGGCTCAGTTCTCCGCCTTCAAACGCGTCGGCGAGGCCGTCGACGTGGCGGACGTCGTCACCTTCCTCGCCTCGCCCGACGCCCGCTGGGTCACCGGCGCGTTCATCGACGCGAGCGGCGGCACCCTGCTCGGCTGACCGCCCCGTAGTACCCGACAAGGAGCGTGACCGCCCATGACAGCCGCCCGCATCCCCTGGCCGCCGACGACCCCGCTTCGCAGCCCGGCGGCCCCGGCCCGCGAACCCGACGAGACCGGAGACCTGCGCGCGCTCGTCGCCCGCGTGTTCGCCACCGTGCCCGACCACCACGGCGCCCGCCCGAGCCGCGCCGCCCGAACGGAGACCTGAGGATGGACGTCGGACTTCTCTTCGACCTGCGCAACCCCGCCCAGTGGCACCGCCCGTGGGCCGACCACTACGCCCGCTCCCTGGAGTACTGCGAGGAAGCGGACCGACGCGGTGCAGGCGGTGTCTGGTTCACCGAGCACCACCTGTTCGACGACGGCTATCTGCCGCAGCCCCTCACCTTCGCCGCCGCGGCCGCGGCCCGCACCCGCCGTGTCCGCATCGGCACCTCGGTGCTCCTGCCCAACCTCCACCACCCCGCCCGGATCGCCGAGGACTCCGCCGTCGTCGACCTCATCAGCGGCGGGCGCCTCGAACTCGGCGTCGGCGCCGGCTACCGGGTGCCCGAATACGAGCTGTACGGCGCGGACTTCGACCGGCGCATCGGCCAGGTCGGCGACAACGTGCGCGAGATACGGCGGCTGTGGGACGAGGGCGGCGTCACCCCGGGCCCCCTCCAGTCGCCAGTGCCCCTGTGGGGCGGCTTCTACGGTCCGCGCGGCGCACGCCTCGCCGGACGCCTCGGCATCGGACTGCTGCACATCAACCACGAGATGTACGGCCACTACCGCGAAGGACTCGCCGAGGGCGGGCACGACCCGGAGTCGGCACGGGTGTCGGATCTGCTCCCCATCATCCTGGCCGACGACCCCGAGGCCGCCTGGCCGCGGGTCGCACCCCATGTCGCCCACCAGATGAACAGCTACATGCAGGGCTCCGTCGAGGGCACCGACCTGCCGCGCCCGCCCCTGCTCAGCGCGGACCAGTTCCCGCAGCGGCCGAACGAGGACGGCTCCTTCTCGCTCCTGGAGATCCTCACACCCGAGGCCGCCGCGGCCCGGATCGTCGAGCGGACCAAGGGACTTCCCGTACGCCACCTGATCTTCTGGGCGAGTGTCGCGGGCATGCCCGACGACCTCGTCGTGCGCAACATCGAGCTGATCAGCGAGCGGCTGCCCGTCCTGCTCGCCGAGCATCTCGGTACGGAGCCCGCCGGAGTGCGGACCGGTGGCTGAGACCCTCACCACCCCTTCGCGCACGGACCGCGGGGGCCGAATGCTGTTCGTCCTGTCCGGGAACATGGTCCTTGACGCGATCGAGGTGTCCGTGGTGCTCGTCGCCCTGCCGTCGATCGCCGCCGATCTGCGGCTGTCCATCTGGACGGTGCAGTGGCTGATGAGCGGCTTCGCGCTCGGCTTCGCCGCCGTCCTGCTCGTCGGCCCGCGGCTCACGGCCCGCTGGGGACTGCGCCGCTGCTATCTCATCGCGCTGCTCGTCTTCGCGCTGGCGTCGGTGGCCGGCGGGCTCAGCGACACACTCTGGCTCCTCATCGCCTCGCGCGTCGTCAAGGGCGGCTGCGCCGCGCTCACCGCACCGGCGGGACTGATACTCATCGGTGCCACCTTCCCCGAGGGCCCGCGCCTGCGCCGGGCGGTGTCCGTGTACTCGCTGTTCGGCGCCTGCGGGTTCACACTCGGCCTGCTGCTTTCCGGCGTGCTGACACCACTGAGCTGGCGCTGGACCTTCCTGTTCCCGGCGCCCGTCGCGCTGGTTCTGCTGGTGTGGGGCCTGCGGGTGATCCCGAGCGCAGGTGCCCAGAGCGCGCGGCGGCCGGTCTCGGCTCTCCTGGGGCACCGCGCGCTGCTCCGTTCCGCGTTCGTCGCGGCCAGCCTCAACGGTACGTACGCCGGCCTGCTGCTGCTCATCACGTTCCGTGTCACCCACCAATTCGGCTGGCAGCCCTGGCAGTTGGCGCTCGCGCTGCTGCCGGCCTGTGTTCCGCTCGCGGTGTCGGCCGCGTTCGCGGGCCGGCTGAGCGTGCGGCTCGGCACCCGAGGGTCCATCGCGGCGGGCGCGGCCGCTGCGTTCGCCGGACAGCTGCTGCTCCTGCTGCGGCCCACGACCGGGTCCTACACGACGGTGCTGCTGCCGACGCTCCTGCTGGTCGGCGCCGCGTTCGTGCTCGCCTTCGCGGCGCTCAACCTCCAGGCGACGCAAGGTCTTTCGCCGCAGGACCGCAGCTCGGCCGTGCCGCTCTACCAGACGGGCGTCCAGCTCGGCGGCGTCGTGCTGCTGCCCCTGGTCGCCGCCCTGCTCACTCAGGGCGAAGGCCCGCGCCCCGCCCTGCTCGCGATCGCGCTGGCCGGGGCCGCGGGACTGATCGTCGCCCTCACCGGCCCCCGCAGCACTTCCACCTCAGGGAGCCAACCGACATGACCGAGTACTCGTCGACCCCGCCCACCGTCGAGCGCGACGTCACCGAACTGCCCCGCGACCGCGCCGACCGACTCCGCGAGGGCGCCGCACGGTTCGGGCCGACCCACTTCAGTGGACTCGAACCCGAGATGAAGGCATTCGCCAAGGTCATGGAGGAGCTCCGATGAACGAGGCGCACGAGCCCGGGACGCTGCGCGTCAGCACCGAGGAGGACCGTTGCGTCGCCGCGGGACACTGCGTCGTGGCGGCCCCCGAGGTCTTCGACCAGCGAGACGACGACGGCGTCGTCGTCCTCCTCGCCCCACGGCCGCCGGCCGGCGTCCGGGCGGCCGTCGAGGAGGCGGCGCTGCTTTGCCCGGCCGCCGCCATCCGCCTCGCGAGCGGGCCGTGAACGCGGCGGACTCCCTGGTCTGCGACCACGTCTGGTTCGCACGCACACTTCATCTGGGGAAAGCACTCCCGGGAACGCGGTCCAGTTGGCGGGGCTACGGCTCTGTCTGTGTTCGCCAGGTCCCGGGGGAGACGCCTTCTCGTTTGGCGAAGGCGCGGCTCAGTGAGGTTCCGGTGTCGTAGCCGACCTGGACGGCGATTTCCTGAACGCTCAGGGGCGTGTCGCGCAGCAGGACCTTCACCCGGTACATGCGCCATGCCGTGAGGTGGCCCAGGGGAGTGTCTCCGGTCTTCTCCTTGAACAGGGCGGCGAACGCCGAACGGGACATGCCCGCCGCGTGGGCGAGTTCCTCGACCGTCCAGGGGTGGGACAGGTCCGCGTGCAACTGCCGGATGGCGGACGCCAGGCGCGGTTCGCGCAGCGCGGCGATCCAGCCGACGGTGCCGCTCCTGACATCCGCGCAGCAGGTGCGCAGTGCCTGGACGAAGAGCACGTCGGACAGCCGACTCATGATGAAGCCACTGCCGAGGCCGTCCGCCGCGTTCTCTCGGGCGATCAGGTCGAAGGTGGCGTGCAGGAGCCGGCTCGCGGCGTCGTCCAGGTTCAGCCTGAACAGTGGTGGCAGGAGCGCGAAGAGGGGCTCGGCCGCCACTGCGTCGAAGGCGAACCGGGTGGACGCGATGCGGGTCGGCTCGCCCTTGCCGCCGACTGCCGCCGCGTGGCCCGATTCCTGGAAGGTGAGGCCGTCGCAGTCGACGACCTCGCGGCCGGGCGCGTCTTGCAGCGTGAACCCCACTCCGGCGCGAACGAGAATGCAGTCGTTCTTCTCCAGCCACTGAGGTTGGTCCAGCGAGTCCGATTCCAGCAGACACGATCCGTCGGCGACCAGCACCAGCCGGGCAAGGTGCCGCGGGGGAAACGAGATGCCCCACGGGGCGTGGGCGTCCACGCGCACGTATCGGGTGTTCTCGACCTTCATGGTGGCGAGGAGGTCGTCGATCGGGTCCATCCGTCCGCCCTCCTGGACGATCTGCACCAAATTGGGGACCCCAAGATACAACGCGTCCAGCCGCGCCTTCCTAGCCTGGTGATCATCACCGAACGAAAGGGTGGAGAGGTAAGAGATGCGCTCCTTTCATATAAAAGCGGGCGGAGGGCTGATGGCCTCCACCGAGTGCCCGACGCCGCGTCCGTCGGCGGGCGAGGTGCTCGTACGCGTCATGGCCACTTCCGTGAACGCACGCGATCGCCTCATCGTCGCGGGCAAGTACACCGTCCCCGTGCCGACCGGACGCATCCCGCTCTCCGACGGCGCAGGCGTCGTGGAGGCCGTGGGGGAGGGGGTCACGCGGTTCCGGGCCGGGGACCGTGTCATGGGTACGTTCCATCCGGACTGGGTGGACGGCCCGTTCCCGGGGTGGGGCGAGCTGCGTGGCACGCATCGTGACGGATGGCTGGCTCAGTACCTTGCGGTGGACGAGCGGAGTCTCGTGGCGATGCCGGACCTGCTGTCCTTCGAGGAGGCGGCCACGCTGCCGTGCGCCGCCCTCACGGCGTGGTCCGCCGTACGCGGTGTGGGCCCGGGGGACACGTTGCTGGTCCAGGGTTCGGGGAGCGTGTCACTCTTCGCGCTGCAATTCGGCCGCTTGCAGGGCGCACGGGTGCTGGCCACGACGTCCAGCACCGAGAAGGCCCGCCGCCTCAGCGCCCTCGGCGCGTCCGATGTCGTCGACTACACAAGCACCCGGGAGTGGGGCGCCCGGGTGCACGCGCTGAGGGACGGCGGCGTCGACCGCATCGTCGAAATCGGCGGCGGCGCCGAATCCGTCGCGCAGTCCGTGGAGGCCCTCGCCTACGGAGGGCAGATCGCCCTGGTCGGCAACCTCGCGTCGGGCGGCGGCATGGAACTGACACGCTTCTTTCAGCGCGCGGCGACTCTGAGGTCCGTCAGTGTCGGCAGCCGAAGCGAGTTCGAGCAGATGAACAGGGACATCGCCCGACATGGCCTGACCCCGGTCATCGACCGCGTCTTCGCGTTCGACGAGGCGCCGGAGGCGTTCGCCCACATCGCAGAGCGGGGGAGTTTCGGGAAGGTCGTCATCAGCCACGGCTGAAACGGTGGCGGCGCCCTCGTGGCGGTGCCGGAGCCCTCAGGAGTGCTGCGGGTCGTCGGAGCCGCGGCCGTAACGGGCGAGCATTGTCGTGACCGCTTCGTCGACGGCGTGGGCGACGTCGGCCGGTGTCGGGCTCCAGTCCGCGAGCAGCATGCGGGGCCACAGGACGTAGTTGGCGATCATGCCGAGGAACTGGTTGGTGGCGCTCTCCGCGTCGGGTACCACCGCGGTGCCCGCGGCGTGCTGGGCCTCCAGGTAGCGCTGGACGGAGACGAAGTAGGGCAGCTTGCCCAGCTCGAACTGAGCCCGCCCCAGTTCCGGGAAGCGCGGCAGTTCGGCGATGACGATACGGAAGAGGGCCGCCATCGCGGGCCGACCGATCAGGTCGGCGTACTGGCGGCCGATCGCGCTCAGTCCGGCGCGCAGGTCACCGGGCTGCGTCGCGGGCGCCGCCGGGTCCGGCCCGCCCTTCCAGTACTCGGTGACGATGGCCTCGAAGAGCGCCGCCTTGGTGGGGAACTGTTTGAACAGCGTGGACTTCGAGACGGCCGCTTCCTGCGCGATCTTCGCGAGCGAGGTCCCGTCGTACCCCCGCTCCAGGAACAGCTTCGTGGCCGCTGCGGTGATCGCCTCGCGCTTGCGTTGAGCGAGTCGTTGATGGTGCGCGGAGAGCCCTGCGGTCATGGGCCCAGTATGCCCCATGGCGAGGCGAGTCACTTGACTCGCCATTGCGCGGGTGCTTACCTCGAAAGGGAGGCGAGTCGATCGACTCGCACCCTGTCGGCGGAAGCACTCCCGGCCGGCATCGTCCCGTTCTCCGAGGAGAAGCACTCATGGAGCCAGGCAAGATCGCATTGGTGACCGGCGGCAACCGCGGCCTTGGCCGGGCGACGGCCCAGGCGCTGGCCCGGCACGGGCTGCGCGTCATCGTCACCTACCGCGGCGACGCGCAGGAGGCCGAGGAGACGGTCAAGAACGTTCAGGAAACCGGCGCCACGGCCGCCGCGCTCCGGCTGGACATCAGCGACGTCGCCTCCTTCCCCGCCTTCGTCTCCCGTTTGGCCGCGCAACTGGAGCGCTGGGACGCGACCCGCCTTGACGTCCTGGTCAACAACGCCGGGATCGGGCTGTTCGGGCCGCTGGAAGCGGTCACGGTCGACGACTACGACGCGATCATGGACACCAACGTGCGCGGCACGTTCTTCCTCATCCAGGCGCTCGCGCCCGTACTGGCCGACGGGGGTCGCATCATCAACGTCTCCTCCTCCCTCAGTCGCCACACCAGTGCCGGCACCTCGGTCTACTCGGCTTCCAAGGCGGCGGTCGAGGCCCTCAGCCGGACCCTGGCCCTGGAGTTGGGGGCGCGGGGGATCCGCGTCAACTCCATCGCGCCGGGGCCGACCGCCACCGACTTCAACGGCGGTGCCATGCGGGACGACGCGCGGATGCGCGAGGGCCTGAGCGCGCAGACCGCGCTCGGCCGCGTCGGCGAACCGCAGGAGATCGGCGACGCCATCGCCGCGCTCGCCTCCGAGGACCTGCGATGGGTCACCGCCCAGCGCCTCGAAGTATCGGGCGGTGCGCTGCTGTAGGGACCCCGCCCACACCAAATCCGGCGACCAGGATCAAGTGCGGGTCCGCAGCCGTTCGTTGAGGGCGGCACCGACGTCGGGGCAGTTCTCCCGGATGGTGTCGAGGAAGGCGCGCAGCACCGGGGAGTCGTCGTGGGCCGCGAAGGACAGGACGAGATCGGGCAGGGGCGTACGCGGGGTCACGTCACAGAACCGCACTCCCTGACGCGGGGCCGCCCTCATCCTGGACGGCCCCAGGCCGACGCCCACGCCCGAGGCGGCGAGGCCGATGATGGTGTGCACGTCCCTCGCGACGGTCGCGCCGCCGAGAGCCGGTGAGTCCGTGCCCAGGAGGGTGCGCAGTCCGGCGGTGACAGCGGGCTCGTCCTCGCCGGCCGACACGATCAGTGGCTGTTGCCGCAACTGATCGATGCTCACGGAGGGTTGACCCGCGTACGGGTGCGCCGTGCTCACCACGGCGATCATGTGGTCGCTTCCGATTGGGACGGACACGAGGTGCTCGGCTCCCGCGCCCCGTGGCGGGCCGAGGGTGATGGCCACGTCCAGTTCCCCGGCGACGAGAGCCGGGCCGCTGCGGCTGGTCGCCATCTCGTGCAGTTCCAGCCGTACGTCGGGCCGTTCATGGCCGAACCGGCTCAGGACGCCCGGCAGTGGGTCGAGCAGTGCCGAGGCGATGAAGCCGAGGCGCAGCCGTCCCGTCTCGCCGCGCGCGGCCCGGCCCGCGTCGACCGTGGCCGCCGCGATCTCGTCGAGTGCCCGGCGCGCCCGCGCGAGGAACGCCTCACCGGCGGCGGTCGGGAACACCCCCTGACGTGTGCGGTCGAACAGCCGGGCCCCGACCTCGCGCTCCAGATCGGCGATCTGCTTGGACAGCGGCGGCTGGGCGATGCCCAATCCGGCGGCCGCCCGGCCGAAGTGTGCGTGCTCGGCGAGAGCAACCGCGTATCGCAGGTGTCGCGCTTCCATGCCCCGCACTCCGTCCCGTCTCCCGCTGGCCATATCTCAAGGATATGGTCATGCCACTTAGCAGATCTATGAATGGATGACGCTTCCGTTCCTGTCTGGAATGGAGCCATGGCGAATGAATCTCTTACCGGCACCGTCTTCGTTTTCGTGCACGGCGCCTGGCACAGCTCCGGGCAGTGGGCGGCGACGCAGCGCGCACTGGCCGGGCTGGGTGCTGCGAGCGTGGCCGTCGACCTGCCGGGGCACGGTTTCGACGCACCCCTGCCCACCGGCTACCTGCTGCCCGGCCAGCCCGGCCTGCTGACCGAGAAGTCACAGCTCGCCACGGTGACGATGGACGACTGCGCCGAGGCCGTACTGAACGTGCTGCACCAGGTGCGTCACCATCGCACTGTCGTGCTCGTCGCGCACAGTGCGGGCGGCGGTCCCGCATCCCTGGCCGCGGAGCGGGCGCCCGAGCTGGTGGACCGGATCGTCTACCTGTCCGCGTTCGTCCCGGGCGGGCGGCCGCGGTTCTTCGACTACCTGGGCGCACCGGAGAACGCCACCGCGCTGGGCCGGAACCTGAACCTCGGCGACCCCGAGGCCCTGGGCGCCGTACGGATCAATCCGCTCTCACCGGATCCCGCCTACCTCGACGAACTGCGCGAAACCCACTACCACGACACCCCGGTGGACCGCTTCGACCGCTGGCGGTCCGCGCTGAGCCCGGATCTGCCCCTGGCGATCCCGACGGCTCCGATCACCCTGACCGCGGCACGGTGGGGACGCATTCCCCGGACTTTTCTGCGCTGCGCCGAGGACCGGGCGCTGGCACCGGCCGTGCAGGACCTGATGATCGCGGAAGCCGACCGGGGTTTCCCCGGCAACCCGTTCACCGTGCATACACTGCCCGGCAGCCACAGCCCGTTCGCCGCCCGGCCGGGTGCGCTCGCCACGGCCCTCGCCTCATGAGTGGCCCTCGCGGCGGGTGGCTCGTGCTGCCGGTCGTGTTGAGTGCGACCTTCGTGCAATTGCTCAACGTCACCGCCGCGCAGATCGCCGCCCCGTCGATCCAGGCCGACCTGGGCGCGGGCTCAGGTGCCGTGCAGCTGATCCTGGCCGGGTACACCCTGACCTACGCGTGCCTGCTCATCACGGCCGCGCGCCTCGGCGACCGGTACGGCTACCGTCGGCTGTTCGTGCTGGGCACCGTCGTCTTCACAACCGGTTCAATCGCCGCCGCGTGTGCTCCCGATGCCACGTTTCTCATCGCGGCCCGGCTGGTCCAGGGCGCGGGCAGCGGTCTGGTCGCACCACAGGTTCTGTCGATCATTCAGGTCGCCGTCCCCGCTGCACGGCGCCCACGGGCTCTGGGCCTGTTCGGCGCCACGATGGGAGTGGCGTCACTGGCCGGGCCGCTGATCGGCGGACTCCTCGTCGGCGCCGACCTGTTCGGCCTCGGCTGGCGCCCGGTGTTCCTGGTCACGGTGCCGGTGGCACTCGTCTCGCTCGCGGGCGCGACCGTACTGCCCCGCACGCGAGGCCCGGGCGGACAACGCGTGGACGGGGTGGGCGTGTTGCTGACCACCGTGGGCTTCGGTGCGCTGGTACTGCCGCTCGCGCTGGGCGGGGAGGCCGACTGGCCCTGGTGGACCTGGGCCACGCTGGCCGGGTCCGTGGCCGTGCTCGGCTGCTTCGCCCTAACGCTCCGGCACCGGCCGCATCCCCTGGTGTATCCGTCGCTGTTCCGCGACCGACGGGCGCGTGCGGGGGTGCTGCTCGTGTTCGTGTTCAACGCCGGAGTGCCGTCCTTCACGTATCTGCTGTTCCTGCATCTGCAGTCGGCCCTCGGGTGTCCGGCCCTGACGGCCGCGCTGACGTCGGCACCCTTCGCGGCCGCGGCCGTGCTGGGCAGCCGCGGCGCACCCGTACTGGCCCGCCGACACGGGGCGGCGGCGCTCACGGTCTCGGCGCTGGTACTGGCAGGGACGGCCCTGGCTCTCGCTCCACTGATCGGCACGGAGGCCGGACGCTGGGCGGCGTTGCCGGTCCTGGCTCTGGGCGGCGCCGCGTTCGGCTCGTTCACCGCCTCGGTGTTCGCGTCGGTGCTGGCGGGGGTGGACGACTCCGCGGCCGGTTCCGTGTCCGGGCTGCTGCCCACGGCTCAGCAGTTGGGCGGGTCGATCGGGGTGGCCGCGGCGGGGCTCGTCTACTTCGCGCCCATGGCCGGCCCGGACGCGGCGTTTCGGCACGCCATGATCTACGAGGCCGCTGTCTTCACCGTCACCGCGCTGATCAGCCTTCGGATGCAGGATCGGAACCGGCTGGTCGCGCCACGGGCAGATGCGGCGCGCCGGGATGGTGACCTGGATGGAACCTGTCGGTGGCCTGCGCCCGGGGCGGAGTCAGGCAGAGGCAGCCTCGGTGTCCCGACGTACCGCCGGTGGCGCGGCGGTGATGATGGTGTCGAGGATCGCCTGTGATGCCTGTAGATCTTCGATGGCGTGCGTAATGCGCTCGCCCTCACGACGAAGTTGCGCCAGCAGGTCCGGACAGGTGGGCACGAGGTGCCCGTCGTCCGCTCGGATACACGGCAGGACCTGAGCAATCAGAGCGGTCGGAAGACCTGCAGCCAGCAGAACGCGAATGCGGCGCACTGTCTCCACATCCGACTCCCCGTAGATGCGGTAGCCGCTGGGCAGCCGGTCGGGGATCAGCAGTCCTTGCTGTTCGTAGTAGCGCAGAAGTCGCTCATGGACTCCGGTACGCCGCACCATCTCTTTCATGCGCATGCCGCCCGCCCCATCCCTGATCTTCTGGCCCACGCCGCGACTTGACTCTGACATTGATGTCGGAGTTTAGCGTCGGCTCCATGACCACTGATCACGCAACTCCCGCCTCTCACCTCGACGTTCTCGTGCGGGGGCGCGGCCCCGCGCTGCTGCTCGCGCACGGCGCCGGCGGCGGCATCGAGGGGAACTTCGGCCTCGTCCTCGACGACCTCGCCCAGGACCACATCCTCGTCGGCCCGCACTACCCCGGAGCAGGCGGCTCTGCACTGGCCATCGAACCCCTGGACCTGGACGACCTCGCCGACCGCCTGGTCGCGGCTGCCGTCGCGGCCGGCCAGGACTCGTTCGCCGTCCTCGGGGAATCCCTCGGCAGCGCCGTAGCCGTCCGAATCGCCACACGGCACCCCGACCGCGTCCGAGCGCTCGTCCTCACCGCGGGCTTCGCCACCGCCGACCCCGTCCTGGCGCTCGCCGCCCAGCTGATCAAGTCCCTGGCAGCCGCCGGGCAGTGGGAGGACGTGGCACGGCTTGCTCTCCTGTCCTGCATGTCCCCGGCGGACCTGGCGGACCTCGAACCGGCCGCCCTCGACGAACCGGTCGCCCAGACCCTGGCCGCGATGCCGCCGGGCATCCTGGACCACTTCGACCTGGTGTCCCGCGTGGACGTCCGGGCCGACCTGGCGAAGGTATCCGTCCCGACTCTGGTGGTGGCGCCAACCGGAGACCGGCTGGTACTGCCCGAAAGCTCCTACCGCCTGGCGGCCGGCATCCCGGACGCCAGGCTGATCGAACTGCCCGGCGCCGCCCACATCCTGAACCCGGCAGACCGGACGACCTGGCTCCGCCATGTACGCGAGTTCCTCGCCGCACTCCCCGCACAGTCGGAGTGAGCGCACCACTCCTCACGGATCAAACGACCTCCTTCCCAGCGGCCGAGTGCCTGTCCTTGGGCCCCGTCAGGCGCAGGCGGGGCCCAAGGGCAGGCTCCGAGCCCTACGCGCGGTTCAAGGTGCGCTTCAATCGGGCGTCAAGTCGCCCTCGGCGTGCCCGAAATGGACCTGTGCGGTGATGGTCTCGAAGAGCCCGGGCCCGTCGGCGCCGACAGGCCCGTGGAACGCGGCGAGGGCGCCGACTCGCCCCGGGTGGGCCGTGGCGGTGCGCACGGCGTACAGCCCGCCGATGCAGTACCCGGTCACCCCGACGGGCCCGGCTGCGACCTCGGCCTGGGCGCCGAGAAACCCGAGGTAGGCCTCGGCATCGCGCAGAACACGCTCGAGGGTGTGCGCCTGGATCAAGGGCATCACCGCACCCATGACCCGCTCCCGGTCCTGCGCCCCGACGAACTCGGGAAGCTCGGCCACCGGCGCGGGCCCGTGCCGGTAGAAGACATTCGAGTACATCAGCACCCGGGCGCCGCCCGCCACCCCCGGGAAAAGCGGCGAACCCGTCGGCCGCGCCGTCCGCGGCCGGAATCAGGCGGGAGACCGGGTCGTCGGAACGTCAGCCCGCCCCGCCGTCCAGGAAGCGGCTGTAGCGCAGCCGCAGGGCCCGTTCCGTGCTTGCCGTTGCCGTGACGAGGGTGACCGCGACGTTCATCCAGACCGGCAGGTGCACGGGTGACGTGAACGTGCCGATGTGCTGGGCGATTTCGGGTGGCTGTGTCAGTTTCTCGGCCAGTTGGGAGAGGAGCAGGGCCAGGGCCGCCGCCAGTGTCACCGTCGAGAGGGCGCCGAGCGTGCGGCTCAGCGTCGGGTGTCTGCGGTCGAGGTTCGCGCGGCGGCCCTCGGCCGAGGCCGGGTCGGGCGTGAGCTGCTGCGCGTAGCCCTCGGCGGTGACGTAGTGGCAGCGCTTGAGGCCGAAGGCGCTCATTGCCACCTCAATGGTGCCGCCGTGGACGGGGAAGGCGGCGGGGAGTTTCGACACGGCGAGTTGCTTGCCGTCGCGGTAGAGCTGCGCCTTGACGTTGCCGGAGCTCTGGTTCTGGCCGTGCCGTACGTCCACGGTGTAGCGGACCTGCCGGCCGGTGCCGCCGTCCGTCAGGTGGAGGTGGAACAGGGCTCGGGAGAGGTGTTGCCACCAGCGGAAGCGCTTCAGGTCCCGGCCGTCGCCGGGCCGCACTCGCCGCACCGCCCGATTCCGGCGCCATTCCTTGAGCGTGTTCCTACTCCCGTTCCCCGTGCCTGCCTGTTGCGCCTGATGTCGGTGGCGGTCGCCGCGCTATGTACTCGGTTGCTCCGCCGGGCAGTTGATGTCCTGCGACGGGCGCTTCCCGGTGGTCAGGTACGTCGTCACCGCGTCGTTCGCGCACCTGTTGGTGCCCGACGGGTAGACGCCGTGGCCGCCCTGGTCGGCCGTCACCATGACGGCCCGGTGGCCGAAGGCGTGGCGCAGCTTCTTGGCGCCGGCGAGTGGTGTTCCCGGGTCCCGTTCGTTCTGCACCATGAGGACGTTCGACGGGCCCTTGGCGCCGACGCGTACGGGCGGCTCGGTGCGCTCAGTGTGCTCGGTCGGCCAGAAGGCGCACGGGCCGATGCCGGCCGTGGAACCGCCCAGCTTCGGGTATCGGACGCGGTCGATCTCGGCGTTGCGCTGGTACGTGGCGATCGAGCGCGGCCAGAGGCTGTCGTTGCAGAGGGTGTGGAAGCGGGCGGCCATGAAGTTCTCGAAGTCCGGCAGCGACGGGTCGTCCGGAAGCGGCTTGTTCGTGTCGAGGGCCTGCCAGGTCTTGGCCAGCGTGGCCATGCCCGCATCGGTGTAGAGGTTGTCGAGCGTCTTCCCGCGGAACACCGTGCCGTTGTAGCCCTGGACCGGTTTCTCGTCGAGGCGCCGCGCCAGTTCGTGGAACTTCGCCGTCACCTGCTGAGGTGTGGTGCCCAGGCCGTACTCGGGGTGTGCGGCGGCGTACGCCGCGAAGTCCGGGAAACGGTCCTCCATGCCTCGCGCGAGCATCCGCATCGCCGTGACGTCGTAGCCGCCGGGGCCCAGGTTGCTGTCGAGCACGATCCGGTCGTCGCGCCGGGGGAACAGCGTCGCGTACACCGAACCGAGCTGGGTGCCGTAGGAGCCACCGAGGTACGAGATGTTCGGCTCGCCGAGGGCCGCCCTGATCCGGTCCATGTCGCGCGCGGAGTTCGCCGTGGTGACATGCGGCAGCATCCAGGACGACTTCGAGGCGGCGCACTGCTCGGCGACGGCCCGCGCGTAAGGCGCCTCCTTGGCGACATCGGCCGCGTTGCGCGTGTACGGCGGGATGTTGCCGTGCGCCTGCTGCTTCTCCGTGAGATCGCAGGTCACCCGGGTGCTGCGGCCGACGCCGCGCGGGTCGAAGCCGATCAGGTCGTACGAGTCCCGCACCTCCTGCGGCAGCCCGGAGGCGGCGAGGGCGTACGGGTAGCCGAGCGACGTGATGCCGGGGCCGCCCGGGTTCACCAGCAGCACGCCGCGCCGCTTCGCGGGCTTCTCACTCGGCAGCCGGGAGACCGCGATGTCGATCTGCCGGCCGTCCGGATCCTGGTAGTCCAGGGGGACTTGGAGCGACGCGCACTCGAGCCGGGAGGCGTCACCCTGCCCAGGTTCCTCCGCCTCCTTCGCCTCCTTCGACGTTCGGGACGGCTCTGGCTCCTTCGGCTCCTTCGCCTCCTTCGGATTCTCGGCGCACGGGCCCCACCGCAGAGTGTCCACAGACCTCGCCTCGGCGGTGTCCGGCGTCGCCGCCAGTGACACTCCCGCGATGGTGGCAGTCACCACCGCGGTGGCGGCGAGGCCGAGGGAGAGGGTCTTCTTCCTTCTGCGCATGGTGTCTCCTCGGATACGAGGCGGCAGCTGTCCGGCCGCATGTGAACGAGTCTGTTCAGCGGGCGCCGTCGGCACATCGGCCCGATGTATCGACCCGCCCTCGACCAAGGTCGGGCGGTCCTTCGACCTGAGTAGGGGGTGTTTCCCTACCTTGGTCGGCTGCGCCGGTCCGTACGGACTCGCGACAATGGCGGCATGAACACGGACGCGGCGCCGCCGCTCACATGGTGGGAGCAGGCCTGGAGGCTGGCGGCCGCGGTGGCGGTGGGTGTGCCGGTATGGCTCTCGATGGGTGTGCTGATGCCGCCCGGGAAGGTGGCCGGGGCGGGCCCCTGGTTCAGCGTCGGGGATCCGCTGGTGGCGCTCGGCTGCCTGGTGCTGCTGGTGTGGCGGCGCCGCTTCCCGCGCACCGTGGCACTCACCGTCGTGGCCGCCTCGACCGTCTCGGGGCTCGCCACCGGGGCCGCGCTCCTGGCCCTGGCCTCGCTCGCCACGCGCCGCCGCCGGGTGGAGATCGGCGCCGCGATCGTGCTCTACGTGGCCGCGTCCCAGCTCGCCGCCCGGTTCTACCCGGTCGACGACGCCGCGTCCGGACCGGTCTGGGTCCAGCTGCTGCTTCCGGCGCTGACCGCGGGCATCGCGGTGGCCGTCGGCACGGCCGTCGGGGCACGCCGCGCGGAGGTGCGGTCGCTGCGGGAGCGGGCGGCGGGCCTGGAGCGGGAACAGTCGGCGCGCGTCGCGCAGGTGCGGGCCCAGGAGCGGAACCGTATCGCCCGCGAGATGCACGACGTGCTGGCCCACCGGATCTCCCTGGTCGCCATGCAGGCCGGAGTCCTCGACCACCGCAGCGACCTCGAACCCGAGGAGCACCGCATGCTGGTCCGCGGCATCGCCGACGGCTCCCACCACGCCCTGGAGGAGCTGCGGGACGTCCTCGGGGTGCTCCGCGCGGGACCGGACTCCCCGGAGGCAGAGGCACCGCAGCCCTCGCTCGACGGTGTGCCCGCGCTCGTCGACGACGCCCGTACGTCGGGACTCGATGTCACCCTCACCACCACCGTGACGGGCACACCGTCCGACACCGTCGGGCGCACCTGCTACCGCGTCGTCCAGGAAGGGCTCACCAACGCGGCCAAACACGCTCCCGGCGCCGACGTGCACGTCACCATCGAGGGAACGGAAGGCGGCGAACTGCAGGTCGACGTCCGCAATTCCCCGGGCTCGGCCCGCCCCGCCCGGACGCCGTCCTCCGGGTTCGGCCTGCTCGGACTCGGCGAGCGGGTCGCCCTCGCCGGCGGGCGACTCGACCACCGCCCGACTCCGGACGACGGATATGTCCTCACCGCCCAACTACCGTGGCCGTACGCCCCCTACGAGAAATGAGCGCGCGTGGACAGCGAGCGGGAACCGGACGGACGTGTCGTGCGCGTCGCCATCGTCGACGACGACCAGTTGGTGCGGATGGCACTGCGCCTCATCATCGACGGCGAACCGGATCTGACGGTCGTCGCGGAGGCGGCCGACGGGGACGCCGCGATCCGCGTGGTCGACGAACACCGGCCCGACGTCGTGCTGATGGACGTACGGATGCCGGGCCGCGACGGCCTCAGCGCGACGCGCGAGGTCCTCACCAGGCAGACACCTCCGCGGGTGCTCGTGCTCACCACGTTCGACTCCGACGACATGGTGCTCGGCGCACTGCGCGCCGGAGCACTTGGCTTCGTCCTCAAGGACACCCCGCCGGCCCGGATCGCCGACGCGGTGCGCACGGTCGCGGACGGCAACCCCGTCCTGTCCCCGCAGGCCACCGCACGGGTGATCGCCGCGGCGACCGGCCCGCAGTCCAGTGACACACGTGGGGCGTCCCGCGAGGCCGCGCGCAAGCGCCTGTCGGCCCTGACCGAACGCGAACTCGACACTGCCCGGGCCATCGCGGACGGCCTCGGCAACCCGGAGATCGCCAAGCGGCTCCACATCAGCGTCGCGACCGTCAAGGCCCACACCGGCAGCCTGTTCACCAAGCTGGCCGTCGAGAACCGGGTGCAGATCGCGCTGCTGGTGCGCGACGCGGCCGAATGACCCGCCGCACGTAACGCTCCGTCACATCTCCCGCCCTCACGACCGCGTGGCGGTCCCGCACTTCTCGTCCCCCGCGCCGCCCGTACGCTCGCCCATCGTGGTGCTCCGGTCGTACGGGTCCACCACGGCGCCGTCGCCGGATTCGCGGTCGTCGGTGAACGACGGGGTCAGGTAGCCGTTGTACGTCTCGCAGCCGGCGTTGGTGGTGTCCACGCGGTTGGAGACGACCGAGAAGGTGCCGGGCTCGGTGACGATCTTCGACGGGTCGGGCCAGTTCATCACCACTTCGCGGCGGACGATGACGCGCGTGACACGGCCGTCGTCGCCGCTCGCCTCCGCGCTCGTCACCGGGTACACGTACGTGACATCCGTGGTGACCTTCAGCGCCCCCTTGTCACCTTCGTCGTAGGTGATGCGACCGCGCGTCTTGACCACGTCGCCGACCAGCTTCACCTTCGATGTGTCGAAGCGGCTGAAGAGGACGAGCGGGTTGTACTTCTCGCTCGGCGCGGTCAGCGACCTGTCGAGGAAGGTGGCTTCCTTCGGCTGGTGGGGGTTGATGAGGGCGATCGCCTCGGTGGGGCGTTCGCCACGCAGTACGCCCGGGTCCAGGCTGGACGCGGTGAGGAAGTCACGGGAGCGGTCCAGGGCGCGAGCGACCTGCGATGTGCTCATCCACCCCGTGGCCCGTGCCACCGGCACGGAGATCCCGGCCGTCCCGGACGCCCAGCGCGCCGCGGGTGAGCCCCTGAACGGCTCGTCCAGCGTGGGGCGCGCGGCCGACCCGCCCGCAGGCGGTGCCGTGGGGCGGGAGGTCTCCGCGGCGAGTGGTGTCGCGTCAGCGTCGGAGCCGTCCGTGAACCATCCCGTCACCCGCCCCGGGTTGAGTGCCACGACCGCCACCGCCACCGCGGCCAACACACCAAGCGCGTACCAGCCCTTCCGCCTTCGCGGCCGGGGCGGCTGGTGTGCGCGCCACGGCTCGGGCCGGGCGTCCTCCTCCCGCAGGCGTCGTGTCACCATGCGGGCGCGCGCCGACGGTTCCTTGGGCGCGTCCCGTACGCCGTCCTCGGACTCCTGGAGGAAGCGCTCCCAATCCGCGTCCGACAGCGACGAATCGCCCTGATCCCCACCCGAATTCACTCTGAAATCCCCTTGTGCCGTGCGGTTTCCGTGGCCGCCGGTCCCTCCCCAGGGCCGGCCGCCGTCGACGGATCATGGCACAGGCGCGCATGCCGGGTGACACAGAAGGAGGCGGGACCGTTCGACAACGGTCCCGCCTCCTGGGTTCAGCGGAGGATCACACGCGGTCGGCCGCGATCAGCAGGTACTGGAACGAGCCGTCCCTGTACGAGTTGATGAACGCGTCCTCGATGCCCGTGACCAGCGACGACGTGGCCCGCAGCTCCCAGTAGGGGAGGGTGTCGGGGGTCAGGTCGATGACGGCCTGCGGCACGAGGCGGTTGTCGGCCATCGCGCGCAGGTACTCACGGCGCGAGTGGATGTTGCACTCGAAGTGCGCGTTGATCTGGGACACCCACTTCGAGGGCTGCCCGTAGCGTGGGTTCCAGCAGCCCGTGATGGTGACGTAGCGGCCGCCGACCTCCAGGATGCGGGAGTGCTCGGCGAACAGGTCGTGCAGGTCGACGTACATGGTCGACTCGTTGTTCCACGACGCCGAGATCTGCCCGGTCTCGAACGGGGTGTCCAGCATGTTGCAGACACGTGCCCTGACGTGGTCCTGGATACCGAGTTCCTCGGCCCGGCCGTTGGCGAAGTCGGCCTGCTTGGCCGAGAGCGTGACCCCCTCGACCTTGCTGCCGAAGTGCTGGTGCGCCATCACCATCGAGCCGCCGCGCCCGCAGCCGGCGTCCACGAGGGTGTCGTCGCGCCCGATGTCACCGAGATGCCCGAGCAGGTACGCGGCCTGCGCGGACTCCAGGCGGTGCAGCTCGGCGATCAGCTTCTGCTCGCTCGCGTCGCCCGACGGGTCGCCGAGCGCGGCATGGTCGACCTCACCGATGCCGTAGTGGTGGTGGTACAGACCGTCGACATCGCCGAGCCGCAGATTGACCGGCCGGGCCTCGCCGTCCCAGTAGCGCGCGATGTCGCCCTGGTAGGGGGTGGCCGGTTCAGGGATGTACGGGGTGGTGGTGCTGGGGGCCGTGGCGGTGAGTTCGGTGCTGGTCACTGATGAGTCCTATCTCTTACCAGAAGTCGGGCAGGCTGTAGCGGTAGGTGTTGTTCTGGTGCCATTGGTGGTTGCCGTCGACCCACGCCGCGACGCCCCGCAGGAAGCGCTGGACGTTCGGGAGCGGGCAGACGGCGGCCAGGGCCGCGGCCTCTGTCTCGAAGGCGTGCATGAGTTCGTTGTGGACCTCGACCGACTTGAGGTAGGCCTCCTTGTCGGACAGGTCCTCGCGTTCGGCGATCACGACCGGCAGGTTCAAGTGCCGTCCGGGGGCGTCGAGTTCCTTCGTGTACGAGTACAGGTCGTTGACGATGGTCGTCGCGTTTCCGGCGAGCGCGATGACCTTCTGCATGTCCGGCAGGGCGTGCAGATCCGCCGGCAGTTCATAGCCGCCGACGGTGTCGGTGATGGTCGGGCAGGGGCGGAAGTTGTTGAACTGGCGCATCGCCAGGTACTCCCACACCTCCGGTACGTGGTCGTGCTCGGACCAGGCCGCCTCGGCGAGATAGCCCATGTGCAGGCGGGCCATGTCGTGCCGGTACCGGTCGGCCTGCGAGGGACTGCTGGCCCGGACGAAGTACTCCATGGCCGAGCGGTAGGCGCGCCGGGGCGCGTCCGCGTGCAGGGATTCCGCCCACTGCGGCTGGTACTCCTGCGTCGTGTACAGCGGGTCGAGGGTGGTGTGTGCCAGCAGTAGGCGGGAGCCGAGGCCGACCGGCGAGCCCCCGTGGTCCTCGCAGTAGCAGTCGTCCAGCGCGTTCTCCGCCATCATCAGGCGGGTGGCGATCATGATGTGGTCGACGCTGGGTGCGTCGGGGTGGCAGCCGACCATGTAGCTGCCCACGGAGAACCCGTCGAACTCCTCCTCCCAGTCGTCGGGGTACAGGTCGACCTCGTCCAGCGCCCAGGCCTTGATCCGGCGGCTGACCTCCGCGACCCGTACGGGATCGGGGTCCGGCGCCGGGTGGTGGTACAGGCCGGGAACGGGGCGGCCCTTCGCGGCGGCGCCTGTCGGCGTCGCCGGTTGGTGTGTCGGCGGCTCCTCGCGCGCAGTGAGCCGCAGGCCCGCCGTGCCGAGGCCGCTGGGCCCGCGCAGCAGCCGCTCCAAGTTCCCGCTTGCGGCCGGTACTTGAGGCGCCGGAACCTCGACCGCAGGGATCTCGACGGCCTGCGCGGGCACGCGCGGCGGGCCGCCCGTGACGGCGCCGATGTCGCGGGCGCGGGCCGCGGCGTCGGCCAGGACCTGCGCCCCGAAGCGGGTGGCCGCTTCCGGCAGGCTCGACTGCGGAGGTGTCGGCTCAGGCGGGGGCATCCATGTCTCCTTGAGGGCTCCTTGGCGGTACGGGCGGCTGCGGTCCTGCCCCGCTACCTGCTGGGCCAGCGGCCGATCTGCACGTTCTCCAGCACACCGACCGCGTCCGGCACGAGGATCGCGGCGGAGTAGTAGGTGCTGACGAGGTACTTGGTGATGGCCTGGTCGTCGACGCCCATGAACCGGACCGACAGGCCCGGCTCGTACTCGTCCGGCAGACCCGTCTGGTGCAGGCCGATGACACCCTGGTTGTCCTCGCCGGTACGCATGCAGAGGATCGAGCTGGTGCGTTCCTTGGTGACCGGGATCTTGTTGCAGGGCAGGATCGGCACCCCGCGCCAGGCCGGGACCTGCTGGCCGCCGAGGTCGACGTGGTCGGGGTACAGGCCGCGGGCGTTGAACTCGCGCCCCATCGCCGCGATCGTGCGGGGGTGTGCCAGGAAGAACTTCGAGCCGCGGCGGCGGCACAGCAGCTCGTCCAGGTCGTCCGGGGTGGGCGGGCCCGAGTGCGGCTGGAGGCGCTGCTTGAAGTCGGCGTTGTGGAGCAGGCCGAACTCCCGGTTGTTGACGAGCTCGTGTTCCTGGCGTTCACGCAACGCCTCGACGGTGAGCCTCAGTTGCTCCTTCGTCTGGTTCATCGGCTCGTTGTAGAGGTCGGCGACCCGGGTGTGGACCCGCAGGATCGTCTGGGCGGCCGAGAGCTCGTACTCGCGCGGTTTCGCCTCGTAGTCGACGAACGCGCCGGGCAGTTCGTGCTCCCCGACGTGGCCCGCCGACATCGGGATCTCCGCCTCGCCGCGGTGATTCTGGCCCCGGCTCGCGAGCGACTTGAACTCGTCGATGTGCTCTTGCAGGGGCGGCGCCGAGGACAGCACGGACGCGAAGTCGGCGCGCGAGAGGGTGAGGAGGGTGCCCGAGGTCTCGGCGACCACGGTCTGCTCCCAGCGGGCGTCCTCGTCGAGGAGCGCGTTGTCGCCGAAGCGGTCGCCGTCGGCGAGGACGTCGAGCGCGACCTCGTCGCCGTACTCGCCCTCGGAGAACTGGTTGATGCGGCCGTGGGCGATGAGGTGGAGCTTGTCCGCCGGTGCCCCGCGCTCGACCAGTGTGTCGCCGGCCCGGAAGTCGCGCTGTACGCACCGGTCGGCGAGCGCGGTCAGCACCTCGACGTCGTCGAAGCCGCGCAGCAGGGCCAGTTCACCGAGTTCGCGGGGGATCACGCGGACGTCGCCGCCGTCCTGGATGAACTCGATGGTGCCGTCGCCGACGGTGTAGGTCAGGCGGCGGTTGACCCGGTAGACGCCGCCCTTGGTCTCCACCCAGGGCAGCATCCGCAGCAGCCACCGCGAGGTGATCTCCTGCATCTGCGGGGCGGACTTGGTGGTGGTGGCGAGATTGCGGGCGGCCGCCGTGCCCAGGCTGGTCTGCTGCGGCGGCACCGACGCGGTGTCCGGGGTGGTCGAGTCAACGGTCATCGAGTGAGCTCTCCTTGGTCGGGCGAAAGCGCGCATGCCCGTTACTACGGGACAGAAGAAGGAAAGGTGAAAAATTCGGCGGTAATGCGTCCAGAACCAGAATCACCGTAAGGGCCGTCTCGCCCGCCCGGCCAAGGAAAGCCGGTGGCATTAACTCGATACGATGATCGAGTCCGGTCGGTGTTTGCCCGGCGACCGACGGATCTCGGCCGGTTTCCCCGGAGCGCCCGAGCGGGCGCCGACCGTGATGTCACGCGGCGGGAGCGCGTCGCGGCGCCGCGAAACCGACAGAAGTCGGCCAGTTGCCACAGAGCTCCGCATTGCCGACCCTGTAGCGCGCGAAGTACGGGCGGACGCGACGGAACCGGAACCCTCCCGTGCGACACGCCGCGCCACCGCGTTACGCTGGCGGCCGTAACCGGACACGGGGTGCCCCGACCAGAGGGCTGAGAACACACCCGTCGAACCTGAACCAGTTCGTACTGGCGGAGGGATGTCTCATGCCTGTGACGCATGTTTCCAGTGGCAGTGGCAGTGGCCTGCCTGTCGACCGCGAGAGCGGCGCCTTCGACGGGCGAATGCCCGCGGCCCCCGGCGACTTCGGCATCGAGGGGCACGGCATCGAACCGGTCCCCGAAGCCAACCGCTACGGCGGCGCCGGTCGCCTGTTCACCGTGTGGTTCGCCCCGAACCTGACGATGACCGGCGTCTTCACCGGCACCGTCGGCATCGCCCTCGGCCTCGACTTCGCCACCGCGCTCGCCGCCGTCGTGCTCGGCACCCTGATCGGCGCGGTGCCGACCGCATACCTGGGGACGTGGGGGAGCCGCACCGGAGCGGGCCAACTCCCGCTCGCCGGGCTCGCGTTCGGGCGGGGCGTCGCGCTGCCCGGCGTGCTCCAGTGGCTGTCGTCCATCGCCTGGGACGCGCTGATCGGCCTGTTCGGCGGTGAGGCGCTGGCCCGGCTGCTCGGCTGGCCGTTCTGGGCCGGCGTCCTCGTCATGCTGCTCGCCCAGGGGCTGCTCGGTGTGTTCGGCTACGAGGCCATCCACCGGCTGCAGATCGTCATGACCTTCGTGCTCGGCGCCGCCTTCGCGCTCATCGCCTGGCGGATGCTCGACGGTGTGCACCCCGCGGCCCACGCCTCCGTGCACGGCGCCGACCGCGTCGGTGCCTTCGTCCTGACCAGCACCATCGCGCTGAGCCTCAGTCTGTCCTGGGCGCCGTACGCCAGCGACTTCAGCCGCTACCTGCCCGCCGCCACCTCCCGTACGCGCATGTTCTGGTACACGCTGCTCGGCCTGCTGGTGTCGTTCGTGGCCGTCCAGGCGCTCGGCCTATGGGGAGCCTCCGTGCTCACCGACCAGACGGCGGCCGGGGTCGACAAGATCCTCGGCGGGGGAGTGCTCGGCGGATTCGGGCTGCTCGCCGTGGCGCTTGCCGCGCTGTGCAGCAACGCCATGAACGACTACAGCGGTTCGCTCGCCCTGCAGACCATCGGCGTGCGCATCCCGCGCCCGGTGGCCGCCGCCCTCGCCGCCGTCCTCGGCTTCCCGCTCGTGCTGTGGATGCACGACGCCGACACCACCGCGCGGTTCCAGAATGTGCTGCTGTTCGTCGGGTACTGGATCCCCGGCTTCGTCGCGATCGTCATCGTCGACTGGCGCGCCCGGGCCAAGGCGCGCGCCGGTGTGCCGCTCGACCTCGCCGCCGAACGCGAGCGACGGCAGCCCGCGTGGCCGGCTGTGCTCGCTTTCGCGGCGGCCTTCGCCGCGGCGGTCCCGTTCATGGACACCAGCCTGTACGTGGGTCCGGTGGCCGAGGCCCTGCACGGCGCTGATGTGTCGTACTACGTGGCGTTCCTCGTGGCCGCCGCGGTGTACGCGCCGCTGCGGCGACGCGGCTGACCTGCCCTTTCACGTACGCACAAACCACGGCACCTCCCGTATTTGGAGCGACCCCATGCCTGAGACGTCCCCCGGCCGCCCCGATGACCTCGTCGCCTTCGCGGCGCAGGCACTCGGGCGCGTACAGCGCGAGTCACCGCTGGTGCAGTGCCTGACCAACGCGGTGGTCACCGGGTTCACCGCCAACGTCCTGCTCGCGGTGGGCGCCGCGCCCGCCATGGTCGACATCCCGGACGAGGCCGGACCCTTCGCCCGCGTCGCCTCGGGCGTGCTGGTCAACCTCGGCACCCCGCGCGCCGAACAGCGTGCCGCGATGCCCGAGGCGGCGCGGGCCGCGGCCGAAGCCGGGACGCCGTGGGTCCTCGACCCGGTGGCCATCGGCGCGCTGCCCGTACGCACGGCGCTCGCGGCCGAACTGCTCGCGCTGCGGCCGACCGTGATCCGCGGCAACGCCTCCGAGATCATCGCGCTCGCCGGCGCGGGAGGCGGCGGCCGGGGCGTGGACGCCTCGCACGGCGTCGGCGACGCCGAGGGTGCGGCAGCGGAACTCGCGCGCACGGCGGGCAGCGTGGTCGCGGTTTCCGGCCCCGTGGACTACGTCACCGACGGCACGCGCACCGCCCGTATCGCCAACGGGGACGCGCTGTTGACCCGGGTGACCGGGGGCGGCTGCGCGCTGGGCGCGGCGATGGCGGCGTTCGCCGCGGTCGACGGGGACCGGTTCGCGACGACGGTGGCGGCGGCCACCGCGTACACCGTCGCCGCCGAGTCCGCGGCGCGGGCGGCGGCAGGCCCCGGCAGTTTCGCGGTCGCCTTCCTGGACGCGCTCGCCGCGCTCACCCCGGAGGAGCTGGCGAAGCGGGCGGAGGTGTCATGACGGCACGTACGCGCCCCGTTCACACGGGCGTCGACCTGTCGGTGTACCTGGTCACCGACCCGGACCAGTGCGCGGCCCGCGGTCGCACCGTGGCCGAGACCGTCGCGCAGGCGGTGGCCGGAGGTGTCACCGCCGTACAGATCCGGGAGAAGCACGCGAGCGGCCGGGAGTTCCTGCGGACGGTCCTGGACGTGGCCGAGAACCTTCCCGACGAGGTCGCGCTGATCGTCAACGACCGGGTCGACGTGTTCCTGGCCGCGCGAGCGCACGGCGCCCGCGTCACCGGCGTCCACGTGGGCCAGTCGGACCTTCCTGCCGCTTCCGTACGCCAACTCATCGGGGACGAGGCCGTGTTGGGCCTGAGCGCGGCCAGCGCCTCCGAGCTGCACGCCGCCGCGACTTCCACGGCGCGCATCGACCACGTCGGGATCGGCGCCCTGCACGCCACCCGCACCAAGGCCGACGCCCCCGAGCCGCTCGGCCTCGACGGCTTCGCCGCGCTGGCCCGGCTGAGCGAGCTGCCCGCCGTGGCCATCGGTGGTGTCACCCCCGACGACCTGCCGCACCTGCGGGCCGCGGGCGCGGCGGGAGGCGCCATCGTGTCGGGAATCTGCGCGGCGGAGGACCCGCGTGCCGCCGCCCGCTCGTACGCCGACGCATGGTCGAGCAGCCCCCACTCCCGTATCCGACGCATCCGACGAGTCCGAAAGGATGTCTCCGCATGAGCGAGACACCGACCGCGGTCGCGCCGCCCCGCGTGCTGACCATCGCCGGATCCGACTCCGGCGGCGGCGCCGGGATCCAGGCCGACCTCAAGACCATGCTGGCCCTCGGCACGCACGGAATGAGCGTCCTCACCGCGGTGACGGCCCAGAACTCCCTTGGTGTGCAAGGCGCTTGGAGCCTTCCGCTGGAGGCCGTGCGCGCCCAGTACCGCAGCGTCGTCGACGACATCGGCGTCCAGGCGCTCAAGACCGGCATGCTCGCCGACCCCGACATGGTCGTCACGGTCGCCGAGCTGCTCGCCGAGGCGCCGGCCCCCGTCGTCGTCGACCCCGTCAGCGTCTCCAAGCACGGCGACCGGCTGCTCGCCGACGACGCCATCGACGCCGTACGGGACCGGTTGCTGCCGGTGGCCACGGTGGTGACACCGAACCTCGACGAGGTTGCCGAGATCACCGGCGTCGCGGTCGAGGCCGACACCGCGGAGGCCGACATGCGGCGCGCCGCCGAGCGCCTGCTCGCCTATGGGCCCCGCTGGGCGCTCATCAAGGGCGGCCACCTGCCCGGCGAGGCGGTCGACCTCCTGACCGACGGCACGGACGAGCACTGGCTGCGCTCGCCGCGCCACGACAACGCCCACACCCACGGCACCGGCTGCACCCTCGCCTCGGCGATCGCGGCCGGTCTCGCGCAGGGGCACGAGGTGCCGGAGGCGGTGCGCCGGGCGAAGGAGTACGTCACCGGGGCCATCGCGGCGGGATTCGCGCTCGGTGACGGGATCGGTCCTGTCGACCATGGGTGGAGGTTCCGGGCGGCCGGCTGACGGTGTCTCAGGCCCCCGTCTCGTGGACGATGTCTCCCGCCACCACGACGACCTCCGCGACGGTCCCGGGGATGTCCTCCGGGGCTGCGCGGAGGATGTCACGGGAGAGCACGGAGAAGTCCGCGACCTTCCCCACCGACAGTGAACCCCGTTCGTCCTCAAGGAAGTTGGCGTACGCCGAGCCCATCGTGTACGCGTGCACGGCCGTCGTCACGTCGACCGTCTCCTCCGGCATCCACGCCTGGCCCCCGGCCAGCGGCTTGCGGGTGACGGCCGTGTAGATGCCGATCATCGGGTCCATCTCCGCGACGTTCCAGTCGCTGGAGAACGCGAGCGTCGCACCGGCCGCGTCGAGCGTGTGCATCGGCCAGGCCTTGTGCCAGCGGCCCGCGCCGACGTTCGCCGCCCAGTCCTGTCCGGGGCCCGCGATCTCCGGTGCGCAGTGCCGCGGCTGCATGCAGGCCACGACGCCGAGTTCGGCGAAGCGCGGCGCGTCCGCCGGGTCCAGGCACTCGACGTGCACGACCTGGTGGCGGGCGTCGCGCGGGCCGTTGACGGCGCGGGCCTGCTCGACGGCGTCCAGGACCGTGCGGATGCCCCGGTCGCCGGTGGCGTGCACGAAGCACTGGAAGCCGCGCGCGTCCAGCTTCGTCAGCAGGTCGGCGAACTCCTCGGCCGGGTAGAACGTCTCGCCCCGGTGGCCTCCGCAGCCGGTCGCGTACGGTTCGAGGAGCGCAGCCGTGCGCGGTTCCACGACGTCGTCGATGTAGAGCTTGAGCGGGCCGAGCCGCATGTGCTCGTCGCGGTACGCGCGCGTGGCGGCCTCGAAGTCGTCGAGGTCCGCGTCCGAGGTGCCGCGCGGGTGGAACAGCGCGGCGACGAGCCGCGAGCGCAGCCGCCCCTCCGCCCTCGCCCGCTCGAACAGGGCCAGGTCGTCCAGGGAGTTCTGCGGCTCCACCACCGTGGTGATGCCGAACCGGATCGCGTCGTCGAGGGACTTCACGAGCCGCCCGTACTGCCGCTCGGGCGACGCCCACGGCACACCGAGCTCGCGCAGCGCCCGGTGGCCGTCGCGGGACAGTCCGCGCACGGCGAAGTCCCTTACGAAACCGCTCGGTTGGCCTGTCTCCGGGTCGGTCTGCGCGATACCGAAGGGGAGTTCCGTGCGGTCGGCGCGCACACCGAGCCGGTCCAGGGCCGCCGTGTTGAGCCAGGCCGTGTGCACGTCGTAGCTCAGGACCATGGCCGGGGTGTCGCCGGTGACGGGGTCGAGGTCGGCGGCCGTGGGCATCCGGCCGTCCGGCAGCGCCGAGTAGTCGAAGGCCTCGGCCTCGATCCAGGCGGCGTCGGGGTTGCGCTCGCGCCAGGCGGTGATGCGGTCGTGGATCTCCGACAGGCTTGCGGCGCCCGCGAGTTGGACGCAGGCGTCGTCCGAGCCGAGCCGGACGTGGTTGTGGGCGTCGATGAATCCGGGCAGTACGAGCCGCCCGCCCGCGTCGAGGACCCGGGTGCCCGGGCCCGTCCAGCGGTCCGCGTCCGCGTCGGCGCCGAGCCACACGATCCGCCCGCCGCGCACGGCGAGCGCCTCGGCCTCGGGCAGTTCAGGGTCGACGGTGTGGATGCGGGCGTGGCGGAGGACGAGATCGGCGGCAGGGGTGTGGTGCTGTGCGGGTGCCATGGGGGTGCGGTTCTTTCTCGTACGTGGGTGTGTCGGGGGTACGGGGGTACGGGGGTGCGTCGGGGAGGTGTGGTCACGGGGTGTGCGGGCGGGCGCTGGTGCGGGCCAGTGCCGCGTACACGACGCCCGCGACGACGGCGCCGAGTGCGCTGAGGTCCATGCCGCCGAGCGGCGCCACGAGCGGGCCGCGCCACAGGGCGCTGTCGCAGGTGAGCGCCGCGAAGACCATGCCGGTGAGCAGGGCGGTCAGGCCGGCGGGGCTGTACCCGGCGCGGTACCAGTAGCGGCCCGCGCGGCCGGTGTGCAGGGCCTCGGCGTCGTAGCGGCAGCGGCGCAGCACCATGTCGGTGAGGAAGACGCCGCCCCACGGCGCGAACACGATGACGAGCAGCGACAGGAACGACAGCAGCGACTCCGTGAAGTCGACCAGGAAGAGGGCGGCGAGCGAACCGGCGGCCGTCACCGCCGCGCTGATCAGGATGGCCTTCGCGCGGCTCCAAGGGATGCCGAGGACCTGGAGGTTGAGGCTCGACGAGTACAGCGTGATGATCGAGTTGGTGACCGAGCCGCCGAGCACCAGGGCGAGGAACAGCGGCTGGAACCAGCCCGGCAGCAGCCCCTGCGTCCCGGCCACCGCGTCCGTGAGATCGGCCTGCGTCGCGGCGGCCGCGCCGGCGATCCCGAGGGCCACGGAGGAGATGAGGCCGCCGAGCGCCCCGTTCCAGGTGAGCGCGCGCATCGTGGTGGTCGCCGGGAGGTAGCGGGTGTAGTCGGCGGGCATCGGGACGTAGCTGATCGGCCCGGCGAGCACCACGACGAACGCGAGGGACCAGGCCGCGGCGCCGCCCGGCGCGGGCGCGGCGCCGGTGTCCGTGCCCGGCAGCAGGAACACCAGCATCGCCGCGAACCCGATGGTCAGCGCGTACGCCATCCAGCGCTCGGCCCACTGCACGGTGGCGTGGCCCCACAGGGCGACGGCGAACGTGAGGGCCAGGGTGGCGGCGAGGCTCGCGGCGCGGGCGGCAGTGCCGTGCCAGCCGAGTTCGGCGCAGATCGCCTGGAGCGCGAGGACGCCGACGACCGTGTTCACGATGGTGTAGCCGATGCTGACGATCCAGTTCAGCAGGCCCGCGGGCCAGTTGCCGCGGACGCCGAATGCCGCGCGGGAGATCACCAGGGTCGCCGTGCCGGTCCGTACGCCGCTCATGCCCGCGGCGCTGATGGCGAAGAACGTCAGGCCGCCGAGGACGACGGCGAGCACGGCCTGCCAGAAGGACAGGCCGAAGGAGACGGCCAGCGCGCCGTTGATGACGTAGGTGAACGTCAGGTTCGAACCGAACCAGAGCCAGAACAGGTCCCGGGCCCCGCCGTGCCGCTCGGACTCCGGGATCGGGTCGATGCCATGCTCCTCGACCTGGAACACCTCGTCTCGGGGTGGCTGCGGGGGTGTGTCAGGGCCGGCGGCGCTCTGCGCGGTCGGGTGTGCCGTCATGCCGTCGCCTCTCGTCATCTCTTCGCAAGGAAGTTTCGTGAACGGCTTGAATGCTGTTCAAGAAACTTGAATGGCATTCAAGATGCGGCGCGGTGTCACCTCACGTCAAGAGGTAGGCTGCGATCCGTACGAACAGCGGTGAGGGACGGTGCGCATGGCCGGGGCGGCAGCGGCACGACCGGGGCGGTCGGCGGGCGGCGACCTGCGTACCCGCACGCTCCAGGAGGCGACGGCCGTCGTCGCCGAGGAGGGCCTCGCGTCCCTCACCATGGCCTCGCTCGCCAAGCGTCTCGGCACCAGCGGCGGGCACCTGCTCTACTACTTCCGCTCCAAGAACCTGCTGCTCGTCGAGGCGCTGCGCTACAGCGAGGCCGCGCTGACGGAGGAGCGGGCGGCGCTCCTGGCCCGCCGCGTCACCCCGGCCCGCCGGCTGGACCTCTACCTGGACCTGTACCTGCCGGCCGGGCCCCGCGACCCGCGCTGGATGCTCTGGGTCGAACTGTGGGCACGCTCCGGCTCCGACGACGAACTGCGCGCCGCGCAACAGGAGTTGGACCAGGGCTGGCAGCGCGACCTGGAAGCCATCCTCGCCAAGGGGGTCGACCGGGGCGCCTTCACAATCGACGACGTCCCCGGCCGGGCGTCCCAACTCCTCGCACTCCTCGACGGGTTGAGCACACGAGTCGTCCTGGGCCAGCCGGGCGCGGACCGGCCGCGGGCGCTGGCGGCGGCGCGAGATGCGGCGGCGGTGCTGGTGGCGGCGGGCGGCTGACCGGACCTGGGAACCGGCCGCCTTTCGCAGGGGGAGCTCAGCTCCCGGTGGACCGGTCGGCGTACGCCAGGATCCGCTCCACGTCCCAGGCGTGATGGGAGGCGTCGTGCGTGTTGTTTCGCGCCACGTCCTCGGCCCGCTGTACGCCGCGATCGGCATGCTCAAGCACCACGTCCTCCTCCAGTGCGGCGGACACCGACTCCGCCCAGGCATCGACCGCCCGCTGAAGCGACCACAATGCGCCTGCCAGAGGGACGTCGTTGTAGTGGCGGGCCTGCGACAGAAGATCTTGGTCGTAGCCGGGGACGTGCCGCACGCTGGCGAGCCTCGCGCCGGCCAGTCGCTCGGCCCAGTTGCGCAGATTATCGGTGACGTGGCTGGTGTAGGCGGCGACGTTCCAGGCCAGCTCCGGATGCCGCTCATCGCCGCGGCGCCCCCTAGTGAGGGCCGAGTATCGCGCCGGCAGATCCTCGACCTGCTCAATGGCTTCGTGCGGGGTCAACGACCAGTCGAATCCGCAGTCCCGGCAAGGGTTCCCGTAGAGGCGTGCTCCCCAAAGTTCCATGGGATGTCAATCTATCGAGCCCCCGGGAGCCGCGGATCACCGGCCCGTCGGGACAGGCGCTCGAAGCGGCCGCCGGCCCGGCGTGGGGTTGACCGTCCGCCGTCGGCGCGCTTTTATGAATGAACGGGCATTTATTAATTGATGGAGTCGTGATGGCAGGACGCCCCCGAGGGGTCGAGGACGCGGTGATCTTGCGGGCGGCGGCCGATGTGATCGGCCGGGTGGGTCCGGTCGGGCTGACGCTGGCCGTCGTCGCGCGTGAGGTGGGACTGGTGCCGGGGACGCTGGTGCAGCGGTTCGGGTCCAAGCGTGGGCTGCTGCTCGCGCTTGCCGCGCAGTCCGCGAAGGATGCCGACGATGCCGGCCTGCGGGCCGGGCGTGTGCGGGAGCGGCACGAAACGGCGCTCGACGCTCTCGCGGAACTGATCGTTGAGCCGATGGCCGGCATGGCCACGCCGGAGACCTTCGCCAACCATCTGGCGTTCCTGTGCATCGACCTCACGGACCCGGAGTTCCGGCGACACGCGTTGACCATCCACCGGGCTCAGGGCCGAGCCGTCGAGGAGCTGCTCAAGGAAGCCCTGCTCGCCGGTGAACTTCGCGCCGGGACGGATGTCGCGGCCCTGGCCGCCTCCGTGCAGGCCATCGCCTCCGGTACGGGCCTGACCTGGGCCCTCGACCGCCGGGGCACCCTCGCCCAGCGGCTCCTGCGCGAGCTCCACAACCTGTTGTCCCCGCACCGTCCCTCTCGCTACGACCTGGAGGAATCATGACGAACGACGCACGGGTACTGGCCGGGAAAGTTGCTCTGGTCGCCGGGGGTACCCGAGGAGGTGGGCGGGGTATCGCCGTCGAGCTGGGGGCCGCCGGTGCCACGGTGTACGTCACCGGCCGCAGCAGCACCGCCGGACGCTCGGACATGGGCCGATCGGAGACCATCGAGGAGACCGCCGAGATGGTCACTGCCGCGGGCGGCCTCGGTCTCCCCGTCCGCACCGATCACAGTCGGCCGGTCGAGGTGCGTGCCCTGGTCGACCGGATCGCCGCCGAACAGGACGGGCGGCTCGACATCCTGGTCAACTCCGTATGGGGCGGCGACCCGCTGGCCGACTGGGAGCATCCGCTGTGGGAGCAGGACCTCGACACCGGCCTCCGGCTGCTCCGGCAGGCCGTGGAGACCCATGTGATCACCAGCCGGTTCGCGCTTCCGTTGCTGGTCGCCCGCGGCAGCGGTCTCGTCGTGGAGGTGACTGACGGCAACACCGCCCGGTATCGCGGCTCGTTCTTCTACGATCTCGCCAAGTCCGCGGTGATCCGTCTCGCGGTCGCCCAGGCCGCCGAACTGAAGCCGCACGGCGTCGCGGCCGTGGCGATCACGCCCGGCTTCCTGCGCTCGGAGGCCATGCTGGAGGGCTTCGGCGTCACCGAGGCCAACTGGCGGGACGGCGCGGCCAAGGATCCCAACTTCGCCCGCTCCGAAACCCCGACCTACCTCGGCCGGGCGGTCGCCGCGCTGGCCGCCGACCCCAACATCATGGACAAGTCCGGGCAGGCATTGGCCACTTGGGGCCTCTACAAGGAGTACGGGTTCACCGACGCCGACGGCACGCAACCGGACTGGCACGCCCATTGGGCCGAGGCCCTGGAGGAGGAGTACGGGCCGCTCGGAGACCCGCTGTAACGCCAGGGGAAGCGGAGTGGTCAGCGGCCCGCTGCGCCAGGCCGACCGAGCCCGGCGCAGCGGGGGTGTGCGGTCAGCCCCCGTACACGTCCTCCACGTAACGCCCCTCCGCCATCAGATCGGTGAGCCACTGCTCGGCCGCGGTCTCGTCGGCGTCAGGTGTGCGCTCGCGGTGCAGTGCGCGGAACGCGGCGCGTACGCCGGGTGCCATCCGGGCGCCGTCCCCGCACACGTACACCCGTGCCCCCGCGTCGAGGAGGTCGCCGAGCTCGGTGGCCTCGGCGGCGATGCGGTGCTGGACGAAGGCGTGGCCGTCGACCGGGGCTTCGGAGAAGACCGGGCGGAGTGACACCGCGCCCGCCGCGTCGGCAGCGCGCAGTTCGTCGGCGTGCATGAAGTCCCGCTCGGGGTGGTCGCAGCCGAAGTAGAGGAGGGCGGGCGACAGTTGGGTGCCCTGTGCCGCTCGTTCGGCGACCACGCCGCGGAACGGGGCCAGGCCCGTACCCGCCGCGATCATGATGACCGGCTCGGGTGTGTCGGGCGCGATGCGGAAGGCGTCGCGGCACGGCTGGACCCGGCCGAGCACGGTGTCCCCGGGGCGCAGGGACGCCAGTTGGTGCGATCCCGTGCCCCGGTAGCGGCCGATGCCGGAGGCGGCGGGTGCGTCGAGCACCGACACCATCAGGTCTACGTGGCCCGGGAGTTCGGCCGGGCTGGACGATACGGAGTAGTGGCGCGGGCGCAGCGGCGGCAGCAGCCCGAGCAGCAGGTCCCAGGTCAGTGCCTCGCGCAGCGCCGGGTGGTCCTCGACCAGTTCGAGGAACGTGCGCGGGTCGTCGGCGGACAGCTCCCGCAGCGCGGCGGCCTCCGGCGGACAGGGGTTGGCGGCGGCGAGCGCGGCCACCTCGTCCGGGCCCGGCCTGTGCTGCAACTCCACGTGGAACGTGAGGAGTTCGCGTGCGGTCACGGGCCGGTCGAGCGGCAGCGCGTCGCGGCGGGGGCGGGCGTCACGGATGTCGAGCAGCACGTCCGGGTCGAGGCCGAGGACCTTCAGTGCGCGCTCGACGAGGTCGTCCTCGTGCGCGGGCAGCACGGCGAGGTGGTCGCCGGTCCGGTACGACACACCCTCGGGCAGCGCGAGCCGCACGAACCGCTTCACGCGCGGGTGGCCGGGCGCCGTCAGATCGCGTGCCTCGGTGACCGTGAACGGCTCGAGTCCGTGCCGTGCCGCCGCCGTGTCCATCGGCCCGCCGCTGATCTCGCGGATCTCGTACGGGGAGGTGGGCCCGGCGGGGGCGTTCGCGGCGGTGGCCTCCGGGTCCCCGCACCGCTCCAGGAGGGCCGTGCGCAGGTCGGCGGTGAACGTGCGGACGGTGCCGCCCAGGTCGCCGGAGGCGTCGGCGGCGGCCCGCTCGCAGAGTCGCTCGGCGCCGAGCTCGGCCAGGCGCGCGTCGATGCGGGTGGGGAAGTGCTGGTAGGTGGCGGCCCAGTTGCGGTCGCCGACGCCGAGCACGGAGTACGACACACCCTCCGTCGATGCGGAGCCGTCGAGCAGCCGGGCGGCGAACTGACTGGCGTCATCCGTCGGCCGGCCGTTGTAGGACGCGGCGACGATCACCACGGGGCGGTCGGTCGGCAGCCCGTCCGCGTACGCGTCCAGCGCGGCGACCTCGGTCTCGCAGCCGAGCGCGGCGGCCTCGTCGGCGAGCTGGGCGGCGAGCCCGGTGCAGGTGCCGTAGTTGCTGCCGTGCAGGAACAGGGCGCGGGTGCCGGGGAGTACCCGCGTAGGGAGAGTGTCGGCGACCGGGTCCGTCTCGGCCTTCGCCGCGGCGCCGGGCAGCGGAGTGTGCCGGCGGTCGGCCGGGGTGCGCGGCGCGAGTGCGAGGGTGAAGCCGTCCGGCTTCAGCGTGAGGGTCTCCTTCACCGACAGCTCGTAGTCGGCGTGGTCGACCAGACGGTAGCGGTGCACGAGCATCGCGAGCAGCATCGTCGCCTCGTGCAGCGCGAACTGCCGCCCGATACAGGCCCGTTCACCCGTCCCGAAGGGCTTGAACGCGTGCGGGGAACGCTCCGCCTCGGCCTCGGGCGTGAACCGGTTCGGGTCGAAGCGCTCCGGGTTGTCGCCCCACACCGGACCCCGGTGCAGCATCGGCGCAAGCACCGTCACACCCTGCCCGGCGCGCAGCGGAATGCGTCCGCCGAGCAGTGTGTCCTCGCGGGCCTCCCGGCTGAACGCGGCGGCCGTCGGCCACAGGCGCAGCGCCTCGTTGAGGACCTGCCGGGTGTACGTGAGCCGGCCGACCTCGTCGAAGTCCGGCTCCGGGTCCGTGGTGTCACCCCACAGGGCGTCCACCTCGCGGCGTACGAGATCGAGGACGGCCGGGTTCTTGGCGAGGTAGTACAGGGCGAAGGACATCGCACCAGACGTCGTCTCGTGCCCGGCGATCAGGAACGTGATGACCTGGTTGCGGATGTTGGCGGTGTCCAGGGTGGAGCCGTCCTGCGGGTGCTCGGCCGTCAGCATCAGGCCGAGCAGGTCGTCGGTGTGCCTCTCGCCGCTCTCGACCCGCGCGGTGATCACGTCGTCGACGACCTGGGCGAGATAGTCGGCGTCGGCGCGGAACGCCGCGTCGGCGGCCTCGTAGTCACCACCGGGGACACGTGCCAGGCGCTTCATGCTCCACTCCAGGCAGCGCACCATCGCCTCGACGAACGGGTGCGGCTCGCTGCTGGCGAAGGAGGCGAAGTCGTAGCCGAACCCGGCGAGGCCGATGGTGTCGAGCGTCATGCGGGTCATGTCACCGGGCACGTCGACCGGGCTGCCGTCACCGGCCGCCAGGTCCCAGGACTCGACGAGGCGGCGCGCCACCTTGTACATCACCGGGTGGTACGTCCGCATGGAGCCGAGCGCGAAGGCCGGCATGAGGATGTCGTGGGCGCGGGCCCAGTTCGGCTCGTCGTTGTAGGCGGTGAACAGGCCGTCGGCGGCGAACTCGCGGACGTTGCGCAGCGCCGGGCCGATGCTCTTGGCGAAGCGGGTCTCGTCGGCGAGCTCGGTGACGAGGTCGAGGTCGGAGACGAACAGGGCGTCCCGCCCGTGAACCCGCCGCACCAGCTGCGGGCCGTGCTCCCGCATCAGGCCCATGATCTGCTGCAGCGGTCCGGGGCCGAGACCGGTGGCGGTGACATCGACGACGGGGACCCCGGCGGCGGCGTAGGCGCTGTCGTCGGGCGTGGGGGAGGGGGTGGGCGCGGAGTCCGGCATGGTGGGGCGGTGCCTTTCGCGGAGGGGGGATCGTGCTGTCGCGGAGTGGGGGGAAAACTGAGAACTGCGGCTTCCAGCTTGATCCGCTCCCCCTGCTGGTCAGCCCATCCCCACTACATGATTGTGTAGTGGCTGACGGTGCATCGGACTTGTGCGCGGGCGCAGTCCGTGGCACGGGCGACACTCACGGAGGCGATCAGCGAATGGACACCGGGGGCGTCGGGGACGCGGTGCTGTGGCGCAATCGCGCGATGGTGCTGTTCGACCGGATCCCGATGCCGGTCGCGGTGTGCGATCCCTACGGCGACGTACGCCTTGTCAACGCCGCGTTCGCCCTGGAGTGGGGCACCACCGCGGGCCGCCTCAAGGGGCGCGCGATCCTCGACCTGTTCGTGCCGGTCGACGCCGCGCAGGTCGACCGGATCGCGCAGGCGTTGAGGGCGCGCCGCCGCTCGCGCTACACGGTCGCGGTGGCCTGGCGCGGCGGCGACGGGACGCGGCGCCGCGGCGAGTTGATCGTCGACACGGTGAGCGAGAGCGCGCATCGGGTGCCCGATCTGCTGGTGACGGTACGGGTGTACGACACGGCGGCGGCGCCAGAGCGAACCCCGTCCGCCTCCCCGCCGCCGCACCCGCAGGAGGCGCGCATCCTGGCCCTGCTGGCCGCGGGCGCCACGACGGCCCGCGCGGCCCGCGAGACCGGCCTGACGACCGACGGCGTCACCTACCACCTGCGCCAACTGTCACGCCGCTGGGGCGCGTCGAACCGCACGGAACTGGTCGCGCGGGCGTACGCGGAGGGGGTGCTGGTGGCGGGGGAGTGGCCGCCGAGGATCGCGGCGGAGGTGCGGGAAGACGGGTCGTGACCATGGGCGACCGGCTCCCGCACTCCCTACTGCGCCGCAGGCGCCTCCTGCGGCGGCGCCGTCGACGCCCGTACGACCAGTTCCGTGGCGAGTTCGATGTGGTGGGACTCGACCCGCTCGCCGTTGGCGAGGCGCAGCGCCGTGCGCAGGGCGATGCCGCCCATCTCGCGCAGCGGCTGGCGCACGGTGGTCAGGGCCGGTGCCGCCATTCTGGCCAGGAGTGTGTCGTCGAAGCCGACCACGCTCAGGTCCTCGGGGATGCGCAGGCCGCGGGCGCGGGCGGCCTCGATGATGCCGAGGGCGATCTCGTCGTTGCCCGCGAAGATCGCCGTCGGTGGTGTGTCCAGGTCGAGGAGCGCGGCGGCGCCGAGCATGCCGGCCTGGTGCGTGAACGCCCCGTGCCGGACGTAGTCGGCAGGCGTGGGGGCGTCCACCGCTTCCAGGGCGGCGCGGTAGCCGTGCATGCGGGCCTGGTTGCACACGGCCATGGTCGGTCCGCCGAGGTAGCCGACGCGGCGGTGGCCGAGGTGGATCAGATGCTCGGTCGCGGCCAGGCCGCCGGCGAAGTTCGTCGACCCGACGCTGTGCACCCGGTTGTGCGGCAGGTGCAGCGGGTCGAGGACGACCAGCGGAAGTCCGGCCCGGGTCAGTTCCTTCACATGCGCGGCCGTGTACATGCTGGTGACCGCGATGAGGGCGCGCCGCCCCGCGGACGCGAGGTCCCGGGCCCAGTGCGGGGCGGGTGACGACTTGCTGATCACGACGGAGGCGCCCAGTTCGGCCGCGGCGTCGATGATGCCTTCCAGCGCCTCGGCCGAGTACGTCTTCAGGTCGCCGTTGAACTGCACCTCGATGGTGGGGTTCTTCGCGGCCTCGGTGTGCCGGAAGACGGGGGCCAGGTAGTCGTGCTCGCGCAGCAGCTCCTGCACCCGGGCACGGGTCCGCGGCGCCACGTCACTGCGGTCGTTGACCACCTTCGACACGGTGGCCACGGAGACCCCCGCCTCGCGGGCGATGGTCGCCAGGGTGGTGCGTCTAGCGTGCGGTGGCATCTGCTTCTTCCAGGGTCACGTCCACCGGTGTGGTGAGCCGCCGGTCGTGGCCGATCATCCGGGTGGGGCCCGTCAATCGTACGACAGCCCGGCACGGCAACTCCTGGGACGAGGCGCCGACCTGCACCTCGATGTCGCCGGGTTCGACGATCCGGGTGAGGTCGCGGCCGGTGAACGCGGTCCGGTCGGCGTGCACCCGGAAGGTCACCCGTGCGCTCGCCCCCGGGGCGAGGTCCACCTGCGCGAAGCCGGTCAACTGGCGTACCGGGCGTGCGACTTGGGCGACAGGGTCGCGCAGGTAGAGCTGGACAGTCTCGCGACCGGACCTGGTGCCGGTGTTGCGCACCCGCGCCGACACCGTGAACTCCCCGTCGGTGGGGGCCTCGTCCGTGCTCACGTGCAGGTCCCCGATCTCGAACGTCGTGTACGACCTGCCGTAGCCGAACGGGAACAGCGGCGTCGGGTCGACGCTGCTGATGCCCTCCGTGTGCGCGCCCAGCGGCGCCTGCAGATAGGTACCGGGCTGGCCGCCGGGTCGGCGCGGGATCTGCACCGGCAGTCTGCCCGCCGGCTGGACGCGTCCGGACAGCACCCCCGCGATCGCCGCCGCACCCTCCTGGCCCGGCATGAACGCCTGGACGAGCCCGGCGGCCTGCGGATGCACCTCGCCGAGGGCGTAGGGGCGGCCGGAGAGCACGACGACGACCACGGGCGTCCCGGTGGCGAACAGCTCCGCGAGCAACTCCGCCTGTACGCCCGGCAGCCGGAGGTCCTCCACGTCGCAGCCCTCGCCCGACGTGCCGTTGCCGAACAGTCCCGCACGGTCGCCCACCACCGCGACGCACAGCTCCGCCCCGCGCGCCGCTGCCGCCGCCGCGGCGAAGCCGGACCGGTCCTCCTCGCGTACGTCGCAGCCCGGCTCGAAGACGACCTCGGTGTCCGGGAGTTCGCCGCGCAGCGCCTCCACGACGGTCGGCGCCGAGATGCCCAGCGGCAGCCCGGGGTGGCGGGGCAGCACATGGTTCGGGAAGGCGTAACAGCCCATGAGAGTGCGCGAGTCGGCCGCGCAGGGCCCCACCACGGCGATGCGGCCCGGCGCCCGGCGTCCCGCCTCCGCGTCGACGAGCGGCAGCGCGCCGCCCGCGTCGAGCAGCACGACGGACCGCTCGGCCAACTTGCGGGCCAGTTCCCGGTTCTCCGGCGAGTCCAGGTCCCTCGTCGCGGCGGACGCGGCCGAATCCTCGGGCGTCCAGCCGGGGTCGAGGAGGCCCAGTTCGACCTTCTGGGTCAGCAGGCGGCGCACCGCCCGGTCGAGCAGGGACTCCGCAAGCTCGCCCCGCAGGACCCGGTCCGCCAGGTGCGGGCCGAAGGTGAGCGTGTCCGGCAGCTCCACGTCGATGCCCGCCCCGAGCGCCAGGACGCCCGCCTCGTCGAAGTCGGCCGCGACCCCGTGGAGCCCGGCGAGGAACGCGAGTGACCCGTAGTCGGAGACGACCGTCCCGGTGAACCCCCAGTCCTCGCGCAGCAGTTGGGTCAGCAGCCACGGGTCGGCGCCGGCCGGGACGCCGTCGATGTCGGAGTAGGAGTTCATCACCGACCGGGCGCCGCCCACCGCGATCGCCGTCTCGAACGGCGGCAGGATGACGTCCATCAGCTCGCGGCGGCCCATCGGCACAGGACCGTGGTTGCGGGCGCCGCGGGCGGCCGAGTACCCGGCGAAGTGCTTCAGGGTGGCGATCACTCCCGCGCCCTCCACCCCGCCGACGTACGCGGCACCGAGCACCGACACCAGGTAGGGATCCTCGCCCATCGTCTCCTCGACCCGGCCCCACCGGTAGTCCCGCACCACGTCCAGGACCGGAGCGAGCCCCTGGTGCACGCCGAGCGCCCGCATGTCCCGCCCGATCGCCCCGCCGAGGCGGCGCACCAGGTCCGGGTCGAAGGCCGCCGCCCACGCGAGCGGAGCCGGGTAGACGGTGGCGCCATAGGTGTTGACCCCGGTGAGGCACTCCTCGTGGGCCAGGGCCGGGATGCCGAGCCGGGAGCCCTTGACGACGGTGTGCTGCTGCTCGACCAGGAGGTCCGCGCCGTCCCGCGCGCTCACCGGACGGCTGCCGTACACCCGCGTGAGGTGACCGAGCCCGTCCCGAGCCGCGTCTTCTAGCGGAACACGCCCCGCGTCCTTGAACAGGGCCTCCAGCGGCGCCACTTGGGGCTTCTCGACCGGCTCGTCGCCGGTCTCCCCGGGTGACCCGTCGTCCCCTGCCTCGTGTCCCATGAAGTTGCCGATCCAGCGGCTGCCGAGCTGCGCCACCTTCTCCGCCACCGTCATCTCGGCGAGCAGCGCCTCGACCCGGTCGGGCACGGGCAGTGCCGGGTCCTGCCAGAGTGGCGTGACCTGCCCCGTCCCGGCACGTGAATCAGCCGCGGACATCCGCATCCTCCTCTGCCCTCAGCCCGCAGAACTTCGAAACATTTTCGATGTCTGTCGCGGCTTCCACGAGTGTTGTGTCCGCCCGACGCTACGCATAAGTTCCGTGCGCCACAACGTTCTTGCAGATGCCTTGACAGCCCTGTGGCCGCTACCTAATTTGCAGTCACAGAGCTGAACGTCGGCTGGTTTTCGAAAAGTTTTCACGGCGGCCCACGCGTCGCCGGCGGCTCTCGAGTGCGGAGATACAGACATGGAAATCCCCCTCTCACGACGTCCCGTCTCAAGACGGACCGCCCTCGGCATCGCCGCCGGTGTGCCGCTCTCCGCGGCGCTCGCGGCCTGCGGCTCGTCGGGACCGACCAAGGGCGGTGCGGGAGGCTCGGGCGCCTCGTACTGGTACCTCAGCGGCCAGCCCCAGGAGGGCATCAGGACCGGCGCGCTGGAGGCCTTCAACAAGGCCCACCCCAAGAGCGCGATCAAGGGCACCACCTTCCAGAACGACGCCTACAAGACGAAGATCAAGACCGCCATCGGCGCGGGGAAGGCGCCCACCCTCATCTGGGGCTGGGGCGGCGGAACGCTGCGCAGCTACGTGGAGGCGGGCCAGGTCGAGGACCTGACCCCGTGGTTCGACCAGAACCCCGAGGTCAAGAAGCGCCTGATCCCCACCTCGTTCGGCGCGGCGACCGTCAAGGGCAAGATCTACGCGATGCCCTGCGAGACGGTGCAGCCCATCGTCCTCTACTACAACAAGGACGTCTTCGAGAAGGTCGGCGTGAAGCCGCCGCAGTCGTGGGACGACATCATGGCGCTGGTGCCCAAGTTCAACGCCAAGGGCATCGCGCCGTTCTCCCTCGGGGGCCAGTCCCGGTGGACGAACATGATGTGGCTGGAGTTCCTCTTCGACCGCATCGGCGGGCCCGAGGTGTTCCAGGCCGTCTTCGACGGCGAGAAGAACGCCTGGTCCGACCCGGCCGCCATCAAGGCGCTGACCATGGTGCAGGACCTGGTCAGGGCCAAGGGCTTCATCAAGGGCTTCTCCTCGATCACCGCGGACTCCAATGCCGACCAGGCACTCCTGTACACCGGCAAGGCCGCGATGATGCTGCACGGCTCCTGGTCGTACGGCATCCAGAAGCACGACGGCGGTGACTTCGTCTCCGGCGGCGGCCTGGGCTTCATGAACTTCCCGGCCGTCGAGGGCGGCAAGGGCGACCCGAGCAACACCCTCGGCAACCCGGGCCAGTACCTGTCCATCTCCTCGAAGGCCAGCGCCAAGGAAAAGAAGATCGCCAAGGAGTACTTCGCCAAGGGCGTCCTCCAGGACGCCGAGGTGAAGGCGTGGATCGACAACGGGTCCGTACCGCTCAAGCTGGGCACGGAGAAGCTGCTCGCCGCCTCCAAGGACGCCGACTTCCTCCAGTTCACCTACGACGTCGCCACCAAGGCCAAGGTGTTCAGCCAGTCCTGGGACCAGGCGCTCAGCCCCACGGCGGCCGAGACACTGCTCGACAACATCGTGAAGCTGTTCCAACTGTCCATCTCGCCCAAGCAGTTCGCCGCCAACCTCAACGAGGTCATCGGGAAATGACCGCGCTCACCGCCCACCCGCCCCGTCGCGGCCGGCGCAGCATCCTGCCGTGGCTGACCGTGCCGGCGCTCGTGGTCTTCGTCGGGTTCGCCGTCGTCCCGCTCGTCGGTGTCTTCGTGCTGTCCTTCACCACCTGGGACGGAATCGGCGCCATCCACCCGTCGGGGCTGACCAGTTGGCGGTCGGTGCTCACCAACCCCGGCCTGCCGCACGCGGTGCTGGTGACTTTCGGGGTGATGATCGCGTCCTGGGCCTTCCAGACCCCGATCAGCATTCTGCTCGGCACGTTCATGGCGGGACGCCAGCGCTACCGGGCGGTCCTCGGGGTGGTGTACTTCATCCCGCTGCTGCTCAGCTCCGCCGCGATCGCCGTCGCGTACAAGGCGCTGCTCAACCCCACCTTCGGGCTCGGCGCGGGCCTCGGGGCGGACTGGCTCAGCAAGGACTGGCTGGGACGGCCGGGACTCGCCTTCGGCGTCGTCATCTTCATCGTCTCCTGGCAGTTCATCCCGTTCCACTCGCTGATCTACCAGGGTGGTGTGCAGCAGATCCCGAAGTCCCTCTACGAAGCAGCCGAGTTGGACGGCGCCGGACGGATCCGGCAGTTCTTCAGCGTCACGCTGCCCCAGCTGAAATACACCATCATCACCTCGTCGACGCTGATGGTGGTCGGCTCGCTGACCTTCTTCGACCTGATCTACGTCCTGACCGAGGGCGGGCCGGGGGACGCCACCCGGGTGCTCGCGCTCGACATGTACAAGCGGGGCTTCCAGGCCAACCTGATGGGCCCGGCCAGCGCCATCGCCGTCATCCTCGTCCTGGTGGGTCTCGCCCTGGCCCTGCTGCTGCGCAGGCTCGGGGGCCGGGACGCCGGTGAGAGCCAGCTCGAGGGGGCCTGACATGACCACCATGCTGACCAAGCCGCAACCGCAGAAGACCGACCACCGCGAGCGGCGCCGCACCCGCTCGGCCACCGGGCGGCGCAACTGGGCCGGGGGCCTGGCCGGCTGGCTCTGGCTCGCCGTCGTCGCCGTCCCCCTGTACTGGACGCTGATCACCAGCCTCAAGGACCAGAGCAACTACTACGCGGGCAACGCGCTGCTGCCGTCGGGCGACTCCACGCTGGCCAACTACCGGCTGGTCATCGAGTCCGACTTCGGCCAGTACTTCCTGAACAGCGTCGTGGTCGCCGTCGGAGCGGTGGTGCCCGCGGTCACGTTCTCCTTCATGGCCGCGTACGCGATCGTGCGCGGCTGGCGCCTGCGGTTCCTGCGCGCGGCCAACGGCCTGTTCCTCATGGGCCTCGCCATCCCGCTGCAGGCGACGGTCATCCCGATCTACCTGATCATCATCAGGCTGCATCTGTACGACAGCCTGCTGGCGCTCGTCCTCCCGTCGATCGCCTTCGCCATCCCGCTGTCCGTGCTGGTGCTGTCCAACTTCATCCGGGACGTGCCCAAGGAGCTGTTCGACTCGATGCGGGTCGACGGGGCCACCGAGTGGACGACGCTGTGGCGGCTGGCGGCGCCGCTCACGCGGCCCGCCATCGTCACCGTGTCCATCTACAACGGGCTGACCATCTGGAACGGATTCCTACTGCCGCTGATCCTGACCCAGAGCCCGGACAAGCGGACCCTGCCGCTCGCCGTGTGGTCCCTGCAGGGCCAGTACCAGGTCAACGTCCCGGCCATCCTGGCCGCCGTCGTCCTCACCACGCTGCCGATCCTGATCCTCTACGCGATCGGCCGCAGGCAACTGCTCAGCGGCCTGACGGCCGGGTTCGGCAAGTGACGGCGGTTACGCCGGGCCCTCGCCCGCCTCCAGCGCCCCCAGGTCCACGTTCTTCGTCTCCTTGCTGCACAGCAGCGCGACGAGAGTGAGGAGCGCCATCGCCGAAAGGTAGACGCCGACCAGCCACGGAGAGCCGTCGCCCGCCTCCCACAGCGCCACCGCGATGAACGGGGCGACGGCCGCGCCGAGCACCGAGCTGACGTTGTACGAGATGCCGGAGCCGGTGTAGCGCACGGACGTCGGGAACATCTCCGGGAGCAGCGCGCCCATCGGGCCGAAGGTGAGGCCCATCAGCGTGAAGCCGAGGACCAGCCACAGGACGACACCGAGCGTGCCGAGACCGATCAGCGGCACCCACACCAGGCCGAAGACGAAGATGCCCGCGGTGATCCACGAGAGCGTCTTGCGGCGGCCGAACTTGTCGGCCAGCGGACCGGAGACGAGCGTGAACACGGCGAAGAAGACCACGCCGAAGATCAGCATCAGTACGAACGTGGTGTAGCTGTAGCCGAGGCCGGGCACGGTGGCGTCCGTCGCGGTGCGGCCGTAGCTCAGCGAGAACGTCGTCATCAGGTAGAAGAGCACGTACGTCGCCAGCATCGCGAAGGTGCCGAGGGTCAGCTGCTTCCAGTGGTGACGGAACACGGTCGCCAGCGGCAGCTTGCGGACCTTCTTGGTCTCCTGCGTCTTGGTGAAGACCTCCGCCTCGACGAGGCGCGTCCGCACCCACAGGCCGACCGCGACCATGACGGCCGAGAACAGGAACGGGATCCGCCAGCCCCACGACAGGAACGCCTCGGAGGGCTGCGAGGGGTCGGCGCCCGCGGCGGACGGCAGCAGAGCGGCGATGACCAGGAAGAGACCGTTGCCGATGATGAACCCGAGCGGCGCGCCCAGCTGCGGGAACGTGCCCCACAGCGCCCGCTTGCCCGGCGGCGCGTTCTCCGTGGCGACCAGCGCCGCGCCGCTCCACTCGCCGCCGAGCGCGAAGCCCTGCGCGATCCGCATCAGCACGAGGAACGCGGTGGCGACCCAGCCGATCGACCCGTACGTGGGCAGCACGCCGATCAGGAACGTGGCGATGCCCATCGTGAGCAGCGAGACGACCAGCGTCTTCTTGCGGCCGAGCCGGTCACCGAGGTGCCCGAAGAAGGCCGCGCCGATGGGGCGGGCCACCATCGCCGCGCCGAACACGGCGAACGACGACAGGAGCGCGGTCGTGGGGTCGCTGCTCGGGAAGAAGAGCGCGGGGAAGACGAGTACGGCCGCGGTCGCGTAGACGTAGAAGTCGTAGAACTCGATCGTCGTCCCGATGAGGCTGGCGATCAGGACCCGCGAGCGCGGGTTGACCGGCGCGGCCGGATTCGGGCCGGAGGCGGGTGACGGCGCGGCGGAGTTGGCAGGTGCCGGGCCGGTGGCAGAAGCGGACATCTTCGGTCAGTCCCAGGGCGTGTTGCGGTGTGCGTCCACCGGCGCACGAACGCCGGCGACCCTCGTACCGGTCGGACGGTACGAGGATCACAACCCTGCCATGTGTCTCACTCACCGGTAATCGGTGTTCGGTATATGAGACACATAAGGAACGGGCGGTTGGCCTACTCCGCCATCCAGCGTTCCAACCCCGCCGCGTCCAGCGGCAGTTCGCCGGACAGCGCCTCCGAGCCGGCCTCGGTCACCAGGATGTCGTCCTCGATGCGCGCCCCGATGCCGCGCAGCTCCGGCGGCACCGTCGTGTCATGGGCGTGGAAGTACAGGCCCGGCTCGACCGTGAGCACCATGCCCGGCGCCATCCGGGCACCCTGGTACGCCGCGTAGTCGGCGCGGGCGCAGTCGTGCACGTCGAGGCCGAGGTGGTGGCCGATGCCGCACACCAGATAGCGGCGGTGGTGCTGCCCCTTGGGGGAGAGGGCCTCGTCCACGGAGACCGGCAGCAGCCCCCAGTCGTCCAGGCCGCGCGCCACGACCTCCATCGCCGCTGTGTGGAAGTCGATCCACTCCCGCCCCGGCCCCACGGCGTCGAGCCCGGCCCGGTGTGCCCGCTCCACCAGGTCGTGCACGGAACGCTGGGCGTCGGTGAAGCGGCCGGAGGCCGGGAAGGTGCGGGTGACGTCGGCCGTGTAGTAGCTGCGCGTCTCGACACCCATGTCCAACAGCACCGCCGCGTCCTCCGCCACCGGCCCGTCGCAGCGCACCCAGTGCAGGGTCGCGGCGTTGCGGCCGCTGCCCACGATGGTGGCGTAGCCGGGGCCGTTGCCGTACGTGCGGGCGTAGCGGTCGAAGGTGCCCTGCAGCCAGCGTTCGCCGCCACCGCGCACGGCGGCCGGGAACTCGCGCACCACGGCCCGGAATCCCTCGACCGTACGGTCCACGGCCTCGCGCAGCTGCCCGATCTCCCACGCGTCCTTGACCATGCGCAGTTCGGAGAGCGCCCGGCCGAGGTCGGCGGAGGCGGCCATTCCGTGCCGACGGGCCGTCCCGGCGTCGAGCGGCCCGGTGAGCAGCGGCCCCTGCGCGGCGCACGCGGCCAGCGCCTCATCCAGCGAACCCAGCGGTGCCGTCTCAAGGCCCAGCGCCGCGCGCCAGTCGTCCAGGCCTGGCGCGGGGCCCACCCACAGCTCGCCGTGCGCAGCGTCCGCGAAGAAGCCGGGCTCGCCGGGGCGGGCAGGCGGCGGCAGATACAGCACCGCGTCATGACCGCCGGGCGCCGGCCGCAGCACCAGGACGGCGCCCTCGATCGCACACCCGGTCAGCCAGTAGAAGTCGCTGTCCGGCCGGAAGTCGTACGCGGTGTCGTTGCTGCGCACCGGCGCCCGCCCCGCGGCGATGACGAGCGGCCGACCGGCGAACTCCGCACCGAGCCGCACCCGGTGCGCGGCGGCGGCCTCGGCGGCGCCCGGCACGGTCGGCGGCGTACGGTCGGCCTCGTCCCAGCCCTGCCCCATGTACGCGGTGAAATCCGGCAGTTCGGCCAGCCGTGGCATGCGCGGGTCCGGGGTGCTGGGGCGGGGGACGGAGCTGCCGAGGGTCGTGTCGGTCATGCCGATTCCACTTCTAGTCAGTGCTGTTGCGTCGGCGTCGGGCATGAACGGGAAACTGTTCGGAACACCAAACGCTTCGTGCGGCATAGTGTTCGGCAAAGCGAACGCTGTCAAGGGAGTCAGGGAGAGGCTATGGACGTTCCTCAGGAGTCGGTCCGTGACATGGTGGCGGCCAATCTCCGCCGCGCGCGGACGCGGCGCGGCCTGTCGATCTCGGAGCTCTCGCGCCGCTCCAAAATTGGCAAGGCGACGCTCTCCCAGCTCGAGTCCGGCACCGGAAACCCCACCATCGAGACGGTGTTCAGCCTCTCGCGCGCCCTGGAGATGCCCGTCTCCGACCTCCTGGAAACGCGGGCGCCCGGCGGCCTGACCGTCGTGCGCGCCAAGGAGGTCGAGGTGCTCAGGGGCGAGGGTGTCGACCTGCGGCCGCTGCGCCGGATGACCTTCGGCGACCTGGTCTTCGAGGTGTACGACCAGGTCGTACGGGCCGACAGCAGGCAGGACTCGCTCGGCCACGTCGGCACCGAGCACACCATCGTGCAGACCGGCCGGCTCCAGGTCCGCGTCGACGGCGACGAGGTGGAGCTCGGCCCCGGCGACTACGTCGGCTTCGACGCCACGCTCCCGCACTCCTACACGGCGCTCGACGGCGACGTGCACTCGGTGCTGCTGCTCCAGTACCGCCCGCACGAGCACGCCCACTTGGGAATCCCGCACCCCGGGACAGGGGCCGGGACAGGGGTCACTGCCGGGACCGCCGGGCCCGAAGGTGAATGACCCCCGCAAGTATTTTTCGATCACCCTCAGCACATCCGTTGACACTCCCTGAAGGGCCGTCCTAGCCTCCTCGCTGTTCGATGAAACGAACGGAGGCGGTTCGATGCACGGAACACGGGCGGTCATTCTCGGAGCCGGAATCGTCGGAGCCGCCTGTGCGCGGGAGTTGGCCCGCGAGGGCTGCGCCGTCACGGTCGTCGACCGGGGCCGCCCCGCCGCCGCGACCACCGCGCACGGCGAGGGCAACATCCTCGTGTCCGACAAAGGCCCGGGCCCCGAACTCGAGTTGGCGCAACTGTCCGGACGCCTGTGGCCGCGAATCATCGACGAGATCGCCGAACGGGACGCGGACGTACGCGACTTGACCGAATGGGACCCCAAGGGTGGAATCGTCGTCGCCACCACCGACGGCGGCGCCCGCGAACTCACCAAGTTCGCCGAGTCCCAACGCGCGGCAGGAGTACGGGCGGAGACCCTGGACGCCGCCTCCCTCGCCGCCGCCGAACCGTACGTCACCCGCGACCACACAGCCGCGATCCACTACCCGGACGACGCCCAGGTCCAGCCCTCCGGCGCGGCCGCCGCACTCCTCGCCGACGCGCTCCGCGCAGGCGCCACCCTGCGCAGTCACTGCGAGATACAGGACGCGGTCACCCGCTCCGGCCGCCTCACCGCCGTCCGCACGACCGACGGCGACCTCATCGAGGCGGACCTCTTCATCAACGCCGCGGGCCCCTGGGCGGGCGAACTGTCCACCCGCCTCGGCGCCCCCGTCGACGTACGCCCCCGCCGCGGCGACGTCCTCGTCACCACACCCCTCCCGCCCACCGTCTTCCACAAGGTCTACGACGCCGACTACGTGGGCGCCGTCGGCAGCAGCGCCGAGGACCTCCAGACCTCCGCCGTCGTCGAGGCCACCCGCGGGGGCAGCGTCCTCATCGGTTCGTCGCGCCGCCGAGTCGGCTTCGACGACCGGCTCCGCCCCGACGCCCTCTCCCCGATCGCCGCCAAGGCGCTGCGCCTCTTCCCGGCCCTCGCGGACGTACCGATCATGCGCGCCTACGGCGGCTTCCGCCCCTACGTACCCGACCACCTGCCCGTCATCGGGCCCGACCCGCGCCTCGCCGGACTGTGGCACGCGGGCGGCCACGAAGGCGCGGGCATCGGCCTGTCCGTCGGCACCGCACGCCTCGTGCGGGACCTGCTCCTGGACCGGCCCACCGAGATCGACGCGACGCCGTTCCGGGTCGACCGGCCGGCCGTCCTGGGAACCACGGAGAAGGGGAGGGCGGCATGAGCCCACGACGCGTACCGGCGGCCACGGACGCCGTCGGGCGGCGCGAGACACCGCTCACGATCACCGTCGACGGCGAGCCCGTCGCCGGGATCGTGGGCCAGTCCATCGCGGGCATCCTGCTCGCATCCGGCCGCCGCGCCTGGCGCGCCGGCCGATCCGGCGCGCCCCGCGGCGTGTTCTGCGGCATCGGCGCCTGCTTCGACTGCCTGGTCACGGTCGGCCCCGAACGCGACGTACGGGCCTGCCGCAGGCGGGCGCGGGACGGGGACGAGGTGCGGACGCAGACACGTAACAACCCCACCCCGACGGAGGCCACATGACACGCCACGTAGTGGTCGTGGGCGCTGGACCCGCAGGGCTCGCCGCCGCCGACGCCGCGCTCGGTGCGGGCGCCCGCGTCACCCTGATCGACGAGGCCGAGCAGCCCGGCGGCCAGTACCACCGGATGCTCCCCGAGGCCTACGCCGCCGAACACCCCGAGCGCCTCCACCACGGTTGGCGCGCCTTCGACGAGCGCCGCCGCCGCGTCCTCGCCCACCCGCGCTGCACCTGGTGGTCCGAGACCGCCGTGTGGGCCCTGGAACGGCCCGACCCGGCGGAGCCGGGACCGCCGCGCGTGCACGTGCTGCGCGGTCCGGTCGACGGGGGCGGTCGGCAGCGGCAGGCGCTCGACCCCGACGCGCTGGTGCTCGCGGTCGGCGCCCACGACCGCGTACTGCCGTTCCCCGGCTGGGAGTTGCCCGGCGTGTTCACCGCGGGCGCGGCGCAGGCGCTGGCCAAGGGGGAGCGCGTCGTGGTCGGCGACCAGGTGGTCGTGGCCGGGAGCGGGCCGTTCCTGCTGCCGGTGGCCGCGTCGCTGATCGAGGCGGGGGCGCGGGTGCGTGAGGTGCTGGAGGCCAGTACCTCGGGGACCCTCGCGCGTGGCTGGGGGCGGCGGCCCTGGGAGCTGGCGGCGCAGGCCGGAAAGGCGGCCGAACTCGCTGAGTACGGTGGACTGTTGACCCGGAACCGGGTTCCGTACCGCACCGGACGTGCTGTCGTCGAGGCGCGCGGGGACGGGTGCGTTGAGGAGGTCGTCACCGCTCGGCTGCGCGCCGACTGGTCGGTCGTGCCGGGCAGTGAGCGCACCGTGGCCGTCGATGCCGTGTGCGTGTCGCACGGGTTCAGCCCGCAACTGGAGCTGCCGGTTGCCGCCGGGTGTGCGCTGCGTGCCGCCCCGGCCGGGGAGTTCGTCGAGGTGGACGGCGACCAGCGCACCACCTGCCCCAATGTGTACGCGGCCGGGGAGATCACCGGGATCGAGGGTGCGCCCGCCGCTCGCGTGGAGGGTGCGCTCGCCGGGTGGCTGGCCGGAGGCGGAAACCGGAACATCGCCAAGGTGCGGCGGCTGCGGACCAGCCGTGACCAGGGGCGTGTCTTCGCCGCCCGCCTGGCCCGGGCGCATCCCATCGGGGCGGGCTGGACCGGATGGATGCGGCCCGAGACCGTGGTGTGCCGGTGCGAGGAGACGGACTACGCCACCGTGTGCCGCGCCGCCACCGACGAGTCGACCGCCGCCCCGCGCGCCGCCAAGCTCGCCACCCGCGCCGGACTCGGCCCCTGCCAGGCCCGGATGTGCGGACCCACCGTCGCCGAGATCGGGGCACGGCTGCGGGGGCCCGGAGGCGAGGACCGTGACATCGCGGGTCTGCCTCCGGCCAGTGAGCACCGGCGGCCCGTCGCCCGGCCGATCCGCCTCGGCGATCTGGCCGCCACCCCCGAAACCACTTCCACGTTCCCTAGTAACTCCCGTACAGAGGAGAGCAGTTCATGAGCGGAAAGAAGCAGCAGAAGAAGGGTTCCACCGAAGGTCTCGGTCTCGGTGGTGTCGTCGTCGCCACCGCCCTGCCCTACTCCGGGGACGCCTCCGCGCCCGCCGGGCTCGCCGTCGACTACGACCGGTACGCCGAGCACTGCCGTTGGCTCGTCGACAACGGCTGCCGCGGCGTCGGCCCGAACGGCTCGCTCGGCGAGTACTCCTCCCTCACGGACGAGGAGCGCCGGAAGGTCGCCCGTACGGCGATCGACGCCGTCGGCGACGACGGTGTCGTCGTGGTCGGTGTGCACGGGGTCGGGTCCCACCAGGCGAAGCACTGGGCCGAGGTCGCGGCCGAGGACGGCGCCGACGGTGTGCTGTGCCTGCCGCCCACCCTGTACCGGGCCAACTCCCGTGATGTCATCGACCACTTCGAGGCCGTCGCGTCCGTCGGGCTGCCGGTCATGGTCTACAACAACCCCTTCGACACGAAGGTCGATCTCACGCCGGATCTGCTCGCGGAGATCGCGCGGATCGACAACATCGTCGCCGTGAAGGAGTTCTCCGGTGATGTGCGGCGGGTCCTTGAGATCAAGGAGAAGGCGCCGTCGTTGGAGATCATCAGCGGGGCTGACGATGTGGTGCTCGAGAGCCTGTTGATGGGGGCCACCGGGTGGTTCGCCGGGTTCCCGAACGTGTTCCCCGCCGAGTCCGCCCGGCTCTACGACCTGGCGCTCGCGGGCAAGCTGGAGGAGGCGCGGGCCCTGTACGAGCCGCTGGTCGCCGCCTTCCGCTGGGACTCGCGCACCGAGTTCGTGCAGGCCATCAAGTTGGGGATGGAGCAGGTCGGCCGGTTCGGCGGGCCCTGCCGTCCGCCGCGCGGGGCGCTGCTGCCCCAGATGCGGGAGCAGGTCGAGGCGGACATGGCCCGCGCCATCGCCTCGCTGGAGAACTCCTCGCAGCAGCAGGGGGCGCTCTGATGCGGTCCGTGCGCACCCTGAGTGCCGTCGACTCGCACACCGAGGGCATGCCCACCCGCGTCGTCACCGGCGGCGTGGGCCCCATCCCCGGCGACACCATGGCCGAGCGGCGCACGTACGCCATGGAACACCTCGACGAGCTGCGCCGGTTCCTCGTCGACGAGCCGCGCGGCCACTCCGCGATGAGCGGCGCCGTCCTCCAGCCGCCGACCCGTCCCGACGCGGACTGGGGTGTCCTGTACATCGAGGTCAGCGGCTTCCTGCCGATGTGCGGGCACGGCACCATCGGCGTCGCCACCGTGCTTGTGGAGACCGGGATGGTGGAGGTGAGCGAGCCGGAGACCGTCGTCAGGCTCGACACACCCGCCGGGCTCGTCGAGGCGCGGGTCGGCGTGCGGGACGGTGTCGCCGAGCAGGTCACCCTGCGCAATGTGGACTCCTTCGCGCTTGAGCTCGATGCCACCGTGAAGGTGCCCGGCTACGGCGAGGTCCGCTACGACATGGCGTACGGCGGGAACTTCTACGCCATCACCGAACTCGACCAGCTCGGCCTGCCCTTCGACCGGGCCCGCAAGGACGACATCCTCAAGGCCGGGCTCGCCATCTCGGATGCCATCAACGAGCACAACCGGCCCCGGCACCCGCTCGACCCGGTCATCGGCGGCTGCAAGCACGTGCAGTTCCTCGCCCCCGACTCCACCGCCCGGCACTCCCGCAACGCCATGGCGATCCAGCCCGGCTGGTTCGACCGCTCGCCGTGCGGCACCGGCACCTCGGCCCGGATGGCGCAGCTGCACGCGCGCGGCGAACTCCCGCTGCACACCGAGTTCGTGAACGAGTCGTTCATCGGCACGCGGTTCACCGGGCGGCTCGTCGGTGACGCGAAGGCCGGTGAACTCGACGCCGTCGTACCGGAGTTCTCCGGCCGGGCCTGGATCACCGCCACGGCCAACTACCTCCTCGACCCGAGCGACCCGTTCCCGCACGGCTTCGTGCTCTGACACACCAGGGCCGCGCACACCTCCCAGGAGTCACCGTGTCCCGTACGACAACCACCAACCCACCCCGCGACCCGGCCGGGCCAGGCGGGGGACTCCTCTCGCGCGCCGGGATCTTCCGCCTCAAACCCGTCGACGACTCGGAGGAGGAGACCAGCGGCGGGCTCAAGCGCACGATGGGACTGTGGCAGCTCGTCGCGCTGAGCCTCGGCGGCCTGGTCGGCGCGGGTGTCTTCTCGCTCGCCGGCGTCGTCGCCAACGAGGACGCCGGGCCCGGCGTGATGCTCTCGTTCCTCATCGCCATCGTGGCCAGCGGCGCGGCCGCCCTCTGCTACGCCGAGTTCGCCGGCACCATACCGAAGGCGGGCTCGGCCTACACCTACTCCTATGCCGCGCTCGGCGAGTTCGTCGGCTGGGCCATCGGCTGGGACCTGCTGCTCGAGTACACGGCGATCGTGGCCGTGGTCGCCATCGCGGTGTCCGGATACTTCTCGTACATCCTGGAGCATGTGGGCATTGATGTGCCGACGTGGATGCTCGGCGCCCCTGGCACCGGGGCCGGGCATCGCGTCGACCTGTTCGCGCTGCTGCTGTGTCTGCTGCTTGCCTTCGTGCTGTCCCGTGGGACGAAGGAGTCGGCGCGGTTCGAGACGATCCTTGTTGTTGTGAAGCTCGGCATCGTCGCGCTCGTCGTCGTCGCCGGGGCCTTTCACATCAAGTCCGGGAACTACACGCCGTTTCTGCCCTACGGGGTCGGCGGCGCGTTCACCGGAGCGGCCACCGCGTTCTTCGCCGTCTACGGGTACGACGCCATGAGCGCCGCCGCGGAGGAGAGCGCCGAGGCGAAGAAGGTGCTGCCGAAGGCCATCATCGTCTCGCTCGGCATCGCCGCGTTCGTCTATCTCGCGGTGTGTGTCGTGCTGCTCGGGATGCAGAACTATCGGGACATTGATGTGGCCAGTCCGTTCTCCAGTGCCCTGGGGGCGGTCGGGCTCGGCGGACTCGGGCTCGTCGTGGCCGTCGGTGCCGTCATCGGCATCACCACCTCTGCTTTTGCCAACATGCTGGCAGTGTCCCGGGTCTGGTACTCGATGAGCCGCGACGGGCTGCTGCCGAAGTACTTCGCCCGCAACCACCCGCGCAGGCACGTGCCCACGCGGGTGATCTGGCCGGTCGGCATCGGCTCCGCGCTGATCGCCGGGTTCCTGCCCATCCGGGAGGCCGCCGACCTCACCAATATCGGCATCCTGATGGCGTTCATCGTGGTGGCCATCGCTGTTGTCGTGCTGCGGAAGACGCGGCCCGAGCTGCCGCGATCCTTCCGTACGCCGCTGGTGCCGTGGGTGCCCGCGATCGGTGTCGCGTTCTCCGTGTGGCTGATCAGCCACCTGGACCGGGTGACCTGGGCCCGGTTCGCGGCGTGGATGCTCCTCGGGGTCGGTGTCTACGCGGCGTACGGCTACCGGAACTCGGTCGAGCGCCGCGACGGTCAGCGCAGGTAGGCCAGGCCCGGGTGCGCCTCCCGGTACGCGTCGACCAGGCGGCGTGCCACGTTCGCCGAGTCCACCAGCGGATGCAGCGCGAACGCCTTCACCGCCGTCGCCCGCGATCCCGAGCGGGCGGCGGCGAGGATCTCGCGCTCGACCGCCTTGACGGAGGTTACGAGGCCCGTGGCATGCCCCGGCAGCGGGTCGACGGCGACGGGGTGCGCCCCGTTGGCGTCGACCAGGCACGGCACCTCGATCACGGCGTCCGCGTCGAGGGCCGAAAGGGCCGTGCGGTTGCGGACGTTGAGGATCAGCGTGGTGCGCTCGTCACGGGCGATGGCCCGCATCAGGTCGAGGGCCACCTTCTCGTAGCCACCGGACTCGGTGAGGGAGGCCTCATCGCGTTCGCCCGCGCCGGCCGCCTCCCGGTTCTCCGCCATGTACGTGGCCTCGCGCTCGGCCCGCGTGGCGTCCCACGTCTTGAGCGGCGGGGCCGCCGGGTCGCGCATCCGGTCGTAGAACCGGGACTGCTGGACGTGCAGGAACGCGCCGCGGGTCGCCTCCGCCTCCTGGTAGGCGTGCACCGCCTCGCGGTTGAAGTAGTAGTAGTGCAGATACTCGTTGGGAATCGAGCCCAGCTCGCGCAGCCACTCCGCGCCGAACAGCTTGCCCTCCTCGAACGAGCCGAGGAGGGTGTCGTCGGCGAGGAGGCGGGGGAGTTCGTCGCGGCCGTTCACCTTCAACCCGCGCAGCCAGCCAAGGTGGTTGAGACCCACGTAGTCGACCCAGGCGTTCTGGGGGTCGGCGCCGAGCGCCCGCGCCACGCGCTTGCCGAGGCCGACGGGGGAGTCGCAGATGCCGATCACGCGGTCGCCGAGGTGCGTCGAGAGGGCTTCCGTGACCAGGCCCGCCGGGTTGGTGAAGTTGATGAACCAGGCGTCCGGGGCGAGTTCGGCGACCCGCCGCGCGATCTCCTCGACGACCGGCAGCGTGCGCAGCCCGTACGCGAGCCCACCCGCGCCGACCGTCTCCTGACCGAGGACGTCCTCCGCGAGGGCGATCCGCTCGTCCGCCGCGCGCCCCTCCAGGCCGCCCACCCGGATCGCCGAGAACACGAAGTCCGTGCCGCGCACCGCCTCGTCGAGGTCGGTGGTGACGGTGACCTTCGGCGCGTCCGGCACCCCCTCGGCCTGCTCGGCAAGGACCCGGGAGATCGCGTCGAGGCGCTGCCCGTCGAGGTCGTACAGCGCGACCTCGGTGACGCGGCCCTCCGCGTGGTCGGTGAGCAGGGCCCCGTACACGAGCGGCACCCGGAATCCGCCGCCGCCGAGAATCGTCAGTTTCATACCTGCACTACTTTCACGCCGGCCTCCGTGAGCGCCGCACAAGTGGGCGCGGGCGCGGAGGAGTTGGTCACGAGGACGTCGAGGGAGTCGGGGCCGCACACCTTGGCCATGCCGGTGCCGGGGAACTTGGAGGAGTCCGCGAGGAGCACCGTGCGGTCGCTCGCCGCGATCATGGCCCGCTTGACCGGGACCTCCACCACGGTGGTGTCCATCACCTGCCCGTCGGGGCGGACGCCGCTGGTGCCGAGGAACAGCCAGTCGGCGTGCAGCTGGCGCAGGTTGTCCTCGGTGAGGAAGCCGACCAGGGAGCGGTACTCGCGGCGCACCATTCCGCCGAGCAGCACCAGGCCGATGCCGGTGTCGTCGGCCAGCTCCTCGTACACCACGAGGTTGCTGGTGATGACGGTGAGGCGGCGGCCGTGGAGCTGTCGGGCCAGGCGGTACGCGGTCGTGCCGATGTCGAGGAGGACCGACTGGCCGTCCGTTATGAGGGATGCCGCGTGCTCGGCGATGGTGTCCTTCTCGGGGACCCGCACCTGCGCGACCTCGGAGAAGGGCTGGTCGCCCTCCTCCATGACGGCGCCGCCGTGCACCCGGGTGAGGAGGCCGTCCTCCTCCAGTTTCACCAGGTCGCGGCGGATGGTCGCCGGGCTCGCGGTGAGCTGCTCGGCGAGCTCGGCGACGGACGCGGTCCCACCGGAGCGCAGCGCACGCAGGATCAGGTGGTGTCGTCGCTCAGCCAGCATGCGGCGCACACTACTCGTCAATTTCGATCGATTCCATGCTCATTTTTGTTCAGAGCTTGATTGTGCGGCGGTGGCATGAGTTCATCCAGTGCTCACCATCCGTACCGACCGTGCTCGTAGCGTCCCGGCGTACCGTCCTCCCCACTCTTTTCCAGGAGCCGACGACATGACCAATCCGCTCACGCACCCCGTGTCCCGGCGCCGCGCCCTCGCCCTCGGCGGAGCCGTCGCGGCGGGCTCCCTGCTGCCGCCCTCGCTGCAGCAGGCCCTGGCCGCCGAGCCGCCGGCCGGCGGGCTCGACGCCATCGAGCACGTGGTGATCCTCATGCAGGAGAACCGGTCCTTCGACCACTACTTCGGCATGCTGCGCGGCGTCCGCGGCTTCGGGGACCGCAACGCCGTCCACCTGCCCGACGGCAAACCGGTGTACGAGCAGCCGGACGGCCTGAAGAGAGTCCTGCCGTTCTCCGTGCGCGCGGCCGCCAAGGCACAGCAGCACGACCTGCAGTACATCGACGCCCTCAACCACGACTGGAACGGCGGCCACAAGGCCTGGAACAACGGCTGGATGAACCAGTGGGTCTCCGCCAAGACCGCGGCGACCATGGCGTATTACGACCGCTCCGACATCCCGCTGCAGTACGAGCTCGCCGACACCTTCACCATCTGCGACGCCTACCACTCCTCCATGCACAGCTCCACCAGCCCCAACCGCAACTACCTGTGGAGCGGCAACTCCGGCGACGAGCCGGGCGGCGGGCGCGCCATCGGCAACGGCGCCTACGACGAGGGCACCCACAAGGGCTACGCCTGGCCCACCTACGCGGAACTCCTGGAGAAGGACGGCCGCAGCTGGCAGACGTACACCGAGTGGGAGAACTTCACCGACAACCAGATCGAGTTCTTCGCCTCCTTCAAGGCGGTCGCCCGCAAGGCGCTGGCCAAGACCGGCGGGCACACGTACATGGAGTCGTTCTACGCCCTGGTCCGCAAGGCGGACGACGCCGGTGACACGGCCGAGCGGGAGCGGCTGCTCGGGCTCCTGGAGGAGGGGGTCGACGTCCTCACGGCGGCCGAGCGCAGCCTGTTCGAGCGCGCCCTGCGCCGCGTGCCCACCGGCACCCTCGCCGAACGCTTCGCCGAGGACGTCGCGGCAGGGAAGCTGCCCGCCGTCTCCTACCTGGTGCCGTCCGCGGTCGACTCCGAGCACCCCAGCGTCTCCGTGCCCGCCGCGAGCGCCAGCGTCCCGTACAAGGTGCTCGACGCGCTGGCCTCGCACCCCGACGTATGGCGCAAGACCGTTGTGCTCATCAACTACGACGAGAACGACGGCTTCTTCGACCACGTCCCGCCGCCCGCGCCCGAGCCGGGCGACCCCGACGAGTGGTGGCAGGGCCGGCCCACCGGGCTCGGCATCCGTGTGCCGATGCTCGTGATCTCGCCCTGGTCGGTGGGCGGCTATGTGTGCTCCGAGCTGTTCGACCACACCTCCGTCAACCGTTTCCTGGAGAAGTGGACCGGCATCGAGGACCCGAACATCACGCCGTGGCGTCGCAAGATATGCGGCGACCTGACCTCCGCGTTCGACTTCGACACGGCCGAGAAGCAGCCCGCTGTGGAGTACCCGGGCCCGGTGCCGCCCGCGTCCGCCCGCTGGAAGCCGGTGCCGCCTGCCGAGCAGAAGATGCCCGTGCAGGAGCCCGGTACCCGGCCCGCGCGCCCGCTGCCGTACCAGCCTGACGCGTATGCCCGCCTGAACGACGGCCGGGTCGAGGTCACCCTCTCCAACACCGGAGCTTCCAGCGCCCACTTCGCGCTCTACCCGTACGAGGGCGAGTTCGACGTGCCGCAGCACCGGGACGTCTCCGGCACCCGCGCCCTGAGCGTGACACCGGCCAAGGACCACTACCGGTTCACCGTCACCGGGCCCGGCGGCTTCCGCCGCGAGTTCGCGGGCCTCGCCGCGTCCACCGCCGAGGTCACCTCGTCCGTCCGCGCCAAGACCCGCGAGCTGCGCATCACCCTGGCCAACCACGGCACCGAGCCCAAGGTGTTCACCGTCCGCCCGCAGGCCTACGTCCGCGCGGCCGACGCCGCACCGCTCACCCGCCAGGTCCGCGTCGCGCCCGGCGACAGCACCACCGTGACGCACCCGGCCGCGAAGTCCCACGGCTGGTACGACCTGATCGTGCGCTGCGAGGACGAGCCCGACTTCGCGCGGCGCCTGATGGGCCACATCGAGAACGGGCGGCCCTCGGTCTCCGGCTGACCCGAGGGCCGACCCGAGGGGCGTGCGGGAAAACCGATCGCCGGGCCGGGCGTGCGTGGCTACGCTCGGCCCGGCCAGGCAGGCCGCTCCCGCGAAAGGTGACCATGGGCGTACGCAAGCTGCACCAGGACGAGCCGGACATCGACGAGGGCCTCGTGCGCGCCCTGGTCGACGAGCAGTTCCCGCGGTGGGCGGAGCTGCCCCTGAAGTACGTCGACTCGCACGGCACGCAGAACGTCCTGTACCGGCTCGGCGAGGAGTGGGTGGTCCGGCTGCCGCGCATGTCCGGCGTCGTGCCCGAACTGGCGGGCGCCCGGCAGTGGATGCCCTACCTCGCGGCCCGGCTCCCGGTGCCCGTGCCCGAGCAGGTGGCCGAGGGCGAGGCCGGGCACGGCTTCCCGTGGCCGTGGGCGGTGCACCGCTGGCTCCCCGGCGAGAACCCGACCGCGGGCCGGCTGGCCCGGCCCGAGGCGCTGGCCGAGGACCTGGCGGCCTTCGTCACGGCGATGCGCGCCATCGACACCACCGGCGCGCCGGAGTCCTTCCGCGGCCGGCCCCTCGCCGAACGCGCCGACGGAACCCGCGAAGTGATCCGCGGTCTGGACGGGACGATCGACTCCGCGGCGGCCCTCGCGGTCTGGGACGAGGCCGTACGCACGCCGGGCGCTACCCGCGACGTATGGCTGCACGGGGACCTGCAGCCCGGCAACCTCCTGGTGTCGGACGACGGCCGGCTCGCCTCGGTCATCGACTTCGGGTGCATGGGCACGGGGGACCCGGCCGTCGACCTGATCACTGCCTGGTACGTCCTCGGCGGGCCGGAGCGGCGCGTCTTCCGGCAGGCCGCGGCGGTCGACGACGACGCGTGGGTGCGCGGCCGCGGCTGGGCGCTCACCATCGCGGTGCACGAGCTGGCGTACTACCGGGACCTGAACCCGTTCATGGTGCGGACGGCGTCGCGCGTGGTCGGTGAGATCCTCGCGGACGCGGCCCGCACCTGACGGGAGTTTGAAGACAGGCCCTACAGGGAGGGCGCGACCGGGGCGTCCCGTTGCTGCGGGATGACGACCGCCGGGCTGCCCTGCGTCAGCGCCACCGTCCGCGCGGGCGACGGGATGCGGATGCCCTCGTCGCGGAAACGCGCGTGCAGCCGTTTGATGAACTCGTGCTTGATCCGGTACTGGTCGCTGAACTCGCCTACACCCAGGATCACGTTGAAGCTGATCCGGGAGTCGCCGAAGGTGTGGAAGCGCACGAGCGGCTCGTGCTCGGGCACGGCGCCCTCGACCTCCTTCATCACCTCGGTGACGACCTCGACCGTCACCCGCTCCACTTCCTCCAGGTCGACGTCGTAGCCGACCCCCGCGAGCACGGTGAGGGTCATCTCCTGCTCGGGGCGGCTGAAGTTGGTCATGTTCGTGCCCGACAGCTGCGTGTTCGGGATGATCACGAGGTTGTTGGAGAGCTGCCGCACCACCGTGTTGCGCCAGTTGATGTCGACGACATAGCCCTCCTCGCCGCTGCTCAGCCGGATGTAGTCACCGGGCTGCACGGTCTTGGAGGCCAGGATGTGCACGCCGGCGAACAGATTGGCCAGGGTGTCCTGAAGCGCCAGTGCCACGGCGAGACCGCCCACGCCCAGCGCGGTGAGCAGCGGCGCGATGGAAATGCCCAAGGTCTGGAGCACGACCAGGAACCCCATCGCGAGCACCACGACCCGCGTGATGTTCACGAAGATGGTCGCCGAGCCGGCCACCGCCGCACGGGACTGCGCGACCGCCCGCACCAGACCCGTGATCACCCGCGCCGCCGTCAGCGTCGCCACGACGATGAGCAGCGCCGTGAGCGCCATGTTCACATTCCGCCCCGTACGCGGGGTGAGCGGCAGCACCTCGGCGGCCACGGCGGCACCCGCCGCGACCGCCGCCCACGGCACCAGCGTGCGCAGCGCGTCGACGATCACATCGTCACCGGCCCACCGCGTCTGCCCGGCGCGCACGCCGAGCCAGCGCAGCAGAGTGCGCAGCAGCAGCCCCGCCAGCAGGCCGCCGACGAGGGCGACACCGGCGAAGATCAGGTCGTGGAGCTCGATGCCGCGATTCATCGGGCACCTCCCGCACGAGGGCCGAACGCCGTGGTCGGGACGGATATGTGATGTGTGGTCACGTGGTACCTGCTCGGTCGGGGACAGGGGCGGAGGGCCGGAGCCTCACCTATTCTGCACAACTCTCTCGCACCCGGTCCCCAAGTCCGTTGCCGCCCCCTTACGTGATGTCGACGACCCGCCCGGTGCGCGCCGACTCGTACGCCGCCGCCACGATGTGCACCGCGCGCAGCCCTGCCGCGCCGTCGGTCACGTCCACCGGGCCCTCGCCGAACAGGAACGACCGCAACATCAGCGCGTCCAGGTCGACGCCGTACGGGAGTTCCACGGCGGCCCGTGCGCTCTCGCTGAAGCCGTGCACCTTCTGGTCGAAGGCGTCCATCTCCAACGCCGCCCGCTCCCCGACGACCTGCATGGAGAGCCCGCCCCACGCCGGATGGTGCTGCGGCTGGCTCCAGCTGCAGTCGAGCGTGAGGACGGCCCCGTTGGCGTACGTCACGGTGAGCAGGCCGGCCGTCTCGACGGCGGCCCGCCCCTCGTACAGCAGGTTGTTCGTCTGCGCGTAAACGGAGCGGGCGGGGGAGCCCTCGAAGAGGTCATCCAGGAGGTCCGCGACGTGCACGGTGTGGTCCATCACGGCGCCGCCGCCGGAGAGTTCGGGATCGGTGAACCAGCGGCTCCGGTCTCCCGGCATGTAGCCGTTGTTGGCGCCCGCGACCGTCAGCACCTCACCCGTGGTGCCCGCCCGCACCGCCTCGCGGACCGCGAGATAGGCCGGGCTGAACCGCACCGGATGCGCCACCGCGAGCCGCACCCCGGCGGCCCGGCACGCCTCGACCATCGCCGCGCCGTCCTCGGGCGTCGTGGCGAGCGGCTTCTCGCAGAGCACGTCGACGCCGTGCGCGGCAGCGCGTTCCACCAGCCCCCGATGGCGCACGTTCTCCGAGCAGACCACGACCTTGTCGGGCCCCCACGCGAACAACTCCTCGTACGTATCGACGTAGTTGACGCCGATCCGCGAGGCGAAGTCCTTGCCCCGCACCTCGCCGGGCGCCGCGAGATCCGTGTCCGGGTCGGCCGCCAGCACCTCCACCCCGTCCATGGCGGCGAGCTGCCGCGCGAACCCGCCCGCGTGCACGTGCGCGAACGACAGCACACCCACCTTCATGTCCCGCCCGCCCTTCACAGCCCGGCCTCCTCGGTCACCTTCAGTTCGACGGGTGCGCCCGTGCGCGCGGACTCGGCGGCGGCGCACGCGATCCGCACCGCCTCGACGCCGTCGCGCGCCGTCACGCGGGGCGGCGGGCCGCCCTGGACGGCCTCGGCGAACTCCCGCAGCTCGGTCAGATACGGGCTCTCGGTCAACGGACTGCCGGGAATGCCCTCGCCGAGCGGGCGCACCCCCTGCGCCAGCACCCGGAATCCGGTGTGGGCGGTCGAGTCGTGCTCCAGGATGCCGCCGGGCCCCGCGATCCGGAACGTCGTCCGGAACGGCAGGTCCGGCAGCCCCCACACACCGAGCACATGACTGACCGCGCCGGAGGCGTGCGTGAGGACGGCGGTGCCGGTCGCGACGTCCCCCGCGACCGCGCCCGCCTCCTGCTTGCCGCGCACCTGCGCGTGCACCCGCACGACGTCACCGGCGAGCAGCCGCGCGAAGTCCAGGTCGTGGATCATCTGGTCGACGAGGATCCCGCCCGACAGAGCGGGATCGGAGAACCACGGCGCCCACACCGGATAGCACCCGGAGCGCGTGAACCGCAGCACCGCCGGCTCCCCGATCTCCCCGGCGGCCACCGCGCCGGCGAGCGCCGCGTACGCGGGGAAGTAGCGCACCACGTGGGCGGGAAACAGCAGCACACCGGCCGCCCGCGCCGCGTCCGCCATCTCCTGGGCCTCGCCGACATCGAGCGAGAGCGGCTTCTCGCTCACCACGTGCTTGCCCGCTGCGACGGCCTCCAGGACGAGCGGCCGGTGCGTGTACGTGGGGGTGCACACGTCGACGACGGCACACCGGTCGAGCAGCTCGGACAGACTGTGCACCGCCGTCACGCCGAACTCGGCGTACTTGGCGGCCAGTTGTTCCGCGTGTCCGTCGGTGGACAGGATCGTGACGCGCGCGCCCAGGGCGGTCCAGGCGGGCAGATGGGCGCGGGCGATACCGCCGGCGCCGATCAGGCCCACGTCGAGGGGTGGCATGAAGCTCCTTACTCAGGGGGGTGTTGGGGCGGTGTCAGCCCTTCGTGCCGCTCTGGGCGATGCCCTGCACGAAGTGCCGCTGAAGGAAGAGGTAGAGGACGATCATCGGCAGGCTCGCGATCAGCGAACCGGCCATCATCACCGGATAGTTGGTCTCGAACTGGCCCTCCAGCGAGGTCAGTCCGGCGCTGATCGGCATCTTCGCCGGGTCGGTGTTCACCACGAGCGGCCACAGCAGGTCGTTCCACGACCACATCGCCGTGATCACCGCGAGGGCGGCGAGCGCGGGACGGATCAGCGGCAGCATGATCGACCAGAAGATGCGGAAGGGGCCCGCTCCGTCGATGCGCGCCGCCTCCTCCAGCTCCCTGGGCAGGGAGAGGAAGAACTGCCGCAGCATGAAGGTCCCGAAGGCGCTGAACATTCCCGGGAGGAACAGCGCGGGCGGCGAGTTCAGCAGGCCGAGCCGCTGGATGATGTCGTACTGCGGCAGGATCAGCAGCGAGGACGGGACGAGCAGCACCGACAGGAACAGCGCGAACAGCACGTTCTTGCCCCGGAACCGCATCCGGGCGAAGGCGTACGCGGCGAGCGAGCAGAACACCAGCTGGCCCGCGGTGCGGCCGACCGTGTTGATGACACTGTTGCCGAGCATCTCCCCGTAGGGCAGTGCGGTGAACACCTCCTCGAAGGAGCCCCAGTTCCACTGCTGCGGCAGGAACGTCGTCGGTACGTGCACCGCCTCCGGCAGCGTCTTGAGTGCCGTGAGCAGCTGCCACAGGAACGGGAACACCATCACGAGCGCCCCGAGCGAGAGGAGCGCGTGCGTGGCGACGGAGCCGCCGCTCACACGGCGCAGCGAGTCACGCATAGTGCACCCACTTCTTCTGGAGCCGGAACTGAAGGAACGTCAGGGCCGCCGTGAGCAGCATCAGGAGGAAGGCGAGGGCCGCCGCGGCGCCCTGGTTGTTCTGCTGGAACGCCCACTGGTAGAAGAGGCTGACCACGGACTGCGTGGACCCGAGCGCCGGGTTCATGGGGCTCATCATCACGTAGATCAGGTCGAACATCTGGAGCGAGTTGATGACGCAGATGACCGCCGCGAAGAAGATGCTCGGGCTCAGCAGCGGGATCGTGATGGTGAAGAAGCGGCGCACCGGCCCCGCGCCGTCCAGCTCGGCGGCCTCGTAGTAGTCCTGCGGGATGCCCTTGATCCCCGCGATGAAGATGATCAAGTAGTAGCCGACGCTCTGCCACACGGCGACGACCCCGATGGCCCACAGCGCGGTCGACGGGTCCGAGGCCCAGAAGTGCCGCGCCACGCCGAACCACGACAGCACCTCGTTGAGCAGGCCGAAGTTGCCGTTGTAGAGCCAGTTCCACACCAGTCCCACCGCGACCGGGAGCGTCACGAACGGGATGAAGTACAGGGCCCGGTAGACGGCGACACCGCGCAGGCCGCGCCGGTTCAGCAGGGCCGCGACGGCGATCGACAGCGGCAGCGTGAGCAGCCCGATCGCCCCGTAGAGCAGCGTGTTGCCGATGGCCCGCCACACCGTGACGTCCTGCAGCACCCGCGCGTAGTTCTCGCCGCCGGTCCAGGTGTTGCCGCCGAACGGGCCGAAGTGGGTGAAGCTGAAGCCGAAGGTCTGAAGCATCGGCCAGAGGTAGAACAGCAGAAAGCCGAGCCCGATCGGCGCGATGAAGACGTACGCGGCCTTCTGTGTACGGGAGTTGGGCCCACGCGCGCCGCCCTCGCGCCCCGCCTTGGAGCGCGGTTTCCTGATGCGGCCCTCCGCCTCCGCGGCGGCCGTCGAAGGGAACACGGCCATCAGTTGTCCTCCTCGTCGAGCGCCCGGTCCATCTGTTTCGCGAGCGTGCGGGCCGCGCCCTCGATGCCGCCCTTGCCGCTGAACGGAGCCCCGAGCAGCAGATACTCCAGGTCCTCCCAGACGGCCGTGTTCCGCGAACTCGGGTACGGCGATGCGTAGTCGACCATGTCGAGGAAGCACCGCAGGTCGAACTCGGGCATCGACTTCAGCCAGGCGTCCTGCGTCCCCGTGTACGACGGGATGGTGACTCCGCCCTGGGCCTGGATCTCGCCCGCCCGCCGCCGCGCCATGAAGTCCACGAACTTCCAGGCCGCCTCCTGCTTGCGGGACTTGGCGCTGACGCAGTTCGCGAGGCCGTGGATGACGGTGCCCCGCTCGCGCCCCTTGGGCAGGACCGCGACCCCGCCGTGGTCCTTGATGGCGGGCGTCCCGTACATGAACGAGGCCATCGACGAGATGTCGTAGTTCATCGCCACCTGCTCGGACAGGTACAGGTTGCGGGAGCGGACCTCCGACATGGCGCTCTGCGGCGGCGACCAGCCCCGGTCCACCAGATCCGTCCAGAAGCGCAGGCCCTCGATGGTGCGCGGGTCGGCGAACCCGGAGCGGCCGTCGCGGAGCACGTACCCGCCGGCCTGGAAGACCGACGGATAGAACTTGGCCTGCCGGTCCATCTCGGCGGCGATCCCGTAGACCCGCCGCCCCGGATTCGTCAGCTCGCGCGCCGCGTCCCGCAGGTCGTCCCAGGTCCAGGAGGAATCCGGGTACTTGACGCCCGCCTTGTCGAAGAGCGCCTTGTTGTACCAGAGCCCGATGGTGTCGAAGTCCTTCGGCAGCCCGTACTGTCTGCCGTCGTACTTGTAGATGTCGACCAGCGCCTCCGGGTGCTGGCCGACCGGTGTGCGGGCGCGGGTGATGTGCTCGTCGAGCGGCACCAGCGTGCCGTTGGCCGCGTACAGCTTGATGTTCACGGCGTTCATCCAGAACACGTCGGGCGCCGTGCCGCCCCGCATCGCGGTGCGCAGCGTCGTCCAGTAGGAGTTCCACGGGGTCAGCTGGATCTCCACGGAGACGTCCGGGTGCTCGCGCTCGAAGGCCCGGATGATCCGCCGCATGCCGGGGACCTGCGCCGGGTCCCACATGCCGTACGAGAGTGCGGTGCGGCCCCCGCGGGCGGTGGCGGCGGTGGGATCGCCGCCACCCGTGCTGCAGCCGGCGGCGAACGGGGTCGCCGCGAGAGCACCGGCGAGAAGGCTTCTCCTGCGCATGTGTGCGCCTCCGGTCGATAGGTGTACGAGGAGGTGTCAGGGAACGGGGGACGGCGGGCGCGAGGGCCCCGAGCCGTCGAGGAGGTGGGTGTCCACGTTGTCCAGGGCGCGGCGCACCGCGCCGAGTGCCACGCTCTCGCGGCCGAGCGAGCTGACCGCGATGCGCGGGACGTGCAGGGTGAGGGGGGCGAGGTGTTCGGCGAGCAGCGGGCCCAGCGGCTCGCCGACGGGGGCCAACGCGCCGGACAGGACGAGCAGTTCGGGGTCGAGGGCGAGGACGAGCGCGGCGATGCCGGGTGCGACCCCGGCCAGGTAGCGCTCCAGGACGGCGAGCGCCTTGGGGTCACCGGCGCGTACGGACCGGGCGAGCGCGTCGGTCTCCGACTCGCCGGGCAGTGGCTCGCCGTCCCAGCCGAGCGCGTCCCCGGCCTCGTTCAGGCCGAGTTGGGGCAGGATGCCCAGCTCGCCCGCGCCACCGCGGCGGCCCCTGTGCAGGCGCCCGTCGATCATCACGCCGCACGAGATGCGCCGCCCCACGAGCACGCACGCCACGTCGTCCGCGAGTTCCGCGGCGCCCCGCCAGTGTTCGGCGAGCGTCGCGAGGTTCACGTCGTTCTCGACCAGGACCGGGCAGGGGAGCTCGTCCGCGAACCGGCGCGACAGGTCCAGGTCGGTCCAGTCCGGAACGATCACCGAGCGGATCCGGCCGGTGTCGTCGACCATGCCCGGCACGCCGATGCCGACGGACCACACATCGTGCGGGCCGAGCCTCTGCTCGGCGAGGAAGGCACGCAGCCGGGTGCGCAGCAGCTCGATGCGCTCAGCGCCGGTCAGCTCAGCGGGGAACTCCTCCCGGTGCCGCGCGACGATCTCGCCGTCGAGGCGGGCCAGGAGCAGCACCAGTTTCCTGAGCCCGATGTCGACGCCGACGACGTGCCCGGCCTCGGCCCGGAACCGGAAGCGGCGCGCGGGCCGGCCCGGGGAACGTACGGCGGGCGGCGCGGTCGTCTCGGCGATCCAGCCCTGCGCGGCCAGCTCCTCGACCAGGACCTCGACCGTCGGCCGGGACAGGCCGGTGGAACCGGTGAGCCGGCTGACCGTCTGTGGGCTCTCCTGGCGCAACGACCGCAGCACCACGGCGGTGTTCAGTCCGCGAAGGGCCGCGAGATCGTGCCCGCGCGCCCGGTCGTGCCCCGCCATGGACTGTGCCTCCGTCGCGTCGTCGGTCCGGTTGCGCAGGACTGTTGCATAACCTCGCGGGCCAGGGAACCCCACCGGCACGGGTATTTCGCAGAACTCCTGCAAATTGAAGCCCTGAGCGCGGTGCCGGACGTCCTCTACAGCCGCTCCACCGCACGGAACGCGGACAGCCGCGCGAGCAACCGGCGGGCGGGTGATGTCAGTTCGCCCACCGGCAGGGGTTCGCCGGTGTTCAAGCGGCCGATCAGGGCGGACAGTTCGCGGGTCGTCAGGCCGGTCCGGGTGATGAGTCCGCAGGCCGCGACCAGGCGGTGCCCGGCGGCCGGCATCCACACCACGCGTTCCGTGGCGCGGACCGCGTCGTCGTCCGTGAAGTAGCCGGGTCGCGTGGGCGGCGGCGCCGGGCGCAGGCCGCCGTCCGTGGCGTGCCGCAGCACCTCGTGGGCCAGGCGTCGGCGGAGCGGCGCGGGGCGTGTCTCCTGGCGCAGGTGGTCGAGCGCGGCCGCGAGGGGCGGCGGGAGGGTGCCGGGCAGGTCGTCGGCCCACTCGCCGTCCGGTACGAGAGTGTCGACCGTGCCCCAACTCCCCTGCGAGAAGGCCGGGGTGAGGTCGTGCGAGGGTGTGCGCGGCACGGCGATGTGCACGACCGTACCGGGGGAGCGGGGCGGGTGCACGGTGTGTTCGTGACCGGCGGGCCAGTAGAGCAGGTCGCCGGGGGTGGCCGTGGCCGACCAGTGCCCGTGGCCCGGGCCGGTGAGACGGATCCGGTGGCGGCCCCGGAGGACGTAGAGGAACGTTGCTGCTTGGTGGTGGGAGGGCGTGGGCGGCGGTCCGGACGTCCCGTGGCACAGCGTCGTGCCGATGGGGGCCAGGGGCTGGCCGACCTCGGTCCACAGTGCGGTGAGGAACGCCCGCTCCCGGGCCCACAGTGGATGGTGTCCCGCGTGCAGCTCCCGGACGGCGAGTGCGAAGGGGGCACCGCCCAGCTGCCGTTCGAGCCGCCGGTCGTAGGCGGCGAACGAGCCGTCCTCAGGGCGGGGCAGCAGATCGCCGGGGTCGGTGAGGCGGCGCGGGCCCACCGCGAACCGGACCCGTTCGCCGGACTCCGATGACGTGGTGTGGTGTGCGGCGGCGACGGCCCCCTCGAAGACCTCATGGGCGTCGAAGGGCGCGGCGGCGTGCCCGGGGGAGCGGAGCGGGCGCAGCAGGACGGGCCTGCGGTCCCAGTGGTCCTGCGTGAAGCGCTGCCAGTCGACGTACCGGCCGACGGCTTCGAGCACGTCGACCGGGGTGGCCGCGCCCGCCCTCATGGATGCGGCTCCTGTGGTGTGACCGCGACGGCGCGTGTGCGGACCAGTTCGCGGAGCAGGCCGTGCAGGTGCGGGGAGCGCTCGGAGAGGCCCGACGCGCGGGCCAGGGCGGCGACGGTGGTGTCCTGATGTGTCGCGCGCAGGCAGTCGAGTACGCGGTCGGCCGCGCGGCCCCGCACCGGCCACACATGTCAGTTCGCCGCCCACAGCGCGTCGTCCGGGCCGGTGGCGACCCGGATGACCTCGCTGACCCGCAGTAATCGGTGCCGGGCGGTGAGGGGGACGGCGGGCCGTGGTGGCGGCGCCGGATTCAGTCCGGCCGCCGAGCGCAGCCCGGCCCAGCGGGCGAGCAGGTCTCCTTCGATGTCCGGGTCCGCGAGCCGGTCCGTGAACAGGCGGGCGGAGTCGGCGAGTTGGGTGGGAATCGCGAGTCGCCCGTCGGCCCGTGCGGTCAAGGGGTGAGGAAGGGCAGCCGGGGTGTCCGCCCGCGTGCGGCGTCTTCGTTCCGGTCCGCAGGCGGCCTCCGTGATCAGCGGCAGCGCCGAGGCCGTCCGGGCGGGCACGCTCACCCGCAGCGTCGTGCACGGCCCCGTACGGTGGTCGAGGTGCCGGCTCCCGGCGGGCCAGTGCACCAAGTCGCCTGCTGCGGCCCGGAGTTCGTACTCGGTGCCGGTGTGCTCGGGGCGTACTCGTACGGTCAGTTCGCCGTCGACGACCCAGGTGAGCGACGCGGATCCAGGGTCGCCCGACTCGGCGGCGGCGTGGTGCCGGTCGCCGACGGACAGCTCCGCCGTCACCGGGACCGCGGGCCACCCGACGTACCGCCAGAGCCCGGCCAGGGCGTCGCGCACCCGCGACCACGCCGAGAAGTCGCGGTGCAGCGGGTCGGTGGCGGTCAGCAGCCATCCGTCGCCGTCGAGCGGGGCGGCGGAGGCGAGGCGTGCGACGTACTCGCGGAGGTCCCGGTCGGCGCGGCCGGGCAGCAGCGGTCCCGGCCGACACAGTGTGCCGTCGGCCGTGTTCAGGCGCAGGGGCTCGGGGCCCGATTGCCCGGTCGCGGCGGTGTCTTCGGCTGTGGCCGCCGCGACGAGGAGCGCGTGGGCGTCGGCGCGGTCGAGGCCCAGCGGCGGGGCGTCCGTGACGACGACCGGCTCCCTGGCCCAGTGCGTCTCGGCGAAGCGCCGCAGGGCGGGGCCGTCGGGCGCGGTCCTGCGGGCGGGGGCGGGCCTTGGCTTCATCGGGTGGGGGATCTCCTCGGTCCCACGTGGGGGTGGCGCCGGGTTCGCGACCCTGCCAGAGGGGTTCCTGCTTCGTCAACGCTTTGCGGAGAACCTGTGAACACCAGCGGGGAGCGAGGGAAAGAGGGTGGCGTCCAGGGGGTGGTTGGCATCGAAAACGTGTGGATCTTGTGAAATGGCGGGTTCCGCCCTGCCGGAATACGGGCCTCCGCCCGTTTTGGGCAGGCGGGGCGCATGGCATGGTGGGCGCGCTCGCTCAGATGTCCAAGAAAGGCCCCGCTCATGCCCCTCGCATTGTTCCGCCGGAAAGGCGCCGGTTCCGCAAGGCGTGGAGGCGGGCCCGTCCACTCCATGCCCGCGGGCGCGGGCGGCGTGCACTGCGAGGTGACGGACCCGTTCGGCCAGCCCATGCCGGGCGCCGAGGTCACGGTGACCCAGTCGCAGAGCGGGCGGGTCTCGGTGAAGGCCACGACCGACCCCTTCGGCCTGCTCTTCGTCACGCTGGAGCCCGGCCGCTACAGCATCCTGATCGCGGCGGAGGGCCTGGAGCCGTTCCAGCAGACCGTCGAGGTCGTCGCGGGCGAGACGCTGCCGCTCACCGGCATCCAGCTGCACGTGGGCCGCTCGCCGGAGCTGCCGCAGCCCGGCACCTGGATGTTCGACCCGCCGCACACCGCGATCCGCTTCATCGCCAAGCACGTCGGCATGGCCCATGTCCACGGCCGCTTCACGCGCTTCGAGGGCGGCATCCAGATCGCGCCCGACATGGCGGACTCGCGCGTCGAGGTACGCATCGACGCCGCGTCGATCACCACGGGCAACAACACCCGCGACAACCACCTGCGCTCCGCGGACTTCCTGGACGTGGAGAACTACCCCTACCTCCACTTCAGTTCGGACCGCTTCATCTACCGCGGCGGCTCCAAGTGGACCGTCCAGGGCGCCCTCACGATGCACGGCGTGAGCCGCACGGTCGACCTGGAGACCGGCTACCTCGGCGTCGTCAACGGCGGCTACGCGGAGGAACTGCGCTGCGCCGCCCTCGCGACGGCGGAACTGCACCGCGAGGACTACACCCTGAACTGGCGCACCATGCTCGCCAAGGGCATCGCGGTCGTCGGCCCCACGGTCAAGCTCGAAATGGACCTCCAGGCGATGTACCGCAGCGCGGACACGCCTACTCCGCCGGAGTAGCACTGGGCTTTACCTGCGGTTTCCTGTCCGTGCGGATGCCGGGCCATCGGGGGTGACGTGACGGTGGAAGTGGTCGCGTGACCCACACGGGACGTCGGTCCGTCTTGTCGTGGGGTGCGTGTCTCGGAGCTGGTGAGATCTTTGAGGAGTCCGTATCGAACCAGCGGTCCGTGGCTGCCCGGCCTGCCCGTCCGCTTCCGGCATCACCGACGCGAACGCGTGCCGTGGGACGCGGAACTCTTGCTCAGGCGACGGGACAAACTTCATCAGCCAGTCGGGGCGCCCCTCTAATCCCATGCCGGCACCGTGCCGCCAGGTTCCCCAGCAGCCGGCCCGCCGCCTCCCGATCCGGCACCCGCCATCCCGCACCGCAGCCAGCGACGGCAGCAGCGCTTGCGTCTTCGCGAGGGACAGCCGCGGGCGGAGAGGGGCCGGTGGACCCACGGTGGCCGTGTCGTCGTCGACGTTCATGACCGGAGCAGCGACACGGCCCCGGTTCTCGACACGACTCTCTCGACTCGCACAGAGCACGAACACGGGCCGGGAAATGGGCGGGGAAATTGCGCGACGACAGCCAGCGCGGCGCTAAGCTACAAACGAACCAGGAATCACGATCCGTGAATCCAGCCGGGAGGACGCGATGAGCAGCGACCAACGTTGGACCGCCGAGGAACTCGCCGACCTCGACGAGACGATCAACGCTGCCCGAGAGTCCGGCAACACCGAGCTGGCCGCCTACTGGCAGGGCATCCGCGACGGCAGCACCCCCACCACGAACTGGGAAACCCTCCGCGTCGACCTGTATGCGAAACACGGCATCGATGTGAGCCACTCAGCGGCATAATCAAGGCGCATGGCGCCCCAGCACCGTAAGCCCGGAGCCCGCATCGAATACGGCGACGTCGCCATCCGGCAGGCCCATCAGTTCACTGCCTCCGAGGTCATCGACATCGACCGTGCCTTGGCAGCCATCGCAGCCGACCCCACCATCGGCATCATGCGCATCAAGCCCGAACACGGCGGACTCATGTGGGAATACCGGCAGCCCGGCACCTGCGTGCGGATCATCTACACGATGACTGTCAGGCGGACCGTCGTGACTGTCGCCTACTTCGAAGCATGACAACGCCCTGAACGCATCCGCTGCAGAGTGCGGGCCGTTGCGACCACCATGCCGTGCCCGGCCTGCGGCGGCAGCGGAGACGTCTGGAATCCGGTCGACAACGAGGATGACGACCAGGCCGGCGACCGGTGACAGTACGGCACCCCAACCCCGGTTCGGGTTGGGGTCCCTGCAGTGAATCACGATCTACTCGTCCGGCGGCGGTTCACTGCGGACTGTAGCCAGCTCGATGCCGCGCACCCGGCGCAGCCACCTGGCCAGCACGTACAGGGCGCCGCCGAGGATGGCGCACGGTTCCCAGATCTCCGTCACCAACGCAGCGAGACCGCCATCCCCGACGATGTACACGGCCTGCGCGCCCACCACCAGCGCGATCAACGTGTTCGTGCGGCGCTCCGCCCGCAGCAGCCAGTCCACCGGCGTCCAGAACGGCGCCCCCATGTCTGACAGACGCATCCGAATCGCCGCGTACAAGAAGCCGCGGGCCAGTCGGTGACGAGACCGGGGCGGCACTCCAGACTGTGGATCGTCAGCCGCCGTGACCACTGCGGACCATTCCCCCAGCGCATGCGGTCGACGCGGACCCGCCACCCAAGCGGCCGCTGTCACGATGCGGTGGGATGCGCGTGAAGGCGGTTGCCACGGGCTGAACACGGCCGCACAGACGGCGTAAGAAGCCAGCAGAAATACGATGAGTCCGGGATCCCCAAAGTGGATTTCGAGTGTTTGCTCAAGGTAGAGAGCAGTGGCAACTATAGGCAATGTAAAGAGGGCTAATAGTACAGCTGTGCGCCGACGTGCGTTGCGCCAGAGTAGCCGTGCCTCTCCTCCCAGAACGAGGGCTCCAGCGGCCATGATGCCGACTCCCTCACCTGCCCAGATCAACACCTCTTTCAGATACACGGCCATCCCCAATGCCGTCACGCCCGCCATCAACTTGAATGACCACCTGGCGGGGCGAGGCCACTGGCTCGGGTGTATGGCCAGGTTCCGACGGAACCGACCCCGCGCCCAACGTAAAGGGCGGTGAAATACGGACTGGCGACTGAGTAGCAATCCAGCGAAAGCAGTGAGCGTGAGAATTTTCACTGCTAACCGCGCTGTGGGGTGTGTGCTGAAGAAATCTGTCTGAGCCGTCCGCATCTGGAAAAGGAAGTGCTCGTACTCGTAGTTGAACTCATCGCCGGTTTCAGCGAGAAAGAAGACGGCAACGCCAGCCAAGATGAACGGCCACACAAGCCACCTCACGCTGGCCCCCCAGAGAATCGGAACCGCGAGTAGCGGCGCCGCCGCGACTCCAGGGCATCAGATGCGGCCACTCGTCCGGTCCCGCTCAGCTCGTAGAATCGGCGCGGCGGCCTCCCGGGGTGAGGTGTAACTTCAACGGACGTCGTCACCCAACCGTGCTGCTCTAGCCGATCGAGGATGGGGTAGACAGTTCCGGACCCCAACTCGGCTTCCTGACAGATTCGCAGCCCCCACGCCGGATCGTCAGGCGTAGACGCCAGCAACACTTTGATCACCTCAAGTGTTGGGCGTGTCAAGCGAATCGCAGTCATATCTGCAATGAAGCAGCGCCACGACCATGTGTCGAGAACGAGAAAGTGTCAGCTCCTGGAAGTAGACGTCACGCAGATACCCCAGCACCGGGCCGTAAACCCCGCCCCGGGAGCCTGTCAGGCACCTCACCGAACAGCACCCACACCGCCGCGAAACCTCCCCCGGCGAAGCCAACTACGGCACGCTCGACACCCACCGGCAGGCGACGTACACGACCGGCCGACCCGTCGCAGGACGGATGCACGTTCCGGAGGTCCCCGACGGCTCGACCATGACGCGCATGTCCAACGCCTCCCGAGCTGTCGCCCGCTCCGGCGGCTTCCCGGCTTCGGCCTTGCCCGCCAGGAACCGCCGGACCAGCGCGCCCACGTTCCACACGTCCCTGAAGAACGACAACCCACGGCACGCAACCACACAGGTGCCCGGCCGCAAAGCGGAACCGGCGAACACTCCGCCCAGAGCGGAAAAATGGGGCAGAGTACTTCGGCTCTGCCCCACAACGATCAGCCGCTGGCAGCGACCCGCCCCCAAGCGCGCAGCCGCGATTCGAACGGGCCCACGACGTCGGCCGCCGCCGCGACCTCCGATGGGACCAGGTACAGACTCTGCGCGTCCTCGAAATCCACCGCCACCGACGGTCGATCCTCCTCCGTCCTACCCGGGTCGCTCGCCAGGATCCGCGCCGACGCGAGCAACTGCACCGAGCCGTCCTGGCGCGGGAGAGACCTACGGGATCGTCGGCATGCCTCACATCGACCACACGGCTGGCGCGCAGTTCGGGAAGCGCCGCACAGACCCGTAGCAGGGAGGGCCGGGGACGGCGGTGCTCGCGTTCGGCAGCCGGGGTCTTCGTCGTGCTGGAAGCGGCTACTCCTGCGGGCTTGGGGCATGTCTGGCACATTCAGAACCCGAGGGGGGAAGCATGAGGAACGTCAAACTCCTGCGCTGGCTACCGTGGTTGGTCGGCGCGATTGCTCTGCTTGCACTCACGATCCTGGCGCCGTTCGCCATGAAGTGGTGGGCACCCACAGGCATGAAGTGGGGCGAGTTGGCTGACGTCAGTCAGACCTACAGTGCCATGTCGATTCCACTTTCGGGCGCGGCGCTGGTCGGTGTCGTCTGGTCCATGGTGGTCCAGGCCCGGCAGCTGAGGATCGCTAACGACAACGAGATGCGAGCCTCGCAGAAGGAGCTGGTACTGCTCGCGCTCGACGATCCAGAACTACTCGTGTGCTGGGATCCGCCGGCCACTCCTACGACCCACGCACGGGCACGCCAGTACGCCTATTACAATCTGATACTCAGCTCATGGCGTGTCGAGTACCTGAATGGGACCACGCCCGAGGCGACAACCTTGCGTTCTGGGCGCGTTCTGATGAGGGGTGAGATCGGGCGGGAATTCTGGAAAACGCGACGGTTTGGCTGGGAGGCATATTCGGCGACTCGGGGACGTAAGGATCGCCATTTCGTGCGGATCATGGATGAGGCGTTGAGGCTAGCCGAACTAGACGGGCCAACTACTCCGCCTGACCAGTACTTTGCCCCTTCGGTGCAGCCGTAAGCGATATGGCACGGGCGGCCCATCCGTAGTCGGCTGTGTCGGTTGGTGGGGTGGCGGGCTGCAAGCTCATCCGGTCGTGCGGCATCCGGCATTGCTGCATGCAGTCTGCCCTGGATGCGGCGCACACCATGAACACAACCTCATCCGGGAACGGTAGTGTGACGCGCCGCGTGGGAGAGTGGCAACTCCAGCCCAGTCGGCGTCGAACGTGCAACGAGCCCCTGCCGTTTTGAACCGCGGGGACATGTGTATACGAGGGGATTGTCTCAGTATTTGTTGGACCACAACGAATGCTTCGAGCGGACGACCAGCTACGAGGATAGGAACTTCCGCGAGCGCCGCTGTACCGAATCGTGGGAGGGGAGTTGTGCATTCGCTCCAGTGGCAAGGCGTTCTGGGCGGACCGTCATTTCGACACCGAAGACGTCGCGATGGGGATCAGGCACTACTGAGCTTGAACTCGGGTTGTCGTAGCCGATGACAGGGCTTGATCCTCGCGGTACGCCGTTGTCATGAGGTATGCGCAAGGAGGCGGGCTGTCGGACGAGCGTCGGCTGTTCCGTGAGGGGATCCGCATGATGGCCGCCGAGCGGTTCGCGCAGGGTGAGCCGAGCTCGGCGATCGCGGAGGAGTTACGGGTCAGTGTCCGGTCGGTCCAGAGGTGGCGGCTGTTGTGGGACAAGGGCGGCTCGCGGACCCTGCGGTCTGCGGGATCTGCCTCGCCGCCCAGGCTGAGTGAGGCCCAGTTCGCCGTCCTAGAAGCGGAGTTGGTCAAGGGACCGGTTGCGCACGGCTGGCCGGATCAGCGGTGGACGCTGTCGAAGGTCAAGACCGTGATCGGCCGCCGGTTCCACAAGAGCTACACCCTGCAGGGCGTGCGCAAGCTGCTCATCCGGCACGGCTTCTCCTGCCAGGTGCCGGCCAGACGGGCCGTCGAACGCGACGAGGAGCAGGTCACTGGCTGGGTGAAGGAGACCTGGCCACAGGTGGAAGGACTGCGGCGGCGCTCGACGCCTGGATCGTCTTCGAGGACGAGTCCGGCTTCTCGATGACGCCGCCGGTGGCTCGCACGTGGGCTCGGCGCGGGCAGACGCCGGTGATCCGGGTCCGTGGCCGCTCCCGCCGCCGGATCTCGATCGCCGCGCTGGCCTGCTACAAACCGGGCCAGCGCTCCCGGCTGATCTACCGGCCGCGTCGCGACGACGGTCGCCGTGACGGGCGCAAGAGCTTCGCCTGGACCGACTACCGCGACTTACTCATCACCGCGCATCAGCAGCTCGGCGGGCCGATCGTGCTCGTCTGGGACAACCTCAACGTCCATCTCGCCTACGGCATGCGGCAGTTCATCGCCCGGCAGGACTGGCTGACCGTCTACCAGCTGCCCTCCTACGCACTCGACCTCAATCCGGTGGAGGGCATCTGGTCGCTTCTGCGGCGCGGCTGGCTGTCCAACACCGCTTTCACCACCCCCGAACACCTCATCCAAACCATCCGACACGGGATGAGGAAGATCCAGTATCGCCCTCACCTCATCGACGGACGCCTCGCCGGAACCGGGCTATCACTCAGCTCAACGACTCCACGAGTTCAAGCTCAGTAACGGCCGCCGCGATCCCACGGCCGCGGAGCACTTGACGGTTTCTCACCAGAGTGCTGCCGGCGTGCCGCCTGCGCCACCATCACACCGATGAGGACAACCCCGCAGACCGCGGCCAACGGCATCCACCTCTGCGAGAAGCTGATGAACATCAACAGCAGTGCGGCGACAAAGATCCCCGCATCAACACCAGAACGCATGCATCCCCCCGCAGATTTTCCGTCCGCCCCCGCTTCGCTACTTCGGCAGGGGGCGGGGGTGTTTCGTCGTGTCAGAAGTCGAGCTTCGCCTTGACGTCGGCGACGTTTGGCCCGCTGTCCGTGGCAGGCATCTTCCACGCGTGGGCCTGATCGTCGCCGTCGACGTAGACGAGCGTGCCGCCCTTCGCCTGCGCCGGAGTCAGGTCGAAGACCTGAGACCGCCACTGCCAACTGCCGGGCTGTACGGGGTCGGCGCCGTCGTACTTGTCGAACGCGACGGTCGACGAGTTCCCGCTGTCGAAGCCGATGGTCTCGCCGTCCGGGGTCCGCCACTGCCATCCGCCGCCGCTGACGGGGGCGGGCTCGTCGGCGGCCACAGCCGTCATTGCCTTGTCTTTCATCACGACGACAGCGAACAGCCCGTTCTTGGCGGTCGCGCCTGTCGACTTCTTCGTGAACACGACAGTGTCGGGCGTGATATGCAGAACCCCGGTGCCCTCGTCGCCGCCGGTTTGTGCGGACTCGCCGAGCGTCATGTCCTTCCCGGCGCCCGCGGCCTCTTCGGGGCCGGCGCTCGCGTCACCGCCCTCGTCGGAGCAGGACTGCATCCACTCGGCCTGGGTCAGGTTCTCGTCGGTGCAGTCGACCTTCTTCTTCGACCCCTTGACCGCGGCCGGCTTCGTCTCGGCCTTCTCTTCTCTGCTGCCACTTGCGGTCAGAGCGGTGAGTAGTAGACCAGCCATGGCTGCAGTAGCGCGAACGCGCATGATTCCCCCCAGAGCTGCGAGCACCCACACCCAGCGAGTGGTGCACCCTCGGTCCCGCTTACGAGCAGGCTTCGTCGAACTTCACGGCCTTGAACTCCACCGGCTGTCCGGTCAGCTTCGCCCCGGCCGCCGGGCTCTGAGTACACACCTGCCAGTTCGACTCCATGAACACGATGCGGTCGCTCCCCGACGCGTCCGTCACGTCGATCGAGGTGTTCGAAGGCAGGGCTCCGCGGGCCGCCTTCACCGACTTGCCCTTGAAATTGGGCATCTGGCCGGACGCCTTTGCCGGCTCCTGGTTGTCCGTTGCCGGGCACGACTCGTCGGTCTTTACCGCGCCGAAGTCGAGCATGGTCGTCGTGGCGACTTTGGTGCCTGCCTCCACGGACTGGCTGCAGACCTTCCAGTTTCGGTCGAACGCCTGCGACCGGCTGCGTCCCAGCGCGTCATGGGACGTGAGTACATGGAAGCCCTCCGACTGCGCTTCGTCCTGCGCCGACTGGAGGCCCATGCCCACGAACTTCGAAACCGCCTTCTTCTCCCCAACGGCCCCGGATGTGCTGGACGACGGACTGGTCGGCGTGCTGGTGCTCGGTGCAGCGGTCGACTTCGACGGCCTCGGGCCCGCGGTGTCCCCCGGGCCGCAAGCGACGAGAGTAGCGGCGGCGGTACAGAGCATGACGGTGCTGACGATGCGGGTGCGCATGGATTCCCCTTGGTGGTGCTGATTCCTACAGGCGGCGACGCCCGCTCCCATCGCGTCGGCGAGGGAGCGGGGCGATTCGTGAAGCGCGGGCTAGTCCCAGCCGCCCGTGAAGTTGCTGTTCACCTGCGCCGTGCAGATGTTGTAGCTGCCGGATGCGTGCCCCTTCTTCGTGTGGCCGTCGACCGTGACGGAACAGTTGATGTCCCCGCCACCCTGCAACTGCGCCGACACATGGAAGTAGAGGGCATCGTCGTTGACGGACAGCGTCTTCGTCATTGGCAGGCCTGAGCCGTCCCGGCTGTCGCTGTCGCTGCCGTACATCGTGTTGACGCCTGCCGGGGCAGACCCCCACACCTTGAAGACGACTTTCCCCGACGGGGCTTCATCTTCCGCCGGCTTTGCCGCGGGCTTCTTGGCGGGTGCTGCGGCCTTCGGCTTGGCCGTCTTGGTGACCGTCACGGTTGGCGCCGGCCTCGCCTTGCCGTCCTCGGCCGCGGGGCTCTTCGTCACGGTGACTGTGGGAGCAGGCTTCGTGTTCGCGACCGCCTTCTGCTCGCCGACACCGGACGCCCCGATACCGACGCCGACGAGCAGGATTACGAACGCGGCGGGGATCACGAACCGCTTCTTCGCCCACTTCGGACCGGATGGCGGGGGAGGGAAGCCCGGTCCCGGGAGCGCGGGCCCGGGTGGCACAGGCCCGCCGAACTGCGGCTGGTGAGGCGGCGGTTGGTTGTACGACATGAGTCCCCCAAGTGATGTCCGATGACTCATGACGGTAAGAGAGGATGCAGCGGCCATGAAAGAAATATGATGGAGTTGTGATGAAAGTGTGAACCTTCAAGAGGGTCCGGCGCTGCGTACCTGCGTGAAGCTGCTCCGGAAAGCCACGCGACGGACGCGCGCTTGAGTGTTGAGCATGCTAGGAGTGCAGACACAAGACGACTCGCCAACCGTTTTTTGCCGTCTGCATCGGTCCAGGTCGGCCGGAGCCATCCATGGTGATTGCTGTGCCAACGTCATGGATCACGACACTGACGATGCCGGTGATGCGCATGCGTGTGCCCTCCCGCTCGGCGGGAGGGCACACGGCGCGCGGGTGTCTACTTGTCGTCGTCGCGCAGGGAGTCGCGGAGGCCTTCGGCCTTGTCGCGGACGTTCTCGACGCCTTCCTTGGCCTTGCCGCGGGCTTGGTCGGCCTGTCCTTCGGTCTTCATCCGGTCGTTGCCGGTGACCTTGCCGGTCATCTCCTTGGCCTTGCCCTTGGCCTTGTTCATGGCGCTGTTGTCGCCCATGACTGCTCCTTGCGTGGTCGAGCGGGGGATTGCTGCAACGGTAGGAGCGCCTGGTGGGGGCCGCATCTTGTGCGGTCGCAGAGAGTGCGCCTGCGTACTGGGCGGGGCGCGGCTGAGGCCGTATCGCACCAGGCCGCCCCGGTGCTTCAGCCGGGTTCCGGCTCAGCGGAACGCCGCGACGTTCCGAGCCACCCAGTCGGCGAAGGGGTGCGGAGGGCGGCCGAGGACCCGTTTCACGTCCGGGCTGATGCGGAGTTCGGGCGGGGTCGGGGCGGAGATGATGTCCAGGGTGTCGTCCGCGAGTTCCGGTGGGACGGATCGGGTCATCGCGGATTTGGCTTCTGCGCGGGTGAGTTCGTGGAAGCGGATCGGCGAGCCGAGTGCCGCGGCGATGGTCTGTGACTGCTGGCGGGGCGTGATCACCTCGGGGCCGGTCAGTTCGAAGGTGCCGCCGGTGTGCCGGTCGTCCAGCAGGCAGGCCGCCGCGACCTCCGCGATGTCCGCCGGGTCGACGACCGGAACCCCGACGTCGCCGAAGGGTGCGGCGACCGTCCTTTGCGTACGGACGGACTCCGCCCACGCGAAGGCGTTGGAGGCGAAGCCGCCCGGTCGCAGGACCGCCCAGTCCAGGCCGGAGCGGCCGAGCGTGTTCTCCAGCGCGCGCATCGCGATCCGCGACGGGCCGAGCGGCCTCGTCGCCACGCCCTGCGAGGAGAGCAGGACGACTCGGCGGACCCCACGGGCCGCGGCCAGGTCGATGATGTCGGCCGGCCTGGCTCCGGGCGCGTGCAGGTCGCCGGACAGGAGGAGGAACAGGGCCTTGGCCCCGTCCAGGGCGGGGAGGAGGGTCTGGGGCTCGGTCAAGTCCGCCGGTATGTGCCGGACGCCGTCCGGCACGGTCGCCGCTGCGTGCCGCGACACCGCCGTCACCTGCTCGCCCGCTGTGGTCAGGGCCTGCGTCAAAGGTCGGCCCACATTCCCGGTAGCCCCGGTCACCACGATCATGTTCAGCTCCTGAGTCCGTTGTGTGCTGCTGTGTGCTGCGGCAATTGACGCTAGGAGGCTGGCTTACTTTTCGTAAGAACATACCCAGAGGTAAGCTCCGTACATGGGAGAAGGTGCGCAGCTGACGCGGGGCGAGCCGGGCAAGCGGTATGAGGTGTTTCACACCGACTGCCCCGCGCGCGATGTGGTCGACCACGTGACCAGCCGGTGGGGCATCTGGGTTTTGATCTCCTTGCGGAGCAGCGATCTTCGGTTCCACGAGCTGCGCGACAGCATCCAGGGCATCAGCGAGAAGATGCTCGCGCAGACGCTGCGCGCGCTGGTCCAGGACGACCTGGTCTGGCGGAAGGTCGAGCCGACGACCCCGCCCCAAGTCACGTACGGGCTGACCGGGTTCGGGCAGGACGTCGGCGCGCCGTTGGCGGACTTGTTCGACCGGATCACGGAGCGGTTGGCGGCGGACGGGGTCGAGCGGCCGCGGAAGTGACTGTTGGATGCCGCTTGAATGCGGAGCGCGGCGTCGGAATACTGGGAATGTGGCAACCGAGCCTCCAGATCGTGCCGCCTTCAGTGATGTCATCGGTCCATGGGCGGACGCCGGAGCCGAGCGCGACCGCCAGGCCGATGAGCGCGAGCGCCAGGCTGACGCGCGCGAGGAAGTCGCCGACGGGCGTGAGGTCACCGCTGACCTGCGTGAAGTCGGCGCCGACGAGCGCGAAAGGGCCCTGAACGCCCGGGAGGCAGTCTCGGACCGGCAGGCCCGCATCGTCGGTGAGGCGGTCCCCAGCCTGCTGGAGCGTTCGCAGGAGGCGAGTGAAAGGGCGCGGGCGCTGCTCGCGGCAAGCCATGCCCGGATGGCGCGTGCGGACGCCAACGTCGCTCGCGCGGAGGCCCACAAAGCACGCGAGGACTGGGCGGTTCAGCAGGAGATCGCCACTTCGGACCGGTTGCTCGGCGTCGAGGCCGTGTCGCGCCAGGGCAACCTGGACATCTACGTGCAGCAGCTGCAGGCGCGGTACCTCACGGCCGCCGCCAGGCTGGCCGACGCGCACGACATGGTGGCCAGGCACCACGAGCGCCTCGCTCAGAGTGACGGGCCGGGCGCCGAGGAGCACCGCATTCGGTCCCGCCAGGCCCGCCAGATGGCGCTGCACATCCGGACCGCGGCCCACGAGGTCGCCTGTCCGGAGAATGCCGCCGCGTCCCGTGAGCTGCCTCCCGATGCCCATCCCGTCCCGTGACGAGGCGTTGGCGGCCTGTGCTGTGGTCGGGCTGGGTGCACCGGTAGCCGCGCCGTACGCCCCCGGATCGCGGCCGGAGGTCCCCTGTGGAAGGCTCATGGGTGAAATGCCCCATTCCTCCCCAGGAGGTCCCATGTCCTCGAAGCGTCGTCGGAAGAAGAAGGCGCGCCGCAAGCACGCGGCGAATCACGGCTCTCGTCCGCAGTCCTGACCGCGGGGGCGGCTGCGGGGCGGGGTGGGGTCACGCGCGCTGCGCGAGCCCACCGTCGATCGCGGCCGCCCACTCCGTGACCAGCGTCTCGTACTCGGCGCGGTCCTCGGGGTTCAGATGCCCACCCGTGCGCGCCCACAGGTCACGAATCTGCTCGTTGACCACGTCGGCGGACCGTACGGTGCGTGGGGCTCGGATGGCGGACATGTGAAAGAGAGTAGGGGATCCGTACGCCTATTCGCTGCGGTCCGTCACGTGGTCATCGCCATGTGTGAGTTTGGTCATGCCTGTCGGCGTGAAGACTCCTGTCCCGCTCAAGTCACCCGTCCCCGTACGTCACTTCAGTTCTTGCGGCCCACCGCCCCGTACATCGGCACCGGGGACCCGTCCCGGTCCTCGTCGACGGCCAACTCCGGGTGCCAGTCGGGGAGCCAGACCACGCCGGGGTCCAGGATCTCGAGCCCGGTGCCCGTGAAGAACTTCGTCATCTCCTCGTGCGTGCGCGGCGCGAGCGTGACCCCGCCGGCCGCGTACATGTCGATCGCCTGCTGGGTGCGCGACGGATCGTAGTCCGCGGCCACATGGGACAGGACCAGATGGCTGCCCGCGGGCAGCGCGTCCACGAAGGTGCGCACGATGTCGTACGCGCCCTGGTCGTCCGGGATGAAGTGCAGCAGCGCGATCAGCGACACCGCGATCGGGCGCTCGAAGTCCAGGATCTCCCGGGCCAGTTCGATGATCCTGGCCGGTTCGCGGGCGTCGGCCTGGACGTAGCGGGTCGTGCCCTCCGGTGTGCCGCGCAGCAGCGCCTCGGCGTGCCGCAGCACGATCGGGTCGTTGTCGACGTACACGACGCTCGCCTCGGGTGCCGCGAGTTGAGCGATGCGGTGCAGGTTCGGCTCGGTCGGGATGCCGGTGCCGATGTCGAGGAACTGGGTGACGCCGCCGCGCGCCGCGAGCATCCGCGTCGCGCGGTGCATGAACCAACGGTTGTGCCGGGCCGCGTACTTGGCGGTCGGCTCAAGGGTGGTGATCTGGCGGCCGAGCTCCTCGTCCACCGGGTAGTTGTCCTTGCCGCCGAGGTACCAGTCGTACACGCGCGCCGGGTGCGGCCTGCTGGTGTCGATGCGCGGTGGAGTGGAGGACGTGTCGGGCGTCGAGGGCATGGGTGGCTGCAACTCCCTTGTCGACCGTGGATGTTCGATCGTGTGCACGAGCATCCTGCCGTATGGACGCGCGGCAGTACGCCGATTCAGGGCTGTTGGTCCGGCTTCTGGTCCTCGAACGACCCGTGTCGTCCCGATCCCGCCGCGAAGCGGCCCGCGCCTTCCAGTGCCCCGCTCAATACACCCATCCCGTAACGGAGTTCGGTGTCCATCGCCGTCTCCTCGTCCCGGCCGTGCTGCTCGCGCAGGGATGCCCGGTCGCTGCGCAGGCAGTCCTGCGGGAACGCGGCGATCTGCGCGGCCAGTTCCTGCGCCGCCGCACGGGAACCGCCGGGCGGGACGAGGCGGTTCGCGAGGCCGATTTCGTACGCCTCCCGGGCCTGGACCGGGCGGCCGGTCAGGATCAGGTCGCTCGCGCGGCTCTCGCCGATGAGGCGGGGGAGGCGGACCGTGCCTCCGTCGATGAGCGGCACGCCCCAGCGGCGGCAGAAGACGCCGAACACCGCGTCCTCCTCGGCGACCCGCAGATCGCACCACAGGGCGAGTTCGAGGCCGCCCGCCACCGCGTGACCGGCCACCGCCGCGATGACCGGCTTCGTCAGACGGAGGCGGGTCGGACCCATCGGCCCGTCCCCGTCCTCCGCCACCCGGTTCCCGCGTTCCGTGCCGATCGCCTTGAGGTCGGCGCCCGCGCAGAACGTGCCGCCCTCGCCCCACAGGACGGCGACCCGCGCCGACTCGTCTGCCTCGAACGCGCGGAAGGCGTCGGCCAGTTGAGCCGCCGTGGGTCCGTCGACCGCGTTGCGGGCCTCGGGGCGGGACAGGACGACCGTGGTGACCGGGCCTTCGCGTTCCACGCGGACGGACGACGGTGACATGAAGGGCACCTTTCGGCGGAGCGGAGGGCGGGCCGGGCGGGCCGGTTGGCCGGCCCACGTGACGACTAGCTGACGGTGAGCTTCAGCTTGGCATCCGCCGTCGAACTGTTCCCGACGTACAGCTCGAACGACCCCTCCTCGACGCGGAATTCGCCACTGGGATCGTTCGTCCAGAAGCCCAGGTCCTCCGCGCCGAGCTGGAAGCGGACCGTCGTCGACGCGCCCTTGTCGAGGGTGACCCGCTTGAACCCGCGCAGCCTGCGCACCGGTTGGGTCAGCGAGGCCGCCACATCGCGTACGTACAGCTGCGCGACCTCGTCGCCGGAGCGCGAGCCCGTGTTGCGGACCTCCACCGAGACCTCGAAGGTGTCGCCCTTGCGCAGGGCGCCCGCCGAGATCGAGGAGCGGCTCAGCTTCGGCGTGCCGAAGGCGAACGTCGTGTAGCTGAGGCCGTACCCGAAGGGGAACTGCGGCGTCGGCGGCAGGTCCAGGTACTTCGACGTGAACTTGTTGTCCTTGTCGTACGGGCGGCCCGTCGACTCGTGGTTGTAGTGGATCGGGATCTGGCCGGTCGTGCGCGGGAAGGACACCGGGAGCTTGCCGCCCGGGTTCACTGTGCCGAACAGCACGTCCGCGATCGCGTTGCCCGCCTCGATGCCGGGGTGCCACGCCTCCAGGACGGCCGGTGCGCTGTCCAGCCAGTCGCCGACGGTGAACGGACGGCCGCCCACCAGGACGACCACGAACGGCTTGCCCGTGTCGGCGATCGCCGCGATCAGCTTCTCCTGCGCGCCCGGCAGCGAGATGTCGCTGCGGGCCGCCGCCTCGCCGCTCATCGACGGCGGCTCGCCGACGACCACGACCGTGACGTCCGCCGCCTTCGCCGCGGCCACCGCGTCGGGAATGCCGCCGGTGTCCTTGCCCTCCGGGTCGACGCCGCGGGCGTACGTGACTTTGGCGCCGGGAGCCGCCTTCTTGACCGCGTCGAGCACCTTCACCGAAGGGAACTTCTCGGCCGACGCGGGCACCACCCACGTACCGAGCAGGTCCGAGGAGTCGCCGAACGGGCCGACGACGGCCACGGACCCGGCCGACTTCTTCAGCGGAAGCGCGCCCTGCTCGTTCTTCAGCAGCACCATCGAGCGGGACGCCGCCGTGCGCGCGGCCTTGCGGGCGGCGGCCGAGGGCTCGTCGATCGCCTTCGACTCCTCCACGTACGGGTCGTCGAACAGGCCGAGTTCGTGCTTGAGGCGGAGCACGCGGGCCACCGCGTCGTCGATCCGCCGCTCCTCGACCTTCCCGGCGCGCACCAGCTTCTTGCCGTTGGTGAGGAGGTGGGTGCTGGTCATCTCCATGTCGACGCCGGCGTTGAGGGCGAGCCGCGCCGCGTCCGCGCCGTCCTCGGCGAAGCCGTGCGCGATCAGCTCCGAGACGCCGGTGTAGTCGCTGACGACCAGTCCCTCGAACCCCCACTCCTTCTTGAGGATGTCGGTGAGCGTGTGCGGATTGCCGTGCGCCGGGACGCCGCTGATCGTGTTGAAGGAGGCCATCACCGTGGCGGCGCCCGCGTCCAATGCCGCCTTGAACGGCGGGAGATAGAGGTTGCGCAGGCGCGACTCGGACACGTCGACCGTGTTGTAGTCGCGGCCGCCCTCCGCGCCCCCGTACGCCACGAAGTGCTTCGCGCAGGCGGCGACCGTGTCCTTCGACCCGTACCCGGAGCCCTGGTAGCCCTTGACCTTGGCCGCGGCGAACTTCGCGGTGAGATACGGGTCCTCGCCGTTGCCCTCGGCGATGCGGCCCCAGCGCGGCTCGTGGGTGACGTCCATCATCGGGGCGAACGTCCAGTGCACGCCGTTGGAGCGGGCCTCCTTGGCCGACACCTCGGCGTCCGAGCGGGCCACGTCCGGGTCGAAGCTGGACGCCTGGGCGAGCGGGATCGGGAAGTTGGTCCAGAAGCCGTGGATGACGTCGAGGCCGAACAGCAGCGGGATGCCGAGCCGGGACTCCTCGACGGCCAGGCGCTGCAGCTCGTTGGTGGTCTTCGCGCCGAAGATGCTGAACACGGAACCGACCCGTCCGGCGCGCGCCGCGTCCTCGACGGCCTTCGTCGTGCCGGAGCCCGGGTTGAGGTCGTAGGACCAGGGGAGCTGCTGGAGCTGACCCAGCTTCTCTTCGAGAGTCATACGTGCGAGGAGGCTCTGCACCTTGCTCTCGTAGCGCGCGGGCGGTGCGGCGGTATCGGTGGTGGCCGCGTATGCGGTGGCAGTCTGGCTGGTAGTGATGGCGCCCGCGGCCGTGGTGACACCGATGGCGGACAGCAGGGTACGTCTGCGCAGCTCCGGCATGCCTTCGCTTCCCGATCGTACGGGGCCCACAACTCGTGTAATGGGCACAAGAATTGAAGCGAAGTTACGTTCCGGTTACCCGAGGGTCAAGGGGTGCGACCGGGGTGTCGGATCGCGTTCGATGCCGTCCGCGACCCCGCGCCCTTGACCTCAAGATTGGTTGAGGTTCTACCGTCATCGGCATGAGCATGGAGACCACAGCCTGGACGCAGCTGTACAGCGTCATGAATGCCCAGGACGGCGGGCCCAAGGGCCGTCCCTTCGCCCGTGCGACCCTGCGAAGGATCGCCGTCTTCGCCCGGCCGCACCGGCGTCGCATCGCCCAGTTCGTGTTCCTGAGCATCCTGACCGCGCTGCTCGCCGTGGCGACGCCGATGCTCGCGGGCACGGTCGTCAACGCGATCGTCGGCGGCGATGACGCGGGCCACGTCGTCCGCCTCGCCCTCCTCATCGCGGTCATCGCGCTCGCCGAGGCGGGGATCGGGCTGCTGGCCCGCTGGCTCTCGGCGAACCTCGGCGAAAGCCTCATCCTCGACCTGCGGACCGCCGTCTTCGACCACGTACAGCGGATGCCCGTCGCCTTCTTCACCAGGACCCGCACGGGAGCCCTGGTCAGCCGCCTCAACAACGACGTGATCGGCGCGCAGCGGGCCTTCAGCAACACACTGTCCGGCGTGGTCGGCAACGTGGTCACGCTGATCCTGACCCTGGCCGTCATGCTGACGCTGTCCTGGCAGATCACGCTGCTCGCCCTCGTCCTCCTGCCGGTCTTCGTGCTCCCCGCCCGCCGCATGGGCTCCCGCATGGCCCGCCTCCAGCGCGAGGCCGCCGCGCACAACGCCGCCATGGGGACGCGGATGACCGAGCGGTTCTCCGCGCCCGGCGCGACGCTGATCAAGCTGTTCGGGCGGCCCGGCGACGAGTCCGCCGAGTTCGCGGAGCGCGCGCGGCGGGTCCGGGACATCGGCGTGCGCACCGCCATGGCGCAGTCGGCGTTCATCACCGCGCTCACCCTCGTCTCCGCCCTCGCGCTCGCCCTGGTGTACGGCCTCGGCGGCTACTTCGCGCTGACCGGCACCCTCAAGGCGGGCGCCGTCGTCTCCCTGGCGCTGCTGCTGACCCGCCTGTACGCGCCGCTCACCTCGCTCGCCGGCGCCCGCGTCGAGGTCATGAGCGCGCTCGTCAGCTTCGAGCGGGTCTTCGAGGTGCTCGACCTCAAGCCGCTCATCGAGGAGAAGCCCGACGCCCGGGAGATCCCGGACGGCCCGGTCGCCGTCGAGTTCGACGACGTCCGCTTCGCCTACCCGTCCGCCGACAAGGTCTCGCTGGCCTCGCTCGAAGAGGTCGCATCCCTCGACACGCGCGGCGGCGCCGAGGTGCTGCACGGCGTCTCCTTCCGCGCCGAACCCGGCCAGACGGTCGCGCTCGTCGGCTCGTCCGGAGCCGGCAAGTCGACCATCGCGTCACTGCTGCCGCGGCTCTACGACACCGATGGCGGGGCCGTCCGCATCGGCGGCCTCGACGTGCGTGACACCAGCGCCGTCTCGCTGCGCGCCACGCTCGGCATGGTCACCCAGGACGGCCACCTCTTCCACGACAGCATCCGCGCCAACCTGCTGCTCGCCCGCCCCGAGGCGAGTGAGGCCGAGCTGTGGGACGTGCTGACCAGGGCCCGGCTCGACGCGCTCGTCCGCGATCTGCCGGACGGCCTGGACACGGTCGTCGGCGAGCGCGGCTACCGCCTCTCCGGCGGGGAGCGGCAGCGCATGACCATCGCCCGGCTGCTCCTGGCCCGCCAGCGCGTCGTCATCCTCGACGAGGCCACCGCGCACCTCGACAACACGTCGGAGGCGGCGGTGCAGGAGGCGCTCGCCGAGGCGCTGGAGGGGCGTACGGCGGTCGTCATCGCCCACCGCCTGTCCACGATCCGCTCCGCGGACCAGATCCTCGTGGTGGAGGACGGGCGGGTCGTGGAGCGGGGAACGCATGAGGAGTTGGTGGCGCGGGGCGGGCGGTACGACGAGCTGTACCGGACGCAGTTCGGCGGAGCGGAGGTCGCGGAGGCGGCGTGACCAGGCACCGTGGTTGCGGACGCGGGGCTCTGCCCCGGACCCCGCTGCTCAATCGCCGCAGGGGCTGGACCTACCCAACCCGCAACTACGGCAGGCCAGTTGGCAACTCCCGCCCAACGTGACCGCGGGTTACCCTGACCGCATGCTGGTGGGTCGTACAGCGGAATGCGCGCGCCTCGCGGACCTCGTCGACGGCGCGCGCACCGGTCGCAGCGCCGCCCTGGTCGTCCGCGGCGAGGCGGGCATCGGGAAGACCAGTCTGCTCGGGTACGCCGAGTCCGTCGCCCGCGACCTCACGCGGCTGCGTACGCAGGGCATCGAGGCCGAGTGCGAACTGCCGTACGTGGGGCTCGCGGACCTGTTCCGGCCGGTCACCGACCACCTGGACCGGATCCCCGAACGGCAGGCGGCCGCGCTGACCGGTGCGCTGGCCCTCGGCCCGGCCGTCGCGCAGGACCGGTTCGCGGTCGCCGCCGGAACGCTCAGCCTGCTGGGCGCGATCAGCGAGTCCGGCCCTGTCCTGGTCGTCGTCGACGACGCGCAGTGGCTCGACCCGTACTCCCTGGACGCCCTCGCCTTCGCGACCCGCCGCCTGGGCCGCGAGGGCGTGGTCGCCCTCTTCGCCACCCGCGACAGCGACGAGACCGCGTCCCGCCTCGCGCCCGTGGAGTCCCTGAGCCTCCAGGGGCTCGACGCCGGGGCGGCCCGCGAACTCGTCGCGGAGGAGGCCGCGCGGCCGCTGCCGCCGCACGACGTCCAGTGGCTGCTGTCCGAGGCCCGCGGCAATCCGCTCGCCCTCGTCGAACTCCCCGCCCTGCTCGCCCACGGCGGCCACCGCCCCGACACCGGCGCCCCGCTGCCCATCGGCGACATCCTCGCCCGCACCTTCCACAGCGCCATCACCCGGCTCCCGGACGCCACCCGGGACGCCATGCTGCTGCTCGCGGTCCTCGGCCCCCGACCGCTCGCCGGAACCGAACGGGTGCTGCGGGCCCACGAGTTGACCTACGCCGACCTCGAACCTGCCGAGCGGGCGGGCCTGATGACCGTGGAGGAAGGCGCGTACATCTTCCGCCACCCGCTCGTCCGCTCCGGCGTCTACCACGGGGCGAGCGCTGTCCGCCGCTGGCGCGCGCACCGCACCGTTGCGCGGGCCCTCCAGGGCGCCCGTGCCCCCGCCGCGCTCGAACGCTACGCCTGGCACCTGTCCGAATCGGGCGCCGACCCCGACGAGGACGTCGCCGCCGCGCTCGCGAAAGCGGCCTCCGGCGGCCCCGCGAGCCTCACCTTCCCGCTCGCCGCCCGCCTGTACGCCCACGCCGCCCGCTTCACCCCCGACGACGAGGGCAAGGCGCGGCGCCTCCTCGCCGCGGCCCGCGCCGCCCAGGCCGCCGGCTCCCTCGACGAGGCCGCCGACCTCCTGGACCGCGCCCTCGACCACGCCGCCCACGAACGCACCCGCCTGGAACTGCGCCAACTGCGCTGCTACGTCGACATCCAGCGCGGCCGACCCGCCCGCGCACGCGAGCAGCTGCGGTCCGCCGTCGACGAGGCCAGGCGCGTCGATCCGGTGCTCGCCGCCGTCATGCTCGGCGGCATCACCCTCACCGAACTCGCCATCGGCGACCTCACGGCGGCCCGTGCCACATCCGCCGAGTCGATGCAGCTCGCGGACGCGTTCGGCGACGCGTCGGCGGCCCTGCCCGTACGCCTGCTGCACGCGCTCGTCGAACTCCTCGGCGGCGACGCGGAAGAGGGCCGCGGCCTGCTCCACGAGCTCGAAAAGCCGCTGGCCGCACCGGACTTGTCCTTCCCGTACCCGGTCTCGGGTGTCGGTGGCCTCTGCTACCTGGCCACGGAGGAACTGGACCAGGGCCACGCCCTGCTCGACCGCGCGGTGCACGCCGCCCGCTCCTCCAGCACGGTGGGTCTCCTCGCCCACCTCCTCGGCACGCTCTCCGTCGTCGAGTTCTGGCGCGGCGAGTGGAACGCCTCGCTCGCCCACGCCGACGAGTCCGCCCGGCTCGGCGAGGACACCGGACGCGTCATCGAGGTGTGCCGCGCACTGGCGGCACAGGCCCGCACGGAAGCGGTCCTGGGCAGGGAGGCGGACTGCCGCAGCCACGAGGCGCAGTGCCGCTCCCTGGCCGCGGCCGCCGAACTCCCCATGGACGCCGCACGCGCGCGTGGCGCCCTCGGCCTCCTCGAACTCGGCCTCGGCCACTACGAGGAGGCGGCGTCCCACCTGGAAGAGGTACGCGCCTTCTCCCTCGCCAACGGCCGCGGCGACGGCCTCTACCTCTCCTGGGCCGCCGACCTCGCCGAGGCCTACGTCCACCTCCACCGCACAGACGAGGCGTACGAGGTGCTGCGCGTCCTGGAGCACGAGGCGGGCCGGGGCAGGCGCCCCATCACGGCTGCCGCGGCGGCCCGCTGCCGCGGCATGCTCGAACCGGCCTACGCCGAGCGGCACATGGACCGCGCCCTGGCCCATCTCGGCGACGTCCAGGCCCCGTTCGAGCGGGGCCGCACCGACTTCGCGTGCGGCGAGCTGTTGCGCCGCCTCGGCCGCCGCAGCGAGGCGCGGCGCCGACTCCAGCGGGCCCTCGCCACGTTCGAGCGGCTCGGCGCGGTGGGCTGGGCGTCCCGCGCCGCCGCCGAACTCCACGCCGCGGGCGGCGACCGGGTCGACGCGGGCCCCACACCGCTCGACGGCCTGACTCCTCAGGAACTCCGCGTGGCCCTGGCGGTCGGCCGCGGTGTCACCAACCACGAAGCGGCGGAGCTGCTCTTCCTCAGCGTCAAGACGGTCGAGTTCCACCTCGGCAACATCTACCGGAAGCTGGACGGGGTGCACCGGCGGGCCCAACTGGTGCGCCTGCTCAGCGAGTCGGCGCATCCCTGACGCGCCTTCGCGGTACGCACAGACAGTGGGGGTGCCCGCGCCGGGCACCCCCCGTCCCCCGTATCCCCCGTGGGTTCCCCGTTGTTTCCCCCGTCGGATCCCCCGTGTCGAAAGCCCCCGTGTGCTTTCGTGTCTCCACGATGGACCCGGCCGGGCCCCTGGGCCACGGGGAAAACCCTGGGATCGGGGGCCAGGGGCCTACGACGAACTGTGTAGACGCGGCCGGGGCCTGCCAGGTCGGCGGTCAGGTGTTCCGCTGGAGTGCCTTGAACTGCTCGAACCAGACGTTGCGGCCGAGGGTACCGCCCGCGCCCGCCCGTACCGTCCGGTTGGCGTACAGGGGGTTGAGGATCCACGGCGTCTTGTCGGCTCCCCAGCCCGTGGCCATCGAGTCGATCTGCAGGCCACCGTAGGTCGCCACCGCCAGTTTGCCGGTGTCGCGGAAGGCCTTCGTCTGCTCGGTGAGGTAGTTCCTGCTGCTGTCGAACCACTGGGTCATGGAGACGAAGTCGTTCCACTTCTGCTGCGGGAACGGCTGCTCGATGGCGTCCCCGATCACCTGCCAGACCTTACGGGCCGGGTCCACGTCGTAGCGCTTGGCGAACGCGGGGGAGACCGGGTCGTTCATGTGCGCCTTCCAGAACTGCACCAGGGAGAACTCCGTGGCGAGGAACTTCTGGTCCGGGCGCAGCGTGGGCACCACGTAGTTGACGAACTTGGCGGCGTTCTGCAGCGACGTGACGTGCGGGTGGATGTCGACGCCGTCGATCTCGGGCGTCTTGTTGACGAAGCGCAGCCACCGCTCGGTCGCGGGTGTGCGGCCCTCGGGGCTGTCGAGGTTGTTGAGCGCGCCCATGTAGAGGCTCGTGCCGGAGCCCGCGCCGCCGTGCTGCTTGCGGTACTCGATGACATGGCGGGCCAGCGCCTCGTAGAAGACGTTGAGGGTCTTGTCGCGCTCGCCCTTGAGGGTCTCCAGGAACGGCTCGTTGCCGATCGTGAGGATGTCGACCTTGCCGATGACGGCGGCGAGGACCCGGTCCACGAGGGCCAGCAGATCCTTGAGTTCGGGGCTGCCAGGGGCGGGGAGCGGGCCCTTCGTGGGGCCGAGCGCGTAGGGGAACTTGAGCGAGAGGATCGTCCTGCGGCCGTCGCCGTGCGCGGTCAGCAGGGCCTTGACGGCGCGCTGCTGCGTGACGTCGCCGTCGAGGTCGCCGGGCGTCACCGGGACGAAGCCGCGCACCCAGGTGGCGGAGAGCGCCTGCAGTTGGGCGGCGCCGAGGCCCGCGGGGTCCTCGTTGAAGTTCACACCGAGGGCGCCGTCGGGCGCGCCGCCCGGGGCCCGGCCCGCGGCGGCCTTGCCCTCGACCGCATCGGAGGACTTGGTTCCGGAAGACTTGGCGTCGGTCGACGGCGAACACGCGGCGGTCAGGAGTGCGGCGCCCGAAGCGCCGAGGAGCATGCGGCGGGAGGTGGTGTGGCGAGTCACTGCAGTCCGTTTCTGTGGGGGGATCGCTGTCCACTGCCCGGCCACCGTAGGCACGGTTGTGCGCGCAATTGTGGCGCTGTGACAGCCCCGCGACATCATCCGGACAACGGCAGAACCCCGGTCACACAAGTTTCAACAGATGTGACCGGGGCTCGGGACGCGGGCGTGGTGTGCCTCAGGCGCGGGCCGCCGCGGCCGGGACCTTCACCGCGGGGGCCTCCACCGCCGGGGCCGAACCCGGCAGTGGCCGGCCCGCGGACTCCGCCGCGAAGTAGGCGGCCACGGCGCCGATCGCGCCCGCCGCCATCAGGTAGTACCCGGGCACATTGACGTCGCCGGTGGCCTCCACCAGCAGCGCGTTGACGACGGCGGTCGTGCCGCCGAACAGCGAGACCGACAGGTTGAACGCGATCGACAGACCGCCGTAGCGGATGTCCGTCGGGAACAGCGCCGGGAGCGTGGACGGGATGGTGCTGTTGAAGCAGAGCAGCATCAGCGACATCAGGACCAGGCCGGAGAACACCGACATCAGGGTGTTCTGCTGGATCAGGAGCACCGACGGAATGCCGAGCGCGATCAGCATGCCGCAGCCGAAGTACAGCACCGGCTTGCGCCCGATGCGGTCCGAGAGCCGGCCGACGAAGGTGATGAGCAGCATGCCGATCGCGAGGACCGAGATCTCCAGGAGCTGCGCCCAGGTGGGGCTCACCGACGGGGCGAACTTGGCGATGTACTCCAGCATGTACGTCGTGAGCATGTAGTTGGTGACGTTGAAGACGAGCACCAGGCCCATGCAGATCAGCATCGGACGCCAGTGGTCGGTGAAGACCCGCTTGATCTCCTTGAGGGTCTGCTTGCCCTCACGGCCCTGCTGCTTGGCCGCGGCGGCCTTGAACGCGGGGGTGTCCTCCAGCTTGAGGCGGAGGTAGAGCCCGATGATGCCGATCGGACCGGAGATCAGGAACGGGATGCGCCAGCCCCAGGACAGCAGGTCCTCGTGCGACATGACGCCCGGCAGCTGGATGACGAGGCCCGCGACGCCGCCGAGGAGGTAGCCGGTGAGTGTGCCGAACTCCAGCCAGCTGCCGAGGAATCCGCGCTTCTTGTCGGGGGCGTACTCGGCGATGAACGTCATCGCGCCGCCGTACTCGCCGCCGGTCGAGAAGCCCTGCACGAGGCGGGCGAGCAGCATCAGCAGCGGGGCGGCGGGGCCCCACGTCTCGTAGCCGGGGATGAACGCGATCACGAACGTGCCGATCGCCATCATGATGACCGTGATCGACAGCACCTTGGTGCGGCCGATCCGGTCGCCGAGCGGTCCGAAGAACATGCCGCCGAGCGGGCGCACCAGGAAGGCGACCGCGAACAGGCCGAGGGTTCCGATCGTGCCGACGGTCTGGCTCGCGCCGGTGAAGAACACCGCGGTGAGCACCGGGGTCAGATTGGCGAAGACGCCGAAGTCGAACCACTCGGTGATGTTTCCGATGGCTGCGGCGCCGACGGCCCGCCTGGTCACCTTGGGGTCGGTCACCAATGTCTCGTCGGCCGGGCCCGCCTCGGTATCGGGAAGCTCGGAAACGGTGTGCGCGGCTGGCACGTACTACTCCTCAGGATTGCGCGGTACTGCGGGTGGGACGCCCGCACAGGGGCTTCGGGTCGATCCAATGAACGGGGAGGTGCTGCCCGCGCCCGCGTGCGGTGCGGCCGGCCTCCAGGACGAGCCCGGTCGCCGGGAAGACGAGCAGGGCGAGCGCCGAGGCGACCAGGGCCGTCGCGGTCGCGAAGGAGCTCAGCGGCGCGAGCAGCGCGGTGGCGAGCACCGGCAGGCCGAGACCCAGGCGGGTGGCGGCAGGCGTGCGCACGCCGAGGGCGGCATCCGCTCCGGCGCGGCCGAGCCCGTGCCCGCATCCGGCGAAGGCGGCGGCGCCAAGCGTCGGCCAGGTCGACGTGCCCGCCGTCAGCGACAGCACGGCCAGACTCACCAGCAGCGCGGTGAGACCGGCGAACCGCGCGCAGCGGCCGCCGACTTCGGCGGCGAGCGGCCGCGCGAGCGCCGAGCAGACGAGCACGCACAGCGGCACACCGCAGACGACGGCCGGATCGGTCCGGCCCGAGACGATCAGGGCGGCGGGAACGACGGCGAGAAACTGGCCCGCCGTGGCCCAGGCCAGAAAGCGGACGGCCCGGACCATGACGAACAAGGCGCGCATCCCCGTCGGGATCCGCTGACTCCCGTGCGGGGAAGGACTCTTGGACAACACCCGGGAAGGGTGCCAGCCGCGACTCATCGACACAATTGCGCGATCTTGCACGGGACCGTGCAAGATGGTCGAATGATCGATCCCAAGCTCAAGGTGCTCCAGATGGTCGAGGAGCACGGCGGGGTGACCGCGGCCGCCGAGGCCATGGGGCTCAAGCCGTCGACGGTCTCGTACCAGCTGAGGCAGCTTGCCGCGCAGGTCGGCGTGGTGCTCATGGAGCCCGCGGGCCGGGGCATCAAGCTGACCGCCGCGGCTCGTACGCTGCTCCAGCACGCGGCGGTCCTTGAGGCCCAGTGGGAGCGGGCGCGCAGCGACCTCGCGGCGATGGCCGACGTGCAGACCGGCTCCTTCACGCTCTGCGGCTTCTCGACGGCCGCCACGCGCCTGCTGCCGTCCACCGCCGCGACCCTGCGCGAGCGGCATCCGCAGCTCGGGGTGCGCCTGGTGGAGGCCGAGCCGGCGCGCTGCTTCGAGCTGCTGCTCACCGGGGAGGCCGACCTCGGCCTGGTCGTCGTCACGGCCGACTCGCCGCCGCTGACCGACGAGCGCTTCGAGCAGCAGCCGCTCCTGGACGACCCGCTCGACCTCGTCGTCCCGGCGGACCATCCGCTGGCGGCGCGCGAGCGGGTGGTCCTCGCGGACGCGGCCCGCGAGACGTGGATCGTCGGCACACCGGGCACGACGTACCACGACCTGCTGGTCACGGCGTGCATGGCCGCCGGGTTCATGCCCGACATGGGCCACCAGTCCGACGAGTGGGACACCGGCACGGCGATGGTGGCGCACGGCCTCGGCGTGATCCTGGTGCCGCGGCTGGCCCGTATCAACACCGAATGGCCGGTGGCCCGCATCCCCCTCTCCGGCGAACCGGCTCCAGCCCGCCGCATCCTCGCCGCCACGCGCAAGGGCGGGGCGCGGCATCCGGTGGTGGCGCAGGCCCTCGACCTGATCAAGGCGTCGGCGTCGAACCTGGTGCCTGCGGGACAGCCGCCCGCACCACTGTGAACCCGCCCGCTCTTGGCCTGCGGGCCGGGAGGCCGGCAGGTCACGTGGCCCGGACCCCTACCGTTCCAGCGGCCCGAGCTGCTCGACGACCTTGGCGAACGACAGGATCGCGTCGGTCTCGGCGCTGGTGCGCCAGATCAGGGTCCACCGGCACGGCGGGGCGTCGTGGATGGGGATGTAGGCGACGTCGGGCCGCGCGAAATAGCGGGCTGCCTGCTGGTGCGACGGCGACACCGCCTCGCCGGTGGACAAGATCGGCAGCATCTCCAGGAAATCGGAGGCCGTCGGCCCGACCGGGATGGGACGGCCGCTGGGAGTGTGCGTCGGCACCATGCCCGCCCGCCAGTAGGCAGGCGCGCAGCCGCCGATGGTGACTTGGTCGGCGAGATCCTCGTAGGAGACCGACGTCCGGAGCGCCAGCGGGTGGGCGGAGGAGACGGCGAGCACCACCGGCTCGATGTGGATCACAGGGCCCACCGTCAGATCCGGTTCCCGGACTGGGAGCCACAGCATGGCGATGTCGAGCTCTCCGGCGCGCAGCCCGGCGAAGGGATCGGAGAATCCGATGCTGCGGATCTGCACCTCGACGCCGGGGCAGGCAGCGGTGAACGCGTCGAAGTAGGGCCGCAGATCGTCCACATTGGCCGCGATCATGCCGACGCGCAGTACCCCGGTCGTCCCCCGAGCCGCCTGCTCGGCGCTTCGCAGACTCTCGTGCAACTGGCGCTGGACCGATCCCAGATCGTCGACCAGGCGCCGCCCGAGCGGAGTGAGCACCACCTTGCGGCTGGTCCGCTCGAAGAGCGTCGCGCCTATGCGGCGCTCCTGCGCCTTGACGCACTGGCTGACCCGGGACGGAGTGATGTGAAGCCGCTCCGCGGTCCTGCCGAAGTGCAACTCCTCGGCGAGCACCAGCAGGATCTCGATGTCCCGCAGCTCCATGACAACCCCCGTGATGTGACCTGCTTGGGAACGCGCCACGCTACCGCGCTGCGGGCCGGCGCACCGGATCGTGTAGCTGCGGGTTAACGCCGCTGCCGGATTCGAGCGTTGATCCCCTCAAATGCCGTGGCGCAGTCTGGGACGGCACCACCAACCACCAAGAAAACAGGAGACGTTCGATGCGCACTCTGATCAGTTCCGCCTTTGTCTCGCTCGACGGTGTGGTGGAGGCGCCGGGCGGCGAGTCCGGCTACCGCAACTCCGGATGGACGTTCAAGGACATCGAGTTCATCGAGGCCGCCTACGAGATCAAGGGCCAGGAGCAGAAGGAAGCCGCCGCCATGTTGTTCGGTCGCACCAGCTACGAGGCGTTCAGCCCCGTCTGGCCGGACATGGCGGAGTTCGCCGACTACAAGGACCTGCCGAAGTACGTCGTCTCCAGCACTCTCGCCGAGCGGGAGTTGGTGGGCGGCTGGGGCAGGACGACGATCCTTCGGTCGCTGGAGGAGGTCGCCTCGCTGAAGCAGTCCGACGGTGGTCCGATCATCATGCACGGCAGCGCCACGTTGAACCGCAACCTCTCCGACGCCGGCCTGATCGACCGCTACCACCTGCTCGTCTTCCCGGTCCTGCTGGGCGCGGGCAAGCGCCTCTTCAGCACCACCGACAAGGACCAGCAGAACCTGCGGCTGATCGAGCACGAGGCGTACGCCAACGGCATGCAGAAGAACGTCTTTGACATCGTGCGGTGAGGCGTTGTGCGGTGACAGGGCCTCCGCAGAGGCGGGTGCTCAAGAGGTGGCGATCGCGGCTCCGGTGACACGCACCCGCGGATCGTCGGCGTGCAGGTCGACCGGTCCAGATCGGCCAGGCGCTCGCGGGTGCCTGCGGCCAGTACGAGGTGGCGCACGCCCGCGAAGGCGATCCTCGGTGGCAGGGCGGCATCGAGCTCGCCGGGCTGCCAGCCGAGCGCCGCCAGGGCCTCCGCCACATCGGCAGGGTCGGCGTCGTGCGCCCAGGGCTCGACGCTGGTGAGGGTGGCCTTGAGCACGCCGTTCTCTTCGCGGACGGTGACGGGCACGTGGCCCGCGGCGGTGTGGAAGCCGAAGTCGCCTGCGCCGAGGCGCTCGCCGAGCGCCACCGCGGTGGCCACCGTCGCATGGCCACAGAAGTCCACCTCGGCCCTGGGGCTGAAGAACCGCAGCGTGAACGACCGGCCGTCGTCCGGGTCGGGTCCGGGGGTGACGAAGGCGGACTCCGAGTAGCCGAGTTCGGCGGCGATCGCCACCATCTCGGGGTCGTCATGGAGAGATCATCGAAGCCAGTCACTTCGTCACTCATCAAAGTGTGGATGTCATACGCTGCGCTGATGAGGGACGAGCCGCTCAAGCGGCAGACCGACATCGCCCGGACCGCGGCCCTGGTCGCCGACCCCTCGCGGGCCCTGATGCTCAAATGCCTGGGTGACGGCCGCGCCCTGCCCGCGTCCGCGCTCGCAGGCGAGGCTGGTGTCAGCGCCGCCACCGCTTCTACCGCCTGGCCGGCCCGGACGTCTCCGCCGCCCTGGAAGCCCTCGCACTGATCGCCCCGCCACTGCCTGTCGCCTCCCTGAAGCAGAGCAACCGAGCAGGCGCCCTGCACCGTGCCCGCACCTGCTACGACCACCTGGCCGGACAGCTCGGCACCGGCCTGATGGGCGCGCTGCTCGACCGCGGCGTGCTGACCGGCTACGACGGGGTGCACCGCCCCGAGGAGGCCCTGCGCGACCGCCCCGCCTCCTACGGACGCGACATCCGCTACGAGGTCACCGACAGCGGCCGGGCACAGTTGCGTGAACTCGGCGTCGACACCGGCCGGTTGCCGCCACGCCGCCCGGCGGTGCTCTACTGCGTCGACTGGAGCGAGGACCTCCACCACCTCGCCGGCGGACTCGGCGCGGCACCGACGGCCCGGCTGTTCGCGCTGGAGTGGGTGCGCTGGGGAGCGGCGCCGCGCGTGGTCCAGCTGACCGACGAGGGGGCCACGGGTTTGGAGCGTGCGCTGGGCCTGACACTCGCGCGGTAGCGCGACGGCCGACGTGTGCGGCCTCCTCCCGTCGTCCCGTGCTCTGCGTTCATTGCTGCTCAGGGGCTCGTGCTCTCAGCAGCTCGAACACGCTGGAGAAGCTGTCCTGCCCGTGGCCGTCGGCCGATCGCCCGTCGAGCAGGGCCTTGAGCGGTTCATGGACGTCGGTGGTGATGCCGCTGGCTCTGCTGAGCTGGATGAGGCTGTCGACCCCGGCCCGGTTGAGGTCGACCGTGGAGGTCCCGCCCGCGTACGCCGCCCTTCCTGCCTCGCCGGCCAGTTCGGGCAGGAACCCGGCCATCCCGTGCAGCCATCGGGCCGCCAGTGGTGCGAACACCTCGGGGGAGGTACCGACCGTGTCGAGCAGTGCCGCGGCGTGCAGAAACCCGGTGAGGGCCGCGTATCCCGTGCCCAGCAGGGCCAGATCGTGGATCTCCGCAGCGCCGGGGTCGGCGCCGAAGTAGTGGGCCGGTGCCATCACTTCCAGCTCGCGCCGGTACGTGGTGAAGGCACGCCGGGAACCGCTGTAGAGGAAGAAGCCGTCCGGGGTGGCGACGGTCTCGGGGAGGGCCAGCATCGCGCCGTCGAGGTAGTCGGCGCCGTGGCCGGTGGCCCAGGCGGCCAGGTCACGGGCATGGTCGGGGGTGCTGTTGGCGAGATTGACCAGCGTGCGGCCCCGCAGGACGGAGGCGATGGGGTCGAGGGCCTGCCGGACAGCGGCGTGGTCGAGGAGCGGGGCGATCACCAGCGAGCCGGCCGTGACCGCCTCCGCGGCGGTGGCCGCGCGGACGGCGCCTTGCGCGACGAGTGCGTCGGCTTTGGCGGCGGTGCGGTTCCATACGGTGACCGGGTAACCGGCGACGAGGAACGCGGAGGCGATCGGTGCGCCCATGCGGCCCAGGCCCAGGACTGTGACGTGGGGCTTCGTCCGGTCAGACATTCCGCTCGCCCTTCGTGATCGTCTCGATGACGCTGGCGATGCCGTCGGAGCCGTGTCCGGTGGCCGCCGCCCGGTCCAGCAGGCTCCCGATCAGCTCCGGAACGTCGGTGCCGAGGCCGTGGGCCCGGCTGGTGTCCAGGAGGTGCTCCATCGCCGCCGCGTGCACCTCCACGGTGCCGTCGTCGTCCGGGAAGCGGCCGTCCTTGATCTGCCGGGAGTGGTCGGCCATCAGCGAGGTGACGAACGGCATGTGTTCCGTCGCGACCGCCGCGAACGCCGCCGGGTCGACGCCGGCCGAGCCCGCCAGGGCGACGGCGTGGTAGAAGCCCGCCAGCGCACCCCAGGCCATGCCGAACAGCGCGGTGTCGTACACCGGGGCAAGCGCCGGATCGGCGCCGAGGTGGACGGAGTTGCCCAGGCTCGCCAACACCGTCCGGTGGGTGGTGAAAGCCTCCCGGGAACCGCTGAAGACGAACAGCGCCTCGGGCCGCCCGACAAGACGGGTGCCGCTCATGGCAGCGCCGTCGAGGTAGCCGGCGCCGTGCTCAGCCGCCCAGGCGGCCATCCCGGCGGCATCCTCCGGAGTGCCGGAGGTCAGGTTCACCAGAACCCGCCCGCGCAGGCGCGTCACCACCGGTCCGAGCAGATCGCTCACGGTTGCGTAGTCCGGCAGGCAGACCACGACCAGGGCACTCGCGGTGGCCGCCTCATCGACGGTCGCCGCACGGACGGCGCCCTGGGCGACGAGTGCGTCGGCCTTCGCGGCGGAGCGGTTCCATACGGTCGTGGCGTAGCCGGCGGTGAGGAACGCCTGGGCGAGCCGGGACCCCATCTGCCCCAGTCCGATCACCGACACCGCGGCCTGCTCGTGGTTCTCGTTCTCCGACATGAGGTGTCTCCTGATTCTTTGGTTCTTGGTTCTTCGTTTTTGGCGCTTTGGTTCTTCGACTGACCGCACCGCACGGTTCGTTCGGTGTGCGGTGTGTTCTCACTGTGCCGACCGGCGCCGGCGGAACTCTGTCGGTGCGCTGTCGGTTCCGAGACCGCGGCTGTCGGTCGGCCGGATAGCGTGCAGCCATGTACTTCTCGGTGCTCGGCCCGCTCACCGCCCGGACGACGGCCGGCCACACGGTCGACATCCCTGAGGTGAAGGTGCGTGCCCTGCTGGCCGCTCTGCTCGTCCACGCCGGTCAACCGGTCTCGGTCGACCGGCTCGTGGACGATCTGTGGGGCGAGCGGCTGCCCGGAAATCCTGCCGGTGCCCTCCAGACGAAGGTCTCGCGGCTGCGCCGTGCACTGGCGCGGGCCGAACCCGGGGCCGAGAGGCTGGTGGAGTCGAGGCCCCCGGGATATCTGCTGCGCACCGGCCCCGATGATGTGGACTCCCGCCGGTTCACCGACCTGACCGCCACCGCGTACGACACCGAGGACCCGCGCACCAGGTCGGAGCTGCTGACCGAAGCCCTGGGGCTGTGGACGGGGGAGGCCTTCGCCGGCCTGGGCGACCTGGAGTTCCTTCGCGCCCCGTCAGAACGCCTCGCGGAGCAGCGCCTCACGGCCCTGGAAGCGCTCGCCGAGACCCGCCTCGAGATGGGTCAACACCACACACTGATCGGTGAATTGGGCGAGCTGGCGGCCCGCCACCCGCTCCGGGAGCGGCTGCGCGCTGTCCAACTGCGGGCGCTGTACCGGGCCGGTAGACAGTCCGAGGCGCTGACCGCGTACGACGAACTGCGCAAGCAGCTGGCCGACGAACTGGGCGTGGACCCCGGGCCGGAACTGGCCGCCCTGCACCAGGCGATCCTCGAACACGATGCGGCTCTTGAGGCGCCGCCGGTCTCCCCGAAGAGGAGACACGGCGACCTGGCGGCCCCGCTCACCGACCTGATCGGCAGGAGGGATGCGGTGCCCGCGCTGGGTGAACTCCTCGCCGCCCACCGGCTGGTGACGCTGACCGGCCCCGGCGGGGTGGGCAAGACCCGCCTGGCGGAGGAGGCGGCAGGCCGTGCGGCCGACACCTACCCCGACGGCGTACGGATGGTCGGGCTCGCCGGATCCACCGAGGTGGCCGAGCAGCTCAGCGCCGCCCTCGGCGTACGGGAAGAGGGGGCGACAGCACTGGAGGACGCGCTGCGTTCGAGGCGACTCCTGCTGCTCCTCGACAACTGCGAGCACGTCGTCGACTCGGCGGCCGACGTCGTACGCCGGGTCCTGGCCGCCGCCCCCGGGCTGAGCGTCCTGGCCACCAGCAGGGAACCTCTCGGCCTGGCCGCGGAGGTGGTGTGGACGGTGCCGCCGCTGCCGCAGGCCGAGGCCGAGGAGCTGTTCGCCGCGCGGGCCGCGGCCGGGGCACCCGGATTCGCCGTCACCGAGGACAACGCGGAGGCCGTCGCGACGATCTGCCGCCGTCTCGACCGCATACCTCTGGCCCTGGAACTGGCCGCCACCCGAGTCCGTGCGCTGGGAGTGCACGAGCTGTGCGCCCGTCTCGACGACAGGTTCCGTCTCCTCGCCGGCGGCCGACGGGACGTGCCACCACGCCAACGAACTCTCCGGGCAGTGATCGACTGGAGCTGGGAGCTGCTCGGCGACGACGAGCGAAGGCTCCTGCGCCGCCTGGCCGTCTTCACCGACGGCTGCACTCTCGAGGCGGCCGAGGCGGTGTGCGGCGGCGATGGCGAGGACGTCCTCGATCCCCTGATCCGCCTGGTGGACCGCTCACTGGTCAGCGTCACCGACAGCCGTCGCTACCGGCTGCCGGAATCGATCGCGGCCTACGCCCGTGAACGCCTGGCGGAGGCGGGCGAGTCCGCCGCCCTCGAACTGCGCCACCAGGCCCACTGCATCGAACTTGCCGAACATGCCGCGGCCCGGCTCCACGGCCCCGAGCAGCAGAGCTGGCTGACCCGCCTTGATCAGGAGAGCGCCAACCTGCGCGCGGTCCTGGAACGCGCCGTGCGGCGCGGGGATGCCACCGGCGCCGTGCGGATGGTGCTCGCCTCGACCTGGTACTGGTTCCTGCGCGGTCGGCTGAGTGAGGCCCGGCGGGCCCTGGGGGAGGCCCTGCACGTCAGTGGGGACGCGCACACGCCGCTCCGTTCCCGAGTTGCCGTGGCTGCCGTCTGGTACGCCGCTTTCAACCTGCTGGCCGGGGAGGGGCAGAGCGGCACGACCCATCCGCCCGACGTAGCGGTGGGCGGCGAAGCCGGTGGCGCACGTGCCACCTGGTTCCTCGGCTACGCCGCGCTCCACGCGGGAGAGGATCTGGCCCGCAGTGAAACTCTGGCGGACCGCGCCCTGGCCGACTCCCGCACGGCGGGCGACCGCTGGGGTGTCGCCGCGGCTCAGAGCACCCGGGCCACCCAGGCCCTGCTGCGGGGCGACCTCGCGACACTGCGCCACAGTGCCGAGGACGGCCACGCACTCTTCACGGAACTGGGCGACCGGTGGGGGCAGTTGCAGACCACCTATCCATTGGCGGCACTGGCCGCGATCACCGGCGACTACCCGCGCGCCGCAGGGCTGCACCAGGACGGCCTCCACCTCGCCGAGGAACTGGGCTTCTGGCCGGACGCCGCCGACCGGCTCACCGGTCTTGGCAGGGTCGCCCTCCTGGCAGGTGACTTCCCTCGGGCCAAGGAGCTCCACCACAAGGCGATGGCCCTGGCCGCCGAACACGGCTACGCGGCGGGCGAGATCCACGCCGAGATCGGCCTCGCCCTCACGGCCCGGCGCGAGGGTGACTTCGATGGCGCCGAGAAGCACCTCCACCGCACGCTCGCATGGCACCGCGAAGTCGAGTTCGGCCCCGGCCCCGCGCTCCTCCTCGCCGAACTCGGCTTCCTCGCCGAACAGCGCGGTGACGCATCCGAGGCCCTGTCCCTGCACCGCCAGGGCCTCTCCGTCGCCAGTGACAGCGGCGACCCCCGGGCCCTGGCTCTCGCCCACGAGGGCCTCGCCGGTGCCTACGCCCTCGCAGGGCAACCCGTTCAGGCCGCCCGCTTCCTGGGCACAGCCGCTCGGGCCCGGGAGTCCTCCGGCGCCGCGCTCCCGGAGGCCGAGCGCGGCGATGTCGAGCGCATCAGGGCCAAGGCTGTCGCAGTGTTGGGCACGGCGATCTTCGCCGCTGAGTTCTCCGCCGGTGTCGAAGGCGACGCCGACCCCGCTGGGGAGGCCTCCCGATGATGACCTGGCGGCGGCTCACCGAGCACGACTTCCCGTTGCTGATCTCCTGGTTGGAACAGCCGCACGTGGCCCGTTGGTGGAACCATGAGACCTCGCTCGATGCGGTGTCACGGGACTTCGGCCCCGCCGCCAGGGGCGAGGAACCCTCGGAGGATCTGCTTGTCCACCTCGGTGGCAGACCGATCGGCCTGGTGCAGCGTTGCCGGCTGTCCGACTACCCCGAATACCTGACCGAGCTCGCCACCGTGGCCGAGGTGCCTCCCGGAGCGATGACCATCGACTACCTGATCGGTGAGCCACAGCAGACCGGCCGAGGGCTCGGACCCCGGATGATCCGATCGGTCATCCGGGCGACCTGGAACGACCACCCCGCCGCGCCCTGCGTCCTGGTCCCGGTGCCGACGGCCAACCGGGCATCCTGGCGGGCCCTTGAGAAGGCCGGACTGCGCCGGGTCGCCGAGGGCGACCTGGAGCCGGACAACCCCGTCGACGACCGTGCCCACTACGTCTACCGCATCGATCGGCCGGGCGCGGCAGGATCAGGGCGGACGCCCTCGTGATCATCCTTGGCTACTGTCAGGCTGAGGATGCCGAAGCGCGCACCCTGCGGGCAGGTGACGCGCGGCCCGCACGCGGTACCCGCGGGCCGAGAACCGGTCCGGCCACGACGCAGGAGAGCCCATGAGTGACATCGAGATCCGCGACGACCGCGAGCACGGGCTGCTGCGGGCCAGTTCCGGCGGCGAAGTCGTCGGCCGCATCCAGTACTTCGTGCTGGAGGAGCCCGAGCGGGCGCTCGTCGCGGTGCACACCGTCGTCGAGCCGGAGCACGAGGGCAAGGGCATCGCGGGCTCGCTCACCCGGGAGCTGTACGGCATCGCGGCGGCCGAGGCGCTGGCCGTGGCGCCGCTGTGCCCGTTCGTCGTCCGCTGGGCCGAGCGGCATCCGGGCGAGGCGCCCCAGGCCTCCGCCGACCTGCTGCTGGCCGCGAAGGCCGCCCTCGAGGCCGACCCCGACAAGTGGTGAGACGGCCCGGCGCGCGATGATCACCCGCGCGTAGGGTCCGGTCATGAACCTGACGCTCCTGCACACCTCGCCCGTCCACGTGCCGGTCTTTGACGCCCTGCGCGACGCCGACCACCCTGGTCTTGAGCTGCGCCACGTCGTACGCGAGGAACTGCTCGCGCGGGCCGGCGCCGAGGGGCCCGAGGCCGTCACCGACGAGGTCCGGGCGCTGCTCGCGGCGGCCGTCGCCGACGGGGCGGACGCCGTGCTGTGCACGTGTTCCACGCTCGGCGCCGTCGCGGAGGGCCTCGCCGCGGAGGCCGGTGTGCCGGTGCTGCGCGTGGACCGGCCGATGGCCGCGCGGGCCGTCGCCGAGGGGAATGGGGTCTCCCCTGCTCGAACGGAGTTGAGAGCTCGGGGAAGGGTCGCCGTCGTCGCCACGGTGCGCAGCACCTTCGGGCCGACCCTCGACCTGATCGGGGAGGAGGCCGCGCGGGCCGGGCGCGCGGTGGATGTGCGGACCGTGTTCGTCGAGGGCGCCTGGGAGCTGTTCCTCGCGGGGGACCAGGACGGGTATCTCGCGCTCGTCGCCACCGCCATCGACGGCATCGCCGGCGCCGACGTGATCGTCCTCGCCCAGGCCTCCCTCGCCGACGCCGCCGAGCGGACCCGCACCACCCTGCCCGTGCTCTCCAGCCCACGCCCCGGACTCGCCGCGGCCGCCTCGGAATGCGCGGGCGCCAAGAGCGCTTAGCTTGAAGGAAGTTGTCCGCACCGGTACAGCGGTCCCGGGCAGGAACCCCGCAGCAGGAGGCAGCGCACATGACCGACCCCGACACCGACGTCGTCGTCAGCCCGAGCGGCTGGGCCGCCGAGCAGGCCCGTACCTACGAGGAGTCCGGCGGCACCAAGGGCACCACCATGCAGGGGGCGCCGTGCCTGCTCCTCGACTACGAGGGGCGCAAGAGCGGCCAGTGGCGGCGCACCGTCCTGATCTACGGCACGGACGGCGCCGACCAGCTGATCGTGGCGTCCTACGGCGGCTCGGACAAGCACCCGCAGTGGTACCTGAACCTTCAGGCCAATCCGGAGGTCCGGCTGCGCGTGGGGACCGAGCGGTTCACGGCCCGCGCCGAGACCCTTTCGGAGCAGGACAAGGCGCGGGTCTGGGACTCGCTGGTGGAGCTGTTCCCGCCGTACGCGGAGTACCAGAAGAAGACGAGCCGCGACATTCCCGTCGTCAGGCTGGTGCGAACCGACGGCTGACGACGCGTGGACTCGGCGGGCGTGGGCACGCGAGCCGGGAGACAGTGGAGAGGTCCCCTCCGAACCGTTGGAGGAACCAACGATGACCCATCCGTTCCCCGATCCCGTCCCGCCGACCCCCACGCCGGGGCCGGGCCCCGGGCCCGACCGGCCGGATCCCGGCCCGATGCCGGACCCGTTCCCGACGCCGGTGCCCGAGCCCACGCCGCGGCCCTCGCCGTCCCCGACGCCGCCGCTGCCGGACCCGGACCCCGACCCGCACCCGCCGGAGCCCGAACCGTCACCCGCTTAGCGGTCAGGCCTCGACCTCGGAGCGGTCACCGCCCCACAGCGTGTGGAACGAGCCCTCCCGGTCGACCCTGCGGTACGTGTGCGCGCCGAAGAAGTCCCGCTGGCCCTGCGTGAGCGCGGCCGGCAGGCGCTCGGCGCGCAGCGCGTCGTAGTAGGCGAGCGCGGCGGCGAAGCCCGGCGTGGGCACGCCCTGGATGGTCGCCGCGACCAGGACGGAACGCCAGTCGTCCTGCGCCGCGGCGATCTCGTCGGCGAAGCCCTTGTCGGACAGCAGCGAGACCAGGTTCGGCTCCGCCTCGTACGCCGCCGTGATCCGGTCGAGGAACGCGGCGCGGATGATGCAGCCGCCGCGCCAGATCCGGGCCACCGCGCCCGAGTCGATGTTCCAGTCGTACTGCTCGCTGCCCGCGGAGATCTCGTGGAAGCCCTGCGTGTACGACACGATCTTCGAGGCGTACAGGGCCTGTTCGACGCGGTCGGCGAACGCGGCGGCCTCGGACTCGCTCAGCGTCACGGCGGTGGGCCCCGCCAACTCCCGTGAAGCGGTGCGCAGTTCCGCGTGCCCGGACAGGGAGCGCGCGAACACCGCCTCCGCGATGCCGGACACCGGCACGCCCAGGTCGAGCGCGATCTGCACCGTCCAGCGGCCGGTGCCCTTCTGTTCGGCCTGGTCCTGGACGACGTCCACGAAGGGCTTCCCGGTCGCCTCGTCGACGTGCGAGAGGACCTCCGCGGTGATCTCGATCAGGTAGGAGTCGAGGCGGCCCGTGTTCCACGTGCGGAAGATGTCGGCGATCTGCGCGGGGGAGTACCCGGCCACGTCGCGCAGCAACTGGTAGGCCTCGCCGATGAGTTGCATGTCGGCGTACTCGATGCCGTTGTGCACCATCTTCACGAAGTGGCCCGCCCCGTCGGGGCCGACGTGCGTCACGCAGGGCGCGCCGTCCTTCGCCTTGGCGGAGATCTTCTCCAGCATCGGGCCGAGCGAGGCGTAGGACTCGACGCTGCCGCCGGGCATGATGCTCGGCCCGTGCAGCGCGCCCTCCTCGCCGCCCGAGACGCCGGTGCCGACGAAGTGGATGCCCTGCTCGCGCAGCTCCTTCTCGCGGCGCCGGGTGTCCGCGAAGTGCGCGTTGCCGCCGTCGATGATCATGTCGCCCTCTTCCATGAGGGGTGCGAACTCCTTGATCACCGCGTCGGTCGGCTCGCCTGCCTTCACCATGACGACCAGGCGGCGCGGCCGTTCGAGCGCGGCCACGAACTCCTCGGCGGTCTCGGTCGGGACGAAGATGCCCTCCTCGCCGAACTCCTCGACCAGCGCGTGCGTGCGGGACGCCGTGCGGTTGTGGAGGGCGACCGTGTAACCGTTGCGGGCGAAGTTCCGGGCGAGATTGCGCCCCATGACAGCGAGCCCCGTGACACCGATCTGGGCTGTAGTGCTCATGTCTGCCGCTCCTGTATGTGGAAGATGAAGGATTTTGTTCATTGTTGGTCGGCGGACGGGTTACCTTGGCGTCCGCCCGCCCCCACCGTGGACTCTCTACGAATTTGGAGCCGTGCGTGCCTCATTTCGACCTGTCGCTCGACGCGTTGCGTGACTACCGCCCGGAGCTGACCGCCCCCGACGACTTCGACGCCTTCTGGGAGAAGACGCTCGTCGAGGCCAGGGAGCACGACCTGGACGCACGCTTCGAGCCCGTCGACGTCCCGTACACGGCGGTCGACGTGTTCGACGTTACGTACGCGGGCTTCGGCGGGCATCCCGTGAAGGGCTGGCTGGTCCTTCCGGCAGGCACGAACGAGCCGCTTCCGGCCGTCGTCGAGTACATCGGCTACGGGGGCGGACGCGGCCTCCCGCACACCCACCTGCGCTGGGCCGCCGCCGGGTTCGCGCACTTCGTGATGGACACCCGCGGGCAGGGCAGCGGCGGCAGCGTCGGCGACACCCCCGACCCGGTCGGCTCCACGCCGTCCCAGCCGGGATTCATGACCAAGGGCATCCAGGACCCGCACGAGTACTACTACCGGCGCGTCTACACGGACGCCGTGCGCGCCGTCGACGCCGCCCGCTCGCATCCGCTGATCGACGCCTCGCGGGTCGCCGTCACCGGCGGCAGCCAGGGCGGCGGCATCACCATCGCCGTGGCGGGACTCGTGCCCGACCTCAGGGCCGCCGCGCCCGACGTGCCGTTCCTGTGCGACTTCCGGCGCGCCGCCACGCTCACCGAGCGTCACCCGTACCGCGAGATCGCGCTCTACCTCAAGGCGCACATCGGCGAGGACGAGCGCGCCTTCCGCACGCTCTCCTACTTCGACGGCATCAACTTCGCGGCCCGCGCCACGGCGCCGGCGCTGTTCTCCGCCGCCCTGGAGGACCTCACCTGCCCGCCGTCCACGGTCTTCGGCGCGTACAACCACTGGGCGGGCTCCGAGCGGTCGATGGAGGTGTACGCCTTCAACGACCACGAGGGCGGCGGCCCCTTCCAGCAGGCCGCACAACTTCGGTGGATTCCTGGTCACTTGAGGGACTGAATCCCGCCAAGGTGGCTCGGGGCACTCTTGTCCACTTACGTAGGAGCGGCTAATTTGCCGCTCCTACTTGTGGCTGAGGGGGCATTCATGGCGTTACGCGGCCGGCACCGCCGGTACCAGCCGAGCCGGGTCAACCGGGCGTCGCTCACCGTGACGGTGGGCGGTGTGGGCATGGCCATCCCGATCGTCGGCGCGGGCACGGCGCAGGCCGCCGACGCGCACACGTGGAACAAGGTCGCCGCGTGCGAGTCCTCGGGCAACTGGAGCATCAACACCGGCAACGGCTTCTACGGCGGGCTCCAGTTCACCCGCTCCACCTGGGCGGCGTACGGCGGCACCGCCTACGCGGCGCGCGCCGACCTCGCCACGAAGGACCAGCAGATCGCCGTGGCGGAGAAGGTCCTCAAGGGGCAGGGCCCCGGCGCCTGGCCGGTGTGCTCGCAGCGCGCGGGCCTGACCCGTACGAACGCGACACCGGACGTACGGCCGCAGACCACGCCGCAGTCACGGGCGGGACGCGCCCAGATGTACCGCGTGGTCAGCGGGGACAGCCTCTCCGGCATCGCCGCCGAGCGGTCAGTGAAGGGCGGCTGGCGGGCGCTGTACGCGGCGAACCGCGCCACGATCGGCGGCGACCCGGACCTGATCACGCCCGGGCAGCGCCTGTCGATGCCGGGCGGGAAGCAGTCGCAGGCCGGGAAGAAGGCCGCACCCAAGGCGACCCCCAAAGCCGCCCCCAAGCCGACCACTCCCAAGGCCGCCCCGAAACCCGCCGCCAAGAAGTCCGACACGGCGAAGGCCACCGCGCACAACGCCGTCGCCCCCGTCGCTGCCTCCCTCGGCACGCCCTACCGCGCCGCCGGTTCCTCCTGGTCGAAGGGCTACCACACGGGCGTCGACTTCGCGGTGCCCACCGGGACGTCCGTGAAGGCGGTCTCCGCGGGCAGCGTCGTCTCGGCGGGCTGGGGAGGCTCGTACGGCTACGAAGTGGTGATCCGGCACGCCGACGGCAAGTTCAGCCAGTACGGGCACCTGTCGGCGCTGACGGTCAAGAGCGGGCAGCGCGTGGTCGCGGGCCAGCGCATCGCCCGCTCCGGCTCCACGGGCAACAGCACCGGCCCGCATCTGCACTTCGAGGTGCGGACGGGGCCCGGCTTCGGCAGCGACGTGGACCCGCTGGCGTATCTGCGGGCCCGCGGCGTCAGGATCTGAGTCCGTCGGCCCGGCGCGGGGCGACGGGCCGGGCGTCAGGAGCGGATGTCCTCGGCCGTCCAGCCGCCGCACGGCGGCTCCTGCCGGGACTTCGGCGCGCGCGGCGGCAGCGGCACCGAGTCGAGACCGGCCGGGCTGTCCGGCACCACGGGCGGGATCGCGGGCGGCCCCGCGTGCGCGACCACGGAGGCGCCTGCCCGGCGGCCGCGCCCGATGCGCTCCGTCGTCAGCAGGATCAGGCCGCCCGCCGCCACGACACCGCAGCCCAGCGCGAGCGCCGTGCCGATCGTGCCGTACCGGAACGATTCCCCGAACATGGTGAGGCCGATGGTCGCCGCCACCACGGGGTTCACGACCGTCGCGGTCGCCAGCGGCGCGGCGAGCCCGGCGCCCCGGTAGGAGGCCTGCGACAGCAGCATCCCGGTCACGGCGAGGCCCGCGATGGCCAGGAGCGTGGCGAGCTGTTCCAGCGGCCGCCCGGTCCAGTTCTCGGTCACGGACTTCGTGAACACCGACGCCATGCCGAACGCGCCGCCGGCCGCCACCGCCAGGAGCACCGCACGCACCACGGGGTGCCGGTGTGCCACGCGCGCGGACGACATGAGGGTCAGCACGCCGCCCACGGTGATCAGGCCGACGAACAGGCGCTGCGTCGCGTCCAGCGACTGCTCGGTGGTCGCCCCGGTCAGGGACAGCAGCCCCGCGAGCCCGACCGTCGCCATGATCGCGCCGCGCCAGGCCGTCGCACCGGCCCTGCGCCCCACCAGGAGCGCCGACATCGGCAGCGCCAGCACGATCGTCAGGGCGCCCAGCGGCTGCACGACGCTCAGCGGGCCGAAGGCGAGCGCCGCGACGTGCAGCAGCGCGCCCAGGCCGTTCAGGCAGCCCGCGCCCCACCAGGCGGGCCTGCGCAGGGGGGCGTACGCCGCCTTGGGCGACGTCGCGGCCACGCGCTCCTGCACGATCGCCCCGCCCGCGTACGCGACGGCGGAGACGAGCGAGAGCAGCACGGAGAGCACCAGGTCGCTCATGTGGCGCTCCTGGAGGTGCGGCGTGGCGCACGGTCGCTTCTCATACCCTCCACGATCGCTCTTTTCGGCCCTCCGCGTCGTCCGACTTGAGCACTCATTGAGTCCTACTCCCGTTGGAGTAGGTCGCATCCTGATTCATCCCCAGGGCGGGTGCCGCAGGGACGCGCGGGAGACTCGGCACCGGTTGCCGTCCGCGCCCTTCCGTGCGGGCCCCTCCATGGGTGACCATGAGGTGCGCTTTCGAAACAGTGATCCAGGAGCGAGTGTCGCCGACCGACGACTACGGGGGCCGCGCGTGCGTGTGGGACTGCTGACCAGGGAGTACCCGCCGGATGTCTACGGCGGGGCCGGAGTGCACGTGGAGTTCCTGGCGCGCGAACTGCGCCCGCTCGTCGACCTCGAGGTGCACACATGGGGCGAGGGAGCGGCCGACGGCGTGCGCCGGCACCGGGCCTGGCCCGCGCTCGACGGGGCGAACGACGCGCTGCGCACGCTCTCCGTGGACCTGGCCATCGCCGCGGCGCTGGAAGGCCGCGAGATCGCGCACTCCCACACCTGGTACACGAACCTGGCCGGGCACCTGGCGGCGCTGCACCTCGGGATACCGCACGTGATGACCGCCCACTCCCTGGAGCCGCTGCGCCCCTGGAAGGCGGAGCAGCTCGGCGGCGGTTACGCGCTGTCGGCGTGGGCGGAGCGGACCGCGATCGAGGCCGCCGACGGCGTGATCGCGGTGTCGCACGCGATGCGCAAGGACATCCTCGCCTGCTACCCGGCCCTGGAGCCGAAGAAGGTCCGCGTCGTGCACAACGGCATCGACGTCTCGCTCTACCACGCGGACATCGGCAAGGACGTGCTGCGCCGCTACGACATCGACCCGCAGCGCCCGTACGTGCTCTTCGTCGGCCGCATCACCCGGCAGAAGGGCGTGCCCCATCTGCTGCGCGCGGCCAAGGAGCTGACCAAGGACGTCCAGGTCGTGCTGTGCGCGGGCGCGCCCGACACCCCGGAGATCGGGCGTGAATTCCGGGAACTGGTCGACGAGTTGAAGGCCACGCGGGACGGGGTGCGCTGGATCCCGTCCATGCTGCCGCGCACCGATGTCATCCAACTGCTCACGCACGCCTCGGTGTTCGTCTGCCCGTCCGTGTACGAGCCGCTCGGCATCGTCAACCTGGAAGCGATGGCCTGCGGCACCGCGGTGGTCGCCTCGCAGGTCGGCGGGATCCCCGAGGTCGTCGCGGACGGTGAGACCGGGCTGCTCGTCCCGTACGAGGCCGCGGAGCCGCAGGGCTTCGAGGCGGGCCTCGCGGACGCCCTGAACCGGGTCGTCGCCGATCCGGACGCGGCACGGGAGATGGGCCGGGCGGGCCGGGAGCGGGCGGCCGCGGAGTTCGGCTGGGACGCGATCGCCCGGCGCACGGTCGACGTGTACGAGGAGATTCTCAACGGTACGTGAATCACAGGGGGGTTGGGATGCGCGGCGGACCTTCGGTGCTCGGGATCGTACTGGCAGGCGGGGAGGGCAAGCGGCTGATGCCGCTCACGGCGGACCGGGCGAAGCCCGCGGTGACCTTCGGCGGCACGTACCGTCTGGTCGACTTCGCCCTGTCCAATCTCGTCAACGGTGACATCCTGCGCATCTGCGTGCTGACGCAGTACAAGTCGCACTCGCTGGACCGGCATGTCACGACGACGTGGCGGATGTCGAGCCTGCTCGGCAACTACGTCACGCCGGTCCCGGCCCAGCAGCGGCTCGGCCCGCGCTGGTACTCGGGCAGCGCCGACGCGATCCTGCAGTCCCTCAACCTGGTCCACGACGAACAGCCGGACTACATCGCGGTGTTCGGAGCCGACCACGTGTACCGGATGGATCCGCGGCAGATGCTCGCCCAGCACCTGGAGTCGGGTGCGGGTGTCACGGTGGCGGGCATCCGGGTGCCGCGCGCGGAGGCCTCCTCCTTCGGTGTCATCACGCCGGCCCGCGACGGCACGCGCATCGACGCGTTCCTGGAGAAGCCGACCGACCCGCCGCCGCTGCCCGGCACCCCGAACCAGGTGTTCGCGTCGATGGGCAACTACCTCTTCACCACCAAGGTGCTCGTCGACGCACTCCAGACCGACGCCGAGGACGACAACTCGGCCCACGACATGGGCGGTTCCATCGTGCCCATGCTCACCGAGCGCGGCGTCGCCCAGCTCTACGACTTCGACGGCAACCACGTGCCGGGGGAGACGGACCGCGACCACGGCTACTGGCGCGACGTCGGCACCCTCGACGCCTACTACGAGGCCCACATGGACCTCATCTCGGACACCCCGGTCTTCAACCTCGACAACCGTCGCTGGCCGATCTACACCCACCCCGGCCAGCTGCCGCCGGCCAAGTTCTGCGCGGGCGGCATCGCGTCGGAGTCCATCGTCAGCCCCGGCTGCGTCATCCGCGGCCAGGTCACCCGCTCCGTGCTCTCCCCGGGCGTCGTCGTCGAGGACGGCGCGGTCGTCCAGGGCTCGGTCCTGCACGACAACGTCCGGGTCGGCAGGGGAGCGGTGGTCCGCGGCGCCGTCCTCGACAAGAACGTAGAGGTCCCGGTCGGCGCCACGATCGGCGTCAACCCGAGCCGGGACGCGGAGCTCTACACGGTGTCGAAGACGGGCGTGATCGCGCTGGGGAAGGGGCAGGCGGTGCACTGACCGGGCGGACCGGCCGGGGCGCGTCGGCGAACGGTGCTCTACTGGGCACATGCTGCTGATCTGGCCCGCGCTGCTCGGTGTGGTTGTCCTGCCGTCGCTCGGCCTGTGGCTGCTCGGACGCCGCCTGAACGTCCCGGCCTGGCTGCTGTGGCTGTTCCTGGCGGCCGGTTGGCTGACGGTGATCGTCGGCTGGTTCCTCTCGCAGCGCGCGCAGCCGTTCCTGTTCCCGGACACCTCACCCTGCTACGGCGCCGGCATCCCGGTGTCGCGCTACTTCCCGCCGGATTCGTACTGCCGCCACGCAGACGGAGAACTGCGGACCGTCAACGGGCCGTTGGGCAAGATCGTGTTCTGGACCGCCCTGGGCACGACGGTCGCCGTACCGGTCGCCGTCCTCGTGCGGCGCCGGCTGGAGTCCTAGTACCCGCTCACCCGGGGTCCGGCACCGGTGGTTCGCCCTCGAAGCCGTTGGCCCAGTAGCGGCCGCGGAGGGACAGGTCGAGGAGCATGCGGGTGGCCTCCTCCGGGGGCATCGGGCGGGGGTCCTCCTCCAACCACCAGCTGAGGACGGCCAGTTGCTCGCCCACCCACGCGCGTGCGAGGACGTCGACGCTGATCCGGGTGGTGACGCCCTCGTGCTCGGCGCGGGCCCGGAAGACCCCGGCCGTCGCCTCCGCCTGCGCCCGCGTGAACTGGCGCAGGGCCCGGCCGTCGCCCTCGCCGCGCAGGATCATCCGGTAGGCGTCCCGCTCCTCGTCGGCGTGCCGGAAGATCTCCAGGGCCGGCTTGCCGGTGAAGCCCACCTCGGAGGCCTGGACGAGCGGGCTCAGCCGGTCCTGCAACTCGTCGAGCAGGTCGGTCACCACGCGGTCGAGCAGGTCGTCCTTGTCCGTGTAGTGCTTGTAGAAGGTGGCCCGGCCCAGGTCGGCCCGCTCCGTGATGTCCTCCACGGTCACGGTCGCGTAGCCCCGTTCCAGTGACAGCGACACCAGCGCGTCGCGCAACAGACGTCGGGTGCGGCGTACTCGGCGATCGCCCGCTTTCGGCGGCATGGTCCGGCTCCTCTCGCGTCCCCCGGTCGATTGCGGAAGCCTACACCCGATCATTGACACTCCGAAGGTTTGTAGACACGCTGTCTCCAACTGGTCGCCATGGCGATTTGAGCCGACGAGCGTGGGAGCAGTCCGTTGAACCTGGGCACGTACATCACTCGAAGCAGCACCTTCTGGCCCGAACGCGAGGCCCTCATCTGCGGGGAACGCAGGCTGACCTACGGAGAGCTGGAGCGGGTCACCAACTGCCTGGCCTCCGCCCTCATCGGCCGCGGCCTCGAACCCGGGCAGGCCGTCGCGACGTACGCGGGCAACTGCGCGCAGGCCGTCGAGACCGAGATGGCCCTCTCCAAGAGCGGCCTCGTACGGGTGCCGATCAGTCCGCGGCTCTCCGTCGACGAGGTCGCGCACATCCTCGACGACGCCGATGTGCGTGTTCTGTTCGTGGACAGTGAGCGCGTCGAGGCCGCCCGCGCCGCCTTGGAGCGGGCCTCTGTGGACTGTCTCCTGGTTGATTACGGGGAGCAAGGCGCCCTCGCGTACCAGGAGTTGCTCGACGAGGGAGTCGAAGACGCCGTCGCCGTCGAGGTCGACCAGCACGACGCCGCCGTCCTCAACTTCACCTCCGGCTCCACCGGCAAGCTGAAGGCCGCCGTGCAGACCCACGGCAACCGGCTCGCCAATATGCGCAAGCGGATGATGAGTTCGGACGGGAGTCCCTCCTCGCCCGAGTGCTATCTCGCCGCCGGGCCGATCACGCACGCCCCCGGCATGCCGCTGCTCGCCCTCCTCGCCTCCGGCGCCACCGTCGTCGTCCTGCCGCGCTGGGACGCCGAGGAGTTCCTCGCCACGGTCGAGACCGAGCGGATCAGCGCGACCTTCCTCGTGCCGACCATGCTCGGCATGCTGCTCGCCCACCCGAAGACCGCCACCGCCGACCTGTCGAGCCTGCGGTCCCTGCACGTCGGCGGCGCGCCCGTCTCACCGCAGCGGCTGCGCGAGGCCGTCGAGGCGTTCGGGCCGATCGTGATGCAGGGCTACGGGCAGGTCGAGACGACCAGCGGCATCACCGTGCTCACCCGTGAGGACGTCCTCGCGGGCACCACCACCGACCCCGACCTGCTGCTGTCCTGCGGCCGGCCGGTGTTCGACACCGAGATACGGGTCGTGGACGAGGCGGGCACCGCGCTGCCCGCCGGAAGCATCGGTGAGGTCGTCGCCCGCGGCCCCGACTGCGTCACCGCGTACTGGCACGAACCCGAACTGTCCGCCGAGACCTTCAAGGACGGCTGGGTGCACACCGGTGACCTGGGCTATCTGCGCGAGGACGGCTATCTGTTCATCGTCGACCGCAAGAAAGACATGATCATCTCCGGTGGGTACAACGTCTATTGCAGCGAGGTCGAGGCCGTCCTGTACGCCCACCCCGCGCTCGCCGATGCCTGCGTCGTCGGTGTCCCCGACGAGAAGTGGGGCGAGGCGGTGAAGGCGGTCGTCGTGCGCAGGCCCGGCGCGTCGGTCAGCGAGGGTGAGGTCGTCGACTTCTGCGCCGAACGCCTCGCCCGCGTGAAGAAGCCGCGGACCGTGGAGTTCGTGGACGCGCTGCCCGTCAACCGCAACGGGAAGATCGACCGCCGCGCCGTCCGCGCGCGCCACTGGGCCGGCGCCGAACGCCGCGTCCACTGACAGGAGACGAGCACCATCATGACCTTCACCCTCACCCCCACGTACGAGGACAATCCGCGGCTCCAGGATCTGGTGGGCCGACTGCGCGACTACCTCGACGGTGAACTGGCCGAATATGAGCAGCAGTTGGGGCTCACTCCGGAGGGCGGCTACACCCGCGCCCAGCTCGAACCTGTCTGGCGGCGCAGCCGCGAACTCGGCTTCTACGGCATCCACCTGCCCAAGGAGCACGGCGGCCAGGACCTCACGTACACCGAACTCGCCGCCCTCAAGGAAGAGGTCGGCGCCTCCGGGCGGCTCCTGCAGCACAGCGTCCTCGGCGATATGGGCGGCCCGCTGCGCGCCGGATCGATCCTCCAGTACGCCACCGAGCAGCAGATCAAGACGTACCTGGAACCGGTCGTCCGCGGCGAGCGCGCCTGCTGCTTCTCGCTCACCGAGACCGACGCCGGCTCCGACGTGCGCGCCATGAGCACCCTCGCCACGCCCGAAGGCGACGGCTGGCGGATCACCGGGCACAAGGTGTTCTCCTCCGCCGGACCGTTCGCCGACTTCTCCGTCCTCATCGCTCGGATGGCGCCCGAGCCGGACGCACCTGAAGATGCCAAGCCGGTGTTCTCCGCGTTCCTCGTCGACCTCGATTCCCCCGGCTGCACGGTGCTGCCCGGCGAGACACCGATGTCCGGCGAGCACATCGAGAGCGACATCGTGCTCGACAACTGCCGTGTCGAGGCAGGGCAGTTGCTCGGCAAGGTCGGCGACGGGCTGCGCATCGGGCTCGGCCGCGTCACCACCAACCGGCTGCTGCACTGCCCGACCGTCCTCGGCCAGGCCCGCCGCGCCCTCGCCCTCACCGTCGACTTCGCCCGCACCCGGCAGGTCTTCGGCGCACCGCTCGGCGCCCTCCAGTCCGTCCAGCACAAGCTCGCCGACATGGCCACCTCGTACTACGCGGCCCGCAGCATGACCTACGACGCGCTCGCCGACCTCGATGCCGGAAGGGAACCGCGCACGGAAGCCTTTATGTGCAAGCTGTTCGTCGCCGAGAACGCCTTCCGGATCGCCGACGAGGCCGTGCAGATCCACGGCAAGGCGGGCCTCGTGCGCGGCGCCGAAGTCGAGGCCATCTTCCGCAAGCTGCGGATGTTCCGCGTGCTCACCGGCTCGTCCGAGATCCAGAAGAACGGGATCGCCCGGCAGTTGCTGATGCCCGGCTGACCGGCACGGCACCACGGCGCCACCGCACGTCCCGCTGTGCTCACCCCACCAGGAGGTTTGTCCCGCATGTCGTCCGTCACCGCACCGTCGTACACCGGGCGCGCCCGCGACCTTCATCCCGAACTCGTCGCGCTGCGCCGCGCCCTGCACCGCGAACCCGAACTCGGCCTCCAGCTGCCCCGCACCCAGGAGAAGATCCTCGCGGCCCTCGACGGGCTGCCCCTGGAGGTCACCACCGGCAAGGACCTCAGCTCGGTCACCGCCGTCCTGCGCGGCGGCAGGCCCGGCGGCGCCGTCCTCCTGCGCGCCGACATGGACGCCCTGCCCATCACCGAGAACAGTGGCGTCGACTACGCCTCCCAGCTGCCCGGCGCGATGCACGCCTGCGGCCACGACCTGCACACCGCCGGACTCGCCGGCGCGGCACGGCTGCTTGCCGAACGCCACGAACACCTCGCGGGCGACGTGGTGTTCATGTTCCAGCCCGGCGAGGAGGGCTTCGGTGGCGCCCGCGTCATGCTCGACGAGGGGCTCCTGGACGCGGCCGGAAAGCCCGTCGACGCGGCGTACGCGCTGCACGTCGCCGCCGACCGGCTGCCCGGCGGCATGGTCTCCAGCCGGGCCGGCACCGTCACCTCCGCCTCCGACGTCCTGCGCGTCACCGTGCGCGGACAGGGCGGCCACGGCTCGACCCCGCACGCCGCCAAGGACCCCATCGCCGTGGCCTGCGAGCTCGTCACCGCGATCCAGACCTGGGTGACCCGGCGCTTCGACATCTTCGATCCGGCCGTAGTCACCGTCGGCACCTTCCACGCAGGTACGCAGCAGAACGTCATCCCCGAGACCGCGACGTTCGAGGCCACCGTGCGCAGCTACTCCGAACCCGTCCACGCACGCCTCATCGAGGGCCTGCCGCGCCTGGTGCGCGGCATCGCCGAGGCGCACGGCGTCGAGGCCGAGGTGACGTACCACGTGCAGTACCCGGTCACCGTCAACGAGCCGGACGAGACCGCCTTCGCGCTCGACACCGCCCGCGAACTGTTCGGCGGCGACCAGGTCCACGAGTCGCCCAAGCCCGCCAACGGCTCCGAGGACTTCGCCTTCGTCCTCCAGCGCGTACCCGGCGCGATGCTGCTCGTCGGCGCCGCCCCCGAGGGCGTCGACCCGGCGGGCACCGCGGGGAACCACTCGCCGCGCGCCGTCTTCGACGACCGCGTGCTGCCGCGCCAGGCCGCGCTGCTCGCCGCGCTCGCCGAGGGCCGCCTCGCCCGGGGAGCCGCCGCATGAGCGCGGCGACCGCACCGCCCGCGGGCGGCAAAGTGCGCGCCGTGGTCGGCCTGCTCGTCGCCTTCGAGCTGATCAGCGGCTTCCTCCAGGGCGCCACCATCCCGCTGGTCCCCGAGCTCCAGCGCTGGCAGGGCATCGGCACAGGACAGGCCCAGTGGATCACCTCGGTGCAGTACCTGGCCGCCGCCGTCAGCGTCCCCGCTCTCGGCCGCCTCGGAGACCTGTACGGGCACCGGCGGATGATCCGGATCGCGCTCGCCACCATCGCCGTCGGCGCCCTGCTCGTCGCCTGCGCGCCCAACCTCGGCGTACTCCTCCTCGGCCGCGCCCTGATGGGGCCGCTCGCCGCGCTGCTGCCGCTGGAGATCGGCCTGGTGCGCGACCGGCTCAGCGTCGACGGCGGCCGCCGGGCCGTCGGCCTCCTCGTCGGCGCGCTCACCCTCGGCTCCGTCCTGGGCCACGCCCTCGCTGGACCGCTGCTCGCGCTCCTCGGTGATCTGCGGCCCACCCTGTTCGCCCTCGCCGCACTGGCGGTCGCGTGCGTCGCGCTGTCGTTCATGGCGATCCCCGAGTCCCGCACCCGGGCGAAGGGCCGCATGGACTGGTCGGGGGCGGCCCTGCTGGCCGTGGCCCTCGTCCTGCTGCTCGGCACCGTCTCCCGCGGCTCCAGTTGGGGCTGGGCGTCGGCTCCCACGCTCGGCGGCCTCGCCGCGGCCGTGGCCCTGCTGTACGTCTGGGCCCGCCTCCAACTCCGCAACCCCCAGGCACTGGTGGACGTGCGCGCCCTCGGCCGCCGGGCGAGCGCCCCGTACTACGCCTCCGGGTTCGTGCTCGGCGCCGTCCTCCTGGGCGGCCAGACCGTCGCCGTCAGCTTCATGGCGACCGCGCCGAAGGAGACGGGCTACGGGTTCGGTCTCGCGGCCTGGCAGATCAGCCTGTGCGGGATCATCCCGCACGTCATGGCCTTCCTCGGCTCCTCGCTGTGCGCGAACCTCGCGGGACGGATCGGCTACCGCCGCCTCCTGCTGTTCGCCTTCACGCTGCTGACCTGCGGATACGGCGGGCTGATCGCGCTGCACACCGGCCTGGTGCCGTTCACCGTCGCCAACGCCCTGGTGGGCTTCGGCGTCGGCCTCGCGCTCGGCGGGCTGCCCACCGTCATCGTGGAGAGCAGCGCCGCGGACCGCACGGCGAGCGCCACCGCCGTCTACAACAACTTCAAGACACTGGGCGGCAGTGTCGGCGGCGCCGTGTTCGGCGTGGTCCTCGGCTCCCTCGTGATCGGCTCGACGAACACCCCGACCCTGTCGGCGTACGTGACGATCTGGACCTGCGCCGCGGTGGCCTGCCTGGCCGCGGTCGGCGTCCAACTCCTGGCGCGCCCGCCCCTGGCCACGGCCACGGAGCCCGCCGCCCCCGCCGCGCCGGCGCCGAGCCCGTCCGCCTGAGGCCCGCACCCTGCGCCCTTGGCTAACCTGCACGGATGACCACCGACCTGACCCTGCTGCCCCGCGTCGCCCACCGCGGCCAGGAGGTCACCGCGCCCCGGCTGCGCGGCCTGCTCGCCCTCCTCGCGAGCGAGCCGCACACCGGGTGCAGCACGGAACGGCTCGTGGCCGGGCTGTGGCCGGACGAGCTGCCGCAGCGCCCCGGCAAGGCGGTGCAGGTCCTCGTCGCACGGGCGCGGGCGCAGCTGGGCGCCGACATCATCGCGAGCACACCGACCGGCTACCGGATCGGCCTCACCGAGGACCAGGTCGACAGCTCCGCGCTGCTGCGGCACGCCGCCGTGTGCGCGGAGCGGGCCGGGGCCGGGGACCATACCGGCGCCCTGGCCGCGGCCGAGGCCGGACTCGCGCTGTGGGAGGGCACCCCGGAGGAGGACGGCGGTGTTGTGGACGACCCCGTGGCCGCGCTGCGCGCCGAACGCGCCCCGGTCCGCCACGGCCTCGCCCGCGCCCGGGCTCTCGCGCTCGCCCGGCTCGGCCGGTACGCGCAGGCGACGGGGCCGCTGGTACAGACCCTCGCGCGGCAGCCGCGTGACGAGGAGGTCCTGGCCGAACTGCTGCGCGCCGAGGCGGCCACGGCCGGACCGCCCACCGCGCTGGCCCGCTACGAGACGTACCGCCGCGCGATCCGGGAAGAACTGGGCGCAGACCCGGGCAGCCAACTCCGTGCCGTCCACGACGAGTTGCTGCGCGACGAACCGACCCCCGTCCGGCACGTCGTACCCCACGAACCGAACCAACTCCTCGGCCGAGAGCAGGACATCGCCGAAGTGGAGCGGCTGCTGGGCGACGCGCGGGCCGTCACCGTCGTCGGCCCCGGCGGACTCGGCAAGACCCGGCTCGCGTACGCCGTGGCACGCCGGGCAGCCCAACGCGTCGTGCACGCAGTGCCGTTGGCCGCCGTTCCCGCGGACGCCGACATCGCCGCCGAAGTGGCCTCCGCGCTCGGCGTGGGGGAGGGGCGGCACGGCGCCGTCGGCGGGCACGCCCCGGCCGACCCGGTGTCCGGCATCGTCGGGACGCTCGGTGCCGGCCCTTCGCTACTGGTCCTCGACAACTGCGAGCACGTCGTCGGGGGCGTCGCCGACCTCGTCCAGGCACTGCTGTCCCGCGCCCGCGACCTGCGCGTGCTCGCCACCAGCCGGTCACCGTTGGGGCTGACCTCCGAGGCCGTGTACGCGCTGCCCGAACTGGGCCCCGACACCTCCGCCCGACTGTTCGCCCAGCGGGCCACGGCCGCCCGGCCGGGCGTCGACCTGCCACCTGCCGCCGTCGCCGAACTGTGCGGACACCTCGACGGGCTGCCGCTCGCCGTGGAGCTGGCCGCGGCGCGGGTGCGGTCCCTGTCCGTGCCGGAGATCGCGCGCCGCCTCGCCGACCGCTTCGCCCTGCTGCGCGGCGGCGTACGCGACGTGCCGGAGCGGCACCGCACCCTGCACGCCGTCGTGGAGTGGAGCTGGAACCTGCTCGCCGACGAGGCCCGCGCCGCCATGCGGACGCTGTCCGTCTTCCCCGGCGGCTTCACCGCCGACGCGGCGGAACGGGTCCTCGGCGACACCGCGATGGACGTACTGGAACAGCTCGTCGAGCAGTCGCTGCTGACCGTCGCCGACACCCCGTCGGGTGTCCGGTTCCGGATGCTGGAGACTGTACGGGAGTTCAGTGCGGCCCGACGCACCGAATCCGGCGAGGAGGAGCGGGCCGTCGATGAACTGTGCGACTGGGCAAGGGAGTTCGGTGTCGCCCACCACGACACCCTGCTCGGCCCGCGCTCCCCGGACGCCCGGGAGCCGATCAAGGCCGAGCAGGACAACCTTGTGACCGCACTCCGGTACGCCCTGGACCGCGGCGAGGGAACCACCACCGCGGCCGTCACCGCCGTGCTCGCCGCCCTGTGGTCCACCGACTCCGACTTCGCCCGGCTGTCCGCCCTCGCGGCCGACACCGGCGGCCCGCTCTCGCACTACCGCCCCGAACCCGACTACGTCGAAGTGGCGCGTGCCGCCGCCGTGTTGTGCGCGGCGAGCCTCATCGTGGACCACGCGCCGCGCGTCCTGCGCCATCTCGCGACCCTACGCAGACTGCCGGCGGCCCCGCCGGACACGCTCCTGCGCGCCATCGCGGTGGTGCTGGTCGCCGTGCCCGAGATGCGGCCTCCCGACTACGGCGTGCTGCGCGAACTCTGCGACAGCGACTACCCGTTGGTGGTGTCGGTCGCCGAGAGTGTCGCCACGTACGTCTGGGAGTACGAGCACGACATCGACCGCACGCTCGCCTCGGCGCGCCGGGTCGTCGACGTCCTCGGGCCGGTCGACAGCCCGCCCCTGGAGGTCATGGGCTACTCACGCCTCAGCCAGTTGTGCCTGACGACGGGGGACGGCGACGCCGCCTACCGCTACCTCGGGGCGGCCCGCGAGGCACTGCCCCGGTTCGGCGACGAGAACGACTACGTCGGCATCCGCTGGGGCTTCGCGCTCGCCTGTCTGCAACGCGGGGACCCGGACGAGGCCGAGACCTGGCAGCGCCGCGCGGAGGCCGACGGCACCGCGCAGAAGGACCCCTTCTACAGCCCCGACCTGGGCGTACGCGCCGAGATCGCGCTCGCCCGCGGCGACACCGCGACCGGACTCGACCTGTGGCGCCGCGCCGTGGCCCGGCTGCCCGCAACCGGCGCGCAGTACGACGGTGAGCTGTGGCACGACCCGTGGGCCCTGCAGATCCAGGCGACGGCGGTGACGGCGCACGCCTACGCGGGCCGCCTCGCACCGGTCGCAGACACGGTCGACCGGCTGCGGTCGGTGCTCGCCGGACCGGCCGCCGCACTCGTCTCGCTCCCCGTCCTCGGCACCGTGCTGCACGCACTCGGCACGGCCGGCCTCACGGACCGCGCCCCCGATTCCGCGCGGGCCCTCGCCCTGGCCGAACGCCTGTGGGTGCTCCGCGACTTCCAGCCCACGATGTCCCCCGCCCGTTCCCGCCGCGCGGCCGAACACGCGGACCGGGCGGCGTACACGGCAGCGGTGACCGAGTACGCCGCCCTGGGCCGGGAGGAACTGTGGGAGGCGGCGCGGGCGTCTACCTTGGGTGGCTTGTGAGCCCTGAGCCGAGTGCTTGTGACGCGTTGAGGGGGGGGGGGCACTGTGGAAGGCGATCCGCCGTGGTGGGCCATCTTCGTGATCTCAGCCGTGGTGACGGTGGTCCTGGGGGCGATCCTGCTGTCGGTCATCGCCGCGGTGGTCCTCGGCGCGGGCTGGGTGAGAAGGAGGCGCCGCCCCCGTAAGTCCCCTGCTTCGGCCCCTACGTCGGATCGCGGTTGAACAGCGCCCGCGACCAGCAGAACCCGAGCGCGGTCAGGGCCACGCACCAGGCGACGGCGAGCCACCCGTTGTGACCGATCTCCGAGCCGAGCAGCAGTCCGCGCAGCGTCTCGATCAGTGGTGTGAACGGCTGGTACTCGGCGACCGGTTGGAACCAGCCGGGCATCGCGTCGATGGGCACGAACGCGCTGGAGATGAACGGGAGGATGATCAGCGGCATCGCGTTGTTGCTGGCCGCCTCGGCGTTCGGACTGGCCAGGCCGAGACCGACCGCCACCCAGCTCAGCGCCACGGCCACCAGCACCGTCAGGCCGAACGCCGCCAGCCACTCCAGGACCGTCGCGTCCGTGGACCGGAAGCCGATGGCCACCGCCACCGCGCCGACGACCAGCACACCGGCGACCGCCTGCAGCACGCTGCCCACCACGTGCCCGATCAGTACGGACCCCCGGTGGATGGCCATCGTACGGAAACGGGCCATGATCCCCTCCGTCATGTCCATCGTGACGGAGATCGCGGTTCCGGCCGGAACCGCGCCGATGGTCATCAGCAGGATGCCCGGCACGAGATAACCGATGTACGCGGCGCGGTCCGCGGGGCCGCCGCCGATCCCCGCGCTCATCACGTCGCCGAAGACGTACACGAAGAGCAGCAGCAGGACGATGGGTGTCAGCAGGATGTTCAGGGTGAGCGACGGATAGCGGCGGGCGTGCAGGAGGTTGCGGCGCAGCATCGTGGACGAGTCGCGCACGGCGAGGGACAGGGCGGTGCCGCTCATCGCAGGGCCTCCTCGGTCGCGGAGGTGTGCTCGGCGTCGCCGGTCAGGGCGAAGAACACGTCGTCGAGGTCAGGGGTGTGCACCGACAGCTCGTCCGCCTCGACGCCCGCCGCGTCCAGCCAGTCCAGCACGGAGCGCAGCTCGGCCTGCGTGCCGTCGCTGGGGATCCGCACCGTCAGCGCCTCGTCGTCCGTGGTGACATCGCGGAGCGCGGCGACGGCGGCCCGGTAGCCGCCCGGATCGGTGAACCGCAGCCGCACATGGCCGCCCGGCACCAGCCGCTTCAACTCCTCGGCGGAGCCCGTGGCGGCGATCCGGCCCTCGCTCAGCACGGCGATCCGGTCGGCCAGTTCATCGGCCTCGTCGAGGTACTGCGTGGTGAGGAAGACGGTGACACCGTCGGCGACGAGCTCGCGGATCGCGCGCCACATGGTGTGCCGGCTGCGCGGGTCGAGCCCGGTCGTCGGCTCGTCGAGGAAGAGGATCCGCGGGGAGCCGACGAGCGTCATGGCGATGTCGAGGCGGCGCGTCATGCCGCCCGAGTACGTCGACGCGGGCTTCCTCGCGGCCTCGGTGAGGCCGAACCGGTCGAGGAGCTCGGCGGCCGCCCGACGGCCCTCGCGCCGGGGCAGATGGTTGAGGTCCGCCATGAGGTGCATGTTCTCCTCGCCGGTGATCAGCCCGTCGACGGCCGAGAACTGCCCGGTCACACCGATCGCCGCGCGCACGGCCTGCGGGTCGCCGGCGAGGTCGTGCCCACCGACGGACAGCTCGCCCGCGTCGGCGGTGACGAGCGTGGAGAGAATCCGGACGGCGGTGGTCTTCCCCGCACCGTTCGGCCCGAGCAACGAGAACACGGAACCGGCGGGCACCGCGAGATCGATCCCGTCGAGGACGGTCCTGCCCCCGAATGCCTTGCGCAGGCCGCGCGCTTCGATGGCGAGGGGTGGTGGGGAGGCGGCGGTCGTGGTGGTCATGCGGCAGAGAGTGCGGCACGGCGCACTCAGGCCGGTTTCACCGTGGTTTCAGCCGGGGCGCCCGCCCCTGAAACCGATGGCTCGTTCCCGCGGTCTTGCCGGACGCCCCCGCCCGTGCTGTGATGCCAACTGCCCGTCCTCGCAACAATGTTCAACGAAGTCCAACGCAATGCACCGCAGTTGCACAGACCCGAGCGGCGAGCCGCCACTCTTCCTCGACGCGTTCCAGCACAGGAGGATCCGTGCGCACCAGAAGACTCACCAGCGTCAGACGACTCAGCAGCGTCAGAAGACTCAGAAGCGTCAGAACTTCCGGAGAACCCCGAACCCTCAGACGTCGCGCGAGCGCCAGGCACCTGTCCCTGCTCCTCGCCGCGGCCCTGGGCCTCAGCGTGCTGGCCGTCGTCCCGTCCGGCGCCGCCGCCGGCGCGGACGACGATCCGGTCGTGGCCCACGGGCTCAAGGGCGAGTACTACACCCAGTCCGCCGCCGGAGCCTTCGACTTCGACGAGCTCAAGGCCACCGGCTTCGACCCGCAGATCGACTTCGACAGCCTGGAGTCCCGGCTCTCGTCCGCGACCGGGCGGGCGGACGACGCGAGCGTCCGCTGGACCGGAAAGCTGGTGCCGGAGAAGTCCGGGCCGACAACGTTGTCAATGATCGGTGACAACGGCTTCCGGCTCTGGGTCGACGACAAGCTGGTCATCGACCACTGGGTCGACGACTGGGACAAGGAGCAGACCTCCCAGCCCGTCGACCTGACCGCGGGCAAGGCGGTCGACATCAAGGTCGAGTACTTCGAGCACTACGGCGGCTCCAACCTCCATCTGCGCTGGACCGAGCCCGGCGCGCAGAAGGAGGCCATCCCGTCCTCCGCGTTCCGGCTGCCCGACGACTGGAAGTACGACGGCGCCATCGGCACCACCGTGCTCGGCGACGGCCGCACCCTGAAGCTGGACTTCGCACAGAAGCTGGGCGCGGTCCCCGGTGACGTCGACGGTCATCTGAAGGCCGTCATCGGCGGCGCCGCCTGGCCGCTCGGCAAGGTCGAGGCCGACCCCGACGACCCGCGCGCGCTCCTCGTGGGCCTCGACGAGCCGGTCGTCGGCAACAAGGACGGCGACGCCCCCGGCCAGGCCGATGTCACGTACGACGGCAAGGGCGGGCTGACCGGCAGCGACGGCACGGCCGTCGGCTCCTTCTGGTCCAGCGGCCCGAACCACTCGACACACCAGCTGACCACCAAGTGGGGCGACGACGTCACCCCGGCCAACGCCCACCGGGAGTACCCGCGCCCCCAGCTCACCCGCGACAAGTGGCGCAACCTCAACGGCAGTTGGCAGTTCGCCGCAGCCAAGGAGGGCGAGCAGCCGCCCGTCGGCAAGAACCTCGGCGAGAAGATCCTCGTGCCCTACCCGGTCGAGTCCCAGCTCTCCGGCATCGAGCGCCACGAGGACCGCATGTGGTACCGCCGCACCTTCACCGTGCCCGCCGACTGGAAGGTCGGCGACAAGCAGCGGCTGCGGCTCAACTTCGGTGCCGTGGACTGGAAGTCGGAGATCTACGTGAACGGCGAGAAGGTCGCCGATCACAAGGGCGGCTACGACAAGTTCAGCGCCGACGTCACCGACGCACTCAAGCCGGGCCGCACCCAGGAACTGATCGTCGGCGTCTACGACCCGACCGACGCCGACAACGCCGAGAACCCGCCCATGGGCAAGCAGCGCCTCGACCCCAGCGGCATCTGGTACACCCCGTCCTCGGGCATCTGGCAGACCGTGTGGATGGAGCCGGTCGCCGCCGACCACGCCACCGACCTGAAGGTGACGCCGAATGTGAAGACCGGCGAAGTGGCCGTATCTGCCACGGGAGTTCGGGACGGTGTCCCCGTCACGGCGACCGCGTACGCGGACGGCAAGAAGGTCGCCACCGCCACCGGCACCTCCGGCGCACCCCTCACCCTGAAGATCGCAGAGCCGCGCCTGTGGTCGCCCGACGACCCCTTCCTCTACGACCTCAAGGTGAGCGTCGGAAGCGACAGGGTCGGCAGCTACTTCGGGATGCGCTCGATCTCCGTCGAGAAGGTGAACGGCACCCCGCGCACCCTGCTCAACGGCAAGCCGACGTTCCTCATGGCCACCCTCGACCAGGGCTTCTGGCCGGACGGCCTGCACACCGCGCCCAGTGACGAGGCGCTCGCATACGACCTGAAGATGCACAAGAAGATGGGCTTCAACTCGGTCCGCAAGCACATCAAGGTGGAACCCGACCGCTGGTTCTACTGGGCCGACAAGCTCGGCCTGATGGTCTGGCAGGACATGCCGTCGATGGAGGCCGGGCGCAACCCCTCCACCGAGGCGCGCGCCGAGTACGAGCGCGAGATGAAGACGATGATCGACCAGCACATCAACCACCCGTCCATCGTCATGTGGGTCACCTTCAACGAGGGCTGGGGCCAGTACGACGAGGGCCGCATCGCCGAGCAGGCGAAGTCCTGGGACCCGACCCGCCTGATCAACGGCCAGTCCGGTCTCAACCTCGGCCGCGACGGCGGCGCCGGCGACATCATGGACGAACACGGCTACCCGAGCCCCGCCCTGCCGCCGAAGCCCGACGGCGAACGCGCCCTGGTCGCGGGCGAGTACGGCGGCCTCGGTCTCGCGGTGCCGGGCCACGCGTGGTCGGTCCAGCAGTCCTACGTCGACGTGGACCCGGCGACGTACACGGACGACTACCTGAAGAAGCTGGACGAGGTGCACAAGCTGGCCTGCAAGGGCGGCAACGGCGCCGTCTACACGCAGATCTCCGACGTCGAGGGCGAGCTGAACGGCCTGCTCACCTACGACCGCCGCGTCGTCAAGCCGGACGTGAAGCGGGTGTCCGACGCCCAGCGGGCGCTGATCCGCGACGCCTCGCAGGACACCGTGGCGAACTGCTCCTGACCAGGAAAGGTGCATCAGCATGAGTACACGTCACCATCGGTTCAGATCCCGGGCGTTGGGGGTGATGGCGGCCGCCGCGGCCCTGCTCGGCGCCGGGCTCGCGGCGCCCGCCGCGGCCTCGGCCGCCGCCGACGACGGCCGCCTCACCGATCTCGTCAACCCGTTCATCGGCACGGAGAACGAGGGCAACACCTACCCGGGCGCCGCCGTGCCCTTCGGGATGGTGCAGCTCGCGCCCGACACCGGGCACAACACCGGCTACGACTACTCGGAGAACCACATCCGCGGGTTCTCCTCCGTCCATCTGTCCGGCGTGGGCTGCGGCCTGGGCGGCGATCTGCCGGTGCTGCCGACCGTGGGCGACATCGGGAGCACGGACTACGCGAAGTACGCGGCCGAGTTCAGCCACGACGACGAGAAGGCCTCGCCCGGCTACTACAAGGTGGGCCTGAAGTCCGGAGTCGACGCCGAGCTGAGCGCCACCAAGCGGACCGGCGTGCAGAAGTACACGTTCCCGGCCACCGGCAAGGCCAACGTGATGTTCAACGCGGGCCAGTCGCTGCACAAGAACGTGCACACCAAGGTCGACATCCTCGACAGCCGGACGGTGCGCACGGCCATCACCGGCAGCGGCTTCTGCCAGGACACCAAGGAGTACACGCTCTACACGATCACGAAGTTCGACCGCCCGTTCGCCTCGTCAGGCACCTGGAAGGGTGACACCGTCACCGCGGGCTCCAAGTCCTCGGCCGCGGACGCCGAGCGCAACGGCGCGTACGTCCGCTTCGACACCGGCAAGGACCGCACCGTCGAGGCGACCACCGCGATCTCCTACGTCGACGAGCGCGGTGCCGCGCTCAACCTCGCCAAGGAGGGCGGGCGCTCCTTCGACTCCGTGCGTGGCGCCGCGCGGTCCGCGTGGGAGGACCGGCTCGACGACGTGAAGGCGCAGGGCGGCAGTGAGACCCTGCGGCGGACCTTCTACTCCTCGCTGTACCGCTCGTTCCTCGCGCCGAACATCGGCAGCGACGTCGACGGCCGCTACACCGGCTGGGACCAGAAGATCCACCGCGCCGACGGGTTCACGTACTACCAGAACTGGTCGCTCTGGGACACGTACCGCACCCAGGCGCAGCTGCTGTCCCTGCTCGCCCCGCGCGAGTCGCGGGACATGGCGCTGTCGGTGATCCGGATCGACCGGGACAGCGGCTGGCTGCCCAAGTGGGGCTACGGCACGGTCGAGACGAACATCATGACCGGCGACCCGGTCACCCCGTTCCTCACCAACGCCTACCAGCAGGGCCTGCTCAAGGGGCACGAGGAGGACGCCTACCGGGCCCTGAAGAAGAACGCCGACGGCGTGCCGCCGGCCGACTCCGCCCCCGTGGGCCGCGAGGCCAACAAGGAGTACCTGGCCGACGGGTTCGCGCCGTACATCAAGGGCCGCGAGCACGTGAAGCCCGGTGACTCCGATTACGACCACGGGGCCTCGGCCACCCTGGAGTACGCCCTGTCCGACGCCATGCTCGGCCAGATGGCGAAGGAACTCGGCCACGAGGACGACGCGAAGCGGTACGCCGAGCGGGCGCAGAACTACCGGAAGATCTTCGACGACTCGACCGGATTCTTCCGCGCGCGCGACGCGTCCGGCGCCTTCACCGGGCCCGCCGACCCGGCGAAGAGCGAGGGCTTCCACGAGGGCACGTCCTGGCAGTACCAGTGGCTCGTGCCGCAGGACCTGCCCGGCATGGTGGGCCTGATCGGCGGAAAGGAGGCCGCGAACAAGCGGCTCGACTCGTTCTTCGCCTACGAGGAGCTGGTGAAGGACCCCGCGAAGACCGCCCGGGAGGTGTGGGTCAACGGCCCGTACGACTACTACAACGCGGACAAGTACAACCCGCAGAACGAGCCCGACCTGATCGCGCCGTACACGTATCTCTCCACCGGCCAGCCGTGGAAGACCACCGACGTGGTGCACGCCGCGCTGACCCTGTTCACCGACACGCCGACCGGCATGACCGGCAACGACGACCTGGGCACGATGTCCGCCTGGAACGTCCTGTCGTCGATCGGGATCTTCCCGGTGCAGCCCGGCACGGACACGTGGAGCCTGTCGACGCCCGTCTTCGAGCGGGTCGACGTCACGCTCGACCGGCGCTACTACCCGAAGGGCGCGCTGACCGTCCGGGCGCCCGGCACCTCGGAGGGCAACCGATACATCCAGTCGGCGCGGACGGACGGCGCCGCGTACGACAAGACGTATCTGACCACGGAGGATCTGCGCGGTCTGCGGAACCTGTCCTTCACCGTCGGCGGCGAGCCGTCGGCGTGGGGGACCGGCGCCGACGCGGCGCCTCCCGCACTCAAGTGACGTAAAAGACACGCCACTTGAGTGGTCCACTGAGTCACATGAGACCCGCCTCTCCCAGAGGGGCGGGTCTTCATCAGTTGTTAACGCAGCGTGGCGTGATCGTACTTGACCGTAATCGACTGCGGAGGGTTGACTGCCCTCTCCCGTTGTCGACGCGAGAGCCCTCCATGACCTCTCTGAGTTCGGACTTGCTCGCTCCACTCGACCTGACCTTCTGGAACATCGAGACCGCCGAACACCCCATGCACCTGGGGGCGCTCGGCGTGTTCGAGGCCGAAGGGCCCGGCGCCGCCCAGCACGCCTTCGAACTGCTCGCCGCCCGCGCCGCGGGCGTGCCGGGCCTGCGCATGCGGATCGCCGGGGTACTCGTGCCGGTCGGCGGCGCGGCCCGCGTGCCCGCCACCGACTTCGACCCGCTCGACCACGTGTGGCTGACCGGGCCCGTGGAGGACTTCCACGCCGCGGCCGGCGCGCTCATGGAATCCCCGCTCGACCGCGCCCGCCCGCCGTGGGAGGCGCACGTCCTGCCGGCCGCCGACGGCGCGTCGTTCGCCGTGCTCTTCAAGTTCCACCACGCCCTGGCCGACGGCCTGCGCGCCCTGACCCTCGCCGCGGGCGTGATGGACCCCATGGCCCTGCCCGCCGGACGGGCCCCGAAGGAGGCGCCCGCCGCGCGCCGCGGACTGCGGCTGCCGGTCCCCGGCATGCGCGAGATCACGCTCGGCGACCTCGACCCGCGCCGCTACGCCGACCACGTGCGCACCCTGGCGGCCACCGCCACGCAGGCCGTGTCCATCGGCGCCTCCGTCGCCCGCGCCACCTGGGGCGTCCGCACGTCGCCCGCGCTCACCTCGAAGGCCAGCGGCACCCGGCGCACCGCCGGGGTCGTCCTCGACCTCGACGACGTGCACCGCATCCGCAAGACGGTCGGCGGCACGGTGAACGACGTACTGATCGCCGTGGTCGCAGGAGCCGTCCGCCGCTGGCTCGACGAGCGCGGCGACGGCAGCGAAGGCGTCGAACCCCGCGCCCTCGTCCCGGTCTCCCGCCGCAGGCCCCGCACCGCGAACCCGCAGGGCAACCGGCTCTCCGGCTACCTGGTCCGGCTCCCCGTCGCCGAGCCCGACCCCGTGGAGCGGCTGCGGGCCGTCCGCGCGTCCATGGACCGGCACAAGGACGCCGGGCCCTCGCGCGGGGCGGGCGCCGTGGCCCTGCTCGCCGACCACGTGCCACCGATCGGGCTGCGCCTCGGCGGCGGCCTCGTCGGCCAGAACGCCCGCCTGCTGTTCGACCTGCTGGTCACGAGCGTCCCGCTGCCCAGCCTCGGCCTGAAGCTCGGCGGCTGCCCGCTCACCGAGGTCTTCCCGCTGGCGCCGCTCGCCCAGGGCCAGTCCCTCGCCGTCGCCGTGTCGACGTACCGCGGACGGGTCCACTACGGGCTCGTCGCCGACGCGGCCGCCGTGCCGGATCTGGACGTGCTGGCGCGGGCGGTGCGGGACGAGGTGGCCGAACTCACGGCCGCGTGCGAGAAGGTGACCGGCTAGAAGGGCGTGGACGGCTTGTCGTCGGGTGACACCTGCGGCGAGCCGTGGCCGTCGAACCAGAGTTTGTGCACGGCCGCCTCCAGGGTCGACTCCGTCTCCAGTACGCCGTCGAGCGAACGGACCCGACTTTGGAGGAAGGCCCACAGTTCCTTGGCGTCGGCGACGAGCACCTGGGCGAACACGTCCCACTTGCCGAGCGTGGTCGACACGTAACTCACCTCGTCGCAGGCGCACAGCGCCGCCACGACCGCGTCGTGCCGCTCCGGCGCGACGCGTACGAACAGCAGGGCCAGATTGCCCCTGCTGAAGCGGCCGGGATTCGCGAACGCGGTGATCTTGACGATGCCCGCCTCCTCCAGGCGGCGGAACCGCCCGCGCACCGTGCCTTCGGAGACGTCGAGGGACCGGGCGATCTCCCGGAACGCCCGGCGTCCGTCCTCCTCCAGCGCGGAGATGATCGCGCGGTCCAGTTCGTCGAGGTCGTCGAGTTCCGTCATGAGGGTGATCCTAGGCGCGATGCGCGGGACATCGTCCGTCGACCTCGTGTGATGCGTCGCGCGGAGTGCACGCGGCTCCTGATCGCGTAGCGAAAGCCACCCCCAGGTTTCCGATTGCGTAGAGCGGGACCCTTGATGTTCGCGCAATGCGCAGCGTATGTTTCCCGGCGTGACGCGATGCGCCCCCGAAACCCTTCCTTGCTGCGCAATCCGGGGCTGTCGTCGCGAGCTGGTACGCAATGCGCTGAGGAGTGTGAGTATGTCGACGCAAGCGATGCTGCCCGAGGTGGGGGAGTGGGAGTGGCCCGGCGGTGCGGAAGCCGCCGTCTCCCTCACCTTCGACGTGGACGCCGAGGCCGGATGGCTCGGCGAAGGGCCCGCCTACGAACGCCGGTTGACGACTCTGTCCGAGGGCCGGTACGGCGTCGTGCGCGGCATGCCCCGCATCCTGCGGCTGCTGGCCGAGCACGGCATCCGGGCCACGTTCTTCGTGCCGGGGTACACCGCGCAGATCCACCCCGGTCTGGTGGAGAGCATCCTGACGGGCGGTCACGAGATCGCACACCACGGACACCTCCATCTACGCAGCGACAAGGTGTCGCCGGACGCGCAGCGCGCGGAGATCGAGCAGGGGCTCGCCGCGCTGGAGAAGGCGGGCGCACCGCGGCCCACCGGCTACCGGTCCACGTCCTGGGAGCTCACCCCCGAGACCTTCGACCTGCTCGTCGAGCACGGATTCGGCTACGACTCGTCCTGTATGGGCGACGACCGTCCGTACTACGAACTCCACGACGGCAACGCCCTGTTGGAACTTCCGGTGCACTGGTCCCTCGACGACTGGCCGCGCTACGGCTGGAACATCGACACCGGCGGCAACACCGCCGCGCCCGGCGAGCTGTACACGTCCTGGCTCGCCGAGTTCGACCTGGCCAGGGCCGAGCGCCGGCACGTCGTCTACACGATGCACCCCGAAGTCATCGGCCGACCCCAGCGCTACGTCGAACTCGCCCGGCTCATCGAGAAGTTCGCCGAGCGCGGCGGCGCCTGGTACGCGCCGCTCGCCGATGTGGCCGACCACGTACGCCCCCGCCTCCCGGTGACCGGACGGTGAGCGCGGCGCACACACGGTTCGTGTCGACCGCGCTCGAACCGAGGGCACGCGGACGGGAATTCGGAGAGACGTGGCGCGACCGGGTCGCCGCGACCGTCGCCGGATACCGGGAGCTGTTCGGGCGCGGCGGCCTGACCGATCTGACCGTCCCCGGTCGTGCGGCCCTCGCCGCCGTCGAACGCTGGGCACCCGAACTCGCCCTGGAAATAAGGGGGATCGCCGAGGGCTCCGGACAGCCCGTGGAGGCCGTCGCCGCCGTCAACGCCAGGACCGAACTCCTCGCGGACGCCCGCCGCGGGCCCGCGGCGGGAGAGTGCAGTACCGTCGTCGCGCTCCGTGGACCGGGGCAGGAGCCGCTCGCCGCGCAGAACTGGGACTGGTACGCCGGACTCGCCGGTAACTGGCTGGAGTGGGAGATCCCGCACCCGTCCGGCGAAGGGCCACCGCGGCGCACCGTCACCCTCACCGAGTACGGCATCGTCGGCAAGATCGGTGTCAACGACCGAGGTGTGGGCTGCCTGTTCAACATCCTGCACCACCGGCACGACGGGGGAGCGCCGGGCGTCCCCGTCCACGTGATCGCCCGCCGGCTCCTCGACACCTGCGACACCGTGACCGAGGCACTCGCCGTCCTCGGCTCCGCCCCCGTCTCCGCGTCCACCACGCTCACCGTCGTCGGCGGGCTCGACGCCGGGAAGACCGCCGTCGCCGCGGAGTTGTGGCCCGGCGGCCCCGCGCACGTGCTGCCCGACCCCGACGGGCTGCTGCTGCACACCAACCACTTCCTCGTCCGCCCCGCGGCCGACGGCGACACCGAACCGGTCACCGACCCCGACACCCTCGTCCGCTACGAGGTGCTGCGCCGCACCCTCACCGGACGCGGCGCCGACCTCGGCGACACCGAGGCCCTCGACGCACTGCGCGACCACAGCGGAGGCGTCTGCGTGCACGCCCCGCACGGCCGCGCCGACGCCTTCCAGACCCTGGCGAGCGTCCGGATCGACTTCGCGGCCCGCGCGCTGCGCATCGTCCCCGGACCGCCCTGCCGCACCCCGCACACCAGCGAGTAAGGAGCAGCACACCGCATGATCAAGGTCAAGCGCATCGACAACATGGACATCCTCACCCACGACGTGCAACGCCTCGTGGACTTCTACCACGGCACCCTCGGCCTGCCCTTCCACCTCCCGTACCAGCCCGAGGAGGAGTGGGCCGCCATCGACCTCGGCAACCTCACGCTGTACCTCTTCAAGTCCGAGACGGGAGCGCACGCCCCGCGCCGCACCGAGGTCAACGCCGAGAACGCCCCCGGCCTCGACTCGATCGCCTTCGCGGTCGACGACCTGGACGCCGCCCACGCCGCGCTCGACGGCACCGTCGAATGGGTCACCGACCAGCAGATCGACTGGCACCACCCGTCCGGCACCTGGTACCGGTACCGGCCCTTCTACGACCCCGACGGCAACATGCTCTACGTCACCGAGCCGCACCCCGCGGGAGCCGCCGCGTGAGCACCGCCCCCATGAACACGGATCTCGCCGGCCGCCGCGCACTGATCACCGGCGCCGCCCGCGGCATGGGCCGCGCGCACGCCCTGGCCCTCGCCGCGCGCGGGGCGCAGCTCGCCCTCGCCGACCTCGACGTCGCCGAACTCGCCGACACCGCGGGCGAGATCACGGCGGCGGGCGGCACGGCCGTGCCGTTCACCGCAGACATCACCGACCGCGACCAGGCAGAGAAGCTGGTCGCAGGGGCCGTCGCCGCACTCGGCGGGATCGACATCCTCGTGCACAACGCCGGCCTGATCCACTCCATGACGGGTCTCGCGGACACCGACGACGCCGACTTCGCCCGGCTGCTCGCGGTCAACGTCTGGGCCCCGCTGCACCTCACCCGCGCCGCCCTGCCCGAACTCCGCCGCAGCGCCAACGCCCGCGTCGTCTTCGTCAACTCGCAGTGGGGGCAGGTCCCCGACGGCCACAGCTACGGCTACATGGTGTCCAAGGCCGCGCAGCTGGGCCTGATGAAGACCCTCGCCCAGGAGTTCGCCGGCGAACGCATCCTCGTCAACGCCGTCGCGCCCGGCGCCGTCGCCACCCGCATGGTGCCCGACGGCAACTACGAGGCCGAACTGGCCGCCGTGCCCATCGGGCGGATCGCCCAGCCCTCGGAGATCGCCGACGTGGTCGCCTTCCTCGCCGCCGACACCGGCGCGTTCATCACCGGCCAGACGATCCCCGTCAACGGCGGCGCCCTCGTCGTCGGCATCTGACCCGGACCCCACCCCGTACAGACAAGGTCTCTTGATGACCCAGCAGACCCTCACCCTCAGCAAACGCGAGCAGGCAGAGCGCGCCATGCGCCACTCCTGGTTCCCCGTCGCCCGCTCCGTCGACCTCGGCGCGCCGCAGCCCGCCGTCCTCCTCGGCGAGCAGCTCACCGTGTTCCGCGACGACGAAGGCACCGCCCGCGTCACCGCCCGCCGCTGCCCGCACCGCGGCGCCGACCTCTCCCTCGGCAAGGTCCACGGCCGCTCGATCGGCTGCCCGTACCACGGCTGGCGCTTCGACGGCGCGGACGGCGCGTGCACCTACGTGCCCTCCCTCGCCGACCAGGGCCGCATCCCGCCGAAGGCGAAGGTTCCGGTGTACCCGGCCGTCGAACGCTTCGGGCACGTGTGGACCGTGCTGGAGGAACCCGTCACCGAGCTGTACGACCCCGAGGCATGGCGCGGCCGCGACCTGGAATGGCTGGCCGCCGAGCCGCTCCACTCGCCCACCGGAGTCGCCGTCGCCATCGAGAACTTCCGCGACGTCGCACACTTCCCCTTCGTCCACCAGGTGTCCATGGGACCGACCCCGGAGGTCGTCGAGCCCCTCGAAGTGCGCCGCGACGGACTCGACGTGCACATGGAGCGCCCCCTGGACGCGGGCAGCGGCGACTGGGCCGCCCAGGGCGACTGCATGATGGCCTACCAGTGCACCGCACCGGGCCTCGCCAGCATCAGCTACCACTACGCGAGGGCGGGCCTGCGCATCGTCGCCGGGTTCCCCTCCCCGGTCTCGTACGAGCAGGTCAAGATCTTCTGGGGCGTCGCCAACGACCGCGACTTCCAGGGAGACTCGATCGAGGAGTGCCTGCGCGTGGAGGAGATGGTCTATCTGGAGGACCTTCCGATCGTGGAGAACATCCGGCCGCGCGAGGTCCCCTGGGACGGCGAGGTGCCCGAGTTCTCCGCGCCCGCCGACCTCTTCACCCTCAATTACCGGCGCGCGTTCGGAGAGTTGATGCGCCGCACCGAGGCGGCGCTCGCCTCCGGGCAGGGATAGCGCGATGGCCCCCGGCACCCCCGAACCCGCGGTGGACCGCCTCCTGGTCCGCGCCGTGGAGCGCGTCGCCGACGGCGTGGTGGCGCTCACCCTGGCCCGTCCGGACGGAGCCCCGCTCGCCCCCTGGACGCCCGGCGCCCATCTGGATCTGCACCTCGCCCCCGGCCTCGTACGGCAGTACTCGCTCTGCTCCGACCCCGCCGACCTCGGGCACTACCGCGTCGCCGTGCTGCGGGTGCCCGAGGGCCGCGGCGGCTCGGCCCACGTCCACGACGAGCTGCGCCCCGGCGATCTGCTGACGGTCTCGCGCCCCCGCAACAACTTCGAACTCGCCGACGCGGGACGGCATGTGCTCGTCGCCGGCGGCATCGGCATCACCCCGCTGCTCCCCATGGCCCGCCGGCTCGCCGCGCGCGGCGCACCATGGCGGCTGCTGTACGGCGGCCGCTCCCGCGCCACCATGGCCTTCCTCGACGAACTGCCCGAAGGATCCGTCACCCTCGCCCCGGAGGACGAGACCGGCCGGCCCGACCTCGCCGGATTCCTCGCCGAGTGGCCCGACGCCACCGTCCACGCCTGCGGCCCGCCGGGACTGCTCGACGCGGTCCGCGCCGCGCACCCCGGCCCCGTCCGCACGGAACGCTTCACACCCGCGCCCCAAGTGTCGAGCACGGGAGGGGAGTTCACCGTCCGGCTGGAGCGCTCCGGGATCGACGTCGACGTGCCCGCCGGCCGCAGCGTGCTCGACGCGGTCCGCGGCGCGGGGGTCGCCGTCGACTCGTCCTGCGAGATGGGCCTGTGCGGGTCCTGCGAGACCAAGGTCCTGGCAGGAGACCCCGACCACCGCGACGACCTCCTCACCGACGAGGAGAAGCACACCGCCACCACCATGATGCTCTGCGTCTCGCGCTGCCTCGGCAGCCGCCTCGTCCTCGACCTCTGAGAACCCGGCCCTCACGACGGCGGGGCCCGCGCCCCGCCGCACCCCCCATGCACCCCGAAGGGGATCACGCATGTCCTCCCGACTCGACAACAGCAACCGGCCCCCGGCCACGGAACCGGCCCCCGCCCAGGACGCCCTCGGCAAGAAGATGCGCTGGTACGACGGTTTCGCCCTGTCGCTCACCATGCCCGCCGCGCTCATCGCCTCCCTCGGCGGCTCCATCGGCGGACTCGGCGCCTGGGGCGCCCTCGCCCTGTGGGCCTTCGCCACCGTCCTGGCCACCGCCGCGAACTGGATCTACACCGAACTCGCCGCGATGTTCCCCGACTCCTCCGGCGGCATCACCCACTACGCCACCGAGGGCTGGAGATCGCGCGCACCGGTCGTCGGCCCGCTCGCCAGCATCGGCTACTGGTTCCCCTGGTCCACCGCGCTCGCCGTGTACGCGGGCATCGTGGGCTCCCTCGTGCAGGCCCAGTGGTTCCCCGGCCAGGACTGGTCGTGGAGCCTCGGCCCCGTCACCGTCGACTTCCCCGTCGCCGTCGGCCTCGCCGTCATCGTGCTGCTCTTCGCCGCCGCGATGACCGGCCTGCACGTCGCGATGGGTGTCGTCTACGTCACCGGCGCCATGCTCCTCGTGCCGCTCGCGGTGTTCATCGTCGGCCCGTTCCTCAGCGGCGACTGGTCCGCGGCGAACCTGCACTGGAGCCTGCAGGGCGGCGCGGCGGGGCTGCGCGAGGCGCTGGTGTGGCTGTACATCATGGCGTGGACCTCGTTCGGCGTGGAGGTCTGCGCGACCTTCGCCCCCGAGTACAAGGACACCGTCAAGGACACCTCGCGCGCCCTGCGGGCCGGCGTCCTGTTCTGCCTCGGCGTCTTCGTGCTGATGCCGCTCGCTCTCGGGGGGTACGTGGGCGAGGGCCCCATCGCGGCGGAGCCGACCACCTTCTACGTCACCGCGTTCCAGCGCCTCATCGGCGGCGGCGCCGACCTCATGGTCGTCTTCCTCATCGGCTCGCTGCTGCTCATCATGATCACGGGGCTCGCCGACGGCTCCCGTGTGCTCTATCACATGGGTGTCGAGGGCACGACGATCCGGCAGGCCGGTGTCCTCAACAGGCGCGGGGTCCCCGCCAGGGCCCTGGTCGTCGCCCTGATCCTGAACATCGTGGCGCTCACCACCCTGGGCACCCCGTTGGCGATCATCGTCACCGGGAACCTCGGCTACATCCTCACCCACGTCCTGGCTCTGTCGGGCTTCGCGCTGCTGCGCCGCGACCGCCCCGACATGGCCCGGCCGATCCGGCTGCCGAACGTGTTCGTGCCCGTCGCCTGGGCCCTCGCGGGCCTCCTCCTGGTCATCCTCGTCGTCGGCGCCACGGGCTTCTCCGTGAGCGGCTACGGGGGGTACAAGGAGCTGGCCGTGGCGCTCGGCGTCCTCACCACCGGCGTCCTGCTGTGGCTGTACCGGACGAAGGTGCAGGACGCCCGGGACCGGCCGGAGCCCGAGGGGGAGTGACGCCCGTCATTTGGCCGACCCCACTCCCGCCAGTATCCTCCGGATCTGGCGGGATCAACCGAGTGACCTGTAAGGTGCCGCCTTTTGGCAGCCGCGCGATCCCGACGGATTCCTCGCGGCACGAGCGACACGAGGAACAGCAGCGGCGATGACCGTGACAGACGACAACCAGGCCGCCGACGCCGCCGAGGGCACGGACACCGCCGAGCACGACGATCCCGCCCTCGGCCCCGGCATCGACCCCGAGCGGCTCGCCGTCTGCCTCAGCGTCCTGGAGGAACTTGACGAGATCGACGTCGACCACCCCGACGCGATCACCGTCCGCCGCGCCACCGCAGGCATCTACCGGACCGTGAAGCAGCGCCGCCGCCAGGAGCGCCGCGCCGCCAAGACCGCCCACGACAAGGCGGTCACCGAGGCGACGGCGACCGGGTCCGCGCAGCGCATCGACGACGAGACCGAGGGCATCCTGCCCTCCTCGCAGACCGAGGAGGGGCGGCTCGCCGGGGTACTCCAGCGCCCCCGCTCCTGCTACACGTGCAAGACCCGGTACGTGGAAGTCGACTACTTCTACCACCAGCTCTGTCCCGACTGCGCCCGCCTGAACCGGACCAAGCGCGACGCCCGCGCCGACCTCTCCGGCAAGCGCGCCCTGCTCACCGGCGGCCGCGCCAAGATCGGCATGTACATCGCGCTGCGCCTCCTCCGCGACGGCGCGCACACCACGATCACCACCCGGTTCCCCAAGGACGCCATCCGCCGCTTCAAGGCGATGGAGGACTCGGCGGACTGGATCCACCGCCTGGAGGTCGTCGGCATCGACCTGCGCGACCCGGGCCAGGCCGTCGCCCTCGCCGAGCAGGTGTCCGCCGCCGGCCCGCTCGACATCCTCATCAACAACGCGACGCAGACCGTGCGCCGGCTGCCCTCCGCCTACGCCGCCCTCGTCGACGGCGAGAGCGCGCCGCTGCCCGCGGGCGAGCTGCCGCCGCACACCGTCATCGGCGCCTTCAACTCGGGCTCCGTCGACGGCATCCAGGCGCTGCCCATCGGCACCAGCGGCATCGACGCCCAGAAGGTCGCCGACCTCGCGCTCGTCGCCGGCAACGCGAGCGTCGAGCGACACCTCGACGGCTCCGCGATCGACGCGGGCGGCCTCGTCCCCGACGTCGTCGAGTCCAACACCTGGGTGCAGACCATCGACCAGATCTCCCCGGTCGAGCTCCTCGAGACCCAGCTGTGCAACTACACCTCGCCGTTCATCCTGATCAGCGCGCTGCGCCCGGCCATGTCCGATGCCGCGAAGAAGGCGGAGAGCGGTCGCGCGTACGTCGTGAACGTCTCGGCGATGGAGGGCGTCTTCGGCCGCGGCTACAAGGGCGCGGGCCACCCGAACACCAACGCCGCCAAGGCCGCGATGAACATGGTGACGCGGACCAGCGCCCAGGAGATGTTCCAGGCCGACGGCATCCTCATGACGTCCGTCGACACCGGCTGGATCACCGACGAGCGCCCGCACTACGACAAGCTGCGCCTCGCCGAGGAGGGCTTCCACGCCCCCCTCGACCTGGTCGACGGCGCCGCCCGCGTCTACGACCCCGTCGTGCGCGGCGAGTCCGGCGACGACGTCTACGGCGTCTTCCTGAAGGACTACGAGCCCGGCAAGTGGTGACTCAGCCGCTGGTGGACGGCGTCGTTCGCGGCGCCGCCCGCTGAGGCCGCACGCACCCGCGTACCGCCGTCCACAAGCAGCTCCGCCCCGGTGATCCAGGACGCCTCGTCCGACACCAGCCAGCGCACCGCCCGCGCCACGTCCTCCGGCTCCCCGATCCGCCCGGCCGGAAGTCCCGCCGCCACCGACTCCTCGGCCCGCTCCCACACGAAGCGGGCCATCTCGGTGCGCACCAGGCCGGGGGAGACCGAGTTGACCCGCACCAACGGGCCCATCTCGCCCGCCAGTTGAGCGGTCAGGTGCAGCAGCGCCGCCTTGCTGGTGCCGTACGCGCCGACGTTCGGGCCGACATGGGCCGCGCCCTCCGTGCACACATTGACGACGGCGCCGCCGTGCTCACCCATCCACGCCCGCCACGCGCACTGGATCAGGCGCAGCGGCGCCTCCACGTTGACCGTGAACGCCGTGCGCCAGGCGTCCGGATCGGCGTCCATGAGCGGCCCGTACGGCTGGTTGGTCGCCGCGTTGTTCACGACGACGTCGACCCGCCCGAACTCCGCCATCGTCCGCTCCGTCACCTCCCACAGATGCGCCGGATCGGCGACGGACCCGGGCACACCCACTGCCTGCGCGCCGCGCGCCCGCAGCGCCGCGACGGCCTCCCGCACCCCGTGCGGATCCCGGGCGGTCACGCACAACAGGGCGCCGCGGTCGGCGAGTTCCTCCGCGATCGCGCGGCCGATGCCGCGCGAGGCACCGGTGACGACGGCCGCCCTGCCGTCGAGCACACGCGGGTGATCCGTGGGACGCGAGGTCATGGGCGTACGGTCTCATGGGCGGCCCGTGCGTGACGATGTGTCAGCCGTGCACGGTTCGTGGGTGGTTGGTAGAGGCCGCGCTAGCGGACGTACGAGGCGTGGGTGGCCGCCACGAGTTCGAGGACCGGGCGCCAGTCCTCCAGGACCCCCGCGTCCAGGCCCACGACCTTGCCCGCGTCGTCCGCCTGCCGCACCGTCACCGCGTCCTCCGCGTGCGGGTCCGCCTCGAACTCCGCCACCTCCCGCGGCGTCATCGGCCCGCCCTGAACGCCCAGCGTCAGCGCGCTCTGCGCGGACAGGCCGCGCCCCGGCTCGGTCGTCGCCAGATACCGCTTCGCCGGGACGTGCAGCCGGACGAGCTGCGCCACCCGCTCGCCGAGCAGCCCGCGCACCGCGTCCGCTGCCCGGTCCGCGTGCCCCTCGTCGTCGCCCGGGCACAGCAGATGCCCGAGGTCGTGGACGAGCCCCGCGACCTGCAACTCCTTGTCGCTGGGCCGGGAGCGGCGCAGCAGCGCCGCCGTCTGGAGCGCGTGATCGTGCAGATCGACGGGGTCACCGCTGCGGTCCGGGGTGTCCCAGGCGCCCCGGCAGGCGTTCAACGAGGCCATCAGTTCCTCGACGGTGCGCAGTTCGACGCGTTCCATGGACGACTCCTCCCGAAGCTCTTCCGCAGCCTGTCCGGAAGCAGACCATGGCGAACCGAGGCCCAGCCGACCCACCGGTCAACGGGACGTGAACGCTGTCCCTTTTCCCCCATGGTGCAGAATTGCCCGCATGCGCCGCCTCACCGTCCCCGCCCTCCTGGTGACCCTCCTGGTCACCGTGCTGGGCGTGGCATGGGGCAGTGACCTCGGTGGCGCGCCCGTGCAGCCGGCCCCGGTCCTCGCGTCCGTGCAGCAGGTGTCGTCGCCCGGCGGCACGACCGACTGCGACCCGTTGGGACCGCACGCCCCCGACAGCCGCCAGGGCGTGCCCTCGCGCGGCACGAGCGCCCACGAACTCCTCGCCCCGCTCGCGTACGCGCACGGGCACGGCGTCACCGCGCCGCTCGCCGGCATCGTGCCGCCGACCCCGGCGGGCCGCGGTCCGCCGCCGCCCAACGATCCGCCCACCCCGGTCGAACTGTCCGTCCTGCGCGTGTAGATGACGCCCTGCCCCACCCGTCATCACGCATTCCCCACGCACGCAAGGACCACTTCGGCATGCCCAAGAACACCGACACGACCGCCACCCGCACCAAGCAGCGCCGCTCCGCCGCCATCGCCGCGGCGGTCGCCGTGGCCGCGATCCTCCTCGGCACCGTCTCGTACACCGCGACCAAGCCGGAGGCCCGTACCGACGCGGCCGACGTGTCCGATCAGCAGGCGGACACCACCGAGGCCAAGGATGAGCTGACCGACAAGCTCACCAAGCTGGCCCGGCGCGACGCCAAGGACCCGCTCGCGCAGGGCCGCGCCGACGCGCCCGTGGTCCTCATCGAGTACGCCGACTTCAAGTGCGGCTACTGCGGCAAGTTCGCCCGCGACACCGAACCCGACCTCGTCAAGAAGTACGTCGACGACGGCACGCTGCGCATCGAGTGGCGCAACTTCCCGATCTTCGGCGCCGAGTCCACGTCCGCCGCGCGCGCCGCCTGGGCGGCCGGGCAGCAGGGCCGCTTCTGGCAGTTCCACAAGGCGGCCTACGCCGACGGCGCCAAGGACAAGGGCTTCGGCGCCGACCGCCTCGACGCGCTCGCCCGCGAGGCCGGGGTGAAGGATCTCGACCAGTTCCGCACCGACCTCGAGGGCAAGGCGGCGCAGGCCGCGGTGAAGCAGGACAGCGACGAGGCGTACGCGCTCGGCGCCACCTCCACGCCGTCCTTCCTCATCAACGGGACGCCCATCGCGGGCGCCCAGCCCGAGGCCGCGTTCGAGCAGGCCATCGAGGCGGCGAAGGAGCAGTCCGCCGCGAAGTCCGGCGGCGACAAGTGAGCGACATCGGCTACTTCGCCGCCTTTCTCGGCGGCCTGCTCGCGCTGCTCAGCCCGTGCAGCGCGCTGCTGCTGCCCGCGTTCTTCGCGTACTCCATCGACAGCCCGACCCGGCTCGTCGCCCGTACCGGCGTCTTCTACCTGGGCCTCGCCACCACCCTGGTCCCGCTCGGCGCCGCGGGCTCCTACGCGGGCCGCTTCTTCTACGGCAACCGTGACCTGCTCGTCTCCGTCGGCGGCTGGCTGATCATCGCGCTCGGCGTGCTGCAGATCGCGGGCCGCGGCTTCGCCTCCCGCCGCATGTCGGAGCTCTCCGGCCGCATCCGGCCCACCAACGCAGTGTCGGTGTACGCGCTCGGGGCGGTCTACGGACTCGCCGGATTCTGCGCGGGACCGATCCTCGGCAGCGTCCTGACGGTCGCGGCGCTCGGCGGGCACCCGGTCTACGGCGGGGCGCTGCTCGCGGTGTACGCCCTGGGCATGGCGGTGCCGCTGTTCCTGCTCGCCCTGCTGTGGGAACGGTTCGACCTCGGCAAGAAGCGGTGGCTGCGCGGCCGCCCGGTCCGCATCGGCCGTTTCGAGACGCACTCGACGTCGCTCGCCTCCGGCCTGTTCTTCCTGGCGCTCGGCACGCTGTTCCTCGTCTTCGACGGGACGACGGCGCTGCCCGGACTCCTCGACGTCGACAACTCCTTCGCTGCCGAGCAGTGGGCGCGCGGCATGGGCGACCGGGTGCCGGACCTGCTCGTCCTCGTCGTGACGGTCGTGCTGGTGGGGGCGTTCTTCCTCGTACGGGCCCTGCGCGGGCGCACCGAGAGCGTGCCGGTCGAGGGCGATTAGCACGTGGTGGCGGGGGCGAGTTGACGCCAATCTCCCGCGTCGACCGCCCCGCCCCACGCACCCCGCCGGCCCCGGGCGACGCTTCGGGCGGCGTATTCACCGCACGGCGACACGCCGCGATGTCCTGAAGTGCCCCCGTACGAGCGAAAACCCTTCGCGCCGGACCCGGTGGTCGTGGCTGAATGAACGCCAGGCGACCTCCGAAAGACCCAGAGATTTCAGCCCCAGTGAGCGGACCCCCGCTCATATGGTTAGGCTGTAGCCGCACGGTTACCGCAAGTGGGTCCGACACCTTGACCCATGGTGGCCGTACAGGGAGAGACCGAGAACCACGGCCGATCCCACCAGCGACAACCGGCGCCACCGCGCCCGAACTGGCCCTCTACACCAGCCCATCGGGCGCCGGACCCCGCGCGACGCTGGGCCGGACAGCCGGAGCGGGTTACCCGACACACAAGGAGTGCGCGGTGACACCAGAGAAGACGAATCGCGAACAGAGCCCCAAGGACCGAGCAGAGCGGACCGGCCGGCGCAGGCCGGAGAAGCTCGGCAGTCTCGACGTCTGGGCGAGGTCGGCGCCGATCCGCCTCGCGGGGTACGAGGACGATTTGGCGGAGCCGCACATTCTGCCCAGTGTGGATTGAAACCGGCTCGGCAAATTGAGCCCCGCCGGTGATTGAGGCGCGGGGCCCGGGGCAGAGCCCCGAGGCCCCAGCCCCGTTGAGCGTCAACGGGCAAACACTCGTTGACCACCGACGAAGGTCTGCGCGACCCGCGTCGCGCCGATCTCCGTCACGGGTCCGGCGAACGGGTCCCGGTCCAGGACGACAAGGTCCGCCAGGTAACCCGCCGCGATCACCCCCGTCTCCGCGTCGAGGTGGTTCACGTACGCGCTGCCGGAGGTGTACGCCGCGAGCGCGTCGCCGAGCCCGATCCGCTGCTCCGGCAGGAAGGCCGGAGTGCCGTCGGGCGCGTCCGTCAGGACCCGGTTCACCGCCACATGGATTCCCTGCAAGGGATCCGGGCTGCTCACCGGCCAGTCGCTGCCCGCCGCGAGCGTCGCCCCGGCCCGCAGCAGCGCCGCGAACGGATACTGCCAGGCCGACCGCTCCGCGCCCAGGAACGGGATCGTCAGCTCGTCCATCTGCGGCTCGTGCGCGGCCCACAGCGCCTGCATGTTCGCCGTCGCGCCCAGCTCCCGGAACCGGCCGATGTCGTCGGGGTGCACCACCTGAAGATGCGCGAGGTGCGGGCGCGTATCCGTCCAGCCATTGGCCCCCCGTGCCGCTTCGACGGCATCGAGTGCCTCGCGGACGGCGCGGTCGCCGAGCGCGTGGAAGTGCACCTGGAAACCGTGGGCGTCCAGTTCGGTCACGTACTTCTTCAGCGCCTCGGGCGGTACGAAGCTGATCCCGCTGTTGTCCGAGCGGCAGCCGCAGCCGTCGAGGTACGGGCCGAGCAGCGCCGCCGTGCCGTTCTCCGCGACCCCGTCCTGCATGATCTTCACGGTCGTCGAGCGGAGCCGGCCGCGGGTGCCGGCCGCGCGCCGCGCGAGGAGTTCCTCGATCTGCTCGGTGCCGCGCGCGCGGTCCCACCACAGCGCGCCCACGACACGTGCGGTGAGCCGCCCGTCGTCGGCGCACGCCAGGTACGCGTCCGTGGGGTCGGTCAGGTTGGCGTGATCGCCGAGGATGGCGTCCTGCCAGGCCGTGACGCCGAGCGAGTGCAGGTGTTCCTGGGCGCGAAGCAGTCCCGCGATCCGCTCCTCGCGGGTGACCGGGGGGAGCAGGCGGCCGACGAGGTTCGCGGCGCCCTCCTGGAGCATGCCCGTCGGCGTGCCGTCCGCGTCGCGCTCGATGCGGCCGTCCGACGGGTCGGGGGTGCGGGCGTCGATTCCGGCGGCCCGCAGGGCGCGGGAGTTGACCCAGGCGCCGTGGTGGTCGCGGTTGACCAGATACACCGGACGGTCCGGCACCAGGGCGTCCAGCTCGGCCGCCGTCGGCAGCCCGCCCGGGAACGCCTCCATCGCCCAGCCGCCCCCGGTGATCCACTCGGCGTCCGGGTGCGCGCTCGCGTACGCGGCGATCCGCTCCCGGTACGCGGCGAGCGTCGTCGAGCCGCTCAGGTCGCACTGGCCCATCTCCAGGCCCGCCCCGACAGGGTGCGCGTGCGCGTCCTGGAAACCGGGGACCAGCAACTTCCCCGCCAGGTCGACCACTTCGGTGCGCGGGCCGATCAGCTCGCGCACCTCGTCGTGGCCGACGGCGACGATCCGCTCGCCCCGCACCGCGACGGTCGTGGCGCGTGAGCGGGCGGGGGAGCCGGTGTGGACGGGGCCGCCGGTGAAGACGAGGTCGGCGGGTTCGGGCATGGTGTCAACTCCTAGTGCATGTACGGGTGTTACGTCTGGTGGTGGTTCAGTTGGCCGTCGGTCCGGCCAGTTCGACGGCGTCGGCGTCCGTGCCGCGCCCGGTCCTGAAGTAGGGGGAGCGGCGGCCGTACTTGGCGACGGCGGCCATCACGAGACCGGACACGACGATCGTCGAGGGCACCGCCAGCATGAACCACCCGTTGTCCGGCGACAGTTCGAAGTGGTCGCTCATCGTCGCGTACGAGTACGCCAGATACGCCCCGATGCCGAGCAGCGCGAGCCCGCTGGCCCCCGGAACGAGGACCGCGCGCACCGCCTCACGGGGCGCGGTGCGCAGCATCTCGCGGAAGCGGACCGAGCAGGCGAGGGCCGTGAGGCCGTAGTAGAGGGCGACGGTAAGACCGATGGAGTTCACGGCGGCGAGGATCATCTCGTTCAGCTTCGGTATCGCCAGCGCCAGCAGGGCGACCCCGGTCGCGATCGACATCACGGCGACGGTGCCGGCGGCAGGCGAACCGTAACGGGGACTGACCCGCGTCCACACCGGCCCCATGGTGCGGTCCCGGCCCATCGCGAGCAGCCCGCGCGCCGTCGGGATCACGCTGGCCTGCAGGGACGCCACCGCCGAGAAGAGCAGCGCGAGCAGCGGCAGGCTGGCGACCGGCTCGTCGGCGAGCTTCGCGCCGAGATAGGTGAGGGCCTGCGGGCCCTGCTCGACCAGTTCGGGCAGTGACATCTCGCGCTGGAAGGCCACGGAACCGTAGAGGAAGAGCCCGAGCATCGCGAACAGGGCGATCAGTCCGCCGCGCCCCGCGTCCCGTACGTCCTTCGTCTCTTCGGTGACGGTGAACGCCGCGTCCCAGCCCCAGTAGAAGAACACCGCGAGGACCAGTCCCTGCGCGAAGGCCGTGCCGCCGTCGATGTCGAAGGGGTTGAACCACGACCACTGGAAGGCGTGCGGGCCGGTGACCAGGGACCAGCCGCAGAACCCGAGCAGCACCGCGTACTCGAAGACGAGCAGCCACGCCTGCAGGCGGGTCGCCTTGCGGACGCCGGTGACCGCGGTGACGGTGACGGCGGTCAGGACGAGCAGGCCGACGACCGTCGAGAGCGCCGTCGAGTTCGGGTCGAGGTCGAGCCCGAACAGGGTGTGCAGATCGGCCTTGTTGGCGAACTGGAGGAAGACAGAGCCCGTCACCGCGCTCGTGTACGCCATGAAGACCAGCGTGCCGACGAGGGTGACCCAGCCCGTGAGGAAGCCGAGCCAGGGGCCGAGCGAACGGCCCACCCAGACGTAGCCGTTGCCCATGTTGGGCTCCTGCCGGTTCAGCCGCGCGTAGGCGGTGGCGATCCCCAGGATCGGCAGGAACGCCACCAGCAGGACCGCCGGCGCGTGCAGCCCGACCGTCGCGGCCAGGGAACCCATTCCGATGCCGATGCTGGTGGTCGCGGCGGTGCTGGACGCGGCGATGGCGATGCCGTCGACGACGCCGAGGGAACGGCGCAGACCAGGTGGTTCGCTTCTCATGATCGATCTCCTGACGGCAGGGGGAGGGAGGCGGAGGCAGGGGAGAGGGAGGTGCACGAGGGGCGGCGACCGCGATCAAATCGGCCTTGTCAGCTTGCGTCAATGGTGTTGTCATAAGCGCGGAGTGCTGGGCGAGGGAGAGGAGAGGGCGATGGCGGAGGGGCGGATCCCGGTGGAGCGGCGGCGCCGCAAGCCGACGAAATCGGGGGTGCTGCTGTCCGAGGACGTGATCGTCGACTGCGCGCTGCGCCTGGTCGGGCAGCACGGCCCCGACGCGCTGAGCGTGCGCCGGCTGGGCGCCGCTCTGGGGTGCGACCCGAGCGCGCTGTACCGCTACTTCCACAGCACGGACGACCTGCTGCTCGCTGTCTCCGACCGGATCATCGGCGAGGCCATGGACGGCTTCGAGCCCGAGCGGACGACCTGGCGCGACGGCCTGCGCGAGTTCGGCCTGCGCATCCACCGCGGGTACCGGGCGCACCCCCGGGTGGCGGCGCTCGCGGCGTACCGGGTGACGAGGCGCGCGCACGAGTTCCGGGCCGTCGACGCGGGCATCGGCCTGCTGCGGCGGGCCGGCTTCGGAGCCGAGGACGCGGTGCGGCACTACTCCGCCTTCGTCGACACGGTCCTCGGCCACGCGGCCCTCGACGCCGCGTACTTGGCGCTGCCGCCGGAGCGCAGGGAGGCGGACGACCGGGCGTGGACGGGAGAGTACGCGAACCTGTCGGCCGAGACGCACCCCCAACTCGACGCGGCTCGGGGGTACTTGCCGTTGATGGCGGGGAGCTCGTTCGAGGTGGCGTTGGAGCTGTTGCTCACGGCGGTGGAGGTGGCGGCGGGGAGGAACGGACGTACGGACAAGCTGTCCATCCGGGGCGCGCGCGAGTAGGCTGTTCAGCAGTCCGTGGAATATGCGCGCCGTCAGCGCGGCGCAGCGCTTCCGGCGATCTTCGGGCCCAATGGAGGGCCTCCCCACGCCAGCGGCTGCTTATCGCGGGAGCCTGTTCCCGCCTCACAACACCGCTCGCCGCGTGGATCATTCCGACCACCGTCGGCCACCCCGCCCCACGAGCAGTGCACTCCGCTTTGGGGCACCTCATGCCTGGCTTCTTCGTAGACGAACTCCTCTTGATCGCTCCCCTTCGCCAGAGCGCGGGCGTGCGCCTGTGCGGCGAGGTCGTCGGCGCGCACAAGGCGCCCCTGACGGTCGCCGTGACCGAACACGCCCAGAACGCCGACGAGATCACCGTCGATCTCACGCGCGTCGGATACCTCGCCAACAGCGTGCTGGAGACCTTCGTCGCCCTCGCGCGCCACCTCAACCCGCCCCAGTGCCTGTGCCTGGTCGCGGGGCCCGAGCTCCAACTCGCCGAGCGGCTGGCCCAGCGCGGATGGGACGAGATCGACACGCTGCGGGTGGCCGCCCCGTGAGGTCACCGGCGCGGGGGCGTCAGTCCAGCTGACCCCGCAGCCACTCCTCCACCTCGCCCACATGCGCCGCGGCGGCGGCCCGCGCCGCCTCCGGGTCGTGGGCGGTCAGGGCGCGCAGGATGCGGGCGTGCTCGCGGCGGGTGCGTTCGAAGGCGCCCTCCTGTTCGTAGCCGCGCCACACGCGGGCCCGGAAGGTGCGGGATGACAGGCCCTCCAGGATCGCTGCCATCGTGTCGTTGCCCGCGGCCGTGGCGATCGTCCGGTGGAACGCCAGGTCGTGGGAGAGGATCTCGTCCGGGTCGTCCGTCGCCTCCATCGCCGCCAAGTGGTCCGCGACCTCCGCGAGTTGGGCATGGGTGATCCGCGCCGCGGCGAGCGCGGTCGCCGTCGACTCCAGGATGCGGCGCACCTCCAGGAGTTCCACCAGTCCTGGCCCGCGCGACAGGTCGGCGACCACCCCGAACGTCTCCAGGAGGTCGCCGGCCTCCAACTGCGTGACGTAGATGCCTGATCCGTGCCGCGCCTCCAGGGCGCCGAGCACGGTGAGCGCCCGGATCGCCTCCCGCATGGAACTGCGCGAGATGCCGAGCTGCACCGCCAGATCGCGTTCGGTGGGCAGCCGTTGACCCGGCTGGAGCTCGCCGCTGCCGATCATCGCCTTGAGCTGTTCGATGGCCCGCTGGGTGACGGTGGCCTTCTGCATGCCGCGCAGTGTAACCAGCCAGGTGGTCCGACCACTACCGGGGAAGTCGGACCTCTTGCGCGTACCGGCACCAGCAAATACCGAGAAAACTTGGGTACGAAGGGTGTTGGGGCTCCGAAGTGGTCTGATAAATATCTCGGCGCGGGCCGGATCCGGAGGGGTGGAGACCGGCCGTGCCCATGACTTCAGGAGCCGAGGAGCAGTCCGATGACTGGCACCACGATGGACTCGAAGGGGACGACCAGGGGGAACGGGGCCGCACGCGCCCGGAGTTCCCGAAGGCGAGGGCTGGGCGCGGTCGCCCTGCTCGGCTGCGCCGCGCTCGCCCTCACCGCCTGTGGCAGCACCAAGGACACCGCGGCGGGAGCGGGCGGCGGGGGCGGTGGCGACGGCAAGGGCAAGGTGGGCGTCGTCCTGCCGCTACTGACGTCACCGTTCTGGCAGTCGTACAACGACTACGTGCCGAAGATGGCGAAGTCCGAGGGCGTCGACGCGCTGAAGACCGTCAACTCCAACAGCGACCCCTCGCAGCAGATCACGGACATCAACAACCAGCTCAACCAGGGCGTGAAGGGCCTCGTCGTGGCCCCGCTCGACAGCGCCGCCATCGGCGCCGGGCTCGACCAGGCCGAGCGCAAGGGTGTGCCGGTCGTCGCCGTGGACGTCGCGCCCGACAAGGGCAAGGTCGCCATGGTCGTGCGCGCCAACAACGTCGCGTACGGCAAGAAGGCATGCGGCTACCTCGGCGACCACGTGAAGTCCGGCAAGGTCGTCCAGATCATGGGCGACCTCGCGTCCGTGAACGGGCGTGAGCGGTCCAAGGCCTTCCGGGACTGCGTGAAGGAGAAGTACCCGAAGCTGAAGGTCCTGGAGATCCCGGCGAAGTGGGAGTCCGACACCGCCGCCTCCAAGCTCGACACCCTCCTCAACGCCAACCCCGACATCAAGGGCATCTACCTGCAGGCGGGCGGCGTCTATCTCGCACCGACCCTCCAGACCCTCAAGTCCAAGGGAATGCTGGAGAAGGCGGGATCCGCCAAGCACATCACGATCGTGTCGAACGACGGCATCCCGCAGGAGTTCGACGCCATCCGCAAGGGCCAGATCGACGCGACGGTCTCGCAGCCCGCCGACACCTACGCCAAGTACGGCATGTACTACATCAAGGCGGCGATGCAGGGGAAGAAGTTCGAGCCGGGACCGACCGACCACGGCTCGAAGATCGTGAAGCTGCCCAGCGGCACCCTGGAGGACCAGCTGCCCGCACCGCTGGTCACCAAGAAGAACGTCGACGACCCCGAGCTGTGGGGAAACACTGTCAAGTGAGCGCCGACACACCGCCCTTGGTCGAGGCACGCGGCATAGTCAAACGCTACGGGCCCACGGTCGCCCTCGCCGACGGCCGGCTCACCGTGCGCGCGGGCGAGTCCCACGCGCTCGTCGGGCGCAACGGCGCGGGCAAGTCCACACTCGTCCAGGTCCTCACCGGACTGCAGGCCGCCGACGAAGGCACGCTCACCTTTGACGGGCGGCCCGCGCCGCCGCTCGGCGACCGCGAGGCATGGCGGTCCAAGGTCGCCTGCGTCTACCAAAAGCCCACCGTCATACCCGAGTTGACCGTCGCGGAGAACCTGTTCCTGAACCGGCAGCCGGGCGCCCGGCGCGGCTTCTTCAGCTGGAAGAAGCTCGACGCCGAGGCCCGCGAACTGCTCGACACCTGGGACGTTCGCGTCGACCCCGGCGCGCGCACCGCCGACCTCAAGGTCGAGGACCGCCAAATGGTCGAGATCGCACGGGCGTTGAGCGGCGGCGCCCGGTTCATCGTGCTCGACGAGCCGACCGCGCAGCTCGACAACCGGGAGATCGAGCGCCTCTTCGCCCGCATGCGCGCCCTCCAGGACTCGGGTGTCACCTTCCTGTTCATCTCGCACCACCTCCAGGAGGTGTACGAGGTGTGCCAGACGGTCACCGTGCTCCGCGACGCCCGCTGGATCACCACGGCCCCCGTCGCCGAACTGCCCCGGCCCGCCCTCGTCGAGGCGATGGCGGGGGAGGCGGTCGCGGAACAGGCGGCCGCCGCAGCGGAGGCGGTCGTCGAGCAGGCCGCCGAGGAGGCCGTCGAACCCGTCGTCCTCGAGGTCGCGGGCCTCACCTCGGACACGTACGAGGACGTGGACCTGACCGTGCGGCGCGGCGAGGTCGTCGGGCTCGCGGGCTCCAGCGGCAGCGGCAAGATCGCCCTCGCGGAGTCCCTCGCCGGACTGCACACACCCAAGTCCGGCACCGCCCGGCTCGACGGACGGCCACTGCCCTTCGGGGACGTGTCCGCCGCGCTCGCCGCCGGTGTGGGGTGTGTGCCGCGTGACCGGCACGACCAAGGGCTCGTCACCGGGATGTCCATCGGCGACAACTCCACGCTGTCGGTGCTCGGGCGGCTCGGCCGACGCGGGTTCATCGGCACGGAGAGCCGCCGGCGGTTCGCCCGTGAGCTGATCGAGCGGCTCGACATCCATGCGGAGGGGCCCGACCAGCCGGTGTCCGACCTGTCCGGCGGCAACGCGCAGAAGGTGGTGATGGCCCGTGCGCTCGCCTCCGACCCGCGGCTGCTCGTGCTCATCAACCCGACGGCCGGGGTCGACGTGAAGTCGAAGGAGTCGCTGCTGCGCAGGGTCGACAGTGCGCGGGACGACGGCACGGCGGTGCTCGTCGTGTCGGACGAGCTGGATGATCTGCGGCGGTGCGACCGGGTGCTTGTGCTGTTTCACGGGCGGGTGGTTGCGGAGCATGTTGCGGGTTGGGCGGACCAATCGCTGATCGCGTCGATCGAGGGAGTTTCCAGTGACGTCCACCCGTAAAGTTGAGGTCACTTCGGTGCCCAGGCCTCGGGGCTCCGCCCCGGACCCCGCTGGCTCTCGTCCAACAGCGGGGCTCAAGAGCGCCAAGAACGTCCTGCTGCGCCGCGCACGCGAACTCGCCCTCGTACCCGCCCTGTTGCTGCTCGTGGTGCTCGGCGCCGTGCTCAATGACTCGTTCCTGACCGAGCAGAACATCATCACCATCCTCGGCTCCTCCGCCGCCCTCGCGATGGTGGTGCTCGCCGAGTCGCTCGTGCTCATCAGCGGCAAGTTCGACCTGTCGCTGGAGTCGGTCGTCGGTATTGCGCCCGCCTTCGGCGCGCTGCTCGTGCTGCCCGTCGCGCAGTCCGGGTTCGGGACCGAATTCCCCGTCGCCGTATCGCTGTTGGCGGTGCTCGTGGCCGGGGCGTGCATCGGTGCTTTCAACGGTGTACTCGTCGTCAAGCTGAAGCTCAACGCGTTCATCGTGACGCTCGCGATGCTGATCGTGCTGCGCGGGCTGCTCGTCGGGGCCACCAAGGGCAAGACGCTGTTCGGGATGCCCGACGCGTTCTTCGCGCTCGCCACGTCCACGTTCCTGCGCATCCCGATGTCGGTGTGGTTCGCCGCCATCGCGTTCGGGGTCGCGGGGCTCGTCCTCAAGTACCACCGTGTGGGCCGCGCCCTGTACGCGATCGGCGGCAACGCCGAGGCCGCGCGCGCCGCCGGTATCCGCGTCGAGCGGGTCACGCTCGGTGTCTTCGTGGTCGCTGGTGTCCTCGCCTCCGTCGGCGGCATCATGCAGACCGGATACGTGGGTGCCATCAGCGCCAACCAGGGCAACAACATGATCTTCACGGTGTTCGCCGCCGCGGTCATCGGAGGCATCAGCCTCGACGGCGGAAAGGGCACCATGTTCGGCGCCCTGACCGGCGTACTGCTGCTCGGTGTCGTGCAGAACATGCTGACCCTCGCCCAGGTGCCGTCCTTCTGGATCCAGGCCATCTACGGCGGAATCATCCTGCTCGCCCTCATGGTCGCCCGTGTCACCACCGGCCGCGCCCAGGACTGACGCCGCCCGACCACGCCCCCGCCCGAAAGGCAGCACGTGTCCTCCACCTCGCCCCGTGTCACCGCCGTCGACACGTACGACATCCGGTTCCCGACCTCCCGTGAGCTTGACGGCTCCGACGCCATGAACCCCGACCCCGACTACTCCGCCGCGTACGTCGTGCTGCGCACCGACGACCCGGACGGGCACGAGGGGCACGGCTTCACCTTCACCATCGGGCGCGGCAACGACGTCCAGGTCGCCGCGATCCGCGCGCTGAGCCACCACGTCGTCGGCCGCCCGCTGGATGTGTTGTGCGCCGACCCCGGAAGCCTCAACCGCGATCTGATCGGTGACAGCCAACTGCGGTGGCTCGGGCCCGAGAAGGGCGTGATGCACATGGCCATCGGTGCTGTCGTCAATGCCACCTGGGACCTCGCCGCCAAGCGCGCCGCCAAGCCGCTGTGGCGGCTGCTCGCCGAGGCCGAGCCCGAGTGGCTGGTGTCCCAGGTCGACTTCCGCTACATCGCGGACGCGCTCACCCCCGAAGAGGCACTCGAGCTGCTGCGGGCGGGGCGGCAGGGCGCCGCCGACCGTACCGCGCGTCTCGTCGAGCGCGGCTACCCGGGCTATACCACCTCGCCCGGCTGGCTCGGCTACAGCGACGAGAAGCTCACCCGCCTCGCCCGGCAGGCCGTCGCCGACGGCTTCACCCAGATCAAGCTGAAGGTCGGCGCCGACCTCGACGACGACATCCGCCGCTGCCGCACCGCCCGCGCGGTCGTCGGCCCCGACATCCGCATGGCCGTCGACGCCAACCAGCGGTGGAACGTCGGCGACGCCGTCCAATGGACCAACGCGCTGGCCGAGTTCGCCCCCTACTGGGTGGAGGAGCCCACCAGCCCCGACGACATCCTGGGTCACGCCGCCATCCGTGAGGGGGTCGCCCCCGTGAAGGTGGCCACCGGCGAACACGTGCAGAACCGCGTCGTGTTCAAGCAGCTCCTCCAGGCCGGGGCCATCGACATCCTCCAGATCGACGCCGCACGCGTCGGCGGCGTCAACGAGAACCTGGCGATCCTGCTGCTCGCCGCGAAGTTCGGCGTCCCCGTCTGCCCGCACGCGGGCGGCGTCGGCCTGTGCGAACTCGTCCAGCACCTGTCGATGTTCGACTACGTCGCCCTGTCCGGCACCACCGAGGATCGCGTCATCGAGTACGTCGACCATCTGCACGAGCACTTCGTCGACCCGGTCGTCGTTCGTCGGGGCCACTACGCCGCCCCGACGTCCCCCGGCTTCTCCGCCACCATGCACGCCTCGTCCATCGCCGAATTCACCTACCCGGACGGCGAGTTCTGGGCGCGGGACCTTGCCACCGAACCGAACGGAGCCGCCGCATGAGCGACACCCCTGCCCGCAGTGTCCAGGACTTCGCAGGGCTCAAGGCCCTCGTCACCGGCGGCGCCTCCGGCATCGGCCGGGCCACCGCCGAACTGCTCGCCGAGCGCGGCGCCGACGTCGCCGTGCTCGACCGCGACATCACCGACGTGGAGAAGCCACTGCGCGGGTACGCCGCCGATGTCACCGACGACACCGCGGTGCGGGCCGCCGTGGCCGCGGCCGTCCGCGACCTCGGCGGGCTCGACGTACTCGTCAACAACGCGGGCATCGGCGCCCAGGGCACCGTCGCCGACAACGACGACGCCGAATGGCACCGGGTCCTCGACGTCAACGTCATCGGGATGGTCCGCGTGGCCCGCGCCGCGCTCCCCACGCTGCGGGACTCGGGGCATGCCGCGATCGTCAACACCTGCTCCATCGCCGCCACGGCGGGAATCCCGCAGCGGGCCCTGTACGCGGCGTCCAAGGGTGCGGTCCTCTCCCTGACGCTCGCCATGGCCGCCGACCACATCCGCGAGGGCATCCGCGTCAACTGCGTCAACCCCGGCACCGCCGACACCCCCTGGGTCGGCCGGCTCCTCGACAAGGCGGACGACCCGGCCGCCGAACGCGCCGCCCTCGAAGCCCGCCAGCCCACCGGGCGCCTGGTCTCCGCCGCCGAAGTCGCGGGCGCCATCGCCCACTTGGCGAGCCCGCTGTCCGGCGCGACCACCGGCACGTCGATAGCCGTGGACGGCGGCATGCAGGGGCTGCGCCTGCGCCCCGTCGAACAGTGACCCGCATGCGCACCGGCACACTCGGCCGCACCGACGTCCCGGTCACCGCGCTGGGCTTCGGCGGCGCGGCCATCGGCAACCTCTACACACCGGTCCGCGACGACGAGGCCCACCTCGCCCTGGACACCGCGTGGGAGGCGGGCCTGCGCTACTTCGACACCGCGCCGCACTACGGCCTCGGCCTCTCCGAGCGCCGGATCGGCGAGTACCTGCGCAGCCGGCCCACGGGCTCGTACACCGTGTCCACCAAGGTCGGCCGCCTGCTCGAACCGTACGACGGGGGCGGCGACGACAGCGCCCACGGCTTCGCCGTGCCCGCCACCACGCGCCGTGTGTGGGACTTCAGCGCGGCCGGGGTGCGCCGCTCCATCGAGGACAGCCTCGGGCGGCTCGGCCTCGACCGCATCGACGTCGCCTACCTCCACGACCCCGACGACCACTCGGAGGAGGCGTTCGGTGAGGCCTACCCCGAGCTGGAGCGGCTGCGCGGCGAAGGGCTCGTCGGCGCCATCGGCGCGGGCATGAACCAGTCCGCGATGCTGACCCGCTTCGTCCGCGACACCGACGTGGACGTGGTGCTGTGCGCGGGCCGCTACTCGCTGCTCGACCAGCGCGCCCTGAAGACCCTGCTGCCCGCCGCCGTCGAACGCGGTGTCTCCGTCGTCATCGGCGGTGTCTTCAACTCCGGGCTGCTCGCCGACCCCAAGCAGGGCGGCACCTTCGACTACGCCCTCGCGTCGCCCGAGGTCCTCTCCCGCGCCCGCCGGTTCCAGGACCTCGCCGAGCGTCACGGCACCACCCTGCGCGCCGCCGCGCTCGCCTTCCCGTTCGGCCACCCGGGCGTCACCAGCGTGCTCGTCGGCACCCGCTCGGCCGCCGAAGTCACCGACACCGTACGGCAGTTCACCGCAGAGGTGCCCGCCGCGTTCTGGCAGGAGGCCCGCGACCAGCACCTCCTCCCCGCCGACGTGCCCGTCCCCTCCGAACAGGAGCCGCACACGTGAGAATCGCCCTGCACACCAAGGTCCGCGCCGACCTCGTCGACGCGTACGAAGCCGCCCACCGCGAGGTGCCGGAGGAACTCGTCGCCGCGATCCGCGCGGCGGGCGCCCGGCAGTGGACTATCTGGCGCAGCGGCACCGACCTGTTCCACGTCATCGAGTGCGAGGACTACGCCCGCATGCTCGCCGAACTCGACAAGCTGCCCGTGAACATCGCCTGGCAGGCCCGCATGGACGAACTCCTCGACGTCGCCCACGACTACTCCGCCGAAGGCGCGGAAGCCGGACTGCCCGTCGTGTGGGAGCTGCCGTGACCCCCGGAATCGTCGACGCACACCATCACGTCTGGGACCTGTCCGTACGCGACCAGGACTGGATCACCGGACCCGAACTCACCCCCATCCGCCGCACGTTCACCCTCGACGAGCTGGCCCCCGAGCTGCGGGCCGCCGGAGTCGAGGCGACCGTGCTCGTGCAGACGGTGACCGTCGCCGAGGAGACCCCCGAGTTCCTGGCGCTCGCCGGGCGCAGCGACCTCGTCGCGGGCGTGGTCGGCTGGACCGATCTGACGCGGCCCGACGTCCGTGACACCCTGGAGCGGCTGCGGGAGCTGCCCGGCGGGCGGCACCTGGTGGGCATCCGGCACCAGGTGCAGGGCGAGCGCGACCCCGAGTGGCTGCTGCGGCCCGACGTGCGGCGTGGGCTCGCCGCCGTCGCCGACGCCGGGCTCGTGTACGACCTGGTGGTCCTGCCGCACCAGCTGCCGGCCTGCGTCAAGGCGGCGGCCGAGCACCCCGGACTCACCTTCGTCCTCGACCACCTGGGCAAGCCGCCGATCGCGGCGGGGGAGATGGTCCCCTGGCGGGACGACGTGCGCGCGCTCGCGGCGCTGCCCAACACGGTCTGCAAGCTCTCCGGCATGGTCACCGAGGCCGACTGGACGGGCTGGACCGTCGACCACCTGCGCCCGTACGCGGACACGGTCATCGACGCCTTCGGGCCCGCCCGCGTGATGTTCGGCTCGGACTGGCCGGTGTGCACGCTCGCGGCGACGTACCAGCAAGTCATTGACACCGCGCGCGAGTTGGTCGGCGGCGCGGACCCGCACGTCTTCGGGGAGACCGCCCGCCGCGTCTACCTCAGCCGGGTCGGCGGCAGGAACTCCCGTACGTAGGTCCGCTCCCACCACGCACCCGTCTCCCGCAGCTCCCGCCACGTCGTGAAGCGGTAGCGGTACACGCGCGCCCGGATGTGCACGGGCGGCGCGTCGGCCGGGAAGGGGGAGCGGCGCAGCAGCCGCAGCGTGTCCCGGTCGCCCTCCAGGAGCCGCTCGACCAGGCCCTGGAACCACGCCCGCCCGTACGCGGGGGACAGCGCGGCGAACCACATCATCCAGTCGAGCCGCAGATGGTAGGGCGCGAACTGGCGCGGCAGGCGGCGCGGATCGCCGGGCTTGCCCTTGAACTCGTAGGCCAGCCAGCCCGATTCGGGGCGTGGCACCTCGTCCGTCGTGCCCTCGATCACGATCTCCTGGCGGACCCGGCCGACCGAGCCGAACGCCCCGTACGTGTTGACCAGGTGCAGGGAGTCGTAGGAGCGGTTCATGGACTGGCGGCGCGAGAGCAGATTGCGCACCGGCCGGTAGCTGAGCGCCGCGACCGCCGCCGTGAGGGCGATGACCACCACCTCGTACCAGAGCGGCGCCCCGGGAAGCGCCGGTGGTGGGTGCAGGGAGGACAGGTCGAGGGCGGAGGCGGCCAGAACGATCGCGAGCCAGTTCAGCCACGCGAAGTTGCCCGAGGCGACCAGCCACAGCTGGGTGACGATCATCAGGGCCGCCGCCCACGTGGCGACCGGCTGCGGGGCGAAGAGCAGGAAGGGGACCGCCAACTGGGTGACATGGTTGGCCGCCACCTCCACACGGTGCAGCGGGCGCGGCAGGTGGTGGAAGAACCAGCTCAGCGGGCCCGGCATCGGCTGCGTCTCGTGGTGGAAGTCGAGACACGTCAGCTTCCGCCAGCACTCGTCGCCGCGCAGCTTGATCAGCCCGGCCCCGAATTCGAGGCGGAACAGCACCCAGCGCAGCAGGAACAGCACCAGGACCGGCGGCGCCACCTCGTCGTTGCCGAGGAAAACCGCCAGGAAACCGACCTCAAGGAGCAGCGACTCCCAACCGAAGCCGTACCAGGTCTGCCCGACGTTCACGATCGACAGATACAGCGCCCACGGCACCAGCCACAGCGCCATCGCCGCCCACAGCGGCAGCAGCCCGTCCACCCCGGCCAGCAGCCCGCTGGCCACCACCGCGCCGCCCCACGCGCACCCGGCGAAGAACCGGTCCGAGTAGTGCAGCCGGAACAGCGAGGGCGCCGCCTTCCACGGCACGCGCGCCACGAACCGGGGGACAGGAGTCATCCCGCGCTCCCCGATCAGCGCCCGGAACTGCAGCGCCGCCGCCACGAACGCGACGAGGTACAGCGCCGCCAGCCCGCGCTGGAACACCAGGCGGGCGAGCCACATGTCCGCATCGCCGAACCAGTCCACGCCTCCAGTGTGTCCCCGGTTCCGCACCAAGGTCACGACGTGCGGGCACAGGGGGCTCGGCCTAGCGTGGGGCCCATGGGCGCGGGTGACAGGGGCGGCGAGGAGCCCGGGCACGCCCCAGGCGGGGACAGCCCGGAGGACACCTCACGCGGATTTCTGGAGGCCTACGGCCGCGGACTGCGCATGGGCAGCTTCGACTGGGACCTCGACACCGGCCTCATGGCCATGGACGCCCAGGCCCACGAGGTCTTCGACCTGCGCCCCGACGAGTACGACGAGCACCCCGAGACCCTCGCCCAGCGGGTGCCGGTCAGCGAGGGCGGGCGGCTCGACGCGCTCGTGGCGCGGGCCCTGAAGAGCGGCGAGGAGACCTACGGGACGTACTTCCGCATCCGCACCCGTGCGGGCGACATGCGCTGGACCCACACGCGCGGCTACATCCGGCGCGACGAGCAGGGCCGCCCGCGCCGCATCGTGGGCATCGTCCGCGACGCCACCGACGAGCTGAACGACGCCACCGTGCACGCCGAGCGCGAGGCCCGGCGGGCGCTGCGCAGTGGCGACACGGGCGTCGTGCAGACCACCACGGCGGCCCTCGCGCACGCCCGCACGGTCCAGGACGTCATCGACGTGCTGCGCGACACCCACGGCGTCGACCAGCGCGGCTCCGCCAGCTTCGTCATGGGCCTGGTCAGGGCCGGGCGCATCCACCTCGTCGCCGAAGGGCCCCAGGGCACCTTCGTGCCGGGCATCCACACCACCCGCATCGACGACCCGTACCCGATGAGCGAGGCCGTGCGCACCCTTCAGCCCCGCTTCATCGAGTCACCGCAGGAGTTCGCCGCCTCCTACCCCGCGCTGTGGCCGCTCATCGCCCACATGGAGATCACCTCAGCGGCCTACCTGCCGCTCATCGCACAGGCCAAGCCCATCGGCGTGGTCGGCCTGCTCTTCCACGACCGCCAGGGCTTCACCGACTCCGAGCGCAACGTCATGGTCGCGCTCGGCAGCAGCATCGCGCAGAGCCTCCAGCGCGCCATGTTCTACGAGCAGGAGAAGGACCTGGCTCAGGGCCTCCAGCAGGCCATGCTGCCGCGCACCATCCCCGACGTACCGGGCGCCGACCTCGCGGTGCGCTACCGCGCGGCCTCCCTCGGCCGCGACATCGGCGGCGACTGGTACGACGTGATCCCGCTGCCCGGCGGCCGCGTCGGCGCGGTCATCGGCGACGTCCAGGGACACGACACGCACGCCGCCGCCGTCATGGGCCAACTGCGGATTGTGCTGCGCGCCTACGCCGCCGAGGGCCACACACCCGCCACCGTCATGGCCCGCGCCTCCTCCTTCCTGCACGAACTCGACACCGACCGCTTCGCGACCTGCCTGTACGCGGAGGCCGACCTGTCGACCGGCGTCGTCCAGCTCGTGCGGGCCGGACACCTCGACCCGCTGCTGCGCCTGATGGGCGGGAACTGCCGCAGGCTCGCGGTCGCGGGTGGCCTTCCGCTCGGCCTGTCCGCCGAGTTCGGGCGCCTCGAGTACCCGGTGACCACCGCCGAACTCGACCCCGGCGAGGCGCTGGTGATGTGCACCGACGGCCTCGTCGAGCGGCCCGGCACCGATCTCGACGACGGGCTCCAGACCCTCACCACCCTCATCGGCACGGGCCCCGACGACCTCGACCAGCTCGCGGACCGGCTCGTCGCCTCCGTCGAGGACCGCGACACCGAGGACGACGTGGCACTGCTGCTCCTGCGCCGCCGCGGCGCGGGCGCCGTGCAGAGCGGCGGCCGGCTCACCGAACACGTGCCGCCCGGCGACCCGGACGCGCTGAGGGCGGCCCGCCACATGATCCGGCACGCCGTCCGCGCCTGGGGAGCAAGGGACAGCGCCGACGAGATCGAACTCGTCGCCGACGAGATGATCACCAACGCCCTCATGCACACCGAAGGACCCGCCATCGTCACCCTGCGCGTCCTGACCGGCGCCGACCGAAGGCTCAGGGTCGACGTGGAGGACACCTCCAGCGCCCTGCCGCGCCGCCGCGAGGCGGGCGAGGACGGCGTCTCGGGACGCGGCCTGTTCCTCGTCGACCAGCTCGCCGACGTGTGGGGCGTGGAGGCGCGCGGCGTCGGCAAGTGCGTCTGGTGCGAATTCGTGGTGCCCGCACGCGAGTGAGAGGCTGGACGGCATGCCGGAGCTCCCCGAGGTCGAAGCGCTCAAGGACTTCCTCACCGAGCGCCTGGTGGGCCACGACATCGTGCGCGTCCTGCCGGTCGCGGTGAGCGTCCTGAAGACGTACGACCCTCCGCTCACCGCCCTGGAGGGCCGCACGGTCACGTCCGTGGCACGGCACGGCAAATTCCTCGACCTGCACACCGCGGACGGCCCCCACCTGGTCACGCACCTGGCCCGCGCGGGCTGGCTGCACTGGAAGGACCGGCTCCCCGACGGCCCGCCCAAACCGGGCAAGGGACCCCTCGCCCTGCGCGTCGCCCTGGAGACCGGCGAGGGCTTCGACCTCACCGAGGCCGGCACCACGAAGAAGCTCGCCGTGTACGTCGTCCGGGACCCCGGCGAAGTGCCGGGCATCGCCCGCCTCGGCCCCGACCCGCTGGCGGACGACTTCGACGAGACGGCGTTCGCCCGCCTCCTGGAGGGGGAGCGACGCCAGATCAAAGGCGCGCTGCGCGACCAGTCGCTCATCGCGGGCATCGGCAACGCCTACAGCGACGAGATCCTGCACGCCGCCCGCATGTCCCCCTTCAAACCGACGTCCAAGCTGAACGCCGACGACGTGCACACCCTGTACGAGGCGATGCGCACGACGCTGACCGAAGCCGTCGAACGCTCGCGCGGGCTCGCCGCCGGAAAGCTCAAGGCCGAGAAGAAGAGCGGCCTGCGCGTGCACGGCCGGGCCGGGGAGGCGTGCCCCGTGTGCGGGGACACCGTGCGCGAGGTCAGCTTCAGCGACAGCTCGCTGCAGTACTGCCCGACCTGCCAGACGGGCGGCAAGCCACTCGCGGACCGGCGGATGTCGCGGCTGCTGAAGTAGCCGGTCACCGTAAGGGGAGCGTCAGCAGCGGTACCCCGTCCGCCGCCCGCACCTCGAACCGCGCGAGATCCGCGGGCCGCGCCGCCGCCCCGCCGTCCAGCGCCACCGGGTCCCCGCGCACGGTCCACGTCGCCACCGTCTGCTCCGAGCCGTCCCGGCCCACCGCGACCAGCTCGCACACCCGGGGCCCGCCCGAGTCCCGTACGTCCAGGCCCACTTGGGTGCCCCAGTCCCGGTCGTCCGCGGTCACGGTCGCCGCCACACCGGTCGCGGCATCGTGCCCGCTCACGGTCGCCGTGTGCCCGGGAGGACCGGCACCGGCCCCGGTCAGCAGCGCGACACCCTGCCCCGCCGCGGCGAGCACCAGCACCGCCGCGACGGCCGCGCCCCACAGCCGGCGCCGCGCCCTGCGGTGCAGCGCCCCGAGCCGGTCCACGGCCCGGTCGAGAAGCGTCGGGGCCGGTCGCGCCAGCACCTCCACGCACGGCGGCGTCGCCCGCGCGTACAGCGCCAGCGCCCCCGTCGTGGGCGCCAGTTCACCGACCAGGGACGCACACGCGGCGCACTCGGGCAGATGATCCTCGAAGCGGAAGCGTTCCGCGGGGTCGAGAACCCCCAGCGCATAGGCGCCTACGTCGCGATGCCGTTCCAGGGACCACATGCCTTCCTCCGTCTGTCGCCCACCGGTACGCAGGAGGCGGCTGATTCATTCAAGCGACCACGCGATTACACTCCGCCGCATGTTGCGCGTACTGGCCGTCGACGACGAGGAACCCGCCCTCGCCGAACTCCTGTACCTCCTGCGGGCCGACCCGCGCGTGCGCAGCGCCGAGGGCGCCACCGACGCCAACGAGGCGCTGCGCCGCATCGGCCGGGCCCTGGAGGGCGGCGACGGCGCGATCGACGTCCTCTTCCTCGACATCCAGATGGCGGGCCTCACCGGCCTCGACGTGGCGCGTCTCCTCGCCGGTTTCGCCCGCCCGCCGCTCGTCGTCTTCGTCACCGCGCACGAGGACTTCGCGGTCAAGGCCTTCGACCTGAAGGCCGTCGACTACGTCCTCAAACCGGTGCGCCGCGAGCGCCTCGCGGAGGCCGTCGGCCGGGTCACCGAACGCGTCGCGAGCAGCGCGCCACCGGCCACCGTCGCCGACCGCATCCCCGTCGAACTCGGCGGCATCACCCGCCTCGTGGCCGTCGCCGACATCACTTACGCCGAGGCCCAGGGCGACTACGCGCGCCTGCACACCCAGGACGGCGTCAGCCACCTGGTGCGGATACCGCTCAGCACCCTGGAGGAACGCTGGCAGGAACTCGGCTTCGTCCGCGTCCACCGCAGCCACCTCGTCGCCCTCCACCGCATCGACGAACTCCGCCTCGACGGCGCCGGAATGACGGTCCGGGTCGGCGAGGCGGAAATAGCGGTGAGCCGCAGACACGCGAGCCGGGTCCGAGAGCTGCTGATGCGCAGACCGTAGGCAAATGGAGCCCGCCTTTCGTACGAGAGCCCGCGGGGCCCGGGGCAGAGCCCCGCGACCGCAACCCCGTCCCACCGCGAGCAACCCCTTCCGCCGAGCCACCCGACCTGCCTAAACTCCGCCCGTGTCCGATCACCCCCAACGCGAAACCGTGACCGGCGAACCCCGCCAGGTCCCCGGCCCGGAGGGCCTCCGTACGCAGTGGGAGATCGACGAACAGACCACCCTCGGCGCCGCCTACGTCCGCTCCCTCATGCGCAGCCAACTCCGCGCCGGCATCACCGCGTTCATGCTCATGGCCGTCCCCGTCGCCGTCCTGCCCCTGTTCTTCGGCGCCCTGCGCAACGCACCCGTCCAATGGCTCGTCCTCGGCTTCGGCTGCTACCCGTTCCTCGTGCTGATCGCCTGGTGGTACGTGCGCCGCGCCGAGCGCAACGAACGTGACTTCGCCGACCTGGTGCGCGGCCGCCCGGCCGACCACGGAGCGCCGTGAACGAGGCGTACGCGATCCCTGCGGTGGCCGTCGTCGTCCTTGCCACCGTCCTCATCGGCGGCTTCGGCCTGCGCGTGTCCCGCACGACGTCCGACTTCTACGTGGCGTCCCGTACGGTCGGCCCCCGGCTCAACGCGGCGGCGATCAGCGGCGAGTACCTCTCGGCCGCCTCCTTCCTCGGCATCGCCGGGCTGCTCCTGATCCACGGCCCCGATATGCTCTGGTACTCGGTCGGCTACACGGCGGGCTATCTCGTCCTCCTGGTCTTCGTCGCCGCGCCCCTGCGCCGCTCCGGCGCGTACACGCTGCCCGACTTCGCCGAGGGGCGCCTCGAGTCCCGCCAGGTGCGGCGCGTGGTCAGTCTGTTCGTCGTCGGGGCGGGCTGGCTGTACCTGGTGCCCCAGCTCCAGGGCGCGGGGCTCACGCTGCAGATCCTGACCGGGGCGCCCCGCTGGTTCGGGGCGACGCTCGTCGCCACGGTCGTGGTGCTCGCGGTCGCGGCGGGCGGCATGCGCTCGATCACCTTCGTCCAGGCCTTCCAGTACTGGCTCAAGCTCACCGCCCTCCTGGTGCCCGCCTTCTTCCTCCTGCTGGCCTGGCACGGCAACGGCGCCCCGCCGCCGGAGGCCGCGAGCCTCGCCCCGCCGTCCGCCGGGGTCGGCGCGGGCCAGCCCCTCGCCACCAGCCGCGCCGACCACCCGCTCTACGCCACGTACGGCCTGATCATGGCCACGTTCCTGGGCACGATGGGCCTGCCGCACGTCGTCGTCCGCTTCTACACCAGCCCCAACGGCCGCGCGGCCCGCCGCACCACCGTCGTGGTCCTCGCCCTGATCGGCCTCTTCTACCTGCTGCCGCCCGTGTACGGCTGGCTGGGCCGCCTGTACGCGCCCGAACTCACCGCCACCCAGGACGCCGACGCCACCGTGCTGCTGCTGCCGGGGCGGGTCTTCGACGGGGTGGCGGGCGACCTCCTGGGCGCGCTGGTCGCGGGCGGCGCGTTCGCGGCATTCCTGTCCACCGCGTCGGGGCTGACGATGGCGGTCGCCGGAGTCGTCAGCCAGGACGTGCTCCAGGCACGCGGCGTACGGCACTTCCGGCTCGCCGTGCTGCTCGCGATCGTGATGCCGCTCGGCGGGGCGCTCCTGGTGGACGGGGTGCCGGTCGCCGACGCGGTCGGCATGGCGTTCGCGGTGTCGGCGTCCTCGTTCTGCCCGCTGCTCATCCTGGGCATCTGGTGGCGCCGCCTCACCCCACCGGGGGCGCTCGCGGGCCTGCTCCTCGGCGGCGGCTCGGCCCTCATGGCGGTGACGCTGACGGTCGCGGGGCCGGTCACCTCCGGCTGGCTGCACACGCTCCTCGCCTGGCCCGCCGTGTGGTCGGTGCCGGTCGGCTTCCTGGCGATGATCCTGGTGTCCCTGGCGACGCGGGACGCGATCCCGCCGCACACGACGGCGACGATGACGCGACTGCACCTCCCGGAATCGCTGAAGGCGTCCGCGCGAGGTCTCAAGCCGGCGCCACGCGCGCGTGCGGGGGAGACGGGAGGCGGTCCCGAGTGAGCGGCACCGTCACCGCGGCCCTCATCGCCCTGTGCCCGCTGCTGCTCGGCGCCGGGTTCCTGCTCGGGCGGCGCACCGCCCACCCCGACGGGCGCAGCGACGTCGGCACGCCCGTGGAGCGCGCCACCTTCGAGACCCTGCACACCGCCTCGCTCGCCGCCCCTGCACTGCGCGCGGGCCTCACCGAGGACACCGCCCGCAAGTCCGCCCGCCGCCTGCGCACGCTGCTCGGCACGGACGCCCTCGCCGTCACCAACCGCTCCACGGTCCTCGCCTGGGACGGGGCGGCCGAACACACCCACGCCGCGCACGTGATGGAGCGGGTGGAGCCGGTGCTCGCCGGGGGCCGCAGCGCCGCGTTCGGCTGCGGCTGCCCGAACGACGACTGCCTGCTGCGGTGGGCAGTCGCGGCGCCCGTGGTCGCGGACGGCCGGGTGCTCGGCGCCGTCGTCGCCTACGCGGCCCGCGAGTCCGCGGTGCTCGCCCGCGCCACCGACGAGGTCGCCCGCTGGGTCTCGGTTCAGCTCGAACTCGCCGAACTGGACCGCTCCCGCACCCGCCTCATCGAGGCGGAGATCAAGGCGCTGCGCGCGCAGATCTCGCCGCACTTCATCTTCAACTCCCTCGCGGCGATCGCCTCGTTCGTCCGCACCGACCCCGAGCGGGCCCGCGAACTCCTCCTGGAATTCGCCGACTTCACCCGCTACTCGTTCCGCCGCCACGGCGACTTCACCACGCTGGCCGACGAACTGCACTCCATCGACCAGTACCTGGCGCTGGTGCGCGCCCGCTTCGGCGACCGGCTCTCCGTCACCCTCCAGATCGCCCCGGAGGTCCTTCCGGTCACGCTGCCGTTCCTGTGCCTGCAGCCGCTCGTCGAGAACGCGGTCAAGCACGGTCTGGAGGGCGCCGTCACCCGCAGCCTCATCTCCATCCGCGCCACCGACGCGGGCGCCGAGGCCGAGGTCGTCATCGAGGACGACGGCGTCGGCATGAACCCCGCCGAACTCCGCGCGATCCTGCGCGGTGAGGGCGGCCACGGGCGCGGCATCGGCCTGTCGAACGTCGACGAACGCCTGCGCCAGGTCTTCGGCGACGCCTACGGCCTGGTGATCGAGACCGCGGAGGGCGCCGGCATGAAGATCACCATCCGTATCCCGAAGTACCGTGCGGGCGTGTACGCGCCGTAGGGACCGCGGCCCCGCTCAGAACAGGGAGATCGCCAAGTGGCCGAGCGGTAAACCCAGTTGCCACGCGGGCGTCCACACCTGCGGGCCGTCCTCCTCGTCCGGCACGGGCACCGCGTCCAGGTCGGGGGCGAGCAGCTCGGTCTCCTCCAGCCATCTCCACGCGGCCTCGGCGAGGAGCAGGTCGGGCGAGGGGCGCCGGGCCCGCGCGTCCTGGTCGAGCCGCTCCGAGAAGCGGTCCCGCACCCACGACTGCCACGGCTGGTCGTACGCCGTCAGCGACAGCCAGTTCTCCAGCTGGGACACGACGCGGATCCCGGACAGCTCGTCGCCCGCGTCGGACAGGAAGATCGTCAGCGCGAGCGCGTCACGGCCCGCCTTGAACTCGAAGGACGTGGGCGGCATCAGGTCGCCCGTGCGCAGCAACTCGTCCGCGATGTACTCCGCGTACAACCACGCCATGGGGACGACGAGTCCGTCGCCCGGCCCACTCTCGGCGCCGGACGTGCCGTCCGTGCCCTCATCGCTCCCGTACCGCATCGCCTTCCTGCCTTCCTCCGGTCCGTGTGCTGCTTCGGCCCCCGGACCCACCCGTCTCAACTCACCGGGGAGGACAGCGGATTACTCAACCGAGGAAAGGGGGTGCGGAGCAAGGCGCTTTACCGATGCTTGACCCGGCCTTCGGTTTCACCGCAGGTCGGATGCGTAACCCGGAAGGACACGGCGCAACGCCCGCAACGCGTAGTACGCACGGGACTTGACCGTACCCGGGGGGATGCCGAGGGTCTCTGCGGCCTCGGCCACACTAGCGCCCTTGAAGTAGACCTCGAGCAGAACCGCCCGGTGTTCGGGTGTGAGGGTCGCCACGGCGTCCCGGACATCGAGCGCGGCCGCCGAGCGCTCCGCGTGGTCCGCGCACACCCGGGCGTTCTCCAGGACCGCGTCGCCCACCTCCGCGGGCCGCGAAAGGCGTGCCCTGCGCGCGTCGATGGCGAGCCGCCGCCCGACCGTGAACAGCCAGGGCCGCACCGACTCGTAGCGCGGATCGAGCGCCTCGGGATGCTGCCAGGCGCGTACGTACGTCTCCTGGACCAGGTCCTCCGCGCGCTGGGCGTCACCGTCGCACAGGCGCAGCAGGAACGAGAACAGCGGACCGCCGTGCTCCCGCTGGACCTGGGCGAGGTCCTCCTCCGTCGTCGTGGGTGTCGTGAGCGCCGTCGTCATGGGCGTCATGGCAGCGCAGCCCGCCCCGCGCGCCCAGGGGACGCGCGGGGCTCTGCGGCGGACGGGGCGAAGCCCTCGACGAGCGGTGCGGTGAGCGGGACGGGCGGCGTCCCGCGGGCCAGTGCGGAATCAGCCGAATCAGTCGGAGGTGCGGGCCAATTCGGACTTCCTGTACGAGTAGGCGAAGTAGATGACCAGACCGACCAGGAACCACACGGCGAACCGCACCCACGTCTGCCACTGCAGGAACGTGATCAGCCAGATCGAGAAGACGATGCCGATCGCGGGCACGAACGGCATGGCGGGCGTGCGGAAGGTGCGCGGCAGCTCCGGCTGGCGGTAGCGCAGCACGATCACCGCGACGCAGACCACGACGAACGCCAGCAGGATGCCGATGTTGGTGAGTTCGGCCGCCTCCCCGATGGGCAGGAAGCCGGCGATGGCGGCGGAGCAGACGCCGACGATCCACGTCACACGGGTCGGCACGTGCCGCGTGGGATGGGTCTTCGCGAACCACTTCGGCAGCAGCCCGTCGCGCGACATCGCGAACCACACGCGCGTGACGCCCAGCATGAACGTGAACATCACGGTGAGGATGCCGATGATCGCGCCCACCGCGATCACGTCCGCGAGACCGCTGAGGCCCACCGACTTGAACGCGGTCGAGAAGCCGCTCTCCGGGTCGATGTCCTTGTAGTTCTGCATGCCGGTCAGGACCAGGCAGGCGAGGACGTACAGGACCATCGAGATGATCAGCGAGTAGATGATCGCCTTCGGCATGTGGCGCTGCGCGTCCTTCGACTCCTCGGCCGCCGTCGACATGGCGTCGTAGCCGAAGACCGCGAAGAAGACGGTGGCCGCGCCGGTGAAGGCGCCGCTGACGCCGAACGGGAAGAACGGCGTGTAGTTGTCCGAGTTGATGTGGAAGACGCCGACGCCGATGACGAGCAGCACGACGAGGACCTTGAGGATGACCACGAAGGTCTCGAAGCGGGCCGCGTTCTTCATGCCCATGTTCAGCAGCCACGCGATGAGCAGACACAGCGCGGCGGCGAACAGGTCGACCTTGTGACCGCTGCCGGTGCCCGGCGCGCCCAGCATCCAGCTGGGCAGGTCGACGCCCATCTCGCCCAGCAGGAAGCTGAAGTAGCCGGAGATCCCGATCGCGACGACCGCGACGATCGCCGTGTACTCCAGGAGCAGGTCCCAGCCGATCAGCCAGCCGACGAGCTCACCGAGCACGGCGTAGCCGTACGTGTACGCGGACCCGGCCTTCGGGATGAGCCCGGCGAACTCCGCGTACGACAGGGCCGCCGCCGCGCTCGCGACGCCCGCGATGAGGAACGAGATGAGGACCGCGGGCCCCGCCGTGCCGTTGGCGACCGTGCCGGCGAGGGTGAAGATGCCGGCGCCGATGATGCCGCCGACGCCGATCGCGGTCAGCTGCCACAGCCCGAGGGAGCGGGTGAGCTTCCCGCCGGACTCGGTGTCCTCGATCTGCTCGATGGGCTTGCGGCGCAGTACGCCCTGCCCTCTCGAGATGTTCGGGGGGACGGCCATGGGGACCTCACCTCTTCGCTGCTGCGACGACGGCTGACGGCCGATCATGATGCCCCTGTGACAGCGGGTTCGGAAGACAGCAGCGCCGTAGAGGCACCCACGGAATTGTTTTACGGGACGACCGTGACCGGCCAGCGGCCCGCCTTCACCAGGCGCACGGCGACCGAGCCGACGATGCGGTGGCCCGCCTGCTCCGACGCGCCGACCACCACCGCGTCCGCCTTCAGCTCGTCGGCGGCCGTGACCAGGCCGTTGAACGGGTCGCCGCGGAAGGTGTGGAACTCCCAGCGCACGTCGTATATGCCCTTGACCCGAGCGGCCGAGGCGCGGATCTCCTGGATGAGGCCCTCGGCGATCTCGTCGGTCGTCTCCGCGACCGGCACCCCGAGCGCGGCCCCGCCCGTCATCACGGGCTGTACGTAGACGACGGCGAGCAACGCGTGCTGTCTGCGGGCCAGGCCCCCCGCGTAGGCCGCCGCGCGGAACGAGGAATCGGAGCCGTCGACACCGACGACGATCACTTTCGGTCCGTCGGTGCCACGTTCGAACTGATGGGGCTGCTCTTCGGTCACGCGGCAGAGGTTAACGGAGAAGCCGCCGAACAGGTGCTTTCCCGCGTCCCATCCGGTGGTTCCGCGCGCGGCGCCCGCGTGCCGTGTCACGCATTAATCATGACAAAGCATCAGGACATCACGGGACGGCGGACGTTGCTGCGCGGCTTCACCGCCGTCGGCCTCGCCGCCCTCACCGGCTGCACGGGCACCGGCCGGCAGGGCGCCGCCCCGGCCCCCGCGGGCGGGGCCGCCCGCCCCGTACGCGAGCCGTCCACGTACCGGCTGCGCCCGCTGGCCGGACCCGGCGGCCCGCGCCGCGCCGCCCTGAAGGTGCGCAAGGCGCCCATCCTGAGGCTCGACACCGCACCCGGCGACCGCGCCATGGCGCTCACCTTCGACGACGGCCCCGACCCCGCGTACACGCCCGAGATCCTCCGGCTGCTGCGCGAGCACGACGTGCGCGCGACGTTCCTCGTGTGCGGGAACCGGGCGCGGGAGAGCCCCGACCTGCTGCGCAGAATGGCCGCCGAGGGGCATGTCATCGGCAACCACACCTGGACGCACCCGCTGCTCCTCAAGCTGGACAGGACGCGGATCCGCACCGAGATCGAGCGCACCAGCGAGCTCGTCGAGCGGACCGTCGGCGAGCCGCCGCTCTGGTTCCGGGCGCCCTACGGCGCGTGGAACCGCCATGTGTTCGAGCTGGGGACCGAACTCGGCATGGAACCGCTCGCCTGGACCGTGGACTCGCTCGACTGGGACAACCCCGGCACCCCCACGGTGATCTCCCGGGTCGTCGACCGCGCGGCGCCCGGCGTGATCGTCCTCAACCACGACGCGGGAGGCGACCGCTCCCAGACGCTCACCGCCGTACGCAGCTATCTGCCACGCCTGCTGGAGGCCGGGTACCGGCTGACGGTGCCGCGCCCCCACGGCGTGTGACAGGACACCGGGGACAGGTGCGAGGTCAGCGCGTCGACATCAGGCGTGCGAACGCCACGACGTTGCCCTCGTAGCCCCCGCGCTTCGAGAAGCGGCCGCCGCACGTGATGAGCCGCAGCTCCGGGGTGCCGTGCGAGCGGTAGACCTTGCGGCCCGGAAAGCGGGACTTGGCGAACACCTCGACGCCGTAGACCCGGAAGACGGCCGTCCTGCCGTCCCTGCGGCGGATCTCCACGTGGTGGCCCTCGCGCAGCGAGCCCAGTCCGTAGAAGACGGCGGGGCCGCGCGCGTTGTCGACGTGGCCGACGACGACAGCGGTGCCGCGCTCGCCGGGCGCCGCCGCGCCGGTGAACCAGCCCGCCAGGTTCGCCTCCTTCGGCGGCGGCGCGTCGATCCAGCCGTCCGCGTCGAGGCCGACCTCGGACACCGGGGCGTCGACCCGGATCGCCGGGATGCGGACCCGGTCGACCGGCGAGAACGGCAGCGGGCGGGCGGCCTTCGCCGCGGCCGCCTCCGGTGCGCGCCGTTCGTCGGACGCGGCGGACGCGGGCTGCGGCGGCCCCTCGTCGAACTCTCCCGAACCGCTGCGGACGAGGGCCAGCCCGGTGAGCAGCACCAGCGCCAGCACACCCCACGGGGCGCGCCGTCCCGGCCGTTCCTCGTCCGCGAAGCGCCAGTTCGACATGGGTGGCGGCGGGGCGGGTCAGGCGCTCTTGTCGCCGGTGCGGCGGCGCGCCACGACGTACGCGGTGCCGAGCGCGCCCGCGATCAGGGCGCCACCGAGGGCGACCTCCTGAAGGTCCAGCCCGCCGGCACTGCCGCCGATACCGGCCTTGACGCCCTGGGGGACGGGGCTGGGGGAGGAGTCGGGGCGGCCGGTGGCGATGGTGAGGTCGACCCTGCGGGGCTGGCCGCCGTCGCAGACGAACGTGACGGTGTAGGCGGCGCCCTGCTTCGCGTCCCAGTCGACCGGGACGGTGCGGGGGCCCTCGCCGGGCTTGATCCAGACGGAGTCGAAGATCCCGGCCGTCACCTCGGTCTTCCCCGTGCAGCCGCTGGCCGACAGGGTCACCTTGCCGCCCGCGGCGATCGTGGTGGGGGAGATGCTGGGCCTGAAGCCGTCCTCGGCGACGGCCGACGGCGCGGTCAGGGTCAGCGCGGCGAGCGAGAGAGCGGCGGCGGATGCGGCACGTATCGCGTGCATGGGGTTCCTCCGGGGTTCACGAGGAGCGGCAGCGGACCGGTTCCGCGCGCGGGGGACAGCCACCTCGATGCCCGACACGCTAGGGACGCCCCCGTACGGCCGCGATCCGTGTCGTACGAACGGGGCATCCGTGTGGGCCGGTCAGGTGGCGTCCGGGCCGTGCTGATGCTCCGTCGGGCCGCCGGTGTGCCACACGTGCGGGCCCGCGCCGCGCCACTCCACGAGGTGCGGATCGTCGAGCGTCACGTCCGACTCGCCGAACCCGGCGCGGCGCAGCAGTTCGGTCAGGTCCGTGTCGCTGTGCGCCAGGCCGAGCGCCTGTCCGCGTACGGAGACATGCCGCCCACCCGCCGGTGCGGGCGGGTGGACGACGATCGGGGCGTGCCATCGGGTCATGCACCACAGAGTGCGGCGCGCCGGGGCGGGCCGCAGCACGAATCGGTCAATGGGCGCCCGGGAACAGCGTCAGGAACGGATCCGCGGTGGCCGCGACGCCCCGGCTGTACGGCGCGTCGAGATCCCAGATCAGGAACAGCAGGAACGCGATGAGGGACGAGAAGAGCCCGGCGAGGACCAGCTCGCGCGCGGTGCGCCTGATCTGCAGCGCGAAGATCATGCCGATGGTGACCAGGGCGCCGATGGTCAGTCCGAACCAGACGACGCCCGGCATCGTGGCGCTCGTCGAGTCCTCGCGGGCGCCGCGCGCCTCGTCGGCGGCCGTCACCTGGTCGAGCAGCGGCTGATAGGCCTGCGCCTGGAAGTCGTTCTTCGGTTCGAAGTCCGTGACGTCCTCGCGCACCTTCTTCAGCAGCGAGTCGCCCTTGGCGGTCAGCTCGCTCTTGTCGCGCATCGAGTCCCACTCGGTGGTGACGACATGGCTGACATACCTGTCGACATCCGCGCGGATGTCGTCCCGGATCTCCGCCGGGTAGACCCGGACGCGTTCATGGACCTCGTGCAGCGCCTGTGCCTCTTTGCGTACGTGGTCCTCGGCGGCGTTGCGGCCCTCCCAGACGCCCGCGATGGCGAGGCCGAGGACGATCGCGTAGACCACGCCGATCATCATCGTCATGTACTCGATGACGTCGGGAGTCTCGGACGGGTCGTCGTCCTCGCCGATCCTGCGCTGCTGCAGGACCTGGACGACGAGGACGACGCCGCAGACCGCGAGCATCGCGAGGGCGAGAACAAGCCATTCCGACATCGAAAGCTCCACATGGGTTCAACAGGATCAGCGGGGACGCAGTGCGGCGACGGCGAGCACCGCGGGCGCGGTGATGAGCAGGGTGAGCGAGACCAGGGACGGCCCGCCGCGCGGCGGGGCGCGATGGGCGGTGGGGCGGTAGGCGGGGTAGTGCACCGGCTTCGGTTTCGGTGGGGGCTTCGTATGGGTCGGGGTCGGCTTCGGCTCGGGCTTCGGGGGCGGTGCGGGGGCCGGTGGCGGGGGAGGCGGCGGCGTCGGTGTGGGGGTCGGCGGAGGCGGAGGCGGGGGCGGCGGCGGTGGTGGAGGGGGCGGAGGTGGCGGCGGAGGCGCCGGTTTGGGAGGCGGCGGCTTGGGCGCGGGCTTCTTCGGCGGGGGCGTGCTGGGGCCCGCGCTGCAGTCGACGCCGCTGCCGGCGACCGCCACCGCGTCGCCCGACGAGCCGCCGTCGACGGAGGCGTAGGCGCAGGCGTCGGCCGGGAGGACGAGCGGTGCGGCGATGGCGGCCGCGCTCGGCGCGCCGCACAGCCAGGCGGTGACGAGCACCGCGATGACGCGGGTGACCAGGGCTGACCCGGGGCGCTTGGTTCGATGCACGACCATGATCCTGAGCAGCGGCGGGCCCCGGCACGCCGACCCGGGCGCGGAATGGCCCGATGGTGGGGCGCTGGAGCATTCGGGTTTGCTCGCGTGCGCGGGCCTGCTACGGAGCCTGCGCCCCCCGGCGTGCGCCCCTGCCGCACCGAAGAAATCTTCCCCCGCGTTGAACACAGCCGTCACCGCCGCCCGTACCTAGGGCCATGTGCGGCCCGCTCGGGCCCGCGCAACACCCAAGGAATGTGCGGGAGTTGAGATGAAGACCTCCTGGCGGAGCGCCTCGCTCGTAGCGACAGCTGCGGCCCTGCTGGCGCTGACGACGGCGTGCGGTCAGGACCAGGGAGACCAGGCGGCCACAGGGCAGAACGTCGGCAGCGCGGCCGACGCGCAGGGCGGCTACGGGTCCGCCGACGGCTACGGATCGTCGGGCACCGACAAGAGCGCGGCCAAGTCCAAGTCCGCGGGCCAGCTCGCCTCGTGGGACAGCAAGGAACTGGGCAAGGTGCTCACCGACAGCGAAGGGATGACCCTGTACCGCTTCGACAAGGACACCGCGCAGCCGCCCAAGTCGAACTGCGACGCGGCCTGTCTGAAGGCGTGGCCGGCCGTGCCGGCGAGCGGCGCCAAGGCGGCGCCCGGGGTCGACGAGTCACTGCTCGGCGAGGTCACCGCCGCCGGCGGCACGAAGCAGCTCACGGTCGACGGCTGGCCCATGTACCACTACGCGGAGGACAAGAAGGCCGGCGACGTCAAGGGCCAGGGCGTGGGCGGCACTTGGTGGGCCGCGGCCCCCGACGGCAAGAAGGCCAACAAGAAGGCCGAGGAGGAGGCCGGGGCCCAGCCCGCCGACCTCGCGGGCCTGTCCACGCGCAACGACCCGAAGCTCGGCGAGATCGTCGTCGACAAGAACGGCATGACGGTCTACCGCTTCCTCAAGGACTCGGCGTGGCCCATCAAGACGAACTGTGTCGGCGCCTGCGCCGAGAAGTGGCCCGCCGTCGCTCCGGTTGCGAAGAACGACACGCAGAACATTCCACTGAAGGGCTACATGACCTTCACAAGGCCCGACGGAACCAAGCAGCAGACCTTGGACTGCTGGCCCGTCTACACCTTCGCGGGCGACAAAAAGCCAGGTGACACGAACGGTCAGGGCGTAGGAGGTACTTGGTACGCGGCGGCTCCGAATGGAAAGCCGGTAGGGGCTCCCAAGTAACAACCGGGAGGGTCCGGTGCGCCCGGTGAGGCGCCCACAGTAGAGTCGTCAACGGAATTGGCTCGTCGCCGGTCCGTTCCCCGCATGGCCTGGTCAGGCCGTGTGGAGGGAGCGGGCCGGTTCTTTTCGTCGGGGAAAGAGAAGGTTTCGGGATGGTTTCGGATCGTTGCCGATTGGCACGTGACGGAGGCAGTGACCGGGAACGGACGGTCAATTTCCGTTTTGACTCGCTCCTTTGGCGGTGGATCAGTAGCCTCGGCTCGAACACCGGCACGCCTACGCCATGGAGACCTTGATGCAGCGTCCCGCCTGGGCCCCACAGGGCATCGACATCTCGGTGCCCAGTGTGTCCCGTATCTACGACTTCTACCTGGGCGGTTCGCACAATTTCGAGGTCGACCGGGAGGCCGCCCGCAAGGCCATGGAGTTCCTGCCGGGACTGCCGAAGATCATGCAGGCGAACCGGGCGTTCATGCGGCGTGCCGTGCGATACGCCGCGGAGGCCGGAATCACGCAATTCCTCGACATCGGCTCCGGCATCCCGACGTTCGGCAATGTCCACGAGGTGGCCCAGCAGGCGAGCCCCGGAGCGCGCGTGGTGTACGTCGACCACGACCCGGTCGCGGTCGCGCACAGCAGGGCGGTCCTCGAGGACGTCCCGCACACCGGAGTCGTCACGGCGGACCTGCGCAGGCCCCGGGAGATCCTGGAGAGCCCCGAAGTCGCCGAACTGCTGGACCTGGAGCGGCCGGTGGCCCTGCTCCTCGTCGCCGTACTGCACTTCATCGAGGAGGTCGACGACCCGTACGCGGCCGTGGCCGAACTCAGCGAGGCGCTCGCACCGGGCAGCCTGCTCATCGTGACGCATGCCTCCAATGAGGGCATGCCCATAGAGACGGAGCGGGCGGACGGGATGGTCGACGTCTACCGAAACGATGTCCGCAATCCGCTGATCATGCGGAACCGCGACGAGATCAAACGGTTCTTCAAGGGGTACGAGGTGGTCGCACCGGGCATCGTGGCGATGCCGGTGTGGCGGCCTGACACCGCCCCAGAGGACGAGGACCCGTACACCTTCGCGGGCTATGTGGGAGTGGGGCGCAAGGCGTGACTGCTGCATCCTCCCGGGGGACGAACCCCGGACCCCGGGCCGGGAAAGCCGGCCGGACGGACAGGTCGGCACGGACCGACGACAGCATCGGCGGTGATGCGTCGGCCGGGCCGGAAGACAGAGTGCGCGGGTTCGCCACGCTCTGGAGCCGGGAGATCTTCCCGCTCACGGCGACCTCGCTGACCCGGCACGAGTTCGAGGCGGAACTCGTGCCGCTCGTACGCCGGCTGCGCACCGCGCTCGCCTCGCGGGTGCTCGACCGGGCGGAGGCACAGGCCGTCGGCGCGGCCCTGGTCGACGCGCACTGCACCGACCCCGAGGCACTCACCCAGACCCTCGACGTGGTGGAGACACACCTCGTCGGGCACTGCGGGGAACAGACACCCACCGCGGAGCGCGCGGCGGAACTGCGCTCGCGCTGCGCCCGCATCCAGCACGCGATGGCCGCCGGGTTCGCGGCCGCCCTGCGGGAGCGCACCCGCGCCGAGCAGGAGGCCATATCGCGGGCCGCGCTCGACGCCCGCAGCGCCGTCGCCGAGGCCCTGCACGCGAGCGAGGCCAAGTTCCGCGCGGTGTTCCACGGCGCCGCGATCGGCATCGGGATCGCCGACCTCGACGGCACCATCCTCGAGGTCAACGAGACGATGGTGCGGATGTTCGGCGGCAGCAGGCAGCAGCTGCTCAAGCGCAAGGCCCACCAGCTGACCCACCCCGAGGACGCCCCGCACATCTGGCGCATGTACCACGAGCTGGTGCAGGGCGAGCGCGAGCACTACCGGGTGGAGAAGGCCTACTCGCGACCGGACGGCACCGCCCTGTGGACGAACCTGACGGTCTCGCTGCTGCGCGACGCGGACGGCGCCCCGCAGTACCAGCTGGCGCTCATGGAGGACGTGACCGAGCGCCGACTGCTGAACCTGCGGCTGCGCTACGAGGCCACCCACGACGCACTCACCGGGCTGCCCAACCGCACCCTGTTCTTCGAGCGCCTGGAGAAGGTGCTCAGCGCGGGCGAGGGCATGCGCTTCGGCCTGTGCTACCTCGACCTCGACGGCTTCAAGACCATCAACGACAGCCTCGGCCACGCGGCGGGCGACCGGCTCCTCGTCGAGGTCGCGGACCGCCTCCAGGCCTGCGCCACCGCGCCCGGCGAGATGGTCGCGCGGCTCGGCGGCGACGAGTTCGTGGCCCTGACCACCGGCAAGGACACCGAGGCCGAGGTCGACGAGCTGGCCGGACGCATCATGCACGCGCTGGCCACGCCCATCCGTATCGACGGACGCGAGCTCACCGTGCGCGGCTCGGTCGGCATCGTCGAGGGCCCGGCCGCCGAGCGCAGCCCCGCGGAGGTGCTGCGCAGCGCCGACATCACGATGTACCGGGCGAAGTCCGCGGGCGGCAACCGCTACGAGCTGGCGGACCCCGAGGCCGACGCCCGCGCCATCACCCGGCACGGCCTGACGACGGCGCTGCCCGCCGCCCTGGACCGCGGCGAGTTCTTCATCGAGTACCAGCCCCTGGTGCACCTCGGCGACGGCAGCGTGCGCGGCGCCGAGGCCCTGGTCCGCTGGCTGCACCCGCAGCACGGCGTGCTCGGCCCCGACCGCTTCATCCCGCTCGCCGAGCACACCGGCCTGATCGTGCCGCTCGGCCGCTGGGTCCTGGAGGAGTCGGTCCGGCAGGCGCGGGTGTGGCAGGACCGGTACGAGGAGGCGGGCGCGTTCCGCATCAACGTGAACCTGTCCCCGATGCAGCTGACCCACCCCGGTCTGGTGGCGGACACGGTCGACATCCTGGAGCGCTTCGGTCTCGAACCGGACGCGCTGTGCCTGGAGGTCACGGAGTCGGCCCTGATCGGTGCGGACGACGACCTCCTCAAGCCGCTGCGCAGGCTCTCCGAGATGGGCGTCGACATCGCCCTCGACGACTTCGGCACCGGCTACTCGAACCTGGCGAACCTGCGCCGCCTGCCCGTGAACGTCCTCAAGCTGGACCGCTCCTTCACACAGGGCATGCAGCAGTTCCCCGCGGACCCCGTCGACCTGAAGATCGTCGAGGGCATCGTCTCGCTCGCCCACAGCCTCGACCTGTCGGTCACGGTCGAGGGCGTCGAGACGGGCGCGCAGGCAGAGCAGCTCCGCCACCTCGGCTGCGACACGGCCCAGGGCTGGTACTACGCCCGTCCCGGCCCGCCGGACCGCCTCCATGAGCTGGCCCTTGCGGACGCGACCGGCTGAGCTTCAGGAGCGCCCCTCGAACAGCATCCGCTGAAGCTCGCGCGCCGCTCGGGGCGGCGCCACGTCCGACCGGTGCGCGAGCGCGATCGTGCGGCTGAGTCCTGGCTTGGCCAGGGGTGTGACCCGCAGGTCCGCCCCGGCCCGGTGTGCCACCATCCACGGCACCACCGCCACCCCGAGCCCGGCCCGCACGAACCCGAGGACCGCGTCCATCTCGCCGCCCTCCACCGCGAAGTCCGGCTCGAAGCCCTCGCCCCGGCACGCGGCGACGGTCAGCTCCCGCAGGTCGTACCCGTGCCGGAACATGACGAGCCGCTCGCCCTCCAGGTCGGAGACGCGCACGGACTTGCGGCCCCGCCCCGGCGCCGGCGCGTCCTTCGACGACACCACGACCAGCTCCTCACGCAGCAGCTCGACCGTCGTCAGGGCGGGCGCCGGCGCGGGCAGCGGCAGCACGACGAGCGCGAGGTCGAGGGCGCCGCGCGCGAGTTCCCGTACGAGGTCGTGGGAGCCGCCCTCCTCGATCATCAGCTGGATGCCGGGATAGCGGTCGTGAAAGGAGCGCAGCACGTCCGGCAGCAGGCCCGTGCACAGCGAGGGCGTCGCGCCGAGCCGGACCCGCCCGCGCTTCAGCTGCGCCAGCTCCTGCACCTCGTGCCGCGCCGTGTCCGCGTCGGCGAGGATGCGGCGGGCGAGCGGCAGGAGCGCCTCCCCGGCGTCGGTCAGCGAGATGTTCCCGCGGGCCCGCAGGAACAGGTCGACGCCCAGTTCCCGCTCGAGCGCCCGGATCTGCTGGGACAGCGACGGCTGCGCGACGTGCACCAGCTCGGCGGCGCGCGTGAAGTGCCGGGTCTCCGCGACCGCGACGAAGTACTGGAGCTGCTGGAACTGCATGAGCCCACCCTAGCCCCTCGATAGCGAATGCCTATCGAAATGAGGCGGACCATGTCTTGGACCGATCGGGCCCTTGGGCTCTAGCGTCTTGACCCATGGCTCTGGCAACGCGGACGGATCGACGGCCGTCCATGGCACGTACTGTCTGGGACAGTTCCGTCGGCAAGAAGACAGTGATGGCGGTGAGCGGGCTCGTCATGCTGCTCTACCTGGTCGCGCACATGATCGGGAACCTCAAGATCTTCTTCGGTCCCGAGGAGATCAACCACTACGCCTCCTGGCTGCGCACCATGGGCGGCCCGGTGCTGCACTACGAGTGGGGCCTGTGGATCGCCCGCGTGGTGCTGGTCGTCGCCGTCGTCGCGCACGCCACCTCCGCGTACCAGCTGAGCCGACGCGGTCAGAAGGCCCGCCCCAGCAAGTACGTGCACAAGAAGCCGCGCGCCGACTACGCCACGCGCACCATGCGCTGGGGCGGCATCATCCTCGGCCTGTTCATCGTCTGGCACATCCTCGACCTGACGACCGGCACGGTGCACCCGGGCGGCTATGAGCACCTGCGCCCGTACCAGAACATCATCGACACGTTCTCGACCTGGTACAGCAACGTCATCTACATCGTCGCGATGCTGGCCCTCGGCTTCCACATCCAGCACGGGTTCTGGAGCGCCGCGCAGACCCTCGGTGTCGGCAGCCGCACCCGCGACCGCGTCCTGAAGACCGTCGGCAACGTACTCGCCGTGGTGCTCACGCTCGGCTTCATCGCCGTGCCCGTGGGCGTCATGACCGGATTGGTGAGCTGAGGAACAACATGAGCACCTACGCGGACTACTCCACCGGCGAACCCGTCGTCGACACCAAGGCGCCGACCGGCCCCGTCAACGAGCGCTGGGACACCCGCCGCTTCCAGGCCAAGCTGGTCAACCCGGCCAACCGCCGCAAGCACACCGTCATCGTCGTCGGCACCGGACTCGCCGGCGGCTCGGCGGGCGCCACCCTCGCCGAACAGGGCTACCACGTCGTCCAGTTCTGCTACCAGGACTCCCCGCGCCGCGCCCACTCCATCGCCGCGCAGGGCGGCATCAACGCCGCGAAGAACTACCGCAACGACGGCGACTCGGTGCACCGCCTCTTCTACGACACCGTCAAGGGCGGCGACTTCCGCGCCCGCGAGTCCAACGTGCACCGCCTCGCGCAGATCTCCGTCGAGATCATCGACCAGTGTGTCGCGCAGGGTGTGCCGTTCGCCCGCGAGTACGGCGGCCTCCTCGACACCCGCTCCTTCGGCGGCGTGCAGGTGTCCCGTACGTTCTACGCCCGCGGCCAGACGGGCCAGCAGCTCCTCCTCGGCGCGTACCAGGCGCTCAGCCGTCAAGTCGCCGCCGGGAACATCGAGTTGCACCCGCGCACCGAGATGCTCGACCTCGTCATCGTCGACGGCAAGGCCCGCGGCATCGTCGCCCGCGACCTCGTCACCGGCAAGATCGACACGTACTTCGCGGACGCCGTCGTGCTCGCCTCCGGCGGCTACGGCAACGTCTTCTACCTGTCGACCAACGCCATGAACTCCAACGCGACCGCCGTCTGGCGGGCGCACCGGCGCGGCGCCTACTTCGCCAACCCGTGCTTCACGCAGATCCACCCCACCTGCATCCCGCGCACCGGCGACCACCAGTCGAAGCTGACCCTGATGTCGGAGTCGCTGCGCAACGACGGCCGTATCTGGGTGCCGAAGGCGAAGGGCGACACACGCCCCGCGGGCGAGATCCCCGAGGACGAGCGCGACTACTACCTGGAGCGCATCTACCCGGCGTTCGGCAACCTCGTGCCCCGCGACATCGCCTCGCGCGCCGCGAAGAACGTGTGCGACGAGGGCAGGGGAGTGGGCCCCGGCGGCCAGGGTGTGTACCTCGACTTCGCCGACGCCATCAAGCGGATGGGCAAGAAGGCCGTCGAGGCCAAGTACGGCAACCTCTTCGACATGTACGCGCGGATCACCGACGAGGACCCGTACAAGACCCCCATGCGGATCTACCCCGCCGTGCACTACACGATGGGCGGACTCTGGGTCGACTACGACCTCCAGACCACCATCCCCGGCCTGTTCGCCATCGGTGAGGCGAACTTCTCCGACCACGGCGCCAACCGGCTCGGCGCGAGTGCCCTGATGCAGGGACTCGCCGACGGCTACTTCGTGCTCCCCGCCACCATCAACGACTACCTCGCCAAGCACCCGCACAAGGACGAGGTCGACGCTTCGCACCCCGCCACCGTCGAGGTCGTGCGCGAGACCGAGGAGCGGCTCGCCAAGCTGCTCGCCGTCGACGGGGACCGCACACCCGACTCCTTCCACCGTGAACTCGGCGAGCTCATGTGGGAGTTCTGCGGAATGGCCCGCACCGACGCCGGGCTGCGCAAGGCACTCGACCGGATCCCGCAGATCCGCGAGGAGTTCTGGCGCCGCATCAAGGTCCCCGGTGTCGGCGAGGAGTTCAACCAGTCCCTGGAGAAGGCCAACCGCATCATCGACTACATCGAGCTCGCCGAGCTGATGTGCCTCGACGCACTGCACCGCGCCGAGTCCTGCGGCGGTCACTTCCGCGAGGAGTCGCAGACCCCCGACGGCGAGGCCGCCCGCGTCGACGAGGAGTTCTCCTACGCCGCCGCCTGGGAGTTCACCGGCACCGGCACGGCCCCCACCCTGCACAAGGAAGACCTCGTCTTCGAGTACGTCCACCCCACTCAGCGGAGCTACGCATGAAGCTCACCCTGCGCGTCTGGCGCCAGAAGAACGCCGACGCCGACGGCGCCATGTCCACGTACGAGGTGGACGGGATCAGCCAGGACATGTCGTTCCTGGAGATGCTCGACACCCTCAACGAGGAGCTCATCCTCAAGGGGGACGACCCCGTCGCCTTCGACCACGACTGCCGCGAGGGCATCTGCGGCGCCTGCTCGCTCGTCATCAACGGCGACGCGCACGGCCCGGAGCGCACCACCACCTGTCAGCTGCACATGCGGTCCTTCAAGGACGGCGACACGATCGACATCGAGCCGTGGCGCGCCTCCGCCTTCCCGGTCGTGAAGGACCTGGTTGTGGACCGCTCGGCCTTCGACCGGATCATCCAGGCCGGCGGCTACATCACGGCCCCGACGGGCGCGGCCCCCGAGGCGCACTCCACCCCGGTGCCCAAGCCGGACGCGGACTTCTCCTTCGAGCACGCCGAGTGCATCGGCTGCGGCGCGTGCGTGGCCGCGTGCCCCAACGGCGCGGCGATGCTGTTCACCTCCGCGAAGATCAACCACCTGAACGTGCTGCCGCAGGGCGCGCCCGAGCGCGAAACGCGTGTGCTCGACATGGTGGGTCAGATGGACGAGGAGGGCTTCGGTGGCTGCACGCTGGCCGGCGAGTGCGCGACGGCCTGCCCGAAGGGCATCCCGCTGTTCTCCATCACCAGCATGAACAAGGAGTGGCTGCGCGCGAACCGGAAGGTCAGCCGCTGACCCTTCTATGAACGTCCCGCGAAAAGCGCGGGGTGGGCGGGACCGGATGTGGTGCTCAACCCCCGGTCCCGTCATCGTTTTCCGGGCCACGCAGGGCCACGCCGGCTGACGCCGGGCGCGCGCGGCGTGCCACCCCGGGCATTCAACCTCCCCACATCCGCGCACGGCACGCTGGTCACGTACACGCCAACCGGGATCGGAAGAACTGAGGCGGAAGGCCGCACCACGTCGGCCCCCCATCTCCGCCGACAGGCACGTGACCAGGAGCCAGTCATGACCGGCGCACGCACGCTCGACCGCCCCGCACGATCCGTCGCCCCCACCCGCTACACCGTCACCCTCGCCCGGGACGAGGCCGACGTCCGCGCCGCCCAACGGCTGCGCCACGAGGTGTTCGCCCTCGAAATGGGCGCCCTGCTCGACACCCCGCGACCCGGACTCGACATCGACCCGTTCGACGCCCACTGCGACCACCTGCTGGTGCGCGAAGTGCCCACCGGACAAGTGGTCGGCACCTACCGCCTGCTGCCTCCCGAACGCGCCGCCGGGCTCGGGAGGCTGTACTCCGAGGGCGAGTTCGACCTCAGGTCGCTCGCCCCGATCCGCCCGGACCTCGTCGAGGTCGGCCGTTCCTGTGTGCACCGCGACCACCGCGACGGCGCCGTCATCGGCCTGATCTGGGCGGGCATCGCCCGCTACATGACCGACCGCGGCCACGAATGGCTCGCGGGCTGCTGCTCGATACCGCTCGCCGACGGCGGCGCACTCGCCGCGGCCACCTGGGACCGGGCCCGCGCCGACCACCTCGCCCCCGAGGAGTACGGGGTGACCCCGCTGCACGCCTGGCGCGCGGACCACATCGCCCGCCCCGCCGGACGCACCCCGCTCCCGGCCCTGCTGCGCGGATACACGCGGCTCGGCGCCTGGGTGTGCGGAGCGCCCGCGCACGACCCGGACTTCGGGGTCGCCGATCTGTACGTGCTCCTGTCGATGCGCCGGATGAACGCCCGCTACCTGAACCACTTCCTCTCGCTCGCCCCGGCCCGATGAGCGTCTGGCTGCCCACGGCCCCCTGCTCCAGCGCGTGCGTGGGGGACGAGAGCGCGGGTGTGCGGGTGCCACGTGCGGTGCTGCGGCTCGCGGCGCTGCTCGCTGTGCTGGCCGTGGGCGTCGTGTTCCTGCCGTTCGGCCGGTGGGTGCCCGCGCGCTGGGTGCGGCTGTTCGCCAGGGCGGTCGTCCGCGCCACCGGGGTGCGCCCGCACCTGACCGGCGCGGCGCCGCCCACCGGTGGACTGCTGGTGGTCGCCAACCACATCTCGTGGCTCGACATCCCGCTGCTCGCGGCCGTCCGCCCGGCCCGCATGGTGGCCAAGAAGGAGATCAGGCGATGGCCGGTCGCCGGGTTCCTCGCGGCGCGGGCCGGCGTCGTCTTCATCGACCGCGACCGGCTGCGGGCGCTGCCCCGCACCGTGGCCGCCCTCGCCGCGGTCCTCGAACGGGGCGGCGCGGTCGCGGTGTTCCCGGAGGGCAGCACCTGGTGCGGCCGGGCCCGGGGGACCTTCCGGCGGGCCGCGTTCCAGGCCGCCCTGGACGCGGGCACACCGGTGCAGCCGGTGCGGCTCGGCTACCGGCTGCCGGACGGCACGGTCAGCACCGCCCCCGCGTTCGTCGGCGACGACACCCTGTTCGCGGCCCTGTGGCGGGTGGTGTCGGCGCGGCGGATCGAGGCCCACGTGGAGGTCCGGCCCGTGCTCCCCGCGGGCCGCCACGCCGACCGGAGGGCGCTGGCCGAGGCGGCGCAGGACGCGTCGGGGAGGCGCGTGCCGCACGGGCCGCCGGCCCGCACCCTCGCTCAGGACCCCAGCAGGCGCCCCAGGTAGGCCCCGGTCCGGCTCGCGGTCTCCGCGGCCACCGCGGCGGGCGGCCCCGCGACCACCACCTGGCCGCCCGCCGCCCCGCCACCGGGCCCCATGTCGACGACCCAGTCGGCGCCGGCGACCACCGCCATGTCGTGCTCGACCACGACCACGGAGTGCCCGGCGTCGACGAGCCCGTTCAGCTGCCGCATCAGCACCTCCACGTCCGCCGGGTGCAGCCCGGTCGTCGGCTCGTCGAGGAGATACAGGGTGTGGCCGCGCCGCACCCGCTGCAACTCGCTCGCCAGCTTGATGCGTTGGGCCTCGCCGCCGGACAGCTCGGTGGCCGGCTGCCCGAGCCGCAGATAGCCGAGGCCGACATCGAGGAGCGTGCGCAGGCTGCGCAGCACGGGCCGCGCCGCGTCGTCGTCCGCCGCCTCGAAGAACTCCGCCGCCGACTCCACCGTCAGATCGAGGACCTCGGCGATGTTCCGCCCCCGATAGGCCACTTCGAGCGTCTCCGGGTTGTAGCGGGCGCCCGCGCAGTCCGGGCACGGTGTGTACGTGCTCGGCAGGAACAGCAGCTCGACGCTGACGAAGCCCTCTCCCTGACATGTCTCGCAGCGCCCGCCGGTGACATTGAACGAGAAGCGGCCGACACCGTACCCGCGCGCCTTCGCCTCCTCGGTGGCCGCGAACACCTTGCGGACGACGTCGAACAGGCCCGTGTACGTGGCCAGGTTGGAGCGCGGTGTGCGCCCGATGGGCTTCTGGTCGACGACCACGAGCCGCCCGACCCCCTCGACCTCCTCGGTGATTTCGCCGATCAGCGTCGACTTCCCGGAACCGGAGACACCCGTGACGGCGGTGAAGGCGCCCAGCGGGAACGCCGCGGTCACCTCGCGCAGGTTGTGCCGGGTGACCGGGCCGACCTTCAACCAGCCGGTGGGTGTGCGGACTTGGCGTACGGGAGCCGGTTCGTCGTCGAAGAGGTAGCGGGCCGTCGCCGACTCCGCGACCTCGCGCAGCCCGTCCACCGGGCCGCTGTGCAGCACCCGGCCGCCGTGCTCCCCGGCCTGCGGGCCGACATCGACCAGCCAGTCGGCGTGCCGCATCACGTCCAGGTGGTGCTCGACCACGAAGACGGAGTTGCCGGACGCCTTCAGCCGGTCGAGGACGGTGAGCAGGGACTCGGTGTCGGCCGGGTGCAGTCCGGCCGACGGCTCGTCGAGCACGTACACGACACCGAAGAGCCCCGACCTCAACTGCGTGGCCAGGCGCAGCCGTTGCAGCTCACCCGCCGACAGGGTCGGAGTCGACCGGTCGAGGCTCAGATAGCCGAGGCCGAGCTCCGTGACCGTGGCGATACGGGCCCGCAGATCCTCGGTGAGCACGCGTGCCGTCTCGGACGAGTCGCCCTCGGCGGCGAGCAGCTCGGCGAGGTCCGCGAGCGGGACACCCGCGAGGTCCGCGATCGTACGGCCCGCGAACGTGACGGCCAGGGCCTCGGCCCGCAGCCGGGCGCCCCCGCACACCGGGCACGGCGTGCTCTCAAGGAACTTCTCCGCCTTCGCGCGCAGCGACTGGCTCTTGGAGTCCGAGAACGTCTTGAGCACATAGCGGTTCGCGCTCATGTACGTGCCCTGGTACGGGCGGTGGATGCGGCCCGCGTCCCGCACCGGGTGCACGGTCACCACCGGCTGCTCGTCCGTGAACAGGATCCACTCACGGTCCGCCTGCGCCAGCTCCCGCCAGGGCCGGTCGACGTCATAGCCCAGTGCGTCGAGGACATCGCGGAGGTTCTTGCCCTGCCAGGCGCCCGGCCAGGCCGCGATGGCGCCCTCGCGGATCGACAGCGAGGGGTCGGGCACCAGCAGCTCCTCGGTGGTGCGGTGCACCTGACCGAGGCCGTGGCACGAGGGGCACGCCCCGGCCGCCGTGTTCGACGAGAACGCGTCCGAGTCCAGGCGCTCGGCGCCCTCCGGATACGTACCTGCCCGAGAGAACAGCATTCGCAGCGAGTTCGACAGCGTCGTCACCGTGCCGACCGAGGAGCGCGACGTCGGCGCCGAGCGGCTCTGCTGGAGCGACACCGCCGGCGGCAGCCCGCTGATCTCGCCCACCTTCGGCGCGCCCACCTGGTGGATCAGCCGGCGCGCGTACGGGGCGACCGACTCGAAGTAGCGGCGCTGCGCCTCCGCGTAGATCGTCCCGAAGGCGAGCGACGATTTTCCGGAGCCGGACACCCCCGTGAACACCGCGAGGACGTCGCGCGGGATGTCCACGTCGACACCCTTGAGGTTGTGCTCGCGGGCGCCGCGCACCCGAACGAGACCGTCGTGGCGGGGGTCGGGCGAGGTGGGGTGGTGCATGGGGCGGGCTCCCGGTCGGACGGCTGTCGCTGCGTACTCCATGATCCACCACCGGCGTGCCGGAGGCGGCACGGAGAACGCCCGATGAATGATGTGCACATGCCTTGACTGGTGGTCATGGGCTCACGCACCGTTACGGAGGTCGTCATTCGACCAGTGGGGGGCTTGTGAACGGCAGACTTCTCGGCGTGGGCGCGGCACTGTGCGCTCTCGCCCTCGTGGGCGCGACACCGGCACCCGCCTCGTCCGGGTCCCGGCACGGCGGGCTGCCGCTCGGGGCCTCCGACCTGACCGAGACCCGCACCACGCGCACCCTCCAGCCGGGCGTGACGCTCACCCGCATCGTGCGCGGCGCCAACGCCCCGGCCATGGCGTGGACCGTGGAGGTGTCGATCCCTGGTGGCGCGGGCTCGCCCGACCCGGACGCACCGCCCACCGCCCTGAAGGACGAGACCAGCGCCGCCGAACTCGCCTCCGAGCTGCGCGCGGACGGCTTCGAGGCCCGCTCCGAGAAGGTCACCACCGCGGCGACCGCCGACTACGCGGGCGGCACGCTCGGCTGGCGGGTCCGCGTCGGCACCTTCCCGGCCGAGGCCGCCGCCACCGCCGAACGCACCCGCCTGCGCGCCGCCGGATACACCGGTTCCGCCTGGTACACCGGCTGGGACGGGAGCGCGGGGGACCGCGGCCCCTGGCGCGTGGACGTCCTGACCATCGACCCGAAGAAGTTCGACGGCGACCTCAAGGCGTCGTACGGGCCCGACCTGGAGAACCGCGAGACCACCAGCGCACTCGCCGCCGCAGACGGCGCGACGGCCGGGGTCAACGCCGGCTTCTTCGTCCTCGACCCCAAGGCGGGCGCCCCCGGCGACCCGGCAGGTGTCGGCGTCTACGACGGCCGCCTGCTCAGCGAGGCGGTCAACGGACGCCCCGGCCTCGTCGTCCACGGCTCGGCGCGCGGTACCGCGGTGGAGCGGTTCACCTGGCGCGGGAGCGTCCGCGCCGGTGGCACCACGCTGCCGCTCGACGGCATCGACCGCGTCCCCGGCCTGATCCGCAACTGCGGCGGCACCGCCGACGACACCCCGACCGCCCGGCCGCTGCACGACACCACCTGCACCGACCCCGACGAACTCGTCGCGTTCACCCCGGAGTTCGGCAAGCAGACCCCGAAGGGCGAAGGCGCCGAAGCCGTCCTGGACGGGACGGGCCGGGTCGTCGAGGTGCGCTCCCCGCGCGGCGGCGCCCTGCCCGCCGGAGGCCGCAGCGTCCAGGCCACGGGCACGTACGCGGCGCGGCTGACCGCCCTCGCGAAGACCGGCCAACCCCTGGGCATCCAGAGCGGGTTGAAGGACACCAAGGGCCGCTCCGTCACGGCCTCCCGGGCGACGGGCATCCTCAACGGCGGTCCCGAACTCGTCCGCGACGGCCGCCGCCACGTCACCCCGGCCACCGACGGCATGGTGCAGTCCGGCAACCCGAGCTTCTACTACGGCTGGGTGCACAAGCGGAACCCGCGCACCCTCGCGGGCACGGACGCCGCGGGCCGCACCGTCCTCGTCACCGCCGACGGCCGGAGCACCGGATCCCTCGGCCTGAGCATCAACGAGAGCGCCGACGTCGCGAAGTCCCTCGGCCTGCGGGACGCCATCAACCTCGACGGCGGCGGCTCGACCACGATGGTCGTCGACGACCAGGTGATCAACGACCCGTCGGACGCGGCCGGCGAACGCCCGGTCGGGGACGCCCTGTTGGTGCTCCCCGGCACCCACTGACCGCAAGCACAGGAGACGATCCGAGGGAGCCGCCATGACCGCCGCCCTGGCCCGCCGCACCAGACGCCTGCTGCTCGTCCTCGCCGCCCTGCTGCTCACCCTCACCTCGGCCCCGTCGGCCGTCGCCGCCACGCGGGCGGAACCCGCCGCGGAGGTCGTCGACGTCACCCAGGTCGCCGACCGCCAGGTGGACCTCTCCGTACGCGCGTCGGCCCTCGGCGGGCGCACCGTCAAGGTCCGCCTGCTCACCCCCGACGGCTGGAACCCGAACGACCGCACCAAGCACTGGCCCACCCTGTGGCTGCTGCACGGCTGCTGCGGCGACTACACGTCCTGGACGAACATGACGGACGTCGCCTCCGCCGACAGCCTGCGCGACGTCCTCGTCGTGATGCCCGAGGCGGGCTGGAACGGCTGGTACAGCGACTGGTGGAACCACGGCGAGGGCGGCGACCCGGCCTGGGACACCTTCCACACCCGTGACCTGCGCCGCCTCCTGGAGAGCGACTGGGGAGCGGGCTCCCGCCGCGTCGTCGCGGGCCTCTCGATGGGCGGTCAGGGCGCGCTCCTGTACGCGGCCCGGCACCCGGGCATGTTCAAGGCCGCCGCGGCCTACTCCGGCTCCGCGCACCCGCTCCTGAACGACGAGTCGACGAGCCGGATCATGGGCTTCTTCGCCGGCCAGGGCAACGACCCCCTGCGCGCGTGGGGAGACCCCGTCGCCCAGCGCGACATCTGGGCCGCCCACGACCCGTACCACCTGGCGAAGCGCCTCAAGTCGGTCCCCGTCTACCTCTCCTGCGGCGACGGCACCGCGGGCCCCCTCGACCCGCCGGGCGCCACCAATGCCCTGGAGGCCGACTTCAACCGCCAGAACCACGCGCTGGCCGCCCAGTTGAGGAAGGTGGGCGCCAAGCACCTCACCACCAACTTCTACGGCCCCGGCACCCACACATGGGCGTACTGGCAGCGCGAACTGCACGCGTCGCTGCCGATGCTGCTGAACGCCCTCAAGGCAGGTGGCTAACGGGGCGTCAGACGCGCGATCCTCGCCAGGCGGCGGAACGACTCCAGCAGGGCCTCACGGTCGTACGTACTGGTCGTCACCAGCACCTCCTGCGCCCCGCTCTCCTTGATCACCGTCTCCAGCTCGTCGGTGACCTGCTGCTCCGTGCCCGCGATGTGGCCGCGCAGCCCGGACTCGTACAGCTCCCGCTCCTTGTCGGTCATCTCGAAACCCGCGATGCGCTCGACGGGCGGCAGCGGCGGGAACGTGCCGTGGGTGCGCGAGTGCGCCATCGACCAGGCCTCGGGGGCGAGGATGCGGCGCGCCTCCGGCTCGCTGCCCGCCACGGCGACCGTCCCCGAGATCACCACGTACGGCTCGGCGGCCCAGGGGGAGGGGCGGAACTCCTCGCGGTAGCGGTCGATGCCGCGCAGCATCTTCTCGCGGGAGCGGAGGTCGCCGATCACCATCGGGAGACCGGCGCGGGCGGCGATCGAGGCACCCTCGCCCATCGCGAGCACGAACGGCGGCACGGCCAGGCCTTCAGAGGGGCGTGCGTGCACGCCCGTGGCCGAGGTGCCGGTGAAGAACGCCAAGAGTTCGTCGAGCTGCGCCGCGAAGTCGTCGGCATCGTCCTTGTCCCGGCCCAGGGCCTTGCGTACCCCGCCGGTGAACCCGACGGAGCGGCCGAGCCCCATGTCGATGCGGCCCGGGAAGAGCGACTCCAGGACCCCGAACTGCTCGGCCACGACCAGCGGCTGGTGGTTGGGCAGCATCACGCCGCCGGTGCCGACGTGGATGGTGCGGGTCGCCGCGGCGACGGCCGCCGCGAGCACGGTCGGCGCGGAACCGGCGACACCCGGCACACCGTGGTGCTCCGAGACCCACAGCCGGTGGTAGCCGAGGCGCTCCAGATCCTGGGCCAGGGCGACGGTGTCGCGCAGCGCGTCCTGGTCGGAGTGGCCCGCGCGGGTGCGGGAACGGTCGAGGACGGAGAAGCGGGTCGATTCGATCACGGTGCTCACACCTTGGTTCAACGCCGTGGCGCCTCAGGGATTCCCACTGAGGGTGGTCGCCATGGCCGGCGACCGACGCCCCCTCGCCGTCTTCGACCTCGACGGCACCCTCGCGGACACCGCGCACCGGCAGCGGTTCCTGGAGCGCAGGCCGCGGGACTGGAACGCGTTCTTCGCCGCCGCGCCGACACGCTCGCCTGGATTGCCGCGCAGGGCCTGCCGGACGCGCCCCTGCACATGCGGCGCAACGACGACCGCAGGCCGGCCCGGCACACCAAGCTGGACACCTTGCCCCGCATCGCGCGCGGCCGCGAGGTCCGGGCGCTCGTGGACGACGACGAGCTGGTCTGCGTCGAGGCGGAGCGCGCCGGGTTCACCGTCGTACGGGCCCGCTGGGCGAGCACGTCGGCGGCGCTGAAGGACGCACAGGAGCGCGAGGGGCGGACCTGACCCGGTCCGCTGCGGTGGGTCGCTCAGGAGTCGTCGCCCTCCAGGCGGAAGCCGACCTTCAGGCCGACCTGCCAGTGCTCGACCTGTCCGTCGACGATCTGGCCACGGACCTGGGTGACCTCGAACCAGTCGAGGTTGCGAACGGTCTGCGAGGCGCGCGCGATCCCGTTGCGGACCGCCTCGTCCACGCCTTCGTGAGAGGTGCCGACGATCTCGGTGACGCGATACGTGTGGTTCGACATGGTTCCACCGTGCCCCAGCGGGGCGTGACCCGCCATCCGTATGGCACACCTCTTGACCCTTCCGTTGGTCTATACCAAACTCCCTGAACGCCCGTACGAGCCGCGCGCTCTTCCCCCACGTCGGGCCGACCTTCCCTGTCCGCAGGCAGAAAGTGACCGACGTGAACTCCCGCCGCCTTGCCCTGACTTTCGGATCCCTCCTCGCCACCGGCACGCTGCTCACCGCGTGCGGAGCCCTGCCGGGTACGGGGGAGGAGGAGGGGGCGGTCACTGTGTGGCTGATGCGGGGCAGCGCATCCGAGGACTTCCTCAAGCGCTTCACGCAGGACTTCGAGGCCCGGCACGACGGCATCACCCTCGACATCCGCATCCAGGACTGGACCGGCATCGGCCCCAAGGTCACCAAGGCGCTCGACGCGCGGCACGACGGTGAGTCCGGCGCACCCGACGTCATCGAGGTGGGCAACACCCAGGTCCCGGGCTACGTCGAGCAGGACGGCCTGCTCGACCTCTCCCTGGAGGCCGCGCGCGACCTCGGCATGCACGACTGGCTGCCCGGCCTCGCCGAGCCCGGCGTCGACTCCTCCCGGCAGTACGGCATCCCCTGGTACGCGGCCAACCGCGTCGTCGTCTACAACAAGGACCTGTTCCGGCAGGCGGGCATCGACAGGCCGCCCACCACGCGCGCCGAGTGGCTGGATGTGACGCGGACCCTGAACTCCGGCGGCACCCAGGGCATCTACCTCGCCGGACAGGACTGGTACACGCTCTCCGGCTTCATCTGGGACGAGGGCGGCCACCTCGCCAAGCAGACCTCCGGTGTCTGGTCCGGCACCCTGGCGACGCCCGCGGCGCTGCGCGGGATGGCCTTCTACCGCCAGCTCCAGGAGCTCGGCGGCGGCCCCAAGGACGCCGACGAGGAACACCCGCCGCAGGCCGAGGAGTTCGCCCGCGGCGACATCGCGCAGATCATCTCCGTGCCGGGCGCCACCCAGCGCATCCTCCAGAAGAACCCGGAGCTGAAGGGCAAGCTGGGCTACTTCCCGATCCCCGGCAAGACGGCGGGCCGGCCGGGCACGGTGTTCACCGGCGGCTCCGACCTGGTCGTACCGGCGAACACCGACGACCGCAACGGCGCCGTGGAGGTCGTGAAGGCGCTGGCCGGGGAGAAGTGGAACACCGACCTGGCCCGCACCATGAACTACGTGCCGAACAAGACGACCCTCGCCGGCGCGGTCGCGGGCGAGCCGGGCGTGGCCGCGATGGCCGTCGGCGCCGCCCACGGCAAGGCGACGCCCGGCTCCCCGCTGTGGCCGAACGTGGAGTCCGGTTCCAACCCCATCAAGGAGTACATGTCGAAGGTCCTCGCCGGCGGCGACCCCGCGACGGAGGCGAAGCGGGCCTCCCGCGAGATCACCCGCCGGCTGGACGAGCGGAGCTGATGGCGCTGCGGGGCGTCAGTGGCTGTCCGCCGACGCCCTGCTCAACGACAGCGCGAACCGGCCCTCGGTGTCGGTCCACCAGTGGCCCAACTCGAGCCCCACATCGTGCAGTTCCGCCTTCACGACCTCCTGGCGGAACTTCGCCGAGACCTCCGTGCGCACCTCCTCGCCCGCCGCGAAGTCGACCTCGAGGTCGAGGGCCGGGATCTTCACGGTCTGCGCGGTGGTGGCACGCAGCCGCATCTCGATCCACTCGCACTCGGCGTTCCACAGGGCGACGTGCTCGAACGCGTCCGGGTGGAAGTCCGCGCCGAGTTCGCGGTCCATCACGGTCAGCACGTTCTTGTTGAACGCGGCCGTGACGCCCGCCGCGTCGTCGTACGCCGCGACCAGCGTCGCCTCGTCCTTCACCAGGTCCGTGCCGAGGAGGAAGAAGTCGCCGGGCGCCAGCAGGCCCCGCACCGCCGTCAGGAACGCGGCCCGCTCCCGCGGCAGCAGATTGCCGATCGTGCCGCCGAGGAAGGCGACCAGGCGCGGCCCGGGCGTCTCCGGCAGCTCGAACGCCGACGTGAAGTCCGTGACCATCGCGTGGATGTCGAGCGCGGGCCGCTCGGCGAGCAGCGTGTCGGCCGCGCCGCGCAGCGCGCTCTCGCTCACGTCCACGGGCACGTACGTGGTGAGGTCGGTGAGTGCGTCGAGGAGGTGGCGTGTCTTGTCGGACGAGCCGGAGCCCAGCTCGACGAGGGTGCGCGCGCCGGTCGCCGCCGCGATGTCGTGGGCGCGCGCGATGAGGATCTCCCGCTCGGCGCGGGTCGGGTAGTACTCGGGCAACGTCGTGATCTCGTCGAAGAGTTCGCTGCCGCGCGCGTCGTAGAACCACTTCGGCGGAAGGGTCTTGGGGGACTGTGTCAGGCCGTGCAGGACGTCGGACCGGAGCGCGGCGCCGGTGGCGTCCTCGGGCAGGGTGCGGGTCATGCGGAACGGGCTCACGCGGAGGGCTCCTTGAGCGGGGTCAACAGGACGTCGGTGCGGCTCGCCGCGAGCAGCGTGCGGTCGGGGACCTCGATCCAGTGCGGATCGTCGTCGTACGGTTCGGAGGCGACGACGACGGAGCGGCCGGGGTCGGTGCGGTACCACAGGGTGTCGCCCCAGGCCGTGGCCGTGATCGTCTCGCCGTTGGTGAGCAGGAAGTTGAGGCGGGCGGTGGGCGCCGCCTCCGCGATCTCCAGGGTGGTGTCGGCGAGCGCCTGGGCCTCCTCGTCGCCCGAGCGCAGCCGGTGCAGGACCAGCGCCCACAGGAACGCCGCGTCGCAGCGGGCCTCCATGGACAGCAGGTCCGTCGGCGGCAGCGTGGGCGTCAGGGAGGTCAGGGACTGCGGCCAGCCCGGCACCGCGCCGTTGTGGCTGAACAGCCAGGGGCCGGTCGCGTACGGGGCCGCTGCCGCCTCCCCGTCCGCCCCGGCGAGCGTCGCGTCGCGGACCGCCGCGAGCAGCGCCCCGGAGCGCACCACGCGCGCCAGGTCCTGGTACGCCGCGTCGCCCCAGATCGGCCCGGCGCGCCGGTAGCGGGCGGGCACCGGGTCGCCGTCCGCGTACCAACCCATGCCGAAACCATCGGCGTTGACCGTGCCGTGCTGTTGTCTGCGCGGCGCCCACGACTGCCGGAACAGGCTGTGCGGCGGCCGGTCGACGACCTCGCCGAGCGGCACCGGCGGCCCCAGGTAGGCCAGGTGACGGCACATCAGGCACGCTCCCGTGGCTCGGCGTCACGGGCCGTGCGGAACCCGGAGAAGATCTGCCGCCTGATGGGGTGGTCCCAGTTGCGGAACGTGCCCCGGCAGGCCACCGCGTCCACGGCGAATGAACCACCGCGCAGCACCTTGTAGTCGCCCCCGAAGAACACCTCCGAGTACTCGCGGTACGGATACGCCACGAACCCCGGGTAGGGCAGGAAGCCGCTGGACGTCCACTCCCACACGTCACCCATCAACTGCCGTACGCCGAACGGGGATTCGCCCAGCGGATAGCTGCCGGCGGCGGCCGGGCGCAGATGGCGCTGGCCCAGGTTCGCGCGGTCCGGGGTGGGGTCCGTGTCGCCCCAGGGGTAGCGCATCGACCGCCCGGTGGCCGGGTCGTGGCGGGCCGCCTTCTCCCACTCCTCCTCGCTCGGCAGGCGCCGCCCCGCCCACCGGGCGTAGGCGTCGGCCTCGTACCAGCTCACATGCAGCACCGGCTCGTCCGGCGGTACGGGTTCGGTCACCCCGAACCGTCTGCGCAGCCACTGCCCGCCCTCGCGATGCCAGAACAGCGGCGCCTGAAGGCCGTGTTCGCGCACCATCGCCCAGCCGTCCGGCGCCCACCAGCGCTCCTGGCGGTAGCCGCCCTCCTCGACGAACTCCAGGTACGCGGCGTTCGTCACTGGCGTCGTGTCGATGTGGAACGGCGGCACCAGGCGGGTGTGCGCGGGCCGCTCGTTGTCCAGGGCCCACGGCTCGGCCGTCGTGCCCATCGTGAACGGCCCGCCGGGGACGAGTACCTCGGCGGGACCGTCGTAGGGCCGCGCCAGGGGCTCGGGATCGGGCGCCGTGAGTGCCGCGCCGCCCTTCCTCAGCTGGTGCGTGATCAGCATGGTCTCGTCGTGCTGCTGCTCGTGCTGGGCGATCATCCCGAAGGCGAAGCCCGACCGGGTCAGGCGCTCCGTGCCCTCCGCCTCGAACGAGGCCTTCTCCAGCACGTCGAAGGCCCGGCCGCGGACGTCCGCCGCATAGCCGCGGGCTTCCCCGGGCGCGAGCAGCGGCAGGCTGGGGCGCTCCGAGCGCGGGTGCTCGAAGGCGTCGTACAGCGGGTCGATCTCGGGGCGGATCGCCTCCTGGCCGGCGACCGCCCGCAGCAGCCACTGCTCCTCCTGGTTCCCGATGTGCGCGAGATCCCAGACGAGCGGCGACATCAACGGCGAGTGCTGGGCGGTGAGTTCGCCCTCGTCGACACAGCTCGTCAGCAGGGTCGTGCGGCGCCGCGCGGCCTCCAGGGCGGCCGCGGCGCGGTCACGGAGCGCCTCTGGGTCCGTGGTGACGTTCTCCTCAGCGGTCATGATCGGACGGTCCTCCCCTGAGCGGGTTCTCGCGAGAGCTGGTCGAGCACGTCGTCGGCGGGGCAGCGGCCGCGCAGGACGTAGCGGTGGGTGAAGTCGGCGACCGCCTGCCGCACGCCGGGGTCCGCGCCGAGCCTCGGCAGCGCCTCGAGCGCCGTCGTGAAGCAGGCCGTGGCGGCCTCGCGCAGCTCGGGATCGGCGAGGCCGAGCCGGGCCGCGTCGCGCCACAGCGGATTGTGCGGGGCCGGCAGTGGACCGGCCCGCTCCGCGAGCGGCTTGACCGCGCGGTACGCGGTCTCGGCGGCCTGAGCGTCGTCGAACAGGGCGGTCGTCACGGCGAGCGGCACCAGCCACCCGTCGTCGCCCGACTGCGCGTCGATCATGCGCAGTTCGAGGTGCCCGCGCGGGCGCACGGGCGGGAACAGGGTCGTCAGGTGGTAGTCGAGGTCCGAGCGGGTCGGCGGGCGCGGCGCGCCCGTGCGTGCCCACTCGCGGAAGCTCAGCCCGTCGGGCACGTGCCACGGCCCGTCGTCGGTGCGCACGCACATCACGGGCGCGTCGAGCACGTGCCGCGCCCATGCCTCGCGCGGATCGAAGTCGAGGGGCACGCCGCCGGAGCGCCCTACGTCGATCCGCTCCCACAGCAGCTGCCGCGTGGAGCGCCAGCCGGTCCGACGGCCCGACAGCATCGGCGAGTTGGCGAACGCGGCCACCAGGACCGCGCCCAGCAGATGCGCGAGCCGCCAGCGCCGCCCGAGCCCCTGCGGGCCCGGCTCCTCGTGCCCCGCGTCCAGGCACACCTGCACGGACGCGGACGAGCACATCATGGAGCGCCCGGCGGGCCCGGCCCGGTCCAGCGAAGCCTCCAGGGCGTCGTATCGGGGCTGATGGAGAACGCGTCGCGGCGGCAGCCACGGGTCGGTGCCGTGGCCGGAGAGGACGAGTCCGTGGCCGCGGAGCGCGGAGCGGACGGCGGTCAGATCGGCCCGCATGGCCGAGACGCATTCGGTGAGGGTGGCGGCGGGGAGCGAACTGAGTTCCAGCTGCCCGCCGGGTTCCACGGTGAGCGCCGAGCGCAGCGGCAGGGCGCGGAGTGCGACGTATGCCGCGTCGAGTCGTTCGGGCGGTAAGGGGAGCCACGGCTTCAGCAGCGGGCGCGGCTCGTGCACGATCCATTCCAGCTCGACCCCGACCTTGCGGGGTGGTCCGGTCTTGAAGCAGATGCCCCGTACCAGGGCCTCCGCCTCGGCCTCGGTGACCAGGTCACCGAGCGCCGTACAGTCTCCCTCGCTCATGGGGGGATTCCTCCTGGTTCGCACGTCTCCATGGTCCCCGGTGGGGGCCATCCCGTCGATTCGGCCGGTGCCGACAAACAGCCCCTTCCGGGCGACGCAGACCCTCCACCCAAGACGGTTCGGGCGGCTCGCACAAGAGTGCCTCTGGACATCCGCCGGTCTTCTTCGGAGGCGGCAAAAACCTGTTGCCCGCGCGGTCACTGTGCGTACACGATGGCTTCATGAAGGCGACGGGGGAGACCACGGGGGACGCGGCGTGAGCGCGCGATTGCGCGAGCTCGCGCGGAGCACGGAGAGGATCGTCGGCTCGGGGGAGTACGCGGCCGACGGGGGCCGCGTGGTGACGATCGGCGCCGCGGTGGCACGGGCGCGGGCGGGCACCAGGATGTACGGGCCCGACCCGGTGCCCGTGCCACCGATATCGCCGGTGGACCGGACGGACGTCGAGGTCACGGGCGAGAGCAGCCTGGAGGCGGCGCGCCGGATGACGGGGGAGCGGTCGGAGCCGGTCGCCGTCCTGAACTTCGCGTCGGCGCGCAACCCGGGAGGCGGCTACCTCAACGGGGCGCAGGCCCAGGAGGAGGCCCTGTGCCGCTGCTCCGCGCTGTACGCGTGCCTGACCGAGGTGCCCGAGTTCTACGCCCACCACCGCGAGCACCGCGACGCCTTCTACACCGACCGCGTCATCCACGCCCCGGCCGTCCCGGTGTTCCGCGACGACCAGGGCCGACTCCTCGACGTCCCGTTCGAGGCGGGCTTCCTGACGTCACCGGCTCCGAACGCCGGAGTGATCGCGCAGCGCACCCCGGAGCGGGTGCACGAGATCCCCGCGGCGCTGGCCGCGCGCGCCGAGCGCGTGCTGGAGGTGGCGGCGGCCGAGGGCTACCGGCGCCTCGTCCTCGGGGCCTGGGGCTGCGGAGTCTTCCGCAACGATCCGGGCCAGGTGGCCGAGGCCTTCCGCACCTTGCTCGAAGGGCGCTTCGCGCACCACTTCGAGCAGATCGTGTTCGCCGTCCTCGACCGAGCGAAGGGCGCACCCACCCGCGCGGCGTTCGAGAGCGCCTTCGACGCGGCGGGTCAGCGCCGGTAGTAGGGCGTGGGCGGGTCGACGTCGACCGTGGTGCGCGGGCGGGTCAGCGCCGTCCGTAGCGCTCGAGCAGGCGGATGAGCGTCGGCCGCGGTGAGCGGACGAGCCAGCGCCGACTGTGGCACTAGGGCAGGCGGATCATCGTCGGCCACGGCGCGCGCCGCCGGGACAGCGTCGGCCGTGCTGCGCGGACGGGCCGGCGCCGACCGTAGCGCTCGCCCCGGCGGGTCAGCGCCAGCCGTAGCGCTCCCGCAGGCGCAGCACCACCGTGTTGAAGCGGCCGCGGTCGAGTGCGCAGGCCTCGCGGCGCATCCCCTTCTCGTGCACGCGCAGAACACGGTCCAGGTCCACCCACGAGTCCCGGCCCTCCCGGTCCCAGGGGCCGGCGCCGAGCGCCACCCACTCGCGGTCGCCGTCGTGCCGCTTGCTGGACAGCTGCACCGCCAGCAGCGTGCCGCCCGGCTCCCGGGCGACCACGAGCACCGGGCGGTCCTTGCCGCGCCCGTCGTTCTCCTCGTACGGAACCCAGGTCCACACGATCTCCCCGGGGTCCGGGTCGCCGTCGTGCGCGGGCGCGTACTCGGTGCGCACGCTCCCCACCCGGGTCGGCTCGGCCTCCACCGTGGCCGTCGCGCCGCCGCGGCCGGGGTGTTCGTATGCTTGGTCATCCGTATAGGCAGTCACGCGGGTCACGTTAGACGCCGACCGGCCCAATCCCTGCGGCGGGTACGCCGGATGGGCCGCAGGCTCGCCCCATGAAGCGACGTCACAGCACCGCCCTCTGCGTCCTCGCCGGGACCCTCGCGCTCACCGCCGCGGCGCCCGCGGGCCCCGCCGCCTCCGAGGCCGCGCCCCCGCGCACCGTCTCCGCGTGGCTCCCGTACTGGGACCAGGAGGCCGCCTACCGGAACGCCCTCGACCACGCCGCGCAGATCCGCACCATCAGCCCCTTCTGGTACGAGACGAAATCCGCGTCCCGCGTCGCGGGCCACACCGGCGCGGGCGAGCGCCGCATCATCAACGGACTGCACGCCCGCGGCATCCAGGTCGTCCCCACGGTCATGGAAACGATGAAGCCGGGCGCCCTCGCAGAGGTCCTCAACGACCCGAAGTCCCGCACCCGCCACATCGACGCCCTGCTCGACGTCGCCCGCAGCCGCGCCTACGACGGGCTCGACATCGACTACGAGTCGATCGCCGTCGCCCCCGACGACAAGTACCGCGCGGTGCGCGCCGGTTACACCGCCTTCGCCACCGAACTCTGCGCCCGCCTGCACGCCACCGGCAAGAAGTGCTTCCTGACCGTGATGCCCAAGACCCGTTCGACCGGCCGCATTTGGGACTACAAGAAGCTGGGCGCCGCCGCCGACCGCATGCGCATCATGGCGTACAACCTGCATTCCGCGGAGGGCAGGCCGGGGCCACTGGCCTCGCCCAAGTGGTACGACGAGATCCTGTCCCGCGCCACGGCCCAAGTCCCGCGCGCCAAACTGGAGATGGGCCTGCCCGCGTACGGCTGGAACTGGAAGGCGGACGGCCCCCACGGCGGCGGCAAGCACCGCGCCCGGCACGTCACGTCGAAATCGGCCGAGGCGCTGCGCCGCAAGGTCGGCGCGCGCTACGCCCTCGACCCCGAATCCCGCACCCCCCACTTCACGTACACCGAGCGCAAGGACAAGAAGGCCACCCGCCGCACCGTCTGGTACCAGGACGCCGCCGGCACCGCCGCACACCTCCCCGTCCTGCGGAAACACGGCGTCCGCGACACGGTCCTGTGGGCGCTGAACTTCGAGGACCCGAAGCTCTGGAAGACCCTGGCGCGGGGGTAGCCGCACCCGCCGTACGGCGTCTGCAAGGATGCCGTACGTCATGGTGCAGATACCGAAGCAGCAGTCCGCCCAGCCGTCCGAGCCGACCCGGCCCGATTCCGGCGCCCTGCCCACGAGCGCCGACGTGGCACGCCTCGCCGGAGTCTCGCGCGCCACCGTCAGCTACGTCCTCAACAACGCCAGCGCGGTCCGCATCAGCGAGCCGACCCGGCGGCGCGTCCACGAGGCCGCCAAGGAACTCGGCTACGTCCCGCACGCCGCCGCCCGCAGCCTGCGCGCGGGACACACCCGGATCGTCCTCGTGCCGACCCCCGACGTACCGATCGGGCCCCTGTACAGCGCGTTCCTCAACGAACTCCAGTGGGCGCTGAGCCGCCTCGACTACACCGTCGTGCAGTACGGCAGCGTGGGCCTGGACGGCGACGCCGCCGCCCGCGCCTGGGCCGAGCTGCGCCCGGTCGCGGTGCTTGGCCCGGTCGGCCTCGGCGCCGACGGCATCGCCGTGCTCCGCCGCTCCGGCGCCCGCGCCGTCATCACGCTCGGCCCGGAGCCGGTCGAGGGCGCGCACGCCCTGCTCACGGACCACCGGCAGGTCGGCCGCGCCGCCGCCGCACACCTCCTCGCCCGCGGCCACCGGCGCATCGGCGTGGTCATGCCGAAAGAGCCGGGCCTCGACGTCTTCGCGGTGCCGCGCCTGGAGGGCGTGCGCCGGGCGGGCGCGGAGCCGGTGCCGCTGCCGCTCGCGTACGACGAGCAGGACGCGGCCGAAGTCGCCGAACAGGTAGGGGAGTTGGGCCTGGGGGCCGTGTTCGCGTACAACGACGAGTACGCCATGCTGCTGATGCGCGCGCTGCAGGACGCGGGCGTCGACATCCCCGGCGACGTGGCGGTGATGGGCGCCGACGACCTGATGCTCGGGCGGCTGCTGCGCCCCCGGCTGAGCACGGTGCGGCTCGACCTGCCGTCGGGGCGGGAGCTGGCGGAACTGGTCGACCGGCTGGTCAGGGACCCGGACCGGGACGGGGAACCGGCACAGCGGGAGGCGCTGGCGGTGACGCTGGTGGCGCGCGAGTCGGCCTGAGACGCGCCCGCGGAACCAGGTCCCGACACGCCACGAGGCGGCCGCCCTCATGAGAGGTCGACCGCCTCGCGCGCATTCGAGTGACGGGGGAGGGAGGCTCAGCCTTCCTGACCCTGGCCGGGGCCCTGCCCCTGACCCTCCTGCTCGGCCTTCGCCTGCTGCTCGGCGACCGACGCGCGGACCTCGTCCATGTCCAGCTTGCGGGCCTGGCCGATGACGTCCTCGAGCGCCTCCTTGGGCAGCGCGCCGGGCTGCGCGAACACAGCCACCTGGTCACGCACGATCATCAGGGTCGGGATCGACTGGATCCCGAAAGCGGCGGCCAGCTCCGGCTGGGCCTCGGTGTCGACCTTGCCGAACACCAGGTCCGGGTTGGCCTCCGCGGCCTGCTCGTAGACCGGGGCGAACTGCTTGCAAGGCCCGCACCAGTCAGCCCAGAAGTCGATCAGTACGAACTCGTTCTCCGTAACCGTCTGATCGAAGTTCTCCTTGGTCAGCTCCGTGGTGGTGCTGCTCATGGTGTTTTTCCCTCTTCCTGCTTCCGGGGTTCGGGGCGAAGCCGTAGGGGGCAAAGCCGCTGTGCACAACCGTCCGCATGTCGGACGTATTCCGCGCTCGTACCCATGTGCTCGGCACGCACACATCCGACCACACTGAGAGACTGGGGCGCATGACGGAAGCCAACGTGTACGACGTTGTAGTGCTCGGAGCGGGTCCCGTCGGCGAGAACGTCGCCGACCGCGCACGGGCCGGGGGACTGAGCGCAGCCATCGTGGAGAGCGAGCTCGTCGGCGGTGAGTGCTCGTACTGGGCGTGCATGCCCAGCAAGGCGCTGCTCCGCCCGGTGATCGCCCGCGCCGACGCCCGCCGGGTGCCCGGCCTGCGCCAGGCGGTCCAGGGCCCGCTCGACGCCCCGGCGGTCCTCGCGCACCGCGACTACTTCACCTCGCACTGGAAGGACGACGGCCAGGTCGGCTGGCTGGAGTCCATCGGCATCGACCTCTACCGCGGCCACGGCCGCCTCGACGGACCGCGCCGCGTCACGGTCACCGCGGAGGACGGCACGGTGACCACGCTCACGGCACGCCACGCGGTCGCCGTCTGCACCGGCACCCGCGCCGCCCTGCCACCACTCCCGGGCCTGGACTCGGTCAAGCCGTGGACCAGTCGGGAGGCCACGAGCGCGGACCACGTTCCCGGCCGCCTCATCGTGGTCGGCGGCGGCGTGGTCGCCACCGAGATGGCGACGGCCTGGCAGGCGCTGGGCTCACAGGTCACCGTGCTCGTACGCGGGGGCGGCCTGCTGGACCGGATGGAACCGTTCGCGGGCGAGCTGGTGGCGGACGCGCTGCGGGAGGCGGGCGCGGACCTGCGCACGGGCGTCTCGGTGAATTCGGTGGAACGCAACGCCGCCGGCACGGTAGTGGCGACCCTCGACGACGGCACGACCCTCGAAGCCGACGAAATCCTCTTCGCGACGGGCCGCGCGCCGCGCACGGAGGACCTCGGCCTGGAGACGGTGGGCCTGAAGCCCGGCTCCTGGCTGGACGTCGACGACTCCCTCCGCGTCACGAACAGCACCTGGCTCTACGCGGTCGGCGACGCCAACCACCGCGCGCTCCTCACCCACCAGGGCAAGTACCAGGCGCGCATCGCGGGCGCCGCGATCACGGCCCGCGCGCAGGGCGTCCCCATCCTGGAGGCGGACCGCTGGGGCGCCCACGCCGCGACGGCCGACGTGTCCGCCGTCCCCCAGGTGGTCTTCACCGACCCCGAGGCCGCGAGCGCGGGCCTCACCCTCGCCGAGGCCGAGGCGGCGGGCCACCGCGTCCGCGCGGTCGACTACGACATGGCGAACGTCGCCGGCACGGGCCTCTACGCCGACGGCTACACGGGCCGCGCCCGCATGATCGTCGACCTCGACCGGGAGATCCTCCTGGGCGTCACCTTCGTCGGCCCGGGCGTGGGCGAACTCATCCACTCGGCGACGATCGCCATCGCGGGCGAGGTCCCCATCGACCGACTGTGGCATGCGGTGCCGGCGTATCCGACGATCAGTGAGGTGTGGTTGCGGTTGCTGGAGGCTTATAGGGGTTAGGTAGCCGCCGTTAGGTACAAACGACGGAGGTCAAAGCGCATGGCATGGACCGAGGCATGATCGAACGTCCCTAGGGCGGATGTGGTCGATGCTTGGTCGGGGGCCGTCGCTTGTCCCAGATGTCAGCAGCCACTTCGTCCCCTGAGTAGCAGCGCCACAACGAGCGGGCGGCTGCGGACCGTCGCGGTGATGGGCCGGAGTTGGGGCTTCGTGAACGTGACTCATTTCAGCGAGGTGTTCAAGCACGGATACGGGATGCTGCCTCGGACCTGGCGCGAGCAAGACCACCCCCGTTCTTCCGCGTGACGGTCTCCGGACGCCACGGTGCACCGCCTCCGGGGTACCCCGAACCTCGGCCGGCCGACAGGCGCTTGGCGGTGGTCGGCCAGTTGCTTCGGTGGCCGGGCTGCCGTGGCACACGTTGTGGAGTGCGTCGGTGGCCGGAGTCGGCGGGGTGTCGGTCGGCGAGGTGCCGACGGACACGCACCCGGTGCCCGTCGCCGTGAGTCTGGTGCCGCAAGGGACCCCGGCCGCGCGGACGTTGCAGCCCGGGGATCCCGATTCCGCTGCCGTCCTCGTACGGAAACTCGTCGCCGGTTCGCTCCTCGATGTCGAACCGGCTGAGATCCAGGGCCTGTCGGACGAGGCGCGCGGGTCGGCCCCGCTCGGCTTCAGCCGGGGCGCCGACTACGTACGTGTCTGGCGTCGCGGGGCGCGGAAGGACGGCGAGCGGATCGTGACGGCACTGGCCGCGCCCCTCACGGGAACCGACCCCTCGCCCGACGGCATCCTCCTCGTTGCCACGGAGAGTGGTGTGAACGCGTTGCAGATCCGCCGGGAGCAGACGGATACGTTCCCGGCCGCCTGACAACCGAGAGGCCCGGCCCGATAGCCTCAAGGGCGCCACGGCCTCAAGCGCCCCACCCACATACTGGCCGCCCGGCCCACCGAAGACCCGAAGGAGTTGCCGTGATCAGCCAGGAGCAGGCGCTCGCGACCGCCGAGGGGTGGCTCAACCGCGAAGGACGGGAGCGCCGCGAGGTGCGGATCCAGGAGTTCGACCTTGGCTGGGTGGTGTGGGCCGCGGCCCCGCCGCTCGAGCGCGACCCGGTCACGGGCAAGCGCAGGCCGCCGGCCACGATCGGCCACGCCTGCGGAGTCGTCGACCGCCGCACAGGCGAACTGAGCACGTGGCCGTCCGTGCCGGTGGACGAGGTCGTACGGATGTATCAGCAGAAGCACGGTGACGCAGCAGTGCAGGCGCCCGCCGAGCAGTGGGTCACAGGCCCCGGCAACACCACGGTCTTCACCTACCTCGACCCCGAGACCCGCGAGGAGACGAGCCTCGTCAAGAACTCGGAACCGGGCGATCCGCACTCCGAGTGGGTAGCCGCCGCGGAGCTGCTCGGCCGTGGGATCCCCGCGGAGGACGTCGTCGCGGTCCACACCGACCTCAGCCCGAGCACGCTTCCCGGCGGCTACCCGGGCGTGGTCTTCCCCCGCCACTTCACCAACGCCCGCTTCTCGCACACGCACCAGTACGGTCCCCGGCGCGAGGACCGCGCCGCGGCGATCGACGCCCTGGTCCAGCACGTCGAGGAGATGCACCGGATCGCCGGGCAGGAGCCGCCGCCCCGGCCGAACCGGGCGCCGATGCCGACCGACGTCGAGCCGGCCGAGCCGATCAGCGACGTCGCGCTCGGCCGCGAACTGACGGAGGCCTTCGGAGCCGAGGACGTCCTGCGCTACGACGCCGACGACGTGGCCGGCACGCCACTTCCGGCGGCCGCGAAGGCGACGCTGACGTGGGCCGGGCTTCCGGCCGACGTGCCGTTCTTCTTCACGGCCGACACCCCAGAGGCGTGGCGTTCGGACGGCCGGTTCAACAATGTCGCCATGGAGCTTCGTGTGGGCCGCTCAAGGGCGGGCGCCGATGCCCTCGCGTTCCTTGAGGGGCTCGTCAGGATCGGCAGCGACCGGTACGCGGTGATCGCCGTCCAGTGCACCGAGTCCGAGCTCGACGGTGAGCCGGTCGGCCAGGTCTGGGCCGTCACCCTGGAGACCGGCGCGGGCCGCCGCGTCAACGCCTCCGTGTCCGCCTTCGCCCGCTCCCTCGCCCTGCTGCACACCACGCGCGAGGAGATGGTCGGCCTCGACCCGGTGATGGCGGGCACGGCGGTCGCCGGTCTCCAGGAGGAGCTCGTCGCCATCGACGCGTCGGCGCTCGACGACCCGAGGAACTGGTGGTCGGTGATCATCGAGCAGATGTGGCACGGATTGTTCTGACCAACTGCCGCCTGGGCGTTATGAGTTTATGAGTTGTGGAGCACGTACGACCAGGCCGGCTGCTCACTGCCGGCCTGGTCGACGCCGCCGAGCTCACTGAGCACCCAGTAGGGGATCTCCTCGCGCTCGGGATTGAGCGGAGGCAGCAGGCTCCGCGTCCGCAGCCCGGTGACGAACAGCGCGACCATGGTGAGGAATTCCTCCAGGCCGCGCGCGGCGGGAAGCCCGGCCAGGTGCTCTTCGTCGGGCCCTGTCGGAACGCGCAGGATGCGTCCGGTGGGCCCGTCGACGACCAGCTCACCGCCCATCCACCTCCCGATCTGGAAGAACGGCCCCTGCTCGGCCACGGCTTCGACATCCTCCGGCCACTCCACCTCGTCGAGGAGGTCGACGTCTCCGTCCCCGTACGGCAGGAGTGCCATGGCGCCCTCGCGCAGGTCCGGCAGCCCGAACTCGAGGAGGAGTTCGCGGGTCGGCTGATGGGTCAACTCGTCGGGCAGTTCCTCGGGTTCGGCCTCCATGACGTCCTCCGCACCGAAGAGGGCGACGAGGTCGGTGTGGCTCGGGGGACCGGCATCGACGGGGCTGCTGGGGCTCGCGTCGGCGTAGGGCCCAGTGAGGGGGGCGTGCCGGGAGCCGAAGGTGTCGGCGAGGCCCGCGCCCTGGGCCCGGATGGCCACCAGCCCCAGATCACCCCCGAATACGACGACACCGCCCACGGCGAGCGGCGCGCAGGGCAACACGAACGCGTCCTTGTCCCGGGGCGGGGCCGCGTCGGCGAACAGCTCACTGAGCCGGGCGGGGTGCTTGGTCGCCGACCCGTCGGGCATGGCCAGTTCCGAGCGATGCTGCAGCAGCGCCTCGTCCCGATTCCAGGGCCCCGCGACGAGCTCGCCGCTCTCCAAGTCCCTTACGGTCACGTACGGTTCGGGCTCCCCGTCGACCGTACGCTGCTGCAGCGCGGCGACGGCGGGCCGCCCCTGCCACCGCACTTCCGTAAGCCGCACGAACCTGCCCGCTTCGAGGAACCGTACGTGGTACCCGCCCGGCTGCCGCCAGCGCGCCCACTTCGTACGCCAGGGAAGCGCGAGACCGGAGGCGGCGACGGTCGACGCGAACTCATTGTCACCGCGGGAGGAGGCCATCAGATGCAGCCAGGAAGCCCACTCACCCTGACCGCGCGGCACAACTCCCCACCCCCACAGATGAATTGCATCGGCGGCCGGGGTATTGCCGAAGACGACGAGGCTGCGGCTGCGCGCCGCGTCCATGAGGGCGGTCTGCGGCAGGTGAGCCACGGCCCGCCCGTCCCGCAGGAGTTCGTCGTACGTCCCCGCCTGCACGGCGTGCATGGCAAGCCCGGCGGCAGCGTAGAGCCCGATGGCATTGGACCTGGCCCAGCCTTCGGGGTGGCGGAAGTCGGTGGCGGCGCGTTGCAGCAGCCAGTCCACCAAGTGCCGATTGGTGCGGGCGAGTTCGTTGGGATCGGTACGTCGCCGCAACTCCTCGGCCACGTTCTCATCGACGAACGAAACCCCCAACGGGCCGATCGCCAGTACCTCCGCATGCTCCTGCGCGAATTCGTCAAGCTCGATCTGGCAGTCACCACTGAGTCCGGCAATGAGCTCCGCCCACACGGGGAAGGGCACGATGCGCGGCTCGGCGAGCGCGAGGGCACGCAGGGCGGCGGGTGCGTCGGCGATGGCGACGTCACCGACGGGCAGCCGAAAGACGCAGTCATCCGACATTCCGCGCGGCAGAAACTCATGATCGGTATCGGTCACCACGGCCACCTTGCCCCGCGTCAACCACGGAAGCGCCCACGTGATCAGCCGCTCGGGCTCGTACGACCGCCGTGTGACCCCGGCGCGCCGGGTGTTGACCAGCACCACCAATCGCTCTTCACGCAAGGCCCCGAGTCCCGTCCGTAGGGCGCCCCGCTTACCGGAATCCGCCTCAACTCCCAGCGCCTTCAAGACCCCCCGCACCACCTGCTCGGCGCTGAGCCCCGCGGCATCGACGAGCACACTCCCCGGAACGTCCTCGTGCACCCGCCGCATGACGCCGCCGGTGTCGGCTCCGACCGGAGCGACGACATAGGCGGCACTGCCACCCCGCCCCCCGGCCCGCCACCACGCACCGACACGCGACGGCACCCCTTCCGCCCCCACGGAAAGGTCCCCCGTTGCCCTATTCATGCCACTCCTCGTCACCGTGTCTCCCGAGGTCTCCCGGACGGTGTCACGGTATCGGGGGAGCGGGGTCGGAAGGGGAGTGGGGCCAGGGCGCGGGGCGACGGGCGGTTCACGGCACGTCCGTGGGCGCGCGGCGCGGGCCCGTGACCGATGGGCCCCGACAACAACGGGGATCACCCTCCTGCTGGAGCACTAACGGCCGGTGAAGAAGTCGGTGAGGGCGGCGACGACGGCCTCGGGCTGCTCCTCGGGGATGTAGTGGCCGGCGTCGGCCACGACGACGCCGGCCACGTTCTCGGCCCACGGGCCGATGGAGGCCGCCATGTCAGGGATCGAGCCGTGGCTGCTGGAGATTCCGAGGACGGGCACGGTCAGTCGCCGTTGCTCGAGTGCCGCGTGGTTCTTGCGCGCGGACTCGGCGGCGTCGCGATAGTGGGCGAGCCCGGCGCGCAGGCCGCCATCGACGGCGAGGGCCGCGCCGTAGTGGTCGAGCTCTGCTTCCTCGAACGCGTCGGGCGCGAGGGACTTGTTCTTCAGGAACCAGCTGACGGACTCCCGCTCGCGGCCGGCTATCAGCGTCTCGGGAAGGTCGGGCACCAGGTGGAACGCGAAGTGCCAGGTCTTGAACGCCAGGGCCGGGTCGAGAGGGATCGCTTCCGGCATGGTGATACCGGGAATTCCGGCGTCGAGCAGCGCGACCCCGTGCAGTCGGCTCTCGTGGTTCAGGGTGAGGGAGAAGGCGCCCCAGGCGCCGATGTCGTGCCCGGCGAGCCAGTACTCCCGCACGCCGAGAGCGTTCACAGCGGCCTGGACGTGCGCGGCGACCGTGTGCGTGTCGGATCCATTTCCCACCCTGTCGAGACGATGAACGGTTCGGACTGGATTCCCGGACCACAAGGCTTATCTATTCTCCACGCCCCCTTCGAATACCACATTTACCGCGACCCCGGCCTGCTGATTTTCGACATCTCGATCTACTGGCATTGGCGGCTGTCACTTGTACTGCATCGCCCTCACGCTCCTGGAACCCCTGCGGAAGGCGCACCATAGAATCGTTCATTTCGATCCATTGCCAGCCAAGCGAGAGGTTGGTTCCGGTGCCGGGACGTAAGGTCAGGAAGTCTTTCACGAAATGGACGGCAGTCGAGAGGTCGATCTCCTTCGTGGGAGTGACGCTTTCTCCCTGCCAACGTGGCTTCGCGTCGACCTGTTCCGGGAGAGGATGCGTCGAAGCATGGAGAACTCGGAAATCGGTGAAGGAGTGTCCAAGGGCATGTCGAATTCGTCATCCCAGTAGGAAGAAGCGGTCCCCAAGGACAGGGGAACGCAGAGTCCATGTGGCAGCGTGAACATCGCGCCGAGAGTGAGCTCGGCCAATTCAAGATGACGGACGTCGGTCTCGTCGATTTCCCGGATGAGGCGAACGCAACTCCCGGGGAAATCGAGCATGGTGGGGTCGGCGGCACCTCCTGTGCGGCCGACCTGGCTGGACGGCGGAGGATTCACGCGGGTGGGGTGCTTGTTACGCGGTGCAGGACGACGAGCCAGTCGTCTTCACTCGGCCAACCAGTCAACTCGGCGAGCTTCCATGTCTCGTCGCCCACGGGGAAGGTCTCTCCGACGCGAAGGGCGGGTTGATGTGCCTCGCCATTGACGGAAATCCCGAGCTTGACTCTGACGGATTGGTCGGCGTCCCGGTAGATGTCCATTACTGAGTAGCTTGCGTTCTCCCTGTTTTGTTGAATCCCATGCCAGAGACCGATTTTGTCGACATTCACTTCTCGTCCTCCAGAGTTGTGTACGTGCTGGTGCAGTATTCCTTCAATTCTTTGATGGTCAGCGGTTGCGGATGGTCCTTGTTGTACGGATTGCGCAAGTGGATCAAGGCTCGGTCATCGACTGAGACGATCTCGTAGGCGTGCCCACTTACGAGTCCCTTCTCCATCTCGTTTTCCACGCCATCCCCCTTGGGGTGGGTTCCGATGACGACTGGCCTGCCGCTGTCCGTAAGCTCCCGCAGGTGGGCGAGGAGTTGTTTGTCCGGGCTGCGGCCCTGCATGTCATACTGTGTCGGAATTTCGTGGTTCTCCGCCATTTGCCCAGTGAGCTGGGTGAGTAGCTCGGCGCGTTCCCCCGACGACGAGCCCTGAGTGATGCGGGAATAGCCGGTGAGCAGGTTGCCGTCGAAGTCCTTGTGGCGGGGGAACTGCTCCAGAAGATCGCGCCTCTCCTTGTCCCAGAACTGGTCCAGCCCCGCAATGGCCTTTTCCATGATCGCTGGCCAGGCTACGCCCACCGTGTGAGCGTTTGCATAGGGGGTGAGGTTCGGGAGCTCGCTGTGGATGGGTACTTCGGGCGTGACCCGGACGGTCAAGATGCGCCCCGTTGGAGCGTGGTGGCCATGGTTGTTGCGTGCGGCTTCGTGGAAGCGGACCTCGTAGTTGCCGTCTTCCGTCTCGTGGATCAGGTCCTGGATGCGCTCCGGGTACCTGCCTGCGACGGCGCCCATGACAGCGATGATGCCGCAGTCGCCGATGGCGCCCTGCTGGGTCTGCTCACGTGACGGAGGCCCGTCAAACAGCGGCATCCGTGTCCCGTCATCACGATCCAGTGGAGTGCCATACCGGTCGGGCTGGAAGTCCGGCAGTTTCTGGTGGTTGCCGAAGCGCGGCTGGTCCACCTCAGTGGTGAGCTCAGTAGGCTCGCCACGTCCTGACGGTAACAAGTGCCCCAGGGCTTGTTTGAGTAGGCCCGACTTCTTGGGCTGTCCGTCTGAGGCAGGCGAACCCGCGCGAGGCTCGTCGGCAGGCGGGTTTGCGGCATTGGCGTGGCCGTCTGTGCGCCCGCTGTCGCCGAGGTTGTCGGTGGGCGTGCCCGCGGGGTCGGCGGCGGGACGGCGGGGGGTGCCGGCCGGGGCCGCCGGGGGTGTGCGGTTGGGGTGGTTCTGGTCGGACAGGGTTTGGACGAGTTCGTCGACGAAGTCCAGGTGGTGCTGGATCTCCTCGTCCATGAGTTCACGGTTGGGCGTCTTGAAGCCTTCGGTGCGCTTCTTGGCTTCGGCCTCCGACAGGCCCTCGGTGCGGCGGAGTTGGGCGCGTCGCTGGTCGAGGAGGGTCTGGCGTTGCGGGTCGGTGCGGTATGTCGTGCTGTAGTGGACGGGGACGCCGTGCATCGCCGTCGACTTGCGGATCGTGTCGGAGCAGTCCGCGTGGCCGGAGTTGCCCGCGCGTAGGCCGCAGGGCTCCCGCTCGGTGTACAGGCCGGCGACTCGGTACGGGGGCAGGCCCTCGGCGGCCCGGTCGTTGTTGCGCAGCCGGATCGACTCCAGGATGTGCGTCTCCGAGTGCCGGGGACGTACGGCGTCCGAGGCGGCCGGGACCGAGGAGTCGATGATGTAGTGGCTCTCGCCGTGCTCGTCGACGACCTCCACGACTGCGTAGTTCTTGTCGGAGAAGTCCGGGGCGTTGCGCTCGGTCGCGTCCACCAGGTCCCGCATATCCGGCGGGATGTCGTCCTTCGGGCGGGCCGAGGCCTCCCGGCGGGAGGAGGCGATGGACTCGTGGTGGTCGTGCGCCGGGTCGGGCTGCTTGTTCTTCTTGGGTGGCGCGTCGGCGTACGGGTCGTTGTTGCGTGACGGCTCAGGGCTCGCGTCCACCGCGTTGTTCGCGTGGAACGACTGGCTCATCCGGCCGAGCGTCGCGAGCGCCGCGTAGCGGTCACCGTCGTTCATGTCCGACCACGCCGGGTCGAGATGACGGCGCAGGTCGCTGTCCGTGAAGTTCGTATAGGGCATCGAGACGTTGTCCCGGTGCGCCCGCAGTATCTCCTTGTGCGCCCGCCTCGCCTCCGCCACGGCGTTCTTGGCATCGGTCACGCGCTGTTGGGCAGCCGCCCGGTCCTCCGGGGCCGCCTTCTTCAGCGCCCGCTTGGCGGCGGCGGACTCGCTCTTGGCGTCGTCGACCGCATGCTTCGCGTCACGGACCTGTCGCGCGGCCTCTACGTGATCCTGCCGGCGTGACAGGGACTCCTGGAGGAGCTCGCGCAGGGGGGAGGTGGGCGGATCTCCGTGGGGTGCGGCCCAGGCGCGCATTTGGTCGTGGACCGGGTCCAGCGCGATCCGGTGGACGTTGCGCTCCCGCCGGAGTTGTTGCTGCGAGCCGTCCGGAGGGAGGTTCGCGTGCTGTTGGGTCGCGGTCTCAGGGTCGGGGAGGCTCGCCAAGGCTCACGCGGCGGGCGATCCGGCGGTCGTCGTGACCGCGAGCGTCGTGGTAGTCGTAGTGATAGGTGGTAACGCCATATAGCTTGGCCAACAGTCGGGCTACGGTGGACTTGCCGGCCCATTGGCCGCCGCCGATCCACAACGCGCGGTGCAGGGTGCCGAAGGGGTCCCAGACCTCGCTGGCTGCGCGGGAGTCGTGGCTGGTCATTTGGTGTCCTCCTGGGTTGGCTGGCGGCGGCTGATCGCGGTCGCGTAGGCGTCCCAGTCCCCGGCGGCTCGCTGCGATTTGACGGCGACAGTGACGGCGACGGTGATGTCGATGCCGAGGGTGCGGGCGAGGACTGCGGCGGGCAGCTCGGTGGCGAGCTGGAACAGTGCGGGCGAGCGGCTCGCCGTGAGCCGGATGCCGATTTTACGGAGCCGTTCGCCCATGGCCCAGGCACTGATCAGTCGGCCGGGCTGGCTGTCGGGGAAGTGCCAGGGCGAGTCTGTGCGGCCATGGACGGCATGGCTGCGGCGAACAGCTCCTGCGCACGCAGGTTGAGGAAACCACGGTGGGTGCGGGCGTGAGGGGGTGTGCGGAAGAGTTCGGCGCCGGTCACGAGCGCGGAACGGGGGTCGAAGCGACACCGATCCCCTTCGTGCCCGCGTCGTGCTCGGCTACCTGCGAGCCGGGCGCGAGCTGGATTTGGCCGAGCTCGCGGCTCAGGGCCGACTCGGACTCCCCTCCGGTGCGCTCAGCTGTGCTCAGCCTGCTCAGCGAGGGGCAGTACCGCCCGGAGACTCTGCTTCCAGGAGCGTGAGCAGTCCGGGGAATCTCTTCTCGATGTCCGCGCGGCGTAGTCGGATGCCCTTGCGGTTGCCGTAGTCGATCTCGTCGATGAGACCTGCCTCGCGCAGGACCCGGAAGTGGTGGGTCTGGGTCTGCTTCGAGATCGGAAGATCGAACGAGTTGCAGCCCCGCTCGCTGTCCCTGCGGTCGGCGGCCAACTCCGTCATCACCGAACGACGGTGCTCGTCGGCGAGGGCGCGAAACACCGCACCCAGATCGAGCGCCTCGGCCTTTGGGCCGACCAGGTTCCTCCCGGCCACGCCACACCTCCTTCAGGTACGACTTGCATCGTACCTGAAGGACGTGCTTCGCTGAGGTACGAAATTATTCGTACCTTGCCCGGGTGGTGCGCCCCGTGCCTCCGCGCCCCGGCACCCGCACTCACCGGGGGCCTGGTCATCGACACTCCGAGAGGTCACCGTCATGAAGAAGCCCGAGGTGCTGATAGTCGGTGCCGGAATCGCAGGGCCCGCACTCGCCTACTGGCTCTCCCGGAATGGATACCGGCCAACGGTCGTCGAACACGCCCGGCAGCTGCGCTCCGGTGGCAGCGCGATCGTCGTGAAGGGGCCCGCGATCCCGGTCGCCGAGCGCATGGGCATCCTCCCGCAGCTCCACGGGCTCGCTACCCGCAATCGGTCGCTGTCCTTGCTCGACCCCGGCGGCAGGCGAATCCTGCAACTCCCGCTCACCTCGGACAAGGCGCCGACGGTCGAGGTGACCCGAGCCGACCTGTCCGAGGTGCTCCACCGGTCGGCGCAGACCGAGGCCGAGTTCTTGTTCGACGACACGGTCACCGCTCTCGACCAGGATGAAGGTGGGGTCGACGTCACCTTCCGGCGGTCCGCGCCACGGCGCTTCGACTTGGTGGTCGGTGCCGACGGGATGCACTCCACCGTACGGCGCCTGGTCTTCGGCCCCGAACGGCAGTTCGCGAGCGACCTGGGCCTGTACGGCGCGACCGTCCCGCTGGAACCCGACGTCATCGAGGACCCGAGCGAGATGACGATGCTGACCGTGCCGAACCGGATGCTGGTCCTGCACCCCTCACGGACCACCCCGCTCGCGATCTTCACCTTCCGGACCGCACGGCCGGCGCCCCACGACCGCAAGAACCTCGCCCTTCACAAGCAGGTCGTGGCCGACGCCTACGCCGACGTGCGGTGGCGGGCACCGGAATTCGTGGCGGCGTTCCTCGACCACCCGGCTCCGTACTTCGACCCCCTGACCACCGTCCGGGTGCCCGCGTGGTCCCGCGGACGGGTCGTACTGCTCGGGGACGCCGCGGCGGCGACAGCCCTGCTGGGTGACGGGTCCAGCATGGCGATGGCGGGCGCGTACGCTCTCGCGGAAGAGCTCGCCGCCCATCCCGGTGACCACGCCCGCGCCTTCACCGCCTACGAGTCGCGGCTCCGCCGCGAGGTGGGCCCGCGGCAGCGACGCGTCGGCCCGCTCTCCAGGCTCATGGTGCCCCGCACCCGACCGGGCCTCGCGGCGCGCAACACGGTGGGCCGCGCGGTCGCCCGCACGAACCGGACCGCCCCTCGCGAAACCGCCAACCGGTAGACCGAGCCCGCACCGACCGGCCACCGGTCGGTACGCAGCTCCCCTGTAGCCCTCAACTAGGTCGGCGCAACCATGTCCGACGAGCCCGGCCCGGCGCGGTAGGTCATCGCCGATGCGGCAGGCCGACTGCTGCCGGCCTCCGCTGTAGCACCAACCGAGCCACCGCCATCGTGAAGACCTTCCCCGCCCCTCGTCATGCCTCAACCTGAGGTTGGAAAAGGCTCACTGAGCTCCAAGCTGCTCGTTGAGGTTGATGGTGCGGGCGTCTAGGTTTGTACCTAACGGCGGTTGCTGGAGGTTTATGGGGTTGGGTAGCCGCCGTTAAGTACAAACGGCGGAGGCGGCCCGGCCGGAGGCGCAGTCCGGGCCGCGATGACCAGTGGGCTCGGCAGTCGTCGAGAACGTCTTCGCAGCAGCCGGCAACTCCTGATCCGTGGCGTCACCGGGCTCCCGGGCATCGACGTCAGGTACGAAGTCCTCGACGACGAAGAACAGTTCGTTGAGTACGGCGAAGTCTGCGTCTGGGATTCGCCGCAGACCGGGGAACTCCTCCCGGAATCGCGAATCGAATTGCAGCGCGTCGATCCTTCCGGAGACGAGGAGCTCAGTCAGGCGCACGTAGGGCGCGAGTGTGCTCGAGGGTTTCGCGCTGCGTCCCATCACGGGTTCCATTCGACGACCCACCTGCCCTCGTCGAAGAACTGCTGCAACGAGGCGAAGTCCTCAACCCACTCGTCGCCCCCGGCCACCTTCAAGTCGGGGTCGGCGGCAGTCAGCACCAAGTAGCTCGGAGGATCGTCCGGGAGCTCCTGGATGTATACGTAGCGCCCTTGTTCATCGCCCGAAGAGATCCTGCCCAGCGACGGTTCACAGCCCTGAAGCATGCGTCGCCAAGAGAGCGCTCCCACACCCCCACTCGTTCATTTCCTGAACCAGGAGAGCCGCTGTGACTCGCTTCCCCCTGCCCAGCCCCAGCCCCAGCCCCAGGCCCCTGCCCCTGTCCCGCCGCAGAGTGCTCGGAGCGGCCGCCGCCGTCGGTGCCGCGCTGCCCGCCCTCGGGGTGGCGCCGGCGCAGGCCGCCGTGCCCGCGCGCCGCAAGCGCCTCGCCGCAGGTGGTGACCTCGGGCCCAATGTGATCGTGTTCGACCCGGCCACGCCCGGCATCCAGGCCAAGCTGGACGAGATCTTCAAGCAGCAGGAGTCCGACCAGTTCGGCGCCGGTCGCTATCAGCTGCTGTTCAAGCCGGGCACCTACAACGGGCTCAATGCCCAACTCGGCTTCTACACCTCGATATCCGGGCTCGGGCTGTCCCCGGATGACACCACCATCAACGGCGATGTGACCGTCGACGCCGGCTGGTTCAACGGCAACGCCACGCAGAACTTCTGGCGCAGCGCCGAGAATCTGGCGCTGGTGCCGGTGAACGGGACGAACCGGTGGGCGGTCGCCCAGGCCGCCCCGTTCCGCCGCATGCATGTGCGCGGCGGCCTCAACCTCTCCCCGGACGGCTACGGCTGGGCCAGCGGTGGATACATCGCCGACAGTCGCATCGACGGCACCGTAGGACCGTACTCGCAGCAGCAGTGGTACACCCGCGACTCGTCGGTGGGTGGATGGCAGAACGCCGTCTGGAACATGGTGTTCTCGGGAGTCGAGGGCGCGCCCGCGCAGAGCTTCCCGAACCCTCCGTACACCACCCTCGACACCACCCCCGTCTCCCGCGAGAAGCCATTTCTGTACCTGGACGGCGCGGACTACAAGGTGTTCCTGCCGGAGAAGCGGACCAACGCGCGCGGCACGACCTGGGGCAGCGGCACGCCGCGCGGCACTTCGCTCCCCTTGAGCCAGTTCTACGTCGCCCGGCCGGGCGACGGTGCGAGCACCCTCAACGCCGCCCTCGAACAGGGTCTCAACCTCCTTCTCACGCCCGGCATTTACCACCTGGACGCCCCCGTGGAGGTGAAGCGCGCGGGCACCGTCGTCCTCGGCCTCGGCTACGCCACCCTCGTCCCGGACGGCGGCGCGACCGCGCTGAAGGTGGCGGACGTCGATGGGGTGCGGCTCGCCGGCTTCCTGGTGGACGCCGGCACCGTCAACTCTTCCACCCTCGTCGAGATCGGCCCGCAGGGCGCCTCCGCGGACCACTCCGCCGACCCGATCACCGTGCAGGACGTGTTCGTCCGCATCGGCGGCGCCGGCGCAGGCAAGGCCACCACCAGCCTTGTCATCAACGCCCGGCACACCATCGTCGACCACACGTGGGTGTGGCGCGCCGACCACGGGGAGGGCGTGGGCTGGGACACCAACCGGGCCGACTACGGCGTCGTCGTCAACGGCGACGACGTGCTGATGACCGGCCTGTTCGTCGAGCACTTCAACAAGTACGACGTCCAGTGGAACGGCGAGCGCGGGCGCACCATCTTCTTCCAGAACGAGAAGGCGTACGACGCCCCGAACCAGGCGGCCATCCAGAACGGCGACATGAAGGGATTCGCCGCCTACAAGGTCGCCGACTCCGTTACCAGCCACGAGGGTTGGGGCCTCGGCTCGTATTGCTTCTACAACGTCGACCCGACGATCGTGCAGCACCACGGTTTCGCCGCTCCGAACACACCGGGCGTGAAGTTCCACGACCTGCTCGTGGTGTCACTGGGCGGCAAGGGGCAGTACGAACACGTCATCAATGACGCCGGCGCCGCCACCTCGGGCAGTGACACCGTCCCCTCGACCGTCGTCTCCTACCCCTGACAGGCGCCACGCGGGCCCCGGACGGTCGGCTGCCGCGGCGTTCGCCGGCCGTCCGGGGTCTTCCGCACGCGCGTAGACCCTGGCACGATCTGGGCCGATCCACCTGCACCACAGCTGTCACATCCCACTCAGGGTTCTGGACTCGGACACTGGCAGGAAGGCCGCGACACCCATGCGTATCCGTTCCGCGCTCACCGCACTCGCCCTCACCACCGGCGCTCTCGTCGCCCCCGGCTTCGGGGTGCTGACGACCGCCACCGACGCGTTCGCCGCCACGAAGATCTCGCATGCGACCGCGACCTCGATGTTCCGCTCGGTCGGGATCACCTGGTCGTCGTCCGGCGGCTGTTCGGACCGGAACGTGTCCACCTGCACGTCGTTCGAGCAGCTCAATCTCGCGACCGCGCAGGGCGCCCAGACGTTGAAGAAGGCCAGCGGCTGCGCGCTCAACATCACGGGCGGCACCGAGACCGGCCACGCGAGCGGCACGTACTCGCACTGGAACGGCTTCAAGCTCGACTTCGGCAAGAGCACCTGCGTCACGAACTACGTCAAGAATCACTTCGCGTACATCGGCCTGCGCGGCGACGGCGCCCCGCAGTACAAGGCCGGGTCCGGCAACGTGTACGCGGACGAGGGCAACCACTGGGACGTGACGTTCTACAACTGCGGCGGCTGTTGACCACCCGACCACCCTCGCAGCGCGGCCATTGTTCGTAGGTGAGTCGAAGAAGGTGTTGTCATGAGTCCAGAGAGTCCAGAGAGTCCAGAGAGTCCAGAGAGTCCAGAGAGTCAAGAGAACCAAGAGCCCGTGCGTTCCTCCGTCCCGCCCGGCCGGCGTGCCGTCCTCGGCGGGACCTTGGCCGTCGCCGCGGCGGCCCTGGTACCGGGCGCCGCCAGTGCGGCTCCACGACGCGGGCCGCATGTCACCGACGCCACGTACGCCAACGACGCGGAGACGTCCGGCGGCGACCCCTACGTACTGTTCGACGAGCCCAGCGGTTACTACTACGCGTACTGCACGGGTGGTTCGGACGACGGCTACTTCTTCGGTGTGCACCGCTCGCCCGACCTGGCGACGTGGGAGCGCCTGCCGGGCGGCGCGTTGCGCGCCGACGATCCGAAGCGGTGGGGCAAGGACTGGTTCTGGGCGCCCGAGGTCTACCACAACCCCGACACCGGCCTGTACTTCCTGTTCTACGCGGCCCGCATGGACAGCGCGATGGGCGAACAGTACTTCGGCCACGCGGACTTCGAGGAGCCGTGCTCGATCGGGGTCGCGGTGTCCCGCACGCCCGAGGGCCCGTTCCGCGACATCGCCGACCGGCCGATCGACTACCACCCGTACAAACCGGATTACCACGACGTCAACCTCATCATGGGCGACGACCAGCTCACCCCGCCGGCCACCGAGGAAGAGGGGCGCACCGCGCCGCTGGGCCCGTACATCCCGATGATCGACGCGAACCTGCTCTTCGACGAAGGGCGGATCTATCTCTACTTCTCCAGCAACGCCTACCGCAATTGGGTGTGGGACGCCGGCCTCGGCAAGTACATCGAGGAGTCCAACATCGCGGCCGTCGAGCTGACCACGCAGTGGTGGCGGGACCCCGAGGGCGCCACCATGCCCAGCATCCATCCGCGTTACGTCGACTCCAACGCGCGGACCAGCACCTCCGGCGGGCGGCGCCGGGACGGGTTCGTGCCGATCCTGACCTACGCCGCCGACCCGCAGCCCTGGGAAGACGCACACGTCAACGACCATGCCACGTCGGGTGGTTCGAAGAAGGACCGCCGCTGGGAAGAGGGCTCCACGGCCTGGCGGCACGACTACGTCCACGACGGGAAGCGGCGCAGCCTGTACTACCTGACGTACTCGGCCAACAACTTCGAGAACCAGTACTACGGCGTGGGATACGCCGTCGCCGACCATCCGCTGGGGCCGTGGCGCAAGTACGCGGACAACCCCGTGCTCTCGCAGAGCCCCGACGTCGGGATGTACTCCACCGGCCACGGCAGCCTGACCACCTCGCCCGACGGCAGCGAGCTGTACTACGTGCACCACGGCCGTACGTCGCCCACCTCGCCCGACCGTGTCGTCTACACCGAGCGTCTGCGTATCGACGACCACGCCGCCGGCCTCCCGCGCCTCACCATCGACCAGTCCACCGGCGACGAACCCGTGCCGTCCGGGACCGCCCCGTTCACCTTTACCGCCCGGCCGGTCTCCGTGAACGTAGGCGGGACGGCGGACGTCGTCTGCGCCGTGCGCAGCGCCGCGGGCGCCGCCTTCGACCTGTCGGCACCGGAGAACCGGCTGCGGGCCGAACTGCGTCCGGCCGGCCCGGCGTCTGTACGCGTCGAGGATGGCAGGGTGACACTCCGCGGGCTGCGCAAGGGCTCGACGCGGCTCACGCTGGTGTACCAGCGGCGCCGGGCCGACGGCTCGTACCGCGATGTGCACCAGGCACGCCGCGGGGGACGACCGGAGGCGGTGACGGTGACCGTGCCGGTCGTGGTGCGCTGAGACTCGAACCGGCATGGTGTCAACTCGCCAGACCCGATGGGATGTTCACCCGCATGGCCCGCCCATGGGTGCCGTACCGCCCCGCTCACCGGATCCTCGGAACAGCAGGTACCGGCCGCACATCAGGGGACGTCGTCGTGGAACATCCAGGAACGCTGATCCTCATCATGGCCGCGGCCGTGCTCGCGCCCTTGCTGGCACACGGCCTCGGCCGCTGGGTCCGGGTGCCGCTGGTGATCTTCGAGATCGTCCTCGGCATCGTCATGGGCCCCGACGTCCTCGCGTGGGCGCACTCCGAGGAGCTCACCGACGTGCTCGCCGACCTCGGCCTGTCCCTGCTGATCTTCCTCGCGGGCTACGAGATCCAGTTCGACGCCATCCGCGGTGACACCCTGCGGCGTGCCGTGTGGGCCTGGGTGATCTCGCTGGTCGCGGGGCTCGCGGTGGCGCTGGCATTGACCGGTCTCGACTTTCCGCGCAGCGTGATCATCGGTACTGCCCTCACCAGCACGGCCCTCGGCACGGTGGTGCCCCTGCTGCGCGACAGCGGCGATCTGCAGGGCCGGTTCGGCACCGTCACCATGGCGTTCGGCGCGGTCGGCGAGTTCGGGCCCATCATCGCCATGTCCGTCCTGCTCAGCGGGCGGGATCCCGGCCTGTCGACGGTCATCCTGGCCGTGTTCGCCGCCATCACCGCCGGCGCCGTGTACTGGGCGCTGCGCCCGCGGCCGCCCTGGTTCACCCGCGTCATCCAGACCACGCTGCACACCAGCGGCCAGTTCGGGGTGCGCTTCGTCATGCTGCTGCTCGTCTCGATGCTCGCCCTGTCGGAGGCGTTCGGCCTCGACGTGCTGCTCGGGGCATTCGCCGCCGGACTGCTCACCCGGCTCGTGCTGCAAGGCGCGGCGCCGGAGGTCGGCGAGGACGTTCTGCGGAAGATCGAGGGTCTGGGGTTCGGCTTTCTCGTGCCGTTGTTCTTCATCGTGACGGGCATCCAGTTCGACCTGTCGTCGCTCCTGGACGGCGGGCGCCCGCTCCTCCTTCTGCCTGTCTTCCTGGTCCTCTTCCTGCTGGTCAGGGGAGGCCCGGTGTACGCGCTCGCCCCACGTGACCTCTCCCCGCTCGGCCGCAGGGCCCTGACCCTCCACTCGGCCACCTGTCTGCCACTGGTCGTCGCCATCACCACGATCGGGCTGGACGAGGAACTCCTCGGCAGGAGCGAGGCCGCGGCCATGGTGGGCGCCGCCATGCTCTCCGTCCTCGTCTTCCCGCTCCTCGGCCTCCACCAGCGGAACAAGGAACGCAAGGTGTCACGCGTACGAGCCGGCGCCGGGGCCGACGGCACCGAGACGTGGTGAGTGCGACGGGCGCCCTCAGGGTGTGACGAGTGCCCTCAGGGTGTGCCGATGAGTTCGCCGAGCCGCGGGGCGAGCCACGGCCGGCGGCCACCGGCGCGCATGCGGCCGCTCGCGACCGCCTTCCAGATCGGGATGCGCCGGAACGACACCAGCAGGAACGTGGCCGGGGCGGCCGAGATCCGGCAGTCGTAGCGGCGCGTCGGCGCGTCCCGGGTGACGGTCGCCGCGCCGTCCTCGACGACCACGGCGAGCCGGGGTCCGCCCTTGATGGCGAGGTCGAAGGCGATGCGTACGCCACGTGCCTTCGCCGTGTTCACCGTCATCGGCATCATCGTCGGCATCAACTGGCCGAGGACAAGACCGGCTTCGTCCGGACCGATCGGCCAGGGTGTCCGCGTGCCGCGCGCGAGATCGAGGCCGTGCACGAGGCTCTCGCTCAGCATCAGCCCGGTCACGGCCGCCAGCGTGAGCGTCACGCCGGGGCCGTACCACGGTGTTTCGACGCGGGTGTCCGGGGCCAGGCCCTCGGTCCCGCGCAGGAAGGCCGCGCCGCGTTCGGCGAGCAGGTCGGCGAGCGCGGCCCGTCCCGCGGGGTCGAGCAGCCCGATGGACCGGGCGTTCAGCGTGGTGATCCGCTCGACGAGCGGCCCGTCGCCGAGCGGCAGTACGTCGTCCCAGGGCACGGGCTCGTCCGACCAGCGCGCGCCACAGGCCATATACACCGCGGCGAGGTGTGCGCCGACGTCACCGACCGTCCAGCCAGGAAGCCCCGAGGCCGCCTCCTGGTCGGGCGCCTCCCGCACCGTACGGACGACGCGGGCGAGGACGGAGTCCAGCGCGGCACGGGTTCTCGCGTGCTCGGTGACGGGATCGAAACCCATGACGGTGCCCATGCCATTCCCTCGGGGATATCGGACGGGCTCGAACGTTACCGCCGGGTAGCGAGTAGCGGGTGCGGGAAGGGAAAACGGGACAGGCCGATCACCGTGCCTCGGCAGCGATCACCGTGCCTCGGCCTCTTCCTTGGCATAGCGGTACAGGTCCTGGGACGTGTCGATGAGTTCCTTCTGCTCCTCCTTCGAGCCGACCATCGGCTGCGAGCCGTTCAGCGGCAGTTGCGCGCTTTCCGGGAGGAACTTGACGGTCACCAGGCCGATGACACCGGCCACCATCAGGTAGTACGCGGGGATCAGCTTGTCGCCGGTCGCGTTGACCAGGGCCTCCGTCACCAGAGGCGTGGTGCCGCCGAACGCCGCCACGGCGAAGTTGAAGCCGATGCCCATCGCCGCGTACCGCACCGCTGTCGGGAACAGCGCGGGCAGCGTGGCGGCGCTCGGGGCGGCGAAGCACGTCAGCAGCGTGGACAGGATCAGCACGCCGAAGATGGGTGGCCAGGTGCCCTCCGACTTGATGAGGAGGAACGCGGGGATGGCCAGGAGGATCATGGCGATGGCCCCGCCCGCGTAGAGGGGACGCCTGCCGATGTGGTCGCTGAGGCGCCCGAGGAAGGTGATGAGGAGGACGATCCACACCATGCCGATGAGCACCAGGACGTCAGCCGAGCCGCTTGAGCGGCCGAGCGCTTCCGTCTGATAGCTCGGCAGATAGCCGGTGACCATGTAGTTCGTGACGTTGTAGAGCAGGACCAGGCCCATGCACACCAGCAGGGGCCGCCAGTGCTCGCGGACGATGGTCTTGAACTCACTGCCGACCGATTCCTGGGCGAGGCTCTTCTCGTGTTCGTCGAGCTGCTGCTGGAAGGCGGGCGACTCCTCCAGCTTGAGCCGCATGTACAGGCCGATGACACCGAGCGGGCCCGCGATCAGGAAGGGCAGCCGCCAGCCCCAGGACAGCATCTGGTCGTCCGTGAGGGCGATGTTCAACACGGTGACCAGCGCGGAGCCCAGTGCGTAGCCGACGAAGGTGCCGAAGTCGAGCCAGCTGGACAGGAAGCCGCGCCGTCGGTCGGGTGAGTACTCGGCGACGAACGTGGTGGCGCCGCCGTATTCGCCACCGGTCGAGAAGCCCTGGACCATTCGGGCGAGCAGCAGGAGAACGGGGGCGGCGATGCCGATCGTCTCGTAGCTCGGGATGAGGCCGATCGAGAACGTTCCGGCCGCCATCATGATCATGGTGGTGGCGAGCACCTTCTGCCGCCCGATGCGGTCACCGAGCGGGCCGAACACCAGGCCGCCGAGCGGTCGCACCACGAACGCGGCGGCAAAGGTCGCGAAGGACGAGATCAGTTGGGCGCCGGGGGAGGCGCCGGGGAAGAAGACCTTGCCGATGGTGGCGGCGAGATAGCTGTAGACACCAAAGTCGAACCACTCCATGCAGTTGCCCAGTGCCGAGGCGCTGACAGCCCGCTTGAGCAGGGGTTTCTCGACGACCTGGACGTCCTGCCTGCCATAGGCCCGCTTGGTGCGCCGCAGTCGGCGGACCAGTTCCTCGCGCACATGCTGGGGCAGGCCCGCGACCGTCTCCGGCATGCGCTTGCGGCCTCTGGTGGGCGGGCCGTCAGAAGGTGTGTGGGCCACGTGCCGATGCCACCTCTCGCTGTCGTCCTCATCTCTGCGCGTCAGGGCCGAGTCTCCGCACATTGATCACTCGGCGCACTTCGGGGACGACTTCCCGGCATGTGCTTCGGCACACCACGCTCGGCGAGCGCGCTGACGGCGGTGGCCAGCAGGGCGACACCGGCGCCTCCGGCGACGGCTGCAGCGGGGGACGCCGCGCTCAGGACCACCGCGGACAGCGCCGCGGTGAGCCCGTATCCGACGCCCCCGGCCGCGTACATGACGGAGTAGGCGCCGGCGTGCGCGTGCTCGGGCAGGCGCTCGCGCAGGCTGAGACTCCGGGTGACCATCACGCCCGACTGGAAGAGGCCCGCGAGGAGGAGTCCGGCGGCGATGCCGGGCAGCCCCGGCAGTACCGCGATGAGCCCCACGCATCCGGCGGTGACCGTGAGCAGGACCAGGCTCTGGGTCCGCGCGGAGCCCGACCAGGACCGCATGCCGTAACAGAGCGCCCCGGCCGCCCCCGCCAGCGCGAAACCGGCGAGCAGCGGACCGGCCCAGCCGACGGCCACCCGCCGGTCCTCAAGGAGTGCGGGCAGCACGAGTTCAGCCGTGGCCAGCATCGTCATGGCGGCAGCGCTGGTGAGGTAGATCGGCCAGGTGGACAGCAGGACCCGGCCCGTCGCTCCGGAGCGCACGGCGGGCCCGGCGTCGCGGTGTTCGGGAAGGCGCAACAGGAGCAGGGCGCCGGTGGCCGCGAGGACGCCGCCCAGCAGCAGCGGAGCCCCCGCCTCGATCTCAAGGGCGAGGAGCACCACCAGGCCGGGCGACGCGGCCCAGATGATCTGGGTCAACGTGGCCTCCACGCTCAGGGCGCGCGGCACGGCGGTGTCCTTCACCATGCGCGTGAGGAGGGCACGCGCCCCGCCGGGACAGGCGGCCGGTGCCGCGCCGGCCAGGAACGCGAGGCCGAGCAGTACGGGCAGCGGTGCGGAGCGCGCGAACGGCAGCGCCACGAAGGCGCACGCCCGACGGCCAGGCCGCAGGCCAACTGTCGCCGTATCCGGCCACCGCGCAGGCGCGCCCCGAGGAGCGGCGCACCGGTCACCTCTCCCAGGACGTAGGCGGAGGCCAGAGCGGCCCCCGCCGTGTAACCGCCCGCGCCGTGCCGGCTGAGGAACACCAGGGCCAGCGGCGCCATGGCCACCGGCGTCTTGCTCGCGAGCGAGACCAGCGCCCACAGGGCGAACTCCCCGCGAATCGGGATCCGGCGGCCGGACGGATCGGCGGACACGGCGATCAGCCCCTCACCTGGTCGACCCCAGAAGGGTTCCAGCCGGCCCGCGCCGAGGCAACGCCTCGCCAAGGACAGTCCGCGGGCCGGCCGCCGTCAGCGCCGCATCAGCAGCTCAGGTTCGCACCCGGGTCGACGCCCAGGATCTGGCTGAACTTCTTGTAGTTGTCGATACGGCTCTGGACCTGGCCGGGGTTGGCGCCGTTGCACTCAAGGGTGCCGTTGATGCTGCGGATGGTCTCGCCGAACCCGGCACCGTTGACCATGGCGTTGTGCGGGGTCATGGTGCCGGGGCCGCTCTGCGTGTTCCAGTACCACAGGCCGGTCTTCCAGGCGACGGCCGCGTCGTTCTGCACCAGGTCGGGATTGTGCAGCAGGTCGATGCCGAGCGCGTCGCCCGCCGCCTTGTAGTTGAAGTTCCAGCTGAGCTGGATCGGGCCGCGCCCGTAGTACTTGTCGGTGCCCGCCGGGCAGCCGTACGGCTGCGAACTGTCGCAGTAGTGCGGGTAGTTGGCGGTGTTCTGCTCGACGACGTGCACCAGGCCGCCGGTCTCGTGGCCCACATTGGCGAGGAAGGCCGCGGCCTCCTGCTTGCGTACGGTGTCGCTGCCCGTGCCGGTGAAGCCCGGGTAGGCGCTGAGCGCGGCCGTCAGGCCCTCGTACGTGTAGAAGGGGTTCCGGCCCGGAAACATCTGGTCGAACTGGCCTTGGCTGACGACGAATTCGGCCTGAGCGCCGGGCTTTTCGGCGGACGCGGGTCCGGCCAGGGTCAGTGACCCGAGGACGGCGGCGCATGCGGTGGCGATCAGCAGACTGGGTGTGCGGAGGCGCATGGCGAAGCACTCCGATCGAGGGGGAGTGGTGGGGGGTGTGGGGGTGGTGTGCGGCGCCGCGGGCCGTGCCGGACCGGGAGGCCCGCCGTGGGGGAAGACCCGCGGCGCCGCCGTACCGAAGTACTCGCTCGCTCAGCCGCCGACGTTCACGTCGATGCAGGCGTAGAACGCGTTCGCGGTGTCGGCGATGTTCCAGACGGCCAGCACCTTCTGCTTGCCCGTCAGTGAGCCGAAGTCCACGTCGTGGGTGACCGTGGCGCCCGGCTTCGCGCCGTTGTCGTTGAACTCGGCGATCTCCTGGCCACCGGCGTAGTACTGCCAGGTGCTGGTGGCGTGCTGCGCCGTCAGTTTCCACTCGAAGGTGGCGTTGCGGGAGACCGGGGTGGCGACCCAGCCCTTGGAGTCGTCGTCGAGCTCGGCGAACCGGCTGTTGCCGCCGCTGCAGCTCGTCAGCCCCTTGGGGCCCTCGACGCTCTGCGGTTCGTGGGTGATGTCACCGCAGGAGACGGTGCCCGCCGCGCACTGCGCCTGCCGGCTGGGCGGGGACGAGATGTAGCCGTGGGCGCTCGCCGAACCGGCGGGAAGGCTGACGGCGATGACGGGGGCCAGGGCCGCGCCGATGAGCGCGGCGGTCTTCCTTCTGGCGTTCATGCGTACTCCTTCACTTCAGGTCTTCCCGGGGCGTGCGTGAAGTGGGGGCGCACGCTCGGGTCGGCCTCTCGAGGGTGGGGTCCAAGAGGCGCGAAGGGGGCAGGAAGGGGCCGCCCGACGCATGGCGCGGGTGAACTCCCTTGAAACGAACGGCCGTTGCTTGGACTAGACCATACAAGTGGTCGTGCGCGTGTCAAGGTCCTCGTGGGGAACAAGGGGCCGCCGTGGACCGATGAGTTCCGGCCGCCTCGTGGGCCATGGCCCGGCCGGGCGTGTGCGGCGCCAACTCCGTGGTAACCGGCGGTACATGGAAAACGAATCCCGTACGCGGCGGTACTCGTGGGCTCGGCGGCTGGTCCGGGCCTTCGTGATGGCGGTCGGCTTCGTCTGCATGGTGGCGTTCGCAGTGGCGCTGGCGAGGGCCACCCTCGTCCCCTCGCCGGGGTCGGACTCGCTGACGCACACCAACCTGCACCCGGGCCGTTCGATCGGCCTGTACTTCGACCAGCCCGACTGGCGCGACACCATCAAGCAGGTCGGCGGGAACGTCCTGCTCGGGGTGCCGTTCGGCGTGCTGCTTCCGGTGCTCTTCCCGCGCACCCGGGGCTTCGTCCGGGTGGTGCTGATGACGGCGTTCGTGATGCTGACGGTCGAGCTCGCCCAGGGGCTGCTGGTCGAGGGCAGGGCGTTCGACATCGACGACGTGATCCTCAACGCCGCGGGCGCCTTCGTCGGATACCTCGTCGCCGGTCGTCGCCTCGGCCGGGCGCTGCACCCGCGCCGCGCCCATTGGTGGCGGCCGGCGCGCGGCTGATCCGTCCGCCGACCGACACACCTGTGCCCCCGGAATGACGACTCCGGGGGCACAGGTGGTGGTGCGATGGGGGAGGGATCAGAGACCCATGGAGGCCCGGAACTCCTCGAACGAGACCTTGCGGTCACCGTCGCTGTCGATGGTGTCGATGAGTTCCTGCGCGGCCTCCGCCGTGACACCCGTGTCACCGAGCTCCGCGACGACCTGCCGGTACTCTTCGGCAGTCAACTGCCCGTCCCCGTCGACGTCGTACCGGTCGAAGACCTTCCGCGCCGCGGCTGTCATGTCGACCACTTGATCCTCATTTCCTTGCTGTGCCAAGACCGGCCCCACTCTAGGACCTCCGGGAACCGGCTCCGACGCGGCCCATGCGATGCGGGAAATCCCCGACCCCGCACCGGGATTCCAGGGATGGCCCACCGAGTGGGGCATGGCTAGCCTCTGACCCCTGGCCAGCTCCATCTCGTACCGGGCACCACCCCACCCAGACCCGATGAGGCGCCGTCCCATGACCGAGCAGTCCCAGCTGTCCGAAATCGACCTCGAATCCGGACCCGGGGCCGGACCCCGGATGTCCGAGCGGTACAAGAACTACATCGTCGGCATCTGCACGGCCGCCTACGTCCTGTCCTTCGTGGACCGCCAGGCGCTGTCGCTGATGATCGAGCCCATCAAGCGGGACCTGAGCCTGACGGACACCCAGTTCAGCCTCCTGAGCGGGCTCGCCTTCTCCATCCTGTACTCGGTGATGGGACTGCCCATCGCGGCGCTCGCCGACCGCCGCTCCCGTCCCGTGATCATCTCCGTCGGCATCGCGCTGTGGAGCCTGGCCACCGCGCTGTCCGGGCTGAGCAAGGGGTTCGCCCACATGTTCCTGGCCCGGGTCGGGGTGGGGGTCGGCGAGGCGGCGCTGACCCCGTCCGCGTACTCGATGTTCAGCGACATGTTCCCCAAGAGCAGACTGGGCCGGGCGGCCGGGATCTACTCGCTCGGCTCGTTCATCGGAGGCAGCGCCGCGTTCTTCATCGGCGGGTACGTCATCGGGCTGCTCAAGGACGTCGACAGCGTGGCCGTCCCGCTCGTCGGCGAGGTGCGCGCCTGGCAGCTGACGTTCTTCATCATCGGCCTGCCCGGACTGCTCCTCGCGCTCGTGTTCCTGCTGACGGTCCGCGACCCGGTCCGGCGCGGCCTGGCACGGGACTCCGCGGGCGCCGTACGCAAGGTGGCCATGCGTGATGTGTTCGCCTTCCTGCGCGGCCACGCGCGGACGTTCTTCTGCCACTACGCGGGCTTCTCCTGCTACGCGATGGTGCTGCTCGGCCTCATGGCCTGGCTGCCCGCCTTCTACATGCGCGCCTTCGGGCTGAGCCCCACCGAGGTCGGCTATGTGCTCGGTGGCGTCGTGCTGCTGGCCAACGGCTCGGGCGTGCTCTTCGGCGGGTGGCTCGTCGACCGGCTCACCAAGCTCGGCCACCCGGACGGGGCGATGCGCGCCGGTGTCATCGGCGCCGTCGGCATGCTCGTCCCGGTCGTCGTCTTCCCGCACGTCAGGCCCCTGTGGCTGTCGCTGGTGCTGCTGACGGTCACGATGTTCTTCGCCTCGTTCCCGATGCCCGCGTCGACCGCCGCCATGCAGGTGCTCAGCCCGAACCAGATGCGCGCCCAGGTCTCCGCCGTCTTCCTGCTCATCTCGAACCTGTCCGCCGTGGGCCTCGGCACGACGCTGGTCGCGCTGGTCACCGACGAACTGCTCGGCTCGAGCCGGCGCATCGGTACGTCCCTGTCGCTGGTGTACGGCGTCGCCTCGGTCGGCGCCATCGTGCTGCTGTGGCGCGGCTGCGCCCACTTCCGCCGGAGCCTCGCCCGCGAGGAACGGCTCGCCGCCCAGGCGCAGGACATCGCCGCCACCTGACCAGGACCCGCGCAGCCACGCTTCGCACGCTCAACTGAAGGGAACGGAAGCACACATGGACATCACCATCCTCGGCGGCGGACACGGCTGCTTCGCCGCGGCGGCGGAACTCGCGGAGAACGGTCACACCGTGCGCTGGTGGCGGCGTGACACCAAGGCCCTGGACGGCCTGCGCGAGCGCGGCGCCCTCACCGTCCGCGACCACCGCGGCACCAGGGACGTCACCGTGAGCGACACGGCACGCGCCGGGACGATCCACGCCGTCGCGGACCTCGCCGATGCCGTACGAGGGGCGCGCCTCGTCGTCGTACCCCTGCCGGCCACCGTGCACGAGGACCTGGCGTCCAAGGTGGCACCGCTGCTCCAGGACGGCCAGGTGGTGTTCCTCCCGCCGGGCACCTTCGGCACGGTGCTCTTCGCCAAGGCGCTGGCCGAGGCGGGCAGCACGGCGGACGTCGCGCTCGCCGAGACCGGGACACTGCCCTACCTGGCGCGCACTCACGGACCGTACGAGGTGGTGGTGAGCGGGTACGCGACGCGGCTGCCCACCGGTGTCCTTCCCGCGCGCTCGTCCGACGCCGCGTTCCGCGTGCTGCGGGAGGCCTACCCGGCGGTCGAACCGGTCGAGGACGCCCTCAGCGGCGCGCTCATGAACGCGGGACCGGTGATCCATCCGCCGCTCATCCTCATGAACGCCGGTCCGCTGGAGCACAGTTCGGACTGGGACATCCACAACGAGGGCACGCAGCCGTCGGTCCGCCGGGTCACCGACGCCCTCGACGCCGAACGGATCGCGGTCCGCGAGGCGCTCGGCTACGCGGCCCCGCACTTCCCGCTCGCCGACCACTACGCGGCGGACGGCGACGAGTGGATGTACGGCCGCGCCGCCCACGAACGGCTCACGGACAGCGGCGACTGGCGGGAGAGAATCGACCTCCTCGACCACCGCTACATGCTGGAGGACACCCGCCTCGGCCTGTCCTTCCTGGTGTCGGTGGGACGCTGGGCCGACGTCCCCACACCGGTCGCCCAAGGCCTGTTGAGTATCGCGTCCGCCGTCACCGGCCGGGACCTGTACGCCGAAGGCCGCACCCTGGAATCCCTCGGCCTGGCCCGGCTCTCCCGCCCCGAACTGACCAAGCTGCTGCACGAAGGGCTGCCCGCATGACGGACACGGAACGCACCGACGTCGTGGTGGTGGTCGGCGCCGGACGCATGGGCCAGGGCATCGCCCGCGCCTTCCTGGCCGCGGGGACGGATGTCACCCTCGCGGACGTCAAGGAGACGGACGAGGACCGGGCGGGATACCGGAAGGCGGCGGAGCAGCAGGTCCTGGAACGCCTGCGGGGCACGGGATCCGACAGCGGCCGAGCACCCCAACTCCTCGTCTGCGACCGCGAGTCCGCGCAGGACCGGCTCGCCGCCGCGGACGTCGTGTTCGAGGCCGTGCCCGAGGTCATCGAGGTCAAGCGGGACACCCTGGCGTGGGTCGACACACATGTGTCCGCCGACGCGGTCATCGCCTCGACGACATCGACCTTCCTCGTCACGGAGATCGCCGACCTGGTGGCCGACGCGAGCCGGGTCCTGAACGCGCACTGGCTGAACCCCGCCGACCTCATGCCGCTCGTCGAGGTCAGCCGGAGCGACCGCACCGACCCCGCGCAGGTGGAGCGGATGACCGGCCTGCTTCGCCGCATCGGCAAGATACCCGTCGTCTGCGGCCCGGCGGCCGGCTACATCGTCCCCCGCCTCCAGGCCCTCGTCATGAACGAGGCGGCCCGCATGGTCGAGGAGGGCGTCGCGACCGCCACCGACATCGACCTGGCGGTACGCGCCGGACTCGGCCCACGCTTCTCCGTCCTCGGCCCGCTCGAATTCATCGACTGGGGCGGCGGCGACATCCTCCACTACGCCTCCCGCTACCTCACCGCCCGGCTCGGCGACCGCTTCCGCGCCCCGGCCGTGGTCGAGGAGAACATGACGGCCCACCGCCGCGGCCTCCAGGACCACACCGGCTTCTACGCGTACGACCCCGAGAGCATCGCCGCGTACCAGGCGGGCCGCATGCGGGAGTTCGAGGAGCTGCTGCGGCTGCGGGGGCCGGAGCTGCGGGCGGAGCCGGTGCTGTCGGAGCGGCCGGTGCCGCCGTCGGAGGGCGACTGAGGCGTACGGATTCGGGGGCTCAGTCGGCCGACGGCTTCTCCCGGACCGGCGACGAGGTCGTCCTCGCGGCCTCGGCCTCCGCCTTCGCGCTGTTGACCGCGGCAGCGGCCTGCTTGGCGACCTCGTCGGCCGCCGCGGCGGCGGTGGTCCGCGGGCCCGGTTCGATCTCCGGGGTACCGGTGTCGTCGGCGGACTCGGTGCCGGTGCCGGTGCCGGTGTCGGTCTCGTCGGAGGGGGACTCCTCGGGCTGCTGCGCGTTCTTGGGCAGCCCCATCGTCGAGTGGTCGCCGAAGGCGCTGGAAACGGAGCGGACCGCCTCCGTCAGCTCTCCCGGGATCACCCAGAACGTGTTGTTCTCGCTCTTCGCCAGGTGCGGCAGTGTCTCGAGGTACTTGTAGGCGAGGATCTTCGGGTCGGCGTTGTTGCGGTGGACGGCCTGGAAGACGCGCTCCACCGCCTTCGCCTCACCGTCGGCTCGCAGGATCATGGCCTGCTGCGTGCCCTGTGCCTCCAGGATGTCCTTCTGCTTCGTGCCCTCCGCGGTGAGGATCTTGGCCTGCCGTTCGCCTTCGGCGTGAAGGATCGCCGCGCGCTTGTCGCGCTCGGCCCGCATCTGCTTCTCCATCGCCTCCTTGATGGTGTTCGGCGGGTCGATGGCCTTGATCTCGACGCGGTTGACGCGGATGCCCCACTTGCCGGTGGCGTCGTCGAGGACGGTGCGCAGCCGGGTGTTGATCTCCTCGCGCGAGGTGAGCGTCTCCTCCAGGTCCATGCTGCCGATGACGTTGCGCAGCGTGGTCACGGTGAGCTGGTCGATCGCCTGCAGGTAGTCGGACACCTCGTAGGCCGCCGCCCGCGGGTCGGTGATCTGGTAGTAGAGCACGGTGTCGATGTTCACCACGAGGTTGTCCTCGGTGATGACCGGCCTGGGGTCGGACGAATACACCTGCTCGCGCACGTCGAGCTTGGTGTTGACGCGGTCGGCGACCGGCACCACGAGGTTCAGGCCGGGCTGCAGCGTCCGGCGGTAGCGCCCGAACCGCTCGATGTTGTACCGGCGGGCCTGCGGGACGATCCGTACGGAGGTGGCCACGAGAAAGATGACGACGATGACCGCCACCAGAATCGGGATGAGAATGGCGTCCACGCTTCCTCCGTTGCTGGATGGTCGACCGTGCGGTACGCAGCGGTGCGGTGCATGCGGTGCGGGTTCAGGGCAGGAGCTCTCGGGGGTAGACGACGGCTGTCGCGCCTTGGATCTCCATGACGTCGACCAGCGCCCCCACGGGGATCACCTGGCTCTCGTCGAGGGCGCGAGCGGACCACTCCTCGCCGGACAGCTTGATCAGGCCGCGGGTCCCGGTGACCTCCTGCATGACCTCGGCAGCCTTGCCGATCAACGCGTCGCTGCCCTCGCGCGTGAGGGGTGTCTGGGCCAGATGACGCAGCACGACGGGCCGTACGAGGACGAGGCCCGCCGCCGCCGTGACCCCGAGTGCCACGAGCTGGCCGAGCAGCCCGACGCCCACGCCCGCGACCACCGCCGTCACCAGGGCGGCCCCCGCGAACAGCCCGAAGACCAGCGTCAGCGTGAAGAACTCCGCGGCGCCCAGCCCCGCGGCGGCAAGCAGCCAGAAGTACCACGGCATGGCGATCAGCCTCCGTCAAGCGACCTCTCGTCAAAGCTACCGTCTGGAACACCGGACAGAACAGACGTAACCGGCGTGTTTCTGGCGTCCCGTGCCGGTACCTGCTACGCCGTGGTGTCCGTGACCGCGTGTTCGGTGAACTCGCCGCACGCGCGGAACCCCAGGCGGCGGTAGACGGGCTCGCCGTCGGCGGAGGCCTGCAGGACCGCGATGTGGTGGTCCCGGTCGCGGGCCGTGTGGAGCGCCGCGAGGGTGATGGCGCCGCCGTAGCCGCGCCGGCGGTGGGCCGCCAGGGTGCTGATGTTGTAGATCCCGGCGACCCCCGCGTGCTGGAACACCTCGGCCGAGCACACCGGGCGGCCGTCCACGTAGCCGACCAGGTAGCGGGCCGGGCAGTGCGTGGCGAGGGCCTGCGGGGCGGCTCGGGCGTAGTACGGGCGGACCGTGGCGGACGGCGGGGCCCAGTTCGCGGCGAGGGTGGTGGCGTAGTCGGCGAGCTGCTCGGGGGTGGTGGCCGCCTGGATGTCCAGCTCCGGAGCGTCGGGCAGCGGCAGTGTGTCGTCCAGCCGGGCCCACATCGCCGTCTCGCGCTCCGATTCGGGAAGGCCGGCCGCCGTCAGCCGGTCGCCGAGGTCCGACGGCCGGGAGGAGGGCCCCACCCACCAGGAGAACGGGCGGCCGGTGCGGGTCAGGGTTCGGTGTGTCTCCGTGATGCGGGCGGCGGCGGTGCTCTCGGTGAAGCGGGCCGCGGCGACGATGTTGAAGGTGTCGTCGTCCAGGCCGCTGTCCGCGATCAGGAGGTCGTCGGCCTCCGTGACGGTCGCACCGGCCATGCCGCGATGGAGATGGCAGGCGTGCTCCGCCAGGTTCTGCTCCATCCTGGCCGCGAGCTCTGCTGTGCTGGGAAGATCGCCGTTCACGAGGCCCGATTCCAGCACGCCCGGGCGCGCGACGCACATGGATTAAGGTCCGGGCGCCGGAGGCCGCCGCCAACCGTGCGCGGGGGTCTACCGGCGGGGCTCCTCGCCCGGCTCCAACGCCGGTGCGGAGACGCCGAGATGGGCCCGGCACTGCGGGCGGGGCGCGTCCTCGAGGCGCGGTCGCACCGCCCGCGGCCGGATGAACACGGCCGCGGTGACCGCGCCCAGCACGAACAGCGCAGCGCAGCCGACCGCCGCCCGGTGGAACGACGTGTCCACCGCCTCGGGCCGCGTATAGGCATCGCCCGACAGGCCGACGGCCAGCGGCAGCGCGGCGACCACGAGCAGCTGTGCCACGCGCGCCGCCGTGTTGTTGACACCGCTCGCGAGACCGGCGTGTTCCGGGTCCACCGACGCGAGGACCGTCGTGGTGAGCGGGGCCACGAAGAGGCTCATGCCGAGCCCGAGCACGGCGACCGCGGGCAGCACATCGGCCGCGTACGACGACCCGGGACCGATCCGCAGCATCAGCAGCACCCCGACCGCGGCGACGGCGGGCCCCACGACCAGCGGCGGCGTCGGCCCCACCCGGCGAGCCAGATCTCCCGCCCTGGGCGAAAGCAGCAGCATCAGCGCGGTCACCGGCAACGTAGCCACTCCCGCCTCCAACGCGTCGTATCCCAGGGCGACTTGAAGCTGGACCGGCAGCAGGAAGAGGATGCCGCCGATCCCCGCGTACAGGCACAGCGTCATCCCGTTCGCGGCGCTGAACAGGCGCGAGCGGAACAGGGACAGCGGCAGCATCGGCGCGGCCCGCCGCCGCTCCACGGCCACGAAGGCGACACCGGCGGCCAGGCCGACGAGCGCGGGCACGCCGGTCGACGCGGCGGACGCACCATCGCCCGACGACCCGATCAGCGCGTAACTCACCCCGGCCAGACACACCGCCGCGAGCACGGCGCCCACCTGGTCGAACGGGGCGTCCGCCGCCGCGGCGTCGCGGCTCTCTGGGACGTAGCGCACGGCGATGACCAGTACGACGACGGCCAGCGGCACATTGATGAGGAAGATCCACCGCCACCCGGGCCCGTCGATCAGCCACCCGCCGAGAAACGGCCCGAGCGCCCCCGCGACACCCGTCAGCCCCGACCAGGCGCCCACCGCGCGGGCCTGGTCGTCGGGATGGAACACCGACCGCACGAGCGCCAGCGACCCGGGAGTCAGCAGCGCACCGCCGACACCCTGCAACGCCCGCGCCGCGATCAACGTCCCCTCGTTCGGGGCGAGTCCGCACGCCGCCGAGGCGACCGCGAACCATGCCACACCCAGGACGAGAGCCCGCCGCCGACCGATCCGGTCGCCCATCGCGCCGCCCCACAGGAGCAGCGCGGACAGCGTGAGCATGTAGGCGTTGACCACCCATTGCAGGGCGGACAGGGAGGCGCCGAGGTCACGCCCCATGGTCGGCAGCGCGACGTTCACGACCGTCCCGTCGAGCATGGCCATCCCGGAGGCCAGGACCACACACGCGAGGATCCACCGCCCGCGCGCCGACGAGAGCCGGACACCGGGGGCGGCGTCGGGTGTGGGTCCGGCCGTCGCTGCCATCGCGCACATTCTCGCCGAGCCACCGTCTGTACGCGACCGTCGGTGTCCTGTCGGGCGGAGTGCGCCCGCGGTACGTCTTCCCAGGCGCGGCGACGGCCCCGCTGCTAGCTTTGTCCTGAAATGCGCCTGGGCGTATCCGCTGGGAAACCGGGAACAGGAGCGTGACCGACCCCATGGCCAGGACCCGCCGACTGATCCTGAGCTCGCCCGCCGAGGTCTGGGCGCTGCTCTCGGACGGCTATCGCTACGGGGAGTGGGTGACGGGCACCAAGAGGGTGCTCGACGTCGACCCGGCCTGGCCGGACGTGGGCACCGCGCTGAAGGTGCGGGTCGGCCTCGGCCCGCTGACCCTCGACGACACCAGCACGGTCAGGATCTGCGAACCGGAACACCGCCTCGAACTCGAGGCGAAGGCCGACCCGTTCGGGGCCGCCCGCATCGCGATGAACCTGATCCCCTGGGCCGAACACACCCTCTTCGTCCTCGACTGGCACCCGCTCAGGGGCCCGGGCACGCGGATGCACGGGCTCCCCGTCGACTACCTGGTCGCGGTCCGCAACGGCATGATGCTGACAAAGCTGGCGCGAATCGCGGTGGAGGAACACGCGAACGCACCGCGCGCCGCCTTCTAGGGGCGACTGCCACCGGCCTTGGCCGTCGGCCTGCCGGCCTCCCAGGCGGCTTCGACCATCCGGAAGATCTCGTCGAGTGCGGTTTCCGGCTCGGCCGCCTCGCGGGCCAGTGCGAACGCGTCGATCACGAACCTCGCGATCGTCCGGCAGGCCGTGGCGGTGTGCCGCAGCCCGGGGTCGGCGGCGAGGGACTCGGCCAGCGACTCCGCGTGGCGCAGCCGCATCGACTCCTCGTACTTCCGCAGAGCCGGCGTCGACTCGATCATCTTCCAGATCGGCGCGGCGCCGTCCGCCGTGCAGTGCCGGACCAGGGCCTCGATCTCGCGGCGCAGCGCGGGGATCAGCGGCTCGTGCGGCGCCCGGTCGGCGACCGCCCGTGTGAGCCGCTGCTCGAAGTCCTGGTCCTGCTCGAACACGAGGGCCTCTTTCGAGGCGAAGTGGGAGAAGACCGTGGTGACGGCCACGTCGGCCTCGGCGGCCACGTCGCGGATCCCCACCGCCTCGTACCCACGCTCTAGGAAGAGCCGCAGAGCGGTTTCGGCGATCTTCTGGCGGGTCGCGGCCTTCTTGCGCTCGCGACGTCCCGGTGGCGGCTCGTTCATGCGCGAACGCTAGCAGATCCAAAAGCACAACAACTGTGAAAACATAACCGTCGTGAAACACTAACGGTTAGTGCTACGGTCGGCCGCATGGAGACCATGAAGAAAGTGAATTTCGCCGAGTTCGGCGGCCCGGACGTACTGCACCTGATCGATGCGGAGAAGCCCCGTACGGGCCCCGGCCGGATCCGCATCGCCGTGCGCGCGGCCGGTGTGAACCCCGTCGACTGGCGCATCCGCGAAGGGCAGGTCCTCGGAGCCCACCCGACCGAGCTGCCCTCAGGGCTCGGGCTGGACGCCGCGGGGGTCGTGGACGAGGTCGGCGAGGGCGTCGAAGGGGTCGAGGTCGGGGACCGCGTCTTCGGCGAAGGAGTCGACACCTACGCCGAGTTCGCCGTGCTGACCGCCTGGGTCCGCATGCCCGAGGGGGTGACGTTCGAAGAGGCCGCGGGGTATCCGTCCGTGGTGGAGACCGCGCTGCGCATCCTGCGCGAGGTCGGTGTCGGGCCGGGGCAGACGCTGCTCGTCAGCGGCGCGTCCGGGGGAGTGGGCTCCGCGGTGCTGCAGATCGCCCGTGACCGGGGCATCGAGGTGATCGGTACGGCCGGGGCGGCGAACCAGGACTACGTGCGGGGACTCGGCGCCCACGCCACGACGTACGGAGAGGGCTGGGTCGAGCGGGTACGGGCGTTCGGCCGGGTCGACGCGGCGCTCGACCTGGCCGGCTCGGGCGTGATCCGCGAACTCGTCGAACTGGCCGGCGAACCGCAGAAGGTGCTCTCCATCGCGGACCTCGGTGCGCCCGAGTTCGGGGTCCGGTTCTCCGGCGCGGCCGGGAGCGTGCCGGAAGCCCTTGCCGAGGCCGTGGCCCTCATCGAGCGGGGGAAGCTGCGCATCCCGGTCGAGAAGTCGTACACGCTGGCCGAGGCCCCGGCGGCACACGTCGACAGCCGCGCCGGTCACACGCGCGGGCGCCGGGTCCTGACCGTGTGACCGACTCTCCTCGCTGCTTCTTCAGTGCTGCTGCGGCTTCTGCGGGGTTGCCTCGCTGGGCCGTACCACCACGAACCCCTCGCCCTCCAGCATGAGTTGCACCGCTTCCCCGGACCCGCCGCGGATCATCGAGCCCAGCGACTGCGAACGGTGCAGCGAGGTACGGAGGTTGGCGCTCCAGCCGACGACCGCGTCCGTGTCCACGTACACCGGCTGCTGAGGCGAGACGGTGAACACGAGAGGGTTGCCCTCGCAGACCAGCCCGAGCCGCCCCTGACCGGTGAACACGCTGTTGAACAGCCCGCCGCCGCTCATCCCGGCGCCCTTCACCGTCTTGATCTCGTACGACAGTGAGGCGTCGAAGCACAACACGTTGCGGCCGTTGACGGTGAACACGTCGCCGGGGTCGAGATCCACGACGAACACGTTCTGCGCCTCCTGCGCGAACCAGGCCTCACCCTGGCCACGCACCTTCATCACGGGAAGCCCCTCCCCGGTGACGGCCCGCTTCAGCATGCCGCCGACGCCCTGCCCCTTCCGCTCGAACTGCAGATCCCCCCGGTAGGCGACCATCGCCCCCTGCCGAGCCATCATCTCGCCGTTGATCACATACCGGATCGACTTGGCGTTCTGCACGGTCATGCCCGGCGCGGTGGCGGGCTGCACCAGGTACTCGCTCGCGAAAAGATCACCCTTCATGCGGGCATCGTGGCCCGGAGGGAATCGTTCCCACAAGGGCGGGGACCGCGGCACCGCCCGACCGCCGTGGGCGGGGAGAAACGACCGAGCCCCCTACCTGGTCGGCAGGGGGCTCGGTGCGGCGGTCAGAGGGAGCCGTTGATGCTGATCTGGTGCGGCTGGGCGAGGGCGTTCTGCGCCTGGGCGGCGGCGCCGAGGGCGGTGCCCTGCGCCAGGGCCATCAGGTCGGCGGTGCCGAAGGTCTTGCCGTCGACGGTGACGCTGCCCTCAGGGCTCAGGCCGCCGGAGACGCTGTCCAGGTCGGCGTCGGAGATCTCAAGGGCCTGGATCTGGTGAGCGGAGTTCATGGGGAAGTCCTTCATACGGGGGGTTGATAGGGGAGTGGCGCGGGCGATCACACCACACAGCGCGCCGGGCAGCCAGCCAAGGCCCGGTCCCACCCGGGCAGTTGATGAAACCGAGCCGACCTTCATGTGGACGCGCGCACGAAATCGGGGCGGTTCCTCCACTTCGCCTGCCGCACAGTGCGGACCACGGGTATTGCCATCGGCGTAGCAGGGGCGACAATTCCCCACCTGAGGTATCTGGCACTCCAGGAGTTGCGCCTACTCTGTGCAAGTTCTGCGGCGCCACCACGGCAGCCTCCCGACCACGGGAAAATCCGCCGACATCGGGCGTTGCTCAGGGGACCGGGGGGTCACGGTGAGTGAGGAACGCGGGGGAGATTTCTCCGACGCGGACATCGACCGGGAGTTCGCCGCCATCGTCCGGCGGGGGGTGCGGGAGACGGTGTCCGACGCGGGGTCCGAGGGGCCGGGGGCCGACGCGAGGCCCGAGGACCCGGTGGACCGTGTTCGGCACGCGGCGGGTCGCCAAGGCGAGGTACGACCGGCGCGCCCGGTAGTCGCTGCGTCGTCGGACTCGGGCCGCACGCCGGAGGGCGGGCGAACGCCTGGGGCTGCCGCTGCGCGTGTGGCAGGGGCGGTGTAGACAATGGAGGCATGTCGCAAGGTCACGACGTACTCGGCCCGCCTGTGCGAGCGCGGCGGGCGCTGGTCGCCGTCCCCGTCGCGTGGATCGTCGTCGTGTCCGTCGTCGATGTGCTCGCGCCGCCACATGTCCACCTGGGTCCCCTGCTCGTCGCGGCCCCGGCGATCACACCATTGTTCGGCGGGCCCCGGACGGTGGGGCTGGTCGCCGCCCTGGCGGTGATCGCGCAGACGACCATAGGCGTGCTGCGCGACCCGGACGATCTGCTCTCGGCCAACCACGAGGCACAGATCGTCGCGCTCCTGGTGGTCGGAATCAGCCTTGTCGTCTTCTGCGTACTGCGCGAGCGGCGCGCCGAAGAGCTGTCACAGGTGCGGTACGTGTCCGAAACGGCCCAGCGGGTCGTCCTGCCGCCGCTGCCGAAGCGGCTCGGTCCCCTGCATGCCGCCTCCTTCTACCTCGCCGCGGAGGCCGAGGCCCGGATCGGCGGGGACCTGTACGCGGCGGTGCGCACCACCTCCGGGACCCGGCTGATCGTCGGCGACGTGCGCGGCAAGGGCATGACCGCGGTCGGCGACGCCGCGCTGCTGCTCGGAGCGTTCCGCGGCGCGGCCCACCGCCAGGCCGACCTGGGCGAACTGGTGGCCTACCTCGAGCGGAGCGTGTGCTGGGGCCTGATGGAACCGGGGGAGGCGGGCCGTTACGCGGAAACGTTCATCACCGCCACCGTCCTCGACATCCCGGACGGGGACGGCCCCGTCCACATGGTGTCCTGCGGGCACCCGCCGCCGCTGCTCCTCCGCGACGGCCGGCCGACGACGGTGGACGCGAAGCACCCCGCCCCTCCACTGGGCCTGAGCGAGCTCACGGATCCGAGCCACCACGTCGAGAGCTTCGACTTCGAGCCGGGGGATCTCCTGCTGCTGTACACGGACGGTGTCACCGAGGCCCGCGACGCCGCGGGCGCCTTCTACCCGCTCACGGAACGCATCACCGGCTGGACCGGGTACGACACCGACGCCTTCCTCGACCGCTTCCGGCGGGACCTGCTGCGCCATGTCGGCGGTGAGTTGGACGACGACGCGGTCATGATCGCGATAGAGCGGCCTGCGGCGCTGCCGGGGCGGGCGTGAACGTCCGCACCCATGAACATGTCCCGGCACGCACCACACGTCTCCCACGCCTCACACGTCTGAAACCCCTACTGAAACCCCTCAGGCGCGCCCACCGCGCGGCTCCCGCTTGACCGCCTTCAGGATCACGAACTTCGCGTTGCTGGCGACCAGTTGGCTGTTGCCGAACAGGCGGCGCAGCTTCACGTGGTAGCCGAGGTGGCGGTTGCCGACCACCCACAGTTCGCCGCCGGGGCGGAGCGCCGCGCGGGCCTGGCTGAACATGCGGTGCGCCGTCGCGTCCGTCGTGGCCTGGTGGCTGTGGAACGGGGGATTGTTGAGGACCAGGTCGACGGAGCCGGGAGGCGTGTCGGCGAGGCCGTCGGCGACGCGGAACTCGGCCTTGCCGGGGCGGTCGCCGACGTTCTCTTCGTACGTGGCCCGCGCCGACGCCACCGCCTGGTGCGACTCGTCCGTGAACAGGACGTCCGCGTCGGGGTGGGCGAGTGCGGCGCTCGTGCCGACGACGCCGTTGCCGCAGCCCAGGTCCACGATCGTGCGGGCGTCCGTACCCCGCGGGAGGTGCTGGAGCAGGAAACGGGTGCCGATGTCGAGGTGCTCGGCGCAGAACACGCCCGCGTGATTGACGACCGGCCGGCCGGACAACGGTCCGATGTCGGAGGGCAGCCGATAGGTGTACGGCCAAGGATTCGAGGCGGGGGCGGAGGCGGAGGCGTGGGCGGGATCGGAAGCGGTCGTCGGGCTCGTCCCACTGAAGATCAGACGAGCCTTCTTCTCCGCCAGCGACGTACGCGTCGGGCCGATGATCCGCTCGAACAGGTTCAGCGTCGAGGTGTGGATCTCCTTCACCATGCCGGTGCCGACCACCACCGTGTTCTCGTGCACGGCCGGACGCAGCCGGTGCAGCTGGTCCTCGAGGAGCGCGAGGCTCTTCGGCACGCGGACGAGCAGCACGTCGATGCGCGCGGGCGGGGCGTCCTGCGTGGTGAGGAGACGCGCGCCGGTGCGCTCGTTCCGCGTCAGGTTCGCGTACGTCGCCTGCTGTCCGAGATACGAGTCCGAGATCAGGGTCGGGGTGCAGCCCGGGACCCCGCTGAGCGCAGCGGCCAGCGTCCCCCAGCGGTCACCCACGACCGTCACGTCACCGGTCAGGTCGGTGCCCGCGTCGGCGAGGTGCCGCAGCAGGTACGTGTCCGCGGCGTCCCACGCGCGCAACTGGTCGCGGGGATTCTCCGGGAAACGGGTGAGGCCGAGGTCTCCCCAGGGCGTGGTCAGGAGAGGGGCGGCCGTCGCGGGCTGATCTGTGCGGTTCATCGTGCAGCAAGGCTAGCGGAGGTGCTGATCAGGGGGATGCGGCCGGGCACCGTCGGAGGGGCCGGGCGCGTGCACCGTCCCGTGATACGTGCGATGTGGCCGAGTCCCTGGTGGCGGCGCCGCCGCTACTCCGTCGAGTCGGCCTTGGCCGGGGGCGCGAAGACGCAGAACTCGTTGCCCTCCGGGTCGGCGACGACGATCCAGCGAAAGTCGTGTTCGCGCTGTTCCCGAGAGACCCGTCGGGCGCCGAGTGCTTGGAGGCGGTCGGCCTCCGTGCTCAGGTCAGCGGTGCCGAAATCAAGGTCGAGGTGCATGCGGTTCTTGGCACGCTTCGGTTCCGGGACCTGCTGCAGGAGCAGGGTGGGCGCGGGGGCGGGAGCGACCAGGCTCAGGTACGGCGGTCCTTCGAAGCCGCGCCGGTAGTTCAGCGGGGCGAGCGCGGCGAGCCAGAATGCCGCCTGCGCCTCGGTGTCGACACAGTCCAGCGTCACGACGATCTGCATGAGGGAACGGTAGGGGGCTCGGGCCGCCGTGACGATCGGATTTCGGCGGCGCAGCCCCGGCCGACTACAGGTCCGCAGCGTCGGCTGAGGGTCCCGGTGAAACGCTGTGGTCCGCGGCGGAATCGTGCTCGGCCGGCACCTTGTAGCCGGGCACCGAGGGCCAGCGGACCGTCAGGACCACGGACTCCTCCTCCGCGAACCAGGAGTGGTCGACGCCATGGCCCCACACGACGTAGTCGCCCTGCTCGGCCAGGAGGACGCTGCGGCCGGGAAGTTCCACCCGGAAGCGGCCGCTGATGAGGACCAGCAGGGCGGTGCGTTCCTCGCCGGTCACCCATTGGGCCCGCTCGTCGCCCGGAGGGTGGACGCCCCACTTGATCTCTACGTCCTCGCTGTGCCGAGGGTCGGAGGCGTCCTTGAAGTGTCCCAGCAGCCAGCCGCGGTCCAGCGCCGCGTCCTTGCCGGCATTGCCCACGTATACGTTGTCGATCACGGCCCGGAAGGTAGCAGGTAGCGGCGGTGGGGGCGGTCATGCCCCGTCGTGCTCGTCCAGGACCCGGCCGAGCAGGCTGGTCAACGTGCGGCGTTCCTCGGCGGACAGGCTTCGGAGCAGGTCGTCCTGCACCTGGTCCACGACGCCGTCCATCCTCCGCAGCTCCCGTACGCCGCCCCTGGTCATGCTGATCCGGTTGCGCCGCCCGTGGTCCGGGTCGGGCTCCCGGACGGCGAAGCCCTGTCCGACCAGGTCGTCCACGACGGCCACGACGTCGCTGCGGTCCATCCGGGCGCGTCGGCCCAGCTCGGCCTGGCTGACCGCCCCGAACTCGTCCAGCACGGCCAGGACGCGGTAGTGATGCCCCCGCGCACCCGTGTCCGCGAAGGCGTCGAACACCAGTCGGCGGGTGTGCACGGCCAGCTGCGTGATCAGCCAACTCGGCTTTCCGGCCATGCGTTCGGGCATCTGCTCCATGACCCCAACCGTAACAGTGTTGGTGCCACCAACACTCTGGCATAGTGTTGGTGGGGCCAACATTCGGTATGCGGTGCAACATCACGCGACACCACACGAGGAGACACGCGGCATGATCCTGGTCACTGGCGCCACCGGAAACGTCGGGCGCAACCTCGTGCGCGAACTCGCCGACGCGGGCGAGGAAGTGCGGGCCCTCACGCGCGAGCCCGCCACCGCCGGACTGTCGGACGGCGTCGATGTCGTCGAAGGGGATCTGACCCGCCCCGCCACCCTGCCGGCCGCCCTCCAAGGCGTGGACCGGGTCTTTCTGTTCCCCGTTCACGGGCCCGGAGCCCTTGACGGTTTCCTCGCCGCCGCCGAGCAGGCGGGTGTGCGGCACATCGTCCTGCTCTCCTCGGACTCGGTGACCTTTTCCGAGCCCGGCTGGATCGGCGAGCAGCATTTGGCCTGTGAACGGGCCGTCGCCGGCTCCGCGATGTCCTGGGCCTTCGTCCGCCCCAGCCTTTTCATGGCCAACGACCTCGGCTGGGCCCGGCAGATCCGGCGAGGTGCCGCCGTGCGCGGTGTGTACGGCGACGGCGGCATGGCCCCGGTCGACGAGCGCGACATCGCCGCGGTCGCGGCACACGCCCTCACCCCGAGCGCCGGAAAGACGTACGAACTCACCGGGCCCCAGACACTGAGTCAGGTCGACCGGGTCCGCATCATCGGTGAGACGCTCGGCGTCGACACCCGCTTCGAGGAAGTGCCTCGCGGCGACGTGCGCCGGGAGCTGCTGCACCGCCTGCCGGCCCCGGCCGCCGACTTCCTTCTGGACCAGCTTGCGGCGTCGCGGACGAAGCCGGTTCAGGCCCTGCCGACCGTCGAGAAGGTCACCGGGCGCCCCGCGCGCACGTACGCGCAGTGGGTCGCTCATCATGCCGCGGCCTTCGGTGCCGAGCAGGGCCTGCCCCGGGGCGCGGCCAGTTACTGACGTTCCGGGCGTGATGTCGTGGAGGGTTGGCAGGTGACGGCCGTCGCGGTATGTCCGAACCATGAGGTATCCGCAAGGCGGTGGGCTGACAGCCGAGCGGCGGGCGTTTCGGGAGCGCATCCGTATGGAGGCCGCCGAGATGTTTGCCGCCGGGCAGGACAACACGGTGGTGGCCAAGCAGTTGCGGGTCAGCGTGCGCTCGGTGCAGCGATGGCGCACTGCCTGGCAGGACGGCGACCGACAGGCTCTGACCTCCAAGGGGTCGGCTGCCCGGCCGAAGCTGAGCGAGGCCCTGTTCGCGGTCCTGGAGCAGGAGTTGGCCAGAGGGCCGGTCGCGCACGGCTGGCGGGACCAGACCTGGACGCTGGCCAGGATCAAGACACTGATCGGGCGCCGGTTCCACAAGTCGCTCTCGCTGTCGGCCATCGCGGAGATGCTGCACCGACACGGGTTCAGCCACCAGGTCCCGGCCCGGCGGGCGATGGAGCGGGACGAGAACGCGGTGACCGGCTGGGTGGAGGACACGTGGCCCCAGGTGGAAGCATCGCGGCGGCGCTCAACGGCTGGATCGTCTTCGAGGACGAGGCCGGCTTCTCGATGACGCCGCCCACCTCCCGCACCTGGTCCAAGCGCGGGCACACCCCGGTCATTCGGGTCAGGGGACGATCCCGGGGCCGGGTATCAGTGGCAGCACTGTGCTGCTACCGCCCCGGCGAACGTTCCCGCCTGATCTACCGGTACATCCTCCACGAACCCTGCCGCGGCATGACGAAGTCCGGACGCCGCAGCTTCGCCTGGACCGACTATCGCGATCTGATCAGCGCCGCCCACCAACAGCTCGGCGCCCCACTCGTCCTTGTGTGGGACAACCTCAACACCCATCGCGCAGCGGGTCTTCGCGACTTCGCCGCTGAGCACGACTGGATCACCATCTTCCAACTGCCGTCCTACGCACCCGATCTCAACCCCGTCGAAGGCATCTGGTCCACACTGCGGCGCGGCCGTCAGGCCAACACCGCCTTCACCGACCCCAAGCACCTGCAACGAGCCCTTCGACAGTGCCTGCGTCAGATCCAGTACCGAAGCGACCTCATCGACGGATGTCTCGCCGCAACCGGCCTCACTCCGGCGACAACACGCCCGGAAAGTCAGTAGCTGGAGGCCTGGTGGTGGTCCGACCGGCACCTCTGGCGGAGCGGCTGTCCGGGCGTGGGTACGTTGGGGGCGTGCCCCGCGGATGGCCTGCTCTCAGCCGCCGATGGGGCCCGGGTTGTTGTCGTCCGCGTCCTGGCACTGCTTGATGCGTGCCTGGATCGCCCGCGCCTTCGCGCGCTCCTTCGCGGCCGACTTGTGGTAGCCGAGCGCGTCCAACTTGGCGGCCTTGGACTTCAAGTTGTCGACCTGCTTGCGCATCTTGGGGATGTTGCAGGTGATCGGGCCACGGACCGACACACCGGTCTGGTCGGCGATGGGGGCGGCCTGCGCGGGGACGGCCGAGAACAGGACGCCGCCCGCGATGGCTGCGGACGCGGCGAGTGTGGCGAAACGTCGAAGCAAGGGTGTCCCTCTCCAAGTGGCGGGCTGTACGGCCCATTTGGGGTGGTTGATGCGAGTCTGTCACTGTATATGAAGAGATCGGCTTCTCGGGCGTCAGATGCCGATCGCTCGTGTCGATCGCTCGCGCGTGTGTGCCCTGGAGGATGGGCTCACTTCGGTTTCGGTTCAGTGCTCACAGTGAATTCCGCGTGCCCGCCGCCTGTGACAGGGCGTCAAGTGTCACGTCCACGATGGCCCGGAGGCCGGCCGGGCTCGTACCGGCCCTGCTCATGACGGCGAGTGACTGGTTCACGGCCGCCACGTGCACGGCGAAGGAATCGGTGTGCTGGTCGGACAGTCGGCCCGCCTTCAGTGCGGTGTGCAGGCGCCGGCGCTGGAGGCCGAGCGACTTCGTGGCGTGTGTGGCGATGTTCGGGCTCAGTACGGGGATCGCCATCGTCGACTGGGCGACGAGGCAGCCGTCGGGCACGCCGGGATCGGCGATGCGCTCCAGCGTGACGTCGAAGAAGGCGCGAACCGCCGCGACGGGGTCCGAGGCCGCGCACGACAGGGCGGCGTCGTACTTCTCGCCGTAGCGCGCGGCGTAGCGGTCCAGGCAGCGCAGGAACAGCGTGTCCTTGTCGCCGAGGGAGGAGTAGATGGAGCTGCGGTTCAGGCCGGTCGCCCGGGACAGGTCGTCCAGTGAGGTGTCGGCGTAGCCGGAGCGCCAGAACTGGATCATCGCGGCATCGAGCGCCGCGTCCATGTCGAACTGCTTCTTGCCTGCCACGCGGTACTTCCTCACGTCCTCGTCGGTGTTCGGGCTGTGCTGTGCTGTGCGTCATCTTATCTTGAACTGATCAGTTCAAGATGTGTTAGCTTTCCGGCGTGGGCTGCCCCCCCCCGCAACACACCACTCGCACCGACGGAGGTCCCCGTGACCGGCCTGCCCCTGAAGCATCTGGACGGATTCACCCACCGCTGGGTCGACGCGGACGGCATCCGTCTTCACGCCGTCGAGGGCGGGCGGCCGGACGGTCCGGCCGTTGTCCTGCTCGCCGGATTTCCGCAGACCTGGTGGGCGTGGCGGAAGGTGATGCCCAGCCTCGCCGACCGGTTTCATGTCATCGCGATCGACCTGCCGGGGCAGGGGCACTCCGAACGTCCGGAGCGCGGCTACGACACGCACGCGGTCGCCGCGCACGTCCACGCCGCCGTGCAGGCCCTCGGGGTGTCGACGTACTCCCTGGTCGCCCATGACGTCGGTGCCTGGGTCGCCTTCTCCCTCGCCCTCACCTTCGAGAACGACCTGCGTGGGGTCGCCCTGCTCGACGCCGGAATTCCCGGCATCACGCTCCCGGAGGCGATCCCCACCGACCCGGACCGTGCGTGGAAGACCTGGCACTTCGCGTTCCATGTCGTGCCCGACCTGCCCGAGACGCTGCTCGCGGGGCGGGAGCGCGAGTACGTCGGCTGGTTCCTGAAGGCGAAGGCGCTGTCGCCCGACACGTTCGACGATGCCGAGATCGACCACTACGCGGCGGCTGTCGCCGCCGACGGCGGTCTGCGTGCCTCCCTCGCGTACTACCGGGACGCCGCTGAGTCGGCGCGCAAGAACCGCGAGGCGCTGGAGCGGCGACGTCTGACCGTGCCCGTCCTCGGCGTCTCCAGCAGCCACGGCTCCGTTCCGGACATGGCCGCCTCCATCGGTCCGTGGGCCGCGAACACCACCGGGATCGTCGTGCCCGACGCCGGACACTTCATCCCTGACGAGCAGCCCGAGGCCGTCGCCGCCGCGATCACGGAATTCGTCGGTGGCCAGGGCTGACGCCCGACCTTCGAGGCGCAACGCACAAGCGGGTCCCGCCCAGAAGGCGGGACCCGCTCGTCCGTTGTTCGGTGCCCGGTCCGGCTACTCGAAGTCGCCCGCGAGCGCCGACGCCATCCGCAGATGCGGCGCCGCCTCGTCGTGCCGGCCCTGGCGCTCCAGCGTGCGGCCGAGCATCAGGCGGGCGTAGTGCTCCACCGGGTCGTGCTCCACGATGGTGCGCAACTCGGTCTCGGCGCGCCGCAGTTGGGCCGAGTGGTAGTACGAACGGGCCAGGAGGAGGCGGGGGCCGACCTGCTCGGGAACCTCCTCGACGAGGCCGTCGAGGATCCGGGCGGCGTTCGCGTACTCCTTCGCCTCGAAGAACATCTGGGCACGGTCCCAGCGCTCCGCGGCCGTCCCGTGCGTGTAGTACTGCTGCTCCACTGTTGCCTCCTTGCTCGACGCCTTCAACGGGGGCAAGGGGTGGGGTATTCCCGGGTGGTGCCCGGGAGCTCCGCGCGCAGAGCCGCCTCCAGTTCGAAGCGGGCGTCGGGGTCGGTCAGTGCCGGACCGAAGAGGCGTTGCAGGTGGTGCAGGCGCTGGCGGGCCGTCTGGGGGTGGATGGCCAGGCGCGCGGCCAGCTCGGGTGCGCTGCCGTGCGGGCTCTGCAGGTGGGCGAGGAGGGTGTGGGCCAGGCGGCTGCGCTGTTTCGGGGTGAGTTCCGCGAGGGGTGCGAGGCGGCGCGTGGCCATCAGGCGGACGAGTGCGGGGTCGGCGAGCAGCAGCAGGTCCGTGAGGTGTCGCCCTGCTTCCAGTGGCCCTGCCTCCAGCTGCCCCGATTCCGGCCGTCCTGCTTCCGTGCCGGCGCCGGTGCCGGCGCCCCCGTTCTCGCGCAGGGTTCGCGCCCACCGCAGCGAATCGGCGGCCTGCGCGAGGGGTACGACCGGGCCGATGACGCCCGACCGCTCGTGCAGGAGCCGACGCAGGCGGGGGTCGGCAAGGCGTGTGTCGGGGTCGGGGACGAGGAGGCAGGGGGCGGGTCCGTCGAGATCGGCGAGTACGGCTTCGGGCAGTGGCTTCCGGGCCGGGGGAGCGCCTTCCCCGCCACGCTCCGGCGCTCGCGCCGTGGGGGAGGCCTCGGGGCCAGCCGTCCCAGATCCCGTTACCGCGCCTCCAGCCCGCCCGCCCCCGCCGCCTGCCGCACCCCCAGGATCCTCCGCCCCCCGAGGCCCCAACGCCACCGCGGCCACCAGCTCCGGCAACTCCCACTCCGCGTCCTGCGCCGCCCGTTCCAGTGCCACGGACCCGAGAGGGGCGGGAGCGATCAGGAGGGCGAGGAGGCGGTGGCGGCGTCGGCCGAGGGTGCCCGCGGCGTCGGCCTGGGCGCGCGCGTACGCGGTGACGGACGCCGCCGCGATCTCCTCGATGTGCGTGAACGCGGCCTCCGCGAGCCGGGCCAGCGCGTCCGTGCTCAGGGACAGGCGCCGAGCCACCCGCACGTAGCGCCGCCAGGCGACCCGGCCGCCGAGCCGGTACGCGGCCTGCAGCGCATCCAGGCTGCGCCCCTCCGCCAACTCGCCGCGGCCGAGCGCCCGGTAGATCGGAAGGCGCCGCGCGTCGAGTTCCCCGCCGCCATTCCCGACCCGGTCGGCGAATTCCGCGAGAGTGGATTCCACCCCGCTTTGGATCGACATTCCGAACTGCCCGGACAACGGCCGGGAGAATTCAGGGATCTGTCGCCGGATTTCATGGATGATCTCGGCCGCGAGGGCCGGGTTCTCTCTGCGCAGCTCGTCCGGCAGCCGCTGCGGAAACGCCGCCCACGCGCCTTTGGAACTTGGCGTGCCGATCGTGCCGGAACCGTTCATCCCTTCGCTCCCAGGTCCGTCCGTTCGCCGAGTATGGGCCGAGGTTACTCGCCGGTCAAGATGTTGACACGAAGTCAACTACCAGTGCTAGTCGGTCGTTCACCAGCGCTATTGCGGACCGCCGGGGCCATGCGGGCGGTGAAGCGCTCACCTTCGTGACACTTTCGCCCTGCCCGCGCGAGGAATCCTGGCACCGTTCTGCGCGCCCGGCGCGGCGCCGAGCCCACACCATTGCCGGGCGCCTCGGACTTCTCCTAGCTTCACGCCGTCCGACGCCGCTCAGTACGCGGCATTCCAGAACAAGGGACGGTACTGGAAAATGAGACGCAGGATTATCGGCGCGGCAGCCGCGGGTGCCCTCGGAGTGGCGGGACTTGTCTCGCTCGGCTCCCCGCACGCGACCGCGACCGAGGAGCAGAGGCCGGTCGAGTACAACTTCACCAAGGGATTCCTCGCCGGATTCTTCAAGGCCGGTGAGGCGCCGCCCGGCGCGAACGACTGGGGCTGCAAGCCGAGCGCCGAGCACCCGAGGCCCGTCGTCCTCGTCCACGGCACGCTCGAGAACATGAACGACAACTGGCGTGGCGCGGCGCCGCTCCTCGCCAGCAACGGCTACTGCGTCTTCGCCTTCAACTACGGCGCCGACAAGGAGACCTCGCCGATCCAGGGCACCGCCCACATGAAGGACAGCGCGGCGCAGCTCGGTGTCTTCGTGGACAAGGTGCGGGGTGCGACGGGCACGGCCGAGGTCGACCTCGTGGGCCACTCGCAGGGCGGCGGACCGCTGCCGCGGACCTATCTCAAGGACGACCCGAGCGCCGCGGGCAAGGTCGGCAAGCTCGTCGGCATCACCCCCTCCAACCATGGCACCACCCTGTCCGGAATCACCGAACTCGGCCGCCAATTGCACCTGTTGAAGCCGGTGAACGGGTTCCTGGACAAGACCGCCCCCGCTCTCGTCGAGCAGGAGATCGGCTCGGACTTCAACAAGGCCCTCGACTCCGGCGGTGACACCGTGCCGGGCGTCGACTACACCGTCATCGCCACCAAGTACGACGAGGTGGTCACGCCCTACACCAACGCCTTCCTCAAGGCGGGCCCCGGCGCGAGCGTGCGCAACATCCGGCTCCAGGACACGTGCGCCAAGGACTACACGGACCACCTCGAGGCCCCGTACGACCCTGTCACCCTCACTCATGTGCTCAACGCGCTCGACCCCGAACATCCCCGCCCGGTGAAGTGTCAGACGGTGCTCCCGCTCACCGGGCCCACCGGGCCGGTCGAGCAGTAACCACCCAGCAGCTCCACCCGTAAGCGGCCCGCCGTCCTCACCCCGGCGGGCCGCTTACGGGTGTCCGTCGGCCGGTTCGCGCCGTCGGCCATGTTGACTCACTGCGGGTGCCACGTATGTTGCTGTGCGTCCCCTGTTCGACTCGCGCACAGTTCGGTCCCGCAAGACCCACTGGCCCCCTCGGCCCCGTGGGTCCACCCGCCCTCCGTGCAATGGGAGTCTCATGGACACCACCCCCGACACCGCCCTCAGCGCCACCCCCAACACCAGCCTCAGCGCCGCTTCCGTCACCCGCCGCCGCTTCCTCCAGACCACCACCGCCACGGCAGGCGCCCTCGCGGCAGGCGCCGGAACTTTCCTCGAACCAGCGACAGCGGCCGCCGCCGGAAACGCCCCCGCCTCCCTCTCCTTCACCGCCGCCACCAACGGCGCCGCCACCCTCGCCCCCTCCGGTGACCGCCTCGTCGCCGAGATCCAGAACATCCTCTGGTCGATCCCGCGCAAGGGCGGCACCGCGAGACCGCTCACCACCCCCGAACTCGAGCCCACCCGCCCCCAGTTCGCCCCGGACGGCAAGCGGATCGTCGTCTGCGCCTACCAAGGGGGCGGCTTCCATCTGTGGCTCCTCGACGCCGACGGGGCCGGGGCGCCGAAGCAGCTCACCGAAGGCCCGTGGGACGACCGCGGCCCCGCCTGGTCCCCGGACGGCCACCGCATCGCCTTCGCCTCCGAGCGCGGCGGCGACCCCGAGCACGCCGCCCCGTACCGCATCTGGACCCTCGACGTACGCGACGGAACCCTCACCCGCCTCACCGGCGCTCCCGGCCAGGACGGTCCGGGGCAGGGTGGCGCCTGGGAGGACTTCGACCCCACCTGGTCCGCCGACGGCACCCGCGTGCTCTTCGTACGGGGAGTGGTCACCGACGCCGGAACCCTCCAGGCGTCCACCGTCGCCTCGGTCGCCGCCGACGGCACCGGAGCCGTCGCCGCCGAACACACCGACGACTCCGGCGCCCAGGTCATGACGCCCGCCGTCGCCCCGGGCGCGAAGGGCCCGCTCGCCTACCTGCGGACCACCGCCGCGCCCTCCGCCACCTGCACCCTCGTCGTCGACGGGAAGCCGGTGGACGTGCCCGGCGATGTCGCCCCCGTGCCGCCCCGCTGGACAGGCCCCGACACCCTGCTGCTCACCGTCGACGGCCGGTTCCGGCTCGTACGCCCCACAGCCCCGAGCGAGGGCGAACGCATCGCGTTCACCGCGAAACTCCCGGTCGACCGGCCCCGCTACCGCGTCAAGCGCTACGACTTCGGGGGCGGGGGAGTCCGGCCCGTCCGCTCCCCGCACCTGCCCGCCCTGTCGCCCGACGGCGAGCAGGTCGCCTTCGCCGCCCTCAACTCCCTGTGGATCGGCGGAACTTCGGGCGGCCGCGCCCCGCGCAAGGTCGTGCAGGCCCCGCAGACCCGCTACGTACTCGCCCCGACCTGGACCCCCGACGGCAAAGCGCTCGTCTACGCCGACGACCGGACGGGCCTGTTCTCCGTACGCCGCCACGACCTGGACAGCGGCAAGGAGACCGTGCTCGCCGAGGGAGGCCGGGTGTTCCCCGCGCTCTCGCCCGACGGGGAGCGCCTGGCGTGCATCGACATGTCCGGCAACCTCGTCCTGCGCGAGCTGACGGCGGGCACCGAACGTGTCCTCGCCGCCCCGATGGGCAGCGGCGGACTGCCCGGCAGACCCTGCTGGTCGCCCGACGGCAGATACGTGGCCCTGTGCGACCGAGGCCGCCTCAACCAGCGCTTCCGCGAGGGCTACAACCTCATCCGCGTCGTCGACACCAAGACCGGCAAGGCGGTCGTGCACGCCGTCGCCCCGCACGTCTCGATCGCCGACCGCTACGACTCCGGACCCGCCTGGTCGCCCGACGGACACACCATGGCCGTGGTCGTCGAGTCCGCGCTGTGGCTGCTGCCCGTCCGCCCCGACGGCACCCCGGACGGCGACCCCCGCCAGGTCACCGACGAGGCCGCCGACCACCCGAGCTGGTCCGCCGACAGCCGCAGCCTTCTCTACCTGAGCGCGGGCCGGCTCCGCCTCCTCGACGTCGCGAAGGGCACCGCCCGTACGGTCAAGATCCCGCTGGACCACCGCCGCCCCCGCCCCGCCGACACCGTCGTGCACGCCGGCCGCTTCTGGGACGGCACGGGCTCCGAGGTCCGCGACGACGTCGACCTCACCGTCGAGGGCGGCCGCATCACCGCTGTCACCCCGCACCGCACGGGCGGCCGGGCATCCGCCAAGCGCATCGACGCCTCCGACAAGACCGTGCTCCCGGGCCTCTTCGACGCCCACACCCACCCGTGGCAGTCGACCTACGGCGGCCGCCAGACCGCGCTCCAACTCGCGTACGGCATCACCACCGCGGTCTCCCTCGGCGGCTTCGCCTACGAGCAGGCCCGCATCAGGGAAGCGGTGTACGCGGGCGCGCTCGCCGGGCCGCGGCTCCTCGCCACCGGGGAACTGCTCGACGGGCCGCGCGTCGCCTACAGCATGGGCCGCGCCCACCGCACCCGCGCCGGTCTGCGCCGCTCGCTCGACCGCGCCGCCGCACTCGACTGGGACTTCGTCAAAACCTATGTACGGGCGCCGGGTTGGGTGATGAAGGAGGCCGCCTCCTTCGCGCACGAGCGGCTCGGCGTGCGCAGCGGCAGCCACCTGTGCACACCGGGAATCCAGCTCGGCCAGGACCTGACGACCCATCTGCAAGCCACGCAGCGCCTGGAGTTCGGGCGTGCGACGACCGCGACCGGGCGCTCGGGTGAGGACGTCCAGGAGATCTACTCGAAGACCGGCGACTTCCACCTCATCGCCACCCCGTTCACCGCGCAGCCGCTGATCGGCGCCGACCCGGCCATCGCGGAGGACCCGCGCGTGACGCGGCTGATGCCTCCGTGGGACACCGCCGCCGTGGAGAAACTGGCCAAGACCCCGCCCACCGCCGCCCAGCTCGCCACTCTGGACAGGGAGCTCGCGGTCTACCGGCGCATCCTCGCCGCAGGCGGACACATCGCGCTCGGCACCGACCAGCCGCTCGTGTCTGTCGGCCTCCACCTCCACCTCGCGCTGCGCGCCCTGCACCGCGGCGGACTCTCCCCGGCCCAGGCCCTGCACACCGCGACGCTGATGCCCGCGCGGGTCTTCGGGGCGGACAAGGACCTCGGCACCCTGGAGGAGGGCAAGCTCGCCGACCTCACGATCGTCGACGGCGACCCGTTCACCGACTTCGACGACCTGATCCGTACGACGGCCGTGCTGCGCGGCGGCGTCCCCTTCCAGCAGGCCGACCTCGTCGAGTCCTTCGAACCGGTGACCAGTACGACACTGCGTGCCACCGGTGACGACTGGCTGGAGGTGGGCCGGCACATGCGGCGCGAGGGCTGCTGCGACCCCGGGTTCTGAGCCGAACGGGTGATCCGGCCCAGGTGCCCGCCCACCTTGTATGAGGTCGGGCCACGCGGGCACTCGTGTTCCGCGGCGCACCGCGCGCCACGGAACACGAGAGCTGCCATCGGCGCAGAGGAGGCCGGTATGTCCGACCCGTCACGCCCCCAGGACCCCGTCACCGCGCATCCCCGGCCCGACTTCCCCTCGCAGGATCAGGAGCCGCCGGGCTGGACCGGGCCCATGGACCCGCCGCCCGACCACGGCGAGGACTCCTACAAGGGCGCGGACCGGCTGACCGGCCGCAAGGCCGTGCTCACCGGCGGTGACTCCGGCATCGGCCGCGCGGTGGCACTCGCCTTCGCCCGCGAGGGCGCCGACGTCCTGTTCACGCACATGCCGGAGGAGGCCGACGAGGCCCGCGAGACGGTCCGGCTGGTCGAGGACGCCGGGCGCACCGCGGTCCCCATGTCGTGCGACGTGCAGGACGAGGCACAGTGCGAGCAGGTGGTGGAGCGGGCCGTCGACGCGTTCGACCGCATCGACATCCTCGTGAACAACGCCGCGTACCAGATGTCGCAGCCGGACGGCATCACCGCCATCAGCACCGAGCAGTTCGACCGGGTCGTGCGCACGAACCTCTACGCGATGTTCTGGCTGTGCCGCGCGGCCGTGCCGCACATGCCGCCCGGCGGCTCGATCATCAACACCACATCGGTGCAGGCGTACAAGCCGAGCCCGCATCTGCTCGACTACGCGATGACCAAGGGCGGCATCGTCACTTTCACCCAGGGCCTGGCGCAGATGCTGGTCGAGGACGGGATCCGGGTGAACGCGGTGGCGCCTGGACCGGTGTGGACGCCGCTGATCCCGGCGACGCTGCCGGACACCGCCGAGTTCGGCAAGCAGGCGCCCCTCGGCCGCCCCGCGCAGCCCGCCGAGATGGCACCTGCGTATGTCTATCTGGCCTCCGACCAGGCCAGTTTCATCACGGCGGAGATCCTCAACGCCACCGGCGGCACCCCGCTTCCCTGACCCGACCCCACCGACGACCGGAGGCGACGATGAGTGAGAACGAGATGGCCGACGACGCCTACCAGCCAACCGGCGGCAACGAGGAGCAGGAGGACGCGGCTCCGTTCGACCCCCAGGACGTGCTGGACGAACGCGACTACGACGAGACGCTCGACGAGGGCTACTCCCCGCCCGAGAAGCCGTTGGGTGTCACCAAGCCCGGTGTCACGGCGTCCGAGCAGCACGAGGGCGAGTCGCTCGACGAGCGGCTGCGCCAGGAGGTGCCCGACCCGGACCGCCCCGAGGGCGACGGGGTGGGTGACCTGCCGGGCGGCGAGGGCGAGCCCGTCGACCCGGAGGCCGGCGAGGAACGTGCCGGGCGCCTCACACGTCCGGACGAGGGTGCCCACCCGGACAGGACCAAGGAGGAGGTCGCCGCGGACGAGGGCATCGACGGCGGCGCGGCGGGCGCCGAGGAGGCGGCGATGCACATCGTCCCCGACGACCACCTGCCGCCGCCCCTGAACACCCCGAAGGTCTAGTAGTGCTTCGTTAGGTTCTGGTTCTGGTGAGTGGTTGGCCGCAGGTGGTGCAGGTGCCGGTCCAGCACCGGAGCATGTCCTGCAGGGTGTCGAGGACTTGGTAGAGGCTCAGGCTCTGCTCGGGGCTTTTGGGGCCAGGCGCCGGAGGGTGAGGAAGGCCTGGGCGGCGGTGACGAGGGTGACGTGGTGGTGCCAGCCGCGCCAGGTGCGGCCCTCGAAGTGGTCCAGGCCCAGGCCGTGTTTGAGTTCGCGGTAGTCGTGCTCGATGCGCCAGCGCATCTTCGCGAACCGCACCAGGTCCGCGAGCGGGGTGGTGGCGGGCAGGTTGCTCATCCAGTACCCGGTCGGTGCCGCTTCGTTTTCGCTCTGTTCGACGAGCAGG